>NZ_JBZYWJ010000001.1:0-855700 GCF_059115305.1 Acidobacterium sp. FHG110202_01
GGCCGAACATGGAAGCCACGTCGGGCTGAGTGTCGGGTACGGAGCGGAAGATGACGCGCGCGCGCCAGTGGTCGTTGAGCTTCTGATGGACTTCGACGACGGCCAGCAGAGCGAGGTCGATGTCTTCCCCGCCAACCTGGACATGGATGTACGCAGCACCGGGCAAGGGCAGCCTCCTTGCGAGCAAATAGAACAATGTTGTGAGGCATGGATACTGAAGCCCAGCCTTCCCGCGTAGTTTCTTAGCCTACTGCCTGCATGCTAACTTCGTCCAGTAACGGTGCTTGGTGGAAGGGCCAATTTTGTTTACAGATATGTAAATATCGCCTGGATTTTTTTCGCGTTTATTGGACGGTGGTGGATTGCGGTAGGAGCAGGGTGAACTGGCACTTCTCCATGGCTTCTGTGCAGGCGAGGATGCCGCGGCGGATGAGCTTTGCCTGTGAGCCTTTAGGGAAAAGAGTGTTGAAGTCCGCTTTGCTCAGTGCATCGGTTGCGCTGCGCAGGGCGTCGTCTCCGCGGATGAACTGGACGTCTTCGACTTTGCCGGGGGAGAACTCAACGAAGAACTCGGCTGAGGCGTATTTCTTCGTGAGTTTGGGAATGTAGATGGAGCGCTCTTCGCCGAGCTGGCGTCCGGGGTCGGAGTAGGATGCGTGGATGCCTTTTGCGGAAAGGGCGGCGGCGCGCTGCTCCATGTCCTGGCGGCCTTCGGGGTCGGGCGATATGCGGCTGGAGGCCTTGGCGAGGGCGTAGATGTTGGCTGCTTCCTGCTTCTTGTTTTCCTTCTCGTAGATCTGGCCGAGATGGTCGCCGACCTCGCGATGCTGGCCTTCAAACCAGGAGGCATGGACGTAGCTTTCCGCCAGAGGGAGGTCGCCCTTGCGGAAATAGATCCAGCCCATGGTGTCCCAGGTGGCGGCGAGCAATTGCAGCTGGCCGAGATCGCTGTTGCGGAGGTTGGTGAGAGACAGTTGCGCAGACTGCGCTTCCAGTTTCTCGGTCGCCTTTTTGCAGCTGGATTCGGCGAGATCGAGGTCGAGTCCGTGATCGGCCAGTTCATAGGCTGCGTCGTTGAGGATTTCGGGCTCCGTGGCGCCGTCGAGCGATGCGCGCAGCGTGGCTTCACCTTCAGCGCTCTGGCCGGCGAAGAGCTGGGCGCGGCCGGCCTGAATGGCGAGGTTCTTGTTGCCCGGTGAGGACTTCTCGGCGACAGTGAGCAGGGTTGATGCTTCCTGATATTTTTTCTGCTGCAGGAGGAGAGAACCGAGCTGTATTTCCGTGGGCACGTCGTTGGGGAGGATTTTGAGCAGCGAATGCAGGGTGGACTCGGCATTGTCGAACTGCTTGTAGGTGAGCTGCGCGCTCACAAGAACGCGATATCCATATGGATTGCCGGGATGCAACGAGACTTCTTTCTTCAGGTTGGCGATGGCGTCGTCCATATTATTGTTCTGCATCTGTATGGCGCCGTAGGCGGCCCATAACCCAAGCTGACGGGGATTCAGTTTTTCCGCTTCGTCGAGGGCCGATCTGGCGCCGTCAAAATTGCGGCTCTGCATGTCAACATAGGCTTCACGGACGAGCCGCTCTGCGTCGGGATTGCTGACTTCCACTTCGGCGGCGACTGTAGCTCCTGGAGCGGTCAACTGAATGTACTGGTTCTGGCTGTCCTGCACATTTTTGACGAACTTCTGGTACTCCTCCCACTTTGCTATAGGCACCTTGCCGGAGAGGACTTCGATACGGCGATCAGCGATGAGCTTGTTGCCGTCCAGATGGTAATCGCTCTGGTAGGTTGCGAAGCTGGTGGAGTATTGCGCGGACTTGGGGAGCACCGCTGTGTAGTTTGAGGGCAGCTCGATGATGGAGTGGCTGGTTTCGATGTGCGGTGCGCCGAGGAGGACGGCGTCGGAGGGCTTGTCGTCGTCTTCTGCGCTGGGGAAGGTGACGGGCATGAGGGCGGGAAGAATGCGGCGATTGGCCCAGTCGGAGTATTCCTTGCGGATGTAGTCGTAGGAATAGTGGAAGGGCTCGGCGGTCTTCTCGGGAACAGATACGTCGAGACCAGAGACGGCGCCGGCAAAGCCGAGGTTTTGCGAGATGCTCTGCACAAGATCATTCCACTGGGCGCGCGCGGTCTGGTGGAAGGCTTCTCGATAGATGATCTCGTTGTCGCCACGCGTGCTTAAGGTGATGTGCCCGGTGAAGGTGCCTTCGTTGTCGAGCTTACCTGTAGCGTCAAATGAGTCGCGCGCGGCGAAGGGAGGATTCGCGGGTGTGCGCATGAGCTCTGCCTTGCCTGAGGAGGCGATGACGAGCGCCTGCTTGTCGCGCAGCCCATAGAGCAGCATGCCGTACGGACCGATTTCTGGGGTGGAGTCGAGCCAAAGCAGGGTGTCATTTCCTTTCCGCGGAACGACGGTGATGACGTGGTTGAACTGCGCTGGCGAGGGCAGATCGGGATTGGGCTTGGCGAAGTTACTGATGAGCGCGGGCCACGCGTCGTATCCGGCGGCTTTGAGCAGAGCGGCGAGAAGTGTGTGCTTGTCCTTGCAGTCGCCGTACTGGTTGTCCATGACGGTTTCGGCAGCGTGTGGCTGGTAGCGGCCGATACCGAAGGCAATGCCGATGTAGCGCACCTGGGTGGAGACGTAATCGTAGATGGCTTCGATCTTCTGGTCGTCGGTGGTTTTGTCCTTGATGAGCTCGGCGGCTTTGGCCTTGACTTCAGATGAGGGTTCGCTGCGTTCTTTTGCGAGCGCGCCGAACCAGTCGCCCAGCTCCTGCCAGCTTTTGAAAGTCGTCCAGGCGATAGTTGGTTGCGTGTCGGGCTCGGAGGGCTGCGGAGTTTTCTTCGCTGGAGTCGGTTCAGGATGTGATGTGGTCCAGCGGTAGATTTTCTTTCCGTTTTCTTCGGTGGTCTTTGGGGCAGATTTCGGGCTGACGACCTGGAGGTATTTGTCCTTGGGGCTGCGTAATTCGACTGATTGTTCGAGGACAACGGCATTGGTGGCGAAATTTTCCGTTCCCCAGAACTGGCCCGGAGCCAGCGGCTTTTCCATGTGGGAGCGCACCTGGTATTCGAGCGTGTCTCCAACGCTCAGCGATTTGACAGGAACCTGTTTCTCTTTGAGGTCGCTGTAAAAGGGAGCGATGCGGGAGACGGCGGAGGGCATGTCCTGCGCGTCTTCGGGCGGCGTCTGGATGACTGTGCCGTCTTTTTTACGGACGCGGACATAGACGATCTCGGGGCGCTCATTTTGTGCAGCGTAGGGAAACGTGAGGACGCCAAGTTGACGCACGGCGGCATCGGATTGAATCCGGGCGGCGAAAGTCAGCGTTTTTTCACAGGTTCCGTCGGCGTTGTAGTCGTAGACGGAGTCGATCTTGTCAAAAATGACGCTTTCGCGCGAGTAGTCGTAGTCTTTGGCCTGGCTGATGCCAGAGGGAAGCAACGTGCAGGAACCAAGGAGCAGAAGGGAAAAACGAACCAATAAAAGACGTGCCATAAATTTTGTTGTTTGTAGTTAAAGAAATACATCAGACGCGGTCGTATGGGCGAGCAAATTCGGCAGTGAGGAATTGAAGTGTTGGATTTTCCCGTTCTTGATCGAGGTCCTGTACCAGCTTCGGGTTAGTTTTGAAAGACCAGGTGCGCGCTGCGCGCGAGACTGAAAGACCCACGTTAGCTTCGCCCATGGCTCAGCGAACCCGGGGCACCCGGCTTTGTGCGGCGAATTTGTATGCAATCTTTCCCGCGGCTATGATGGCTGGGGAACTTTTCGAAGCGATTCGTACCTATTCAAAGGAGAAAACAGGAAATGCGAGTTGGGCTGCTTACTGGGGGCGGGGATTGTCCCGGGCTGAATGCTGTGATTCATGCGGTGGTGAAGAAGGGAATTTTCCACTATGGCGATGAGTTTGTGGGCTTTCTCGAAGGCTGGCGCGGCGTGCTGGACAACACCACGGTATCGCTGACGATTGAGTCGGTGGATGGCATTCTGGACAAGGGCGGCACGATTCTTCGCACCTCACGCACCAATGTCCGCAAGATCGAAGGCGGAGTAGAGAAGTGCATGGCCACGCTCAAGGCCAACAAGATTGACGCGCTGATTGCGATCGGCGGCGACGATACGCAATCAGTGACCAACGCGCTGGTGAAGGCGGGTGTTCCTGGTGTGGGCGTTCCCAAGACGATCGACAACGATCTGTATGGAACGGATGTCTGCTTCGGGTTTGACACGGCGGTTTCGATTGCGACCGAGGCGATTGACCGTCTGCATACAACGGCCGAGGCGCATAACCGCGTGATCGTCTGCGAGGTGATGGGGCGCGACGCGGGCTGGATTGCTCTGACGGCAGGTGTGGCCGGGGGCGCGCATGTGGTGCTGGTTCCGGAAAAGCCGATTGATATTGACCATGTCACCAAGCTGCTGAAATACAACCACGACCATGGCAAGAAATACGGCATTGTGGTGGTGGCAGAGGGAGCGAAGCTTCCGAGTGGCGGACAGTCGATCCAGGGGACGAAGGTGGACTCCTTCGGCCATGCGCGGCTGAGCGGAGTCGGGCAGGCGTTGGCGGAACTGATCGAGGAGAAGACAGGCTATGAGACGCGCTCAGTCAACCTGGGACATACGCAGCGTGGCGGTACGCCGACGGCATATGACCGGATGCTTTCGACCCGGTACGGGCTGGCGGCGATTGACCTGGTGCATGCAGGAAATTTCGGACGGCTGGTGGTTCTGCGTGGGACGGAGATCAAGGACATTCCGCTCGAAGAGGCAATCTCGAAGAACCGGACAGTGGATGATAACTTCCTCGAGATTCTTACCGGGCTGGAGCCTAAGATTTAGGTCCCAGGTCCCAGGGCTCAGATCTCAGAAAGTAGAAAAGCTGGAGATTCATCTCCAGCTTTTTCTTTTATTTATGGCTATATTATGAATGTGTTTCATTAAGCGGATCGCCTAATGGAACCAAGTTTGATACTCCCGGATGAAAATGCGGTAAAAGACCGGGTAGAAACCAGAAATAAACCAATAATTTGCGGAAAGCTCTTGAATTAACCCTCGAAAACACGGTATAAGCACAGGGCCGGGTTTTCTCTGGCTCCGGCATTTAACTGAATTCAATGAGGGGCGGATTATATGAAGACGGCGGCGGCGCGCAGCGAGATTCGGGAAGTCATGGACATTCGGCAGGCGGCGGATTACTTGGGCATCAGTCCCGACACCTTATATAAGTACGCCTCGGAGAGCTTTATTCCGGCTTTCAAGCTGGGGAACCGCTGGCGGTTCAAGAAGTCGCGGCTCGATGACTGGATGGACCAGCAGTCGGGCGGCGTTCCGAAGATTGAGGTGAAGTCAGTCCGTCCGCGGCAGAAGAAGCCCGTCCGGGTAGCCCGCTAGGGACTGCGCGTCCAGCGACACGCGCTCTTCGCGCGCCATTCTTGCCTGCGTCTTTTTTCTTTCTTTTACGATGCGGTGGTGATTGGTTAAGTGTGCGCTCGGCGTTGCCATCGTTATTTCTTACTCGTCGCCGATGTTGATGGCAGTGGCCAGACGCTTCGGAGCTACCAGCTGGTAGCTATGGGTGACCAGCTCTTCGACTTCCTTCCAGTCGGTTTTGCTGGTATCGAGACGAAGGCCGACCCACCCTCTTGGGCCTACATAGGCGGGCATGTAGAACTTTTTCGGATTAGAAGCGATGAGGGCGGTGTTGTCTCCCGGCAACACTTTGCAGACGATGCCCACGATGCCATCTCCGTGGTGATTGTCTAGATAGTAGGCGAAGGTCTTCTTGCGGACATTGAAGGCTGCGTGATGGCCGGTGATCTCTCGTGTAGCTTCGGGCAGGCGGAGGCAGATGGCAGTCACTTTCTTAAAGACATCGTCCCTGTGAGGAGCAGGTTTCATCCTCATCCAGCATAGTGAACTACCCCATTCAAGCCAAAGATGGTTTGAATAGGAGGACTAGTCGTCCAGGCAGATGCGCATTTCGGCACAATTCCTATCGTTTTCCTTTCTGATTCTTTTTGGCGTCAGCAAGCTTTAGCCTGTGAAACTGCCAGCTCAAGTTAAATAAATGGTTTGTAAAAATGTACGCGCTGAAGAGCGCAGTTCCTTACAACTGTTTCAGATAAGCTTTGGCTTGTTCGAGGTGAGGGAAGAGGTTTTCTTCGGCTTGGAATTCGCGGGAGTGGATGCAGCGGCGACCTCCGCGTACCTTGACCGGATGCTTGAGGTGGAGCATCTCGTGGTACATCAGGTATTCGATGGCGTAGCGCGGCGTGTTTCTGCGGTCGAAGACGCGGCTGATCATGATGGTGTTGTGCGCGGCGTCATAATGGCCGAGCAGGCGGCGCGCTTTGTGCTCGCTCCAGGTGAGCTGCGGGCGGCCCATGAGTCCGTGAAAGAAACGTTGGTTGAGCGATTCGAAGACTTCGTCGAGGTCGTAGTGCTCGCCCTTCGCGGTGGAGATACGCTTGCGTCCGCGCATCTGGCGGATAAGCTCAGTCTGCCGCATGACGGCGTCGCTTGAGGCGAAGCGCCGGTAGCGAGCAGTGTGTGTCGCGCTGAGTGGCTTGCGGTAGAGCTTGGCCAGCAGGATGTGGGCAATGGCGCGCAGGACCGGTTCAGGCGCTCCTTCAAGCAGATCGGAGAGATGGATTTTAAGCTCGCCCTCCCGCAGGCGAATCGTCGTGTTCAGGCTGGTGAAGTGGTAGAAGCGGATGTAAATCGGGGGAATGGGAGCCCGCGGGCGGAGAGCGCGGTACTCCTCTTGAAACAACTGCACGAGTTCGGGATGCACTGAGGTGAGCGTAGCACAAACCTGCGGTTGTGGTATTCACTGGTTCTACGATCAGTTAGTCGTGTGATCGGCTGCATTGACTGGCCCATAAGCGTTGGTGTGCAAGAGACTGATTACAGTGGATTGAGCGGATAAGTGCATATGCATTCTGAAGTTGAATCGAAACGAGAGCGGCGCAATTCTGACCGTGTTGCGGAAGCACTTACGAGCGGCGCAGCGCGGCGTAAACGGGAAAACCTGCGAAGACAATATCGACCCGAGCGAACACGAATTCTATTTATAGGAGAAGCTCCTCCGGCATCGGGACGATTCTTCTACCAGGAAGACTCAGGGTTGTATCGCGCTATTCGAGATACATTCTTTGCAGCATTTCCTTCATTACCGAGAGACAGATTCCTGGAGTCATTTCGCGCTTTGGGCTGCTATCTGGTCGACCTGTGCGGCGAGCCAGTGGATCACATGCCTCACAACCTGCGGACAAGCATTTGTTGTGCCGGCGAGGCTCGTCTGGCGCGAACGATTCGCATTCTCCGACCGCTCGCGATCGTTACTGTCGTGCGGTCGATTCGCACCAGTGTGAAGCGGGCTCAAATGATGGCCGGATGGTCTGGTATGGATCTGGAGGTCCCATATCCGGGACGATGGAAGCACCACCGCGTGGAGTTTCAGCGTCAACTGGTGCCCGTGTTATTGAAGATGCTGTCTCAGCCCTCGCATGAGGTCTGTGACCAAGGTGGGAAATTGATATGAAGCTCATTTCTGTAAATTGCGGCTTGCCCCGGGAAGTCGTCTGGCATGGAAGAAGTGTCACCACATCGATCTATAAAGAGCCGGTTGCGGGCCGAGTCCCTTTACGGACACTCAATCTGGATGGAGACCGGCAGGCGGACCTGAGCGTGCACGGTGGCAGGGACAAGGCAGTTTATTGCTACCCGGTTGAGCACTATGACTACTGGAAAACGGAGCTGGCAGGCCATGCGCTGTTGATGGGCGCGTTTGGAGAGAACTTCACGATTACTGGCCTGGCCGAAGACTCAGTACATATCGGTGATCGATTCTCGGTTGGTTCGGCGGAAGTGGCTGTCACGCAGCCTCGGCTTCCGTGCTACAAGCTTGGCATCAAGTTCGGGTCGGACGATATGGTTAAGCGGTTTCTCAATAGCAGGCGATCCGGTTTCTATCTGGCAGTCATTCGCGAGGGTGAGGTTGGAGTCGGGGATGAACTTATCCCGCTGAGCCATGATCCGGAATCTGTTCCTGTGTCGATGATTTTTCATTTGTATGCGACGAAGACGTACGGGCAGGAGGAAGTTCGGCAGGTGAAGCGGGCGCTTAAGGTAGAAGCATTACCCGAGAGCTGGAAGGGATATTTCGAGGAAAAGCTATATCGTTCGGGCGAATGACTGACCGATGCCAATCGAATTCAATCGTTAAGTCGCAGTTTGTGCTGAGCCTTATTGCGGGGACTGTGGGGCTTGCGGACCTGTACCGTTTTTGCCGGCCTGGTCCTTGTGTTCGGCGAAATACTTTTCCTGGTCTGTCTGGAGCTCTTTAATCTGATCGACTGCAGTTTTTGAGGCCTCGATGGCGGTCGTGCGGGCGAAGTCGTAGCCGGGATTGGCTTCGGGCAGATGCAGGGCCGGTCCCCATTTGTCGCTTGATGGGCCGAGGAGCTTGAGGACTTTGCGGATGTCGGCGTGGTCCTTGTCATAGGCGTCGAGGTTGTCCTGCAACTCATCGACGAGAGTAGTGAATTCCTCGAGCCTGGCGCGCAACTGGGCGGTGCGGTTTGCGACCTTCTTATCGGTAGAGAGCTTGGTGATGGCGTCGATGCGCTGGTCGATAAATTTCTGGTAGAGCTTGAGGCGGTCGTTCGGGCGGTCTGCGAACTCGCGCACCTGCTCGACTTCGTCGTCGTTGAGCGGGTCTTTGTGCGACTGCGCCCATGCATGGGTTGCGAAAGAGGGAAGAAAGATGAGTGATAGAAGCAGCCATTGCCGGAGCATGAGACACACTCCTTATATGCCACTCAGTTTAGATGCATGAGCAGAGATTTGCATCCAGGCAGGTAGAATAAGGTGCGATGCTACGCCTCTTAGTACGTAGACTGCCGTGGCTTGCCGTGCTGCTCTGTTCGCTTGCAGTGCAGGCGCAGGCGGTGAAAGACCTTCCGGTAGGGACCAATTACGTCAGCGATTATGCCAGTGTGCTTTCTCCTGAGACCCGGCAGGAGCTGAATGCCTTGTGTGCGCAGGTGGATCACCAGGCGCATGCGCAGATCGCAGTAGTGACGGTGAAGTCGCTTGAGGGTGAAGCAGTCCAGGACTACGCCGTCCAGTTATGGGATAAGTGGAAAATCGGGCAGAAGGACAGGGGTGTGCTGGTCCTGGTCGCGGTGCAGGACCGGAAGCGCTGGATCAGCACCGGATATGGTCTTGAGGGCATTCTGCCGGACTCGCGCGTGGGGGAGATCGGGCGGCAGATGGTTCCTTACCTGCGCGCCGGTGATTATGACGACGCCATGACGCTGGCTGTGAACCAGATTGCTCGGGTGATTGCTGCGGATGCCGGCGTGCAGCTCGGTGGGCTCCGGCAGCGGCGCGTTGCTCCGCAGCAGCAGGCTGTCCGGCTGAGCATCGGACAGCTGATTGTGTTCGGGGTCGTCATTTTTCTGGTCATCATTTTTCTGGCGCGCGCCGGCGGATCGGGCCTGCTGGGTTTTCTGCTGGGGATGTTCCTGGGCGGCGGCGGACGTGGACGCTGGGGAGGCGGCGGCGGTTTTGGCGGAGGTGGTGGTGGAGACGGCGGCGGCTTTGGCGGCTGGGGAGGCGGCAGTACCGGCGGCGGTGGCGCTGGCGGCGACTGGTAGTGTCGTGTAGTCTCTGGATGGAAGCAACGGTTTTGACGTAAGGAGAAATTGCCCGTGATGAGACGTGGGTTGTGGATTGGGATTGCGTTTGTAGTTGTGATTTTTCTGGCCGTGCTGCTGGTGTTCGGCAGCTATGTGAGCGCCAAGAACCAGATGGTCGCCAAGCAGGAAGCGATCCACGCGCAGTGGTCTCAGGTAGATGTGGTGCTGCAGCGGCGCGCCGATCTGATTCCTAACCTGGTGGCCACGGTGAAAGGTTACGCGACCCACGAAGAGAAGGTGTTTTCCGATATCGCCAACGCACGCTCAGCGTTGTTGAGCGCGCACAGTGCGAATGATACGAAGGGAGCGATCGCTGCCAATGGCCAGCTTGATTCCGCGTTGGGACGACTGCTGGCGTTGTCGGAGAACTATCCTAACCTGAAGGCAGACCAGAACTTTCTTGCGCTGCAGGACCAGCTTGAGGGCACGGAGAACCGCATCGCTGTCGAGCGCAGGCGCTACAACCAGACGGTGCAGGACTACAACACCTTCATCCGGCAGTTTCCGAACAGCATCTGGGCGGGCATGGCAGGCTTCCAGCCGGACAACGATTACTTCCAGGCAAGCGAATCGTCGAAGCAGGCGCCTGCTGTGAAGTTCTAAGGCGGAAGACTGTATTGCTGAATGCTGATTTTCGCGAGAGAGATCGTCGACCTCTCTCGCGAAATTGGAAGAAGCGCACTTTCATTTAGGATGAAAGAGAGAGTCTTCCCGCCCGGATGGCGAAATCGGCAGACGCAGCGGACTTAAAATCCGCAGGCCGCAAGGCCGTGGGGGTTCAAGTCCCCCTCCGGGCACCATGATTTTAAAAGACTTATCCATTTAATTTAGATCTTCCACGGTTACAATTATTTTGCCTGGTGCATGTTTTGGTGCATGTTGGTTTTCTCGGTGCTTGTTCCGGCGATCCGGTCCACGACCGACTGAGTATGCTGGGGTGAAAGGTGGGAATAGCGGGCTGCCTGGGACATGGTTTTGTGACCGGCAGCTTCCATGATTTCCCGCATGGATGCTCCTGCCATCGCCAACCATGAACAGAATGTGTGACGCAGACCGTGCCAGGTTATGCGGAGAATCTCGGCCTCTTCGACGGCTGGCTCAAACCATGACCTGTTGTCAAACTGTTCCTGTTTCCGGTTCGGGTAGATTTTGGTGGAGGGGCAGCGCATTGCTGGGAAGGCTTGCTTGCAAGATGTGCCGCAGCATACAGATTTGCCGAACTTCGACCATGCAGGCTACTACACAGCCAGGGACATGGGTTATCGTTCGGACGAGACCCCACCAGATTATTGTGGGCGGGTTAGGTCTGCTCGTTCTCAAGCTGGTGTTTTAGCTATCTGATTCAGTCTCGATGTTTCACTCAACGTTTAGCTAGGGAGGATAAAATTCTATGAGCGAGATCATCACCGCCAAAATACATGTTTGATGATCTTCCTGCCTATCTCAGGGTACAGCGCATCAGCAGCATCAAGACGCCGCTGATGCGCTGTCGGTTCAGGCTTCAAAATAACGCATATTATTGAGATCCTCGATCAGTCCGGGACCAGTCGGATGCCATCCGAGTTGTTGCTGTGTTATCGCGCTTGAAGCTGCCAGGTCAAGACCGGCAAAAATCCCGAAAAAGCCAAAGTGAGCACCTGCCTCTTCTGAAGGGATGGAGATTACGGGTACGTTCAGGCCCCGCCCGACGGCTTCTGCGATGTCTTTCGATCGCACGCCTTCCTCTCCAACTGCGTGATACCGGGCGCCTGCCTCGTGCTTTTCCAAAGCGAGTCTGTACAGCTGCGCAACGTCGAGCACATGAGCCGCCGGCCAGCGGTTGAGTCCCTCCCCAACATACGCGGAGACGCCTTTCTCACGGGCTATTGCGATTAAGGGGGTGACGAGGCCTTGCTTCACTGTGTCGTGGACTTGAGGGAGGCGCATTACTCCCGCCTTTACGCCTTTCGCAATCTGCGACATGCCTGTCTGTTCGGAGACCCGGGGCAATGGGGACTGAGCCGGAGGATTATCGTGTTCAGCTGTGAGGCGGCCCGGCGCCCAGGGACCAATCCCGGAGCTGACAATCAAGGAACGGTCAGAGCCGGCAAGCGCATCTCCGAGCGCCTCAATGGCACGCATGTCGATCTCACAGTTTTCTTGGAATTTCGAGAAGTCATGGATAAACGCACAATGAATGACAGCATCCGACACGGTAGCTCCGCTGCGCAGACTTTCAAGGTCTTCAAGACTTCCTTGGTGTACTTCAGCGCCGGCGGCGAGAAGAGACTTGGCTCCCTCATCTGACCGCGTCAGTCCGAGCACCTGATGTCCAGCATTGATGAGTTCCGGGACAATGGCAGAACCGATGAAACCGGTAGCGCCAGTGAGAAAAACACGCATAGGATTTCCTTTATTTCGTGAACTTGGGCGCCCTCGGCCCTGTGTTTGTCAGATGAAGCAGAAGGGCGATACGATCGATGCTGTAAGTCCGTAATAACGACTGAATCGTCCGGACGGGTAATGGATCCACTCTCTGAAGTATTGTCACTACTAAAACTGCACAGCTATATGGCTGGTGGTTTCGACCGGGCTGGAGAGTGGGCAGTCCAATTCAGCCGATACGAGGGCATCAAATGCTACGCCCTCGTCTCCGGCCACTGCTGGCTGGTCATCGATGACATTTCCGACCCAGTGCGTCTGGAGGCAGGCGACTGTGTTTTGCTGCCTCGCGGGCTGCCTTTCCGCCTTGCCAGTGATCTCAATATTCCCGCTATTGACGCCTGCATGTTGCATGCAACTCCGGTGAATGGCGGCATCAGGACGTGGAATGGAGGCGGGGAATATTTCATTGTCGGCGGGTACTTTGCGTTTACGGGCAGCCATGCCCGCATGCTGTTAGATGAATTACCGCCCATTGTGCATATCCAGTCGGAATCGGATAAGGCAGAACTGCGTTGGTGTCTGGAGCGGATGAGACAGGAACTGCGTGAGCAACAGCCCGGAGGCTCATTGGTCGCACAGCAGCTGGCAACCACGATGCTGGTCCAGGCTCTGCGGCTGCATCTTGCGGAGGGGTTGAGCAGTAGGGCTGGGTGGCTCTTTGCACTGTCGGATAGGCAGATGAGAGCGGCGATTACCGCGATGCACGAAGATCCTGGCCATCGCTGGACACTGCAGGAACTGGCCGAGCGCTCGGGCATGTCGCGATCCATCTTCGCCCTGAAGTTCAAGTCGGCCGTTGGGACTTCTCCTATGGAATATTTGACGCGCTGGCGGATGCTGTTGGCAGGTCACAGACTGACGAGTTCCGGCGAGTCCATCTCTGTCATCGCTCTCTCGCTCGGTTATGAATCGGAAAGCGCTTTCAGGACTGCCTTCAGGAAAATCATGAACTGTTCTCCCAAGCAATACAGGGGCGGCCAAAGCTTGGTTTCCTCTTCGTATAGTGAAGACGAAACCATCGACGATGCTCAACCTGAAGCGCTTGCTAATTAATGTTCAAGATTTCCGGCTACCGTGCGAAATGATGAATATGTGGTGAATTCTCTTCGTTAAGCCACTTAGAATCTGTTCTCTGAAAAATTACTGAACTGTTCAGAACGTGGCTTTCTCCTGCTCACCCGATCACAATGACACTGTGCTTCTTTTTCGCCACAGAGCGGTTTCTGTTTTCGAGGCGCACAAATCAGTGCACGATCATTTCTGCACAACCCCGGCTTCGGTTCATTTGGCAGTGAGAGGTTGTTTCCCCATGCAGCAGTATTTTAGGAGAGATCCATGCATCAATATTTAGTTGCATTTCCATACAGTAGTGAGGCCCTGATGCGCATCAGCCTTCTGGCGGCTTTCTTCCTGATCCAGTCGCCTGGCATGGCGCAATCGGTTTTTAGCCAATCGGCACTCTGATTGAACGGCAAGACCCGTCATCTTAGGTTTCCAGGCCGATGAAATATTGACTGCACTGTAACAATTTTCATGGAGTGTAAGGATGGACGTCGATCTTTCGCTGGATCGGAATGTTCCGTCGGAAGAATCCGCCTACGCAGCGGAAAGCGATCTTTGGAGGAAAGCTTTTCAATACGCGTACTCTATCGTGCGGAACCGGGCGGACGCCGAGGATCTGACCCAGGAAGCATTTGTAGTGTTATTCAGAGAGCAGCGGGCGGGCCGGTCGGTGGAACGGATCCACTCCTGGATGCGCACCGTGACCAGGCATCTGGCATATAGGTGTTATCACAAAAGCCGCCCCGACCTCCATCTTTCCCTTGATGCGACGGACTATGCCGAAAACTGTGTCCACTTGGAATTGGTGGATCCCGCGCCTTCGCCAGAAAAACGGGTCATCGATGATGGCTTATTGCGCCTCAGTGCGGAGGTCATGTGCGAGTTTTCTGAGCGTGACCGCGAGTGCATCCTGATGTACTTCCGCGGATATGACTTTCTCCAGATCGGTACAGTCGTTGGCGTCTCCCGCTGGACAGCGCGTCGCGCTACACTGAAGGCGCTCAAAGAATTTCAAGTCCGGGTGACTCGATCGCGCAAGTGACTAAAGCCCGACACCTTACCGACGAAGCGCTGTTGGAAGCTGCAGGGAAACGTCTGTCCGCAGAGGCTCAACTTGAAGTTGCACAGCACTTGAAAGAGTGCGAGTACTGCCGGAAGCACTACGACAACCTGCGGTTTGCGCATTCCGTTTTTGAACGTCTGGCTGAAGTGGGATTACCGGAAGTCTTGGGAGAGCCTGTTCTCTCGCCCTCTCCTGTTGCGCGCCCGGCGTCCGTATCGCCCGTATCGGGAGGATTCGTTTTCCCCTGGGGCCCAGTAGCTGCAATTGTATTTGGCTGTGTGTGTGTGCTGGCTGTGCTGTTTTATCCTTCGGCAGTTCCACAGGCAAATGCAACCGAACTGCTGGCAACTGCGATGCAACGCCAGGATCAACAGGGTGCAGATGAAATTGCATTTCAGTTAGAGGCGGGCGGGAAGACCTGCGCCGGAGGAAAGCATAGCGAGGAAGTAGTTTCCTTCGAAAGCTCGCTTCACTGCAATCGAGCCTTGCAGGACGTAAAACTAACACAGTGGGGCCACGGGAATCCGCTCTCTGTCAGAACATATGCTGCCTGGCGTGGTGGTCTACATCGCCACAAGGATCGTGTAACCAAAGAACAAGCGTCCTGGGATATTTATACGACTACGGAAGAAGGTTCAGTGCATGCTGCGAGTCTCGAGATGCGCGCCTCCGATTACCACCCGACAAAGCTGACGCTTGACTTTGAGGACAGTGAGGAAGTGAGTATCGCGGAAGCCTTGCAGCCATTACCGCCGGCGCCATCCGCTGATATTGCAACTGCTAAGCCACTGCCTGAGCCAAGGCCCGTTCATATTGATGATCCCGCGGATCTGCTGGAAGTACAGTCATGGATATTGCTGCACCAGTTGAACGCTGACTCCGGATGGGATGCCGCTGTGGTCAGAAATGGTTCGCACGTGCAGGTCGAAGCCGTCGTAGACAGCGACAATAGAAAACAACAATTTTTAAAGGCATTCGCGTCGAATCGCGAAATAGAACTGGGAATACATTCGCCGACAGATCCAGTCAACCAGGAAGATATCTGGCCTGAGAGAATTCGACCCGATGGCGATGGACCAGCTCTTGCCGTGGAATGGTTAGAACAGCAATTTCCGGATAAAAATATCAGGGAGACATACCGCAACAAGACTTTGCGTCTCTCGCGCCAGATCCTTGGACACGCGTTTTTCGTTTCCAGGCTCCAGGAAAGACAAAAAGCGCTGCGTCATTGTTCGTGTGCAAAAGATCTATCCACGCTTCTAGCGAAGGAAGAGTTGAATGTGCTTAGTATGCAGGCAGAACTCTCTTCCAGCATCGAGCCTTTGATTGGTTCGCCCAATCATTCTCCTTCTAAGCTCCTTACTCCTGCTCAGGCACAGCAACTGGATACAGCTTTAGCAGAGCTTCTATTCCGCGCAGCGGCCCCGGGCCAGGCTGTTCTGGATGCCCGCCTCCAGCAGATTCGAGATTTACTCTGATGTCTTATCCCGGCTACGCAGCATGCTGCCTTCTCGTTTTCGGTTCCTGTAACTTATTGCCTGATCCATGCGATTTGGAATCCGAGCATGGGTAATGTTCTGCTTATGAATACTTGATAAAAATCCCCCCGCGCACGGTCTGACCCTGCTCTCGTAAAAAAAAACTCCACTCTACACGGATATACGGAACTATCAAGGCGCTCATGGTTTCAGCTCTAACCGCTGGAAGAACCCTGACTTATCTATGTCTATGCATATAGCGCCAAGCCAAAAACTGATGGAGTTCAGAGGAGGTAAGGATGACACACAGGATTCTGGGACTTGAATGCGGACGGCAAGTTTCCGTGTCTTTGCGCAGAACGATGTTGGTTATAGGGATAGTGATTTTGGCAGGCATATTTATCATTTCTGCGAATGCGCAAAACCGGAACGCTGCCGAGATCAGGGGAGCGGTACACGATACGAGCGGCGGCGTAGTTCCGGATGTTTCTGTCACCGCAAGAAACATCGCGACCGGCCAGCTGGTCCAGGGCAAGACAAACGCATCGGGTATTTATGATTTCCCCTACGTTCCGCCGGGATCGTATGAGATCAAATTTGTAAAGGAGGGATACGAGCAGGTAACGAAGGCAAATCTTGTTCTCTCCGTTGATGTCGTTACGGTGGACGCTGAGTTGCGCGTTGGTAGTACCGCGGATCAGGTCACTGTGGACGCCTCAAGTGCCTCTCTCCTGCAGACCGAAACTTCCGAGCTGGGCACGACCCTCTCGCGGGAGATGCTTGGAACACTGCCGAACCTTAGCGATAAGTGGTCCAATCTCACGTCGATCACGCCGGGCATTCAGGCTGTGCGCATCAATGGAAACGGCACCTCTGGCGAGGCTGGCGGCCCTGGGAACAGCGGCGCTTACGTCGGCTGGAATGGAAGCGAGGCGAACGAGATCAACGTTCTGACCAACGGCGCCGAGGCTTCCACTCTCTGGGCGCACGATGCTCAGTGGCAGAATCAGCAGCTTGACGCCATCTCCGAGGTGAGCATTGTTACCGGAGATTTCGGCGCCGAGAGCGGCAACGGCACCGCCATCATCAATATCAACATCAAGAGCGGAACGAACCAGTTCCACGGGTCGGCATGGGAAATTGCGCAGAATACCATCTTCAACACGAAACCATGGGGCGTGAATACGACACAGCCCATTACACACTGGAACAAGTTTGGTTATTCAATCGGTGGTCCGGCCCTCAAGAACCGGCTGTTCTTCTTCCAGTCGCAGCAGTGGAACCCCTATAGCAACCTGTCGAGCGGATTCTATACCGTACCGGAGGATGCGGTTCGCGGAATCAATACGCCGAATGGCGATGCGGTCTTCGATCCCGCCGTCTATGGCACCATCTACGACCCGGCTACAGAGCAGACGGTAAACGGAGTAACGACGCGGCAGCCGTTTCCGAACAATACGATTCCGCATAGCCGCATCGATCCGGTCTCCGCCGCTGTAATGAGCTATTATCCGCAGGCCAATAAGGCATACGACGGGACGAACTATTTGTGGGTTGGGCCTCCAAGTGTGGAGAATGACAAGAACTGGATTTACCGCGTCGATTTCGACATAACGAAAACAAACCGCATTTCGACAACAGGCTCGATTGAGAGTCTGCCTTACTGGGATCAGTCGCCGGGAATTGTTCCTAACGGGGCAAATCCCGCTCACTACTGGGGAAGCGGAGGCGGGCCGTACGGATTTCAAACGTACCAGGCCACGGATGCATGGTCGCCGACCTCAACCATGCTGAATGAATTGCGGGTTTCTCATTTCAAGGTCGACAGAGACTATTACTGCCAGAACACCAACATCGTAGAGCAGCTTGGGCTGAAGAATGTGCCCTTTGATATTTTTCCGAAAATCTCTATCACGGGCGGTTCCCGTATTCCGTATAACTTAAACGGTTGCGGACCTGGTGGGAACACAGACTACAACGATGTCGTCTCGGACAGCTTTTCCTGGCAGAAGGACAAGCACTCGCTCAAGTTTGGCGGAGAGTGGAACTGGGGCAAGAGCGCGTACCTGCTGGCGCCGGTTTCCGGCAACTGGAGCTTCAATGGCAATTCGACTCTCAATCCGAATCTCAATACGGCCACCGGAGTTGCCAATCCCGCAGGCGGTTCGGGGTGGGCTGACTTCCTGCTTGGCGCGGTGGATGGCTGGAATAACACTGTTGCAGCGCCTGGACTTGAACTCACGGATTGGACACTTCACTTTTATGCGCAAGACTCATACAAGCTGCGGCCGAATCTGACGCTGAACCTGGGTCTGCGGGCGGTTTATCAGACCGGTCTGAATGAGGTGAAGGGCCGCTATTCGAATTTCCAGCCTGACCTCATGAATCCTGCAACCAACACTCCCGGAGCGATGGGCTATGGTTCCTTGACCCTTGGCCATGCGATGGAAGACAGCCGTTGGTTCTTCCAGCCTCGCCTGGGTTTCTCCTGGAGCCCAAAGCCGGACTGGGTAATTCGCGGAGGCTTCGGCCTGTATACGATTCCGTGGTCCGCGATCTCCTATGCTAACGGCGTGGGCACCGGGTATCAGTCGTTTGGTTCGTTGAGTCAGCCGGCGAATAACTTCGAGCCCGTGATGCGGTTCCAGGACCCTTCACCCGACCTCTATACGCCAACCGCTGCCGATCTGACACCGCAGTTGTTAAATGGTCAGAGTGTGACCTATCTTCCGAAAAATATTCCGACGCAGTTTGACGATCAATATTCGTTTGGCGTTCAGCATGTTATCGCCGGGTATCTGTTCGATGTTTCATATGTTGGCACGCTGCTGAACAACAAGATGTGGCAAACCGACCATACGCAAAACCCGGTAGGCCAGCTCGGATCTGCCAATCACCCGTACGTCCAGTATCCCCATGTAACGTACATGACCAGGGATGGGTGGGGTAACTACAACGCCCTCCAGATACAGTCCAAGAAGAACTTCTCGTATGGATTGACATACCAGGCAAATTACACGTATTCCAAGATGCTGGATACCGGCAGCACCGCAGGCCTGCAGAGCGCGAACGGAGAGGACTACTATCAGAATGCATATAATCCGGACGGCAACTACGGCCGATCGATGAACGATATGCGGCATATGTTCAACGGCGGCGCAACCTACCAGTTGCCGTTCGGACATGGCCGGATGTTCCTCAATCACAACATCCTGCTCGACGAGATATTCGGTGGCTGGCAGCTTGCTATGACCTGGCAGTGGCATAGCGGCGCTCCGCTCACTCCGACGGTTGGCGGACTGCCGTTTGCTAACAGCGGACTCTACTCAGGCCAGAGCTGGTACGCCAACCGGATCGGCAGCGGTAAGCTGCGTCATCCTACAACCTCCCAGTTCTTCAATATCAACGATTTCACAGTGCCGGCCAACAATACCCTCGGCAACACGGGGCGTAACGTTGTAAGTGGTCCGCGTTACAGCGATGTCGACATGGGGCTCAGCAAGGCGTTTCATCTGCCGTTCCTGGGCGATAGCGGGAGCTTCGAGCTCAAGTGTGATGCGAGCAACCTGCCGAACCATCACGTGTGGAATCCGCCGAGCAGCGCGATTTATGCAACGCCTGCCTTGAATGAAGCGAACCATGCCGGTGCGATTACCTCCCGCGGCGGCGGCCGTACCCTGCAACTGGAGGGACACCTCCGCTTCTAAGGCATTTCAGCAACATGAAATCGGAAAAAGGGCGGCAATCCCGCCCCTTCCGGTTACCTACGATATTTCAAAGAAAAAGAATTTGAGCCAGATGATAGAAGGCATGACCCTTAGAAAAACAATCTTTGTATGGATCAGCAGCATCGGCATCGTGCTGCCTATGGCTGCCCGGCAAGCTGCTCCTCCCGTTGCTGCACAACCATCTTCAGGCGTTGAAAACGCCAGGCTCGCCGACGTTACCACTCTGGATGGGAAGATCTATCACCTGCAGGGAGTTGAACTCGACCGGGACCACATCTGGATTACCTCAATCGATACACCCGGCCGCAAGGCATATCTGCATCAGTTCAATCGAGCGACCGGTAAGTTTGAACGCGAAGTGGATCTTACGGACGGACCTCGCATTCATCCCGGCGGCTTTTCGATCTATAAAGACTCCATCTGGATTCCTGTTGCCGACAACAAACCTCACAGCACTGCCGTCTTGGTGGAACTGGATAAGAACACACTGACAGTAAAACGAAAAATTCCGGTGCCTGACCATCTCGGCTGCCTGGCCGTAACCGGAGAAAACCTTGTTGCCGGGAACTGGGACAGCGAACAGCTTTATATATTCGACATGCAGGGCAGACAGCTTCGCGTGATAGATAACCCGTTGAAGACCAGATATCAGGACATGAAATTTGCCGATGGCTACCTTGTCGGGTCGGGACTTACTACACCTGTCGGCTCGATCGATTGGTATGCCTGGCCGTCCATGAAACCTGTGCGTCGCATTCAGGCAGGAAGGACAGACGAAGGCGATCCATTTACGGATGAAGGAATGGCGCTGCATGGGACTGATCTCTATCTCTTACCGGAAGGCCGGAACCGGCGACTATACCATTTCGTTCTGAACCATTAGCTAAGATCAGAGGAATTTTACGATGCGCATGAAGCATCTTTCTGAGAATTTTCTGTTTAAAAGATCGTGCAGGCCGCTTCAATCTGTCTGTTGTTGAAAAAAATTCGTCTTGCAGGAATCGTGATTGCATCAGTCTGTTGAACAGAGGAAAAACAATGCGCTATCTTGTCTATGCTTTTGCAGTTCTTTACACGTCTTTCCTTCCGGCCAATGGATATGCGCAAACGCCTGTCGGCAATGCACCAAAGAATGTTACGCTGCCGAACGGACGCAAGATCAATCCGGTTGGGGACTGGATTACCCTCTCACCCTTTCCCTTTGCGCTTGCCGTGCGCCCCGATGGCAAGCAGATTGTCGCGCCTTCTATTGGCTGGCCTTATGCGTTGAATATTATTGACAACCCGGCGGACGCTGCGCCCAGCGTGCATCGCATTCCTCCAAGATCAAACATCGAGGAGGGCACGATTGACCAGAAGGATCTGCATAAGCGCATCTCGTCGAAAAGCGATCCGAACGTGCAGGTACATATGGGCATTGCGTATTCGCGCGATGGCAAGCTGCTCTACGATCCGACTGGCGACTCAGGCGCAGTAGATATTTACACCAGCGATGAATGGCATCACGTTGGCCGCATCCCGCTTGATGGCATTTTTGACGGTACGAATTACAAGGAGAGCTTCTGCGCCGTCGTGCTGCTTTCGCAGGACGGAAATACGCTCTACGCGCTTGATCAGGGAAACTGGCGCGTCGTGGTGATCGATGCAGCTTCGCAGAAAATCGTGGCGAGTGAGCCGACAGGCGTCAATCCGCTGGCAATGGCGCTTTCGCCCGATGGAGGGCGGCTTTATGTCACTAACACAGGGCTCTTCGAATACAAGCTGATCTCTGGCGTTGATTTTGACGACAAGCGGAACACCGCTCTGAAGTTTGCGCCGTTTGGCTATCCATCGAAGGAGGCAAGCAAAGGTGGAAAGGTTGATGGCCATGATGTACCCGGTCTTGGTGATAACAATGACCCGCGCGGCAGCTCGTTGTGGACCTACGATGTCGCGCAGGCGCAGTCCGCGCATGTCGTCGCTAAGCTGCGGCTCGGCGCGCGCATCTCTGCAGGACGTAATACGGTAGTCGGTGGTGCATCTCCTTCGGGTGTCGTAGCAAACGCGCAGCATGTCTATGTCTCGCTTACGCACCAGGACTCGGTTGCCGTTATCTCTGCTGATGGCGCGCAGCTTGAGCGTGAGATTCCGCTTACTCCGTTTACTGGCGCAGCATACAAGGACAGGCAGGGACGTCCGCTGCGTGGCGTAATGCCGTTTGGGCTCGCCCTCTCCGATGCTCGCCTCTATGTGGCAGAGTCCGGCATCAACTCTATAGCGGTAATTAATACAGAGAGCGATCGCGTTCTGACGCATGTGCCGGTGGGACAGTATCCGGCAGCGCTTGCCATCGCGCCAGACAAGAGCCGCCTCTATGTCGTAAACAACAAGGGGCAGGGAACAGGGCCAAATAACTACAACCACCACGTTGGCGAGCTGGAGTTGGGTAGCCTGACGACGCTGTCGCTGCCAATTACCGAAGCAGAGAATGCGTCCATGACTGCCGCTACGGTAGAAAACAATGAGGCAGCGCTCACTGCAGCAACGTCACTGCCTCCACTGCATCATATCTTCCTCATCATTCGCGAGAATCGCTCTTTCGATGAAATCTTCGGCGACCTGAAAAATGCAAACGGTGACCCGAGTCTGGCTCGCTACAGTATGCACGGCTGGGTTGTGCGCGGCTGGGACGGTGAGTATGTCAAGGGCGAAGAAGTGCTGATGCGCGATGTTCCCATCACCCCCAACGCGCACGCGCTCGCGGATCGTTTTACGGCAAGCGACAACTTCTACGTCAACAGCGAGGTCTCTGTTGATGGACATCGATGGTCCGTTGAAGCGCCGCCTGCGCCGTGGCTGAACCTGGTCTGGAGCACGGCCTACTCAGGCCGTCGCAAGGAAAACGCATTGAGCCCGGCAGCCGGACGCCGCGCCTTTGGCGGCGGTCTGGATGCACCGATGCCAGAAGACGAGCCCGAGTTCGGCTCCATGTGGGAGCATATTGCCGGAGCGAAATTGCCCATCGTTGATTACGGAGAGGGTCTCGAGGTTGAGGGCACGGACGAAAGTCCGGGCTTTGAACCTGAAGGAGCGCGTCTGGCTCTGAATGCGCCGCTGCCGGAGCCGGTCTTTCTCTCTGCAGATCGCAAGTTTCCCGGTTTTAATATGGGCATTCCAGACCAGGTGCGTTATGACGAGTTTCTGCGCGACTTTACTCGGCGCAGCAAAAGCGGCTATAAAGCGGCACTCACTGTCATTCGTCTGCCGAACGACCACACCGACCGGCCTCGCCCTGCGGATGGCTATCCCTATCGCGTCTCTTTCGTTGCCGATAACGACCTGGCGCTGGGGCGCATCGTCGAAACGATCTCTCACAGCAGTATCTGGAAGGATTCTGCGATTTTTGTCTACGAGGATGATTCGCAAACTGCAGCGGATCATGTGGATCTGCATCGCAGTCCATTGCTGGTCATCAGCCCATATGTGAAACAAGGTTACGTTTCGCATCTGCATACGAGCATGACGAGCATACACAAGACAATCTACGAACTGCTGCATGTAGGCCCGCTGCAGTTGGAGGATGCGCTCTCGTCGGACCTGAGTGAGATGTTCACCACTATGCCGGATCTGGCGCCATACACAGCTGTACCGGAAGACAAGCGAATCTTCAATCCTGAACATTCGCGCACTGCGAAACCGAAGAATGCCGCCGAGCGTGCGCGCATGCTCGACTGCGACGACTCCGAAGAACTGGCCAGGGAGAGCCACCTGACTGCGCATCCGCGCGCAGGGAGCAAGTAGGGATCAGACATCCGAGAAATGCGTGATGCAGGTCTGTACAGATTTTAAAAAAGGGGATGACTTGATGCTTTTCAGGCGCACGCTTTTGCTGCCGGTGGCGATGTCTGTATTTGCGGGAAGTTTCGCCGTTGTCATGGCTCAGTCAGATTCTTCCGCAACTGCTGCAAAGCCAAACACTGCCGATACGGAAGTTTTAGGAGAAGCAAAAACGAGGCTTCCGAGGAAGCTTACAGAAGGCGCTGATCTTCCCAACGGGTGGCGCATCACTCCTGCTGGAAAAGTACTTCACACGATCGGTTTTCTGCCTGGTTACCGGAATGGTGGCAATGAGGGCTATGAGATCGACAAGATGGGCGACCTGGTATTGAATCTCATCGTTTCGCCTGACGGACAGCGTGTTATAGCAACGCACGGCGGCTGGTTTCCGAACGGCATTGATGTCTACGACACAAAGACGCAAAAGCAGACGCAGCATCTTCCATTACCTGCATCGTGGCTGGGTCTCGCGTGGTCAGCAGACGGCCGCGCATTCTACGTCTCGGGTGGCAACGCATCCGGCGATGCGCTGCAGAGTAGATGGCGCGGAGAGCCGTCTTCCATTTATGAGTTTTCTTATGAAAACGGTAAGTTCAGTGATAAGCCGGTAGCCAAGCTGTACGATACCGTCGACTCACATAAAGTCTGGTGGGGAGGCGTGGCCTTTCTTCCTGGCGGGAATTTGCTCTATGTGGCTAATCGCAGCACCGATTCGGAGCCAAGCTATGTAGCGGTCTTTGACTCCAAAACGCGGCAGATCGTCACACGCATCCCTGTTGAAGTCAATCCCTATGAAACGCTTCTTTCCCGCGACAATAAATACTTATTCGTTTCCAACTGGTCGAGCCAATCGGTCAGTGTCATCGATACGGCCAGCAATAAAGTCATCCGCACACTGCATGTCGGCCTGAATCCGAACGATATGAAGCTCTCTTCGGATGGCCGTCTTTTCGTTGCCTGCTCGAACGACAACTCAATCTTCGTAATCGATACCCGCAAACTGCAAGTAGTCGAGCGCATCATCACGTCACTGACGCCGCTGGCTCCTGAAGGTTCGACGCCGAACGCACTGGCCATCGACGATACCCGCAAGCTTCTCTACATCGCCAACGCCGACAACAACTCGGTTGCTGTGGCCAATATCTCTAATCGCGATCACAGCAACGTGATTGGCTTCATTCCCACGGGATGGTATCCTTCTGCTCTGGCCCTCGCTAACAGCGGCACCGAGCTTTTTATCGGCACATCGAAGGGCGAACAGTCATACTCTGACCGCAACGGTCCTTATAGCCCCTTTGCGAAAAAGAATTTCTATAACGGAGACTGGAATGTCCATGCGCAGCCGGGAAGCCTTGAAGTAGTCTCCGTTGCGGACTTGAAGGCAAAGCTGCCTCACTGGACTCACCAGGTCATCGAGAATACTCCATACAACGATTCGTTGCTGTCAGAAGCGCATAGGCCACTTGAGCCGAGCATCATTCCACAGCAGGTAGGCGCAGGTAGCCCCATCAAGCACGTCATCTATGTCATTAAGGAGAACCGCACCTACGACCAGATCTTTGGCGATTTGCCAAAAGCAAACGGCGACCCTGCTCTTGCCATCTTCGGGGAAAAGGTTACACCCAACCAGCATGCGCTGGCCAAAGAGTACGTAACGCTGGATAACCTCTACTGTGACGGAGAAGTCTCCGTTGACGGCCACTCGTGGATGGATGCAGCATACGCCACGGACTTCAATGAGAAGCAATGGCCTGCCCTCTATGGCGGGTGGAGCACATGGAACGTTACCTATCCCGAAGCGAATCTACCTGCGAGCGGCTATCTGTGGGACGTGGCCCGGCGCAAAGGACTCACCTATCGCTCCTACGGCGAAGATGCGGAACGCGCCAGCACGGCTACCACGGGCAGAATGGCGCCGAATGCGCGTGGACTGGCAGGGCACATGGCGCTTGAGTTTGGACGCGGCCTGAATGTGCGTGATACTACCCGCGTTGCAGACTTCCTGCGTGAGTTCAAGGAATATGAGGCCAACTACGATAGCCCAGACCCGGAAAAGCGTCTGCCGAACTTCATCGTCATGGCCCTGCCGGAGGATCACACGGAAGTGGCCAAGCCCGGCGCATATACGCCGACAGCCTTTATCGCGAACGCCGATTATGCTGAAGGCCAACTGGTGGAAGCTATCACCCACAGCCGCTACTGGCCGGAAACGGCTATCTTCATCATGGAAGACGACGGACAGGATGGTTCCGATCATGTGGATGCTCGTCGTACAGTGGGCCTGGTCATCAGCCCCTATGTAAAACGGGGCATCGTGGACAGCACGCTGTATTCGACAAGCTCGATGGTGCGGTCCATCGAACTGTTGCTAGGCTTGCCTCCGATGAGCCAGTACGACGCTGCGGCCATGCCGGTGTATGCATCGTTTGGCATGACCCCCGTGATGACGCCCTACACAGCGATTCCACCTCAAGTAGACGTGAACGCGCGAAACCCGGAGAAAGGCTATGGAGCAAAAGAGAGCTCCAGGATGGACTTTTCGGACGTAGACCGCATCCCTATGCGGCTGGCCAATGAGATTATCTGGAAGTCGGTTAAAGGAGCCGACTCACCCATGCCGCCTCCGGTCCATCGCTTCCGCCCCTTGATCGACGCCACCGATTCGGACCATGATGACGACAGAAGCGATTCAATCCATTGAAACGCGAGGTCATTATCATCTGGCGGTGATTGCCGAAAAGGATTCAGAACCCTTCAACACATCCCTGCGCTCAAAAGCCAGGATCGGTCATCCATGCGGGCCGGAGAATAATCGGTGCGATGGCAGCCGCATAGTTTTAAAGTTATCGAAGCATGTCTATAAGGCCTGATTTTAGTAGTAAACGTGAACTCTCTTGTATTGCCGCGGCACACGATATTTGTGGTGAGGGCGTAGCGTGGCATCCGGAAGAAGGTGCCGTCTATTGGGCCGACATCAACAGGCGGCTGCTTCATCGATATACAGCCAGCAATTCGACGATTGATTCCTGGCAATTTGACCAACCTGTCACGGCAGTGACTCTTACCTGCGATCCAGAACAGTTACTTGTCGTTCTGGGAGGCGGTGTCATTCTGTGGAGCACCAGAAGCTGCAGTCAAACCGCGACCCTATTTCAACTTCCTTCATGGCCTGCGGTGCGATGTAACGATGCGCGTGTGGGGCCGGACGGCGCGCTTTGGCTGGGCACAATGCAAAACAATGTTCGCAGTGATGGAGGAAGTACGCCAGTCACCGAAAATCTCGGTGAACTGCTCTGCCTTGATAGAAGCGGTAGAACACGGATCTGGCATGCCAATATCGGAATTACAAATACTGTGGCTTGGTCGCCTGCAGGGCAGCGCCTGTTTTTTGGTGATACGCAGCGTAACTGCATTTACTCTGCTGCTTTCGACCACGATATGAGCGCGATTGATCATCCAGAAATCTTTACCGAAGGCTTTCAACGAGGACTGCCCGACGGCTCTTCAATGGACGAGCAAGGCTATCTCTGGAACTGCCGATATGGTGGCAGTTGTATTGTGCGCTTTGCTCCGGATGGATCAATGGTGGAAATTATCGAAACCCCTGTGAAGAACCCAACGACCTGTGCTTTTGGCGGACCAGATCTGAAGACGCTCTATATCACCTCTGCAACTGCATCCGACGTCGACGAAGGAGAATATAGCGGCGCTCTCTTCAGTATGCAGGTGGAAGTAGCTGGTTTGCCGTCGTACCGGTTTCAGTTATAACCGCACCGGCAGCTGGGCGAGCAGGCCTCCATCTATGCGATACGAAGATCCGGTCAGGAACGAGGCCTCATCACTCAAAAGGAAAGCAATGACCTGTGCTATTTCTTCCGGTTGTGCGATTCTCTGAACTGGATGAAAGCTGCCCCACTCCTGCAATACATCCTGTTGTGATGCACTGCCCCGGAATGAATCGGCCGAGGCACGCACCATCGGTGTATCGACAGTGCCCGGCATCACTGAGTTTACGCGTACGTTATCTTTTGCATGATCCACGGCCATCGCCCGCGTCAGGGCTTCGAGCGTGCCCTTGCTCGCGGCATAGGCGGCTACGCCGTTCTGGCAGGCCTGGGCCTGCACCGACGATACCACTACAATAGAGCCGCCTTGCTTCATCTGCGGAATCGCAGACCTTGCTGCGAGAAACGCTCCACGAGCATTCACTGCCTGCACAAGGTCATACTCTTCCACCGGTGTTGTAAGGACCGTTCCATAACGTTGAATTCCGGCACTGTACACGAGCCAGTGCAGGTCCTCGCGGCCTGCAGCGGCCGCAACTGCAGCATCAACTTGCGGCTGTTTCATCACATCGCAGCAGACCCATGATGTCGGATCGATTCCATTGCCGGGAGGAGCGTGGAGGTCAGCGATGGTGACTCTTGCGCCTCGGCTGTGAAGAAGCTGTGCCGTGGCAAGGCCGATCCCTGATGATCCTCCGAAGATGATCGCATTTTTTCCCTTATAAGATTCCACCGTCATCTCTCTTCCGCCATCAGACGTTCTGCCATGCGCATTGCACCTCGAAGCTCCGCCAGTCCACGAAGACGTCCCACCGCTGGATAGGCTGGCGCTGCTGCCCGCTCTCTGTCATTCAGGAGCTCCTGACCATGGTCGGCTCGAAAGGGGATTGGAGCGTTGTCTCCGTCAGCGATTCGCCTGCGCTCTTCCCTCACAATTTCTATAACGATCTGGATGAGGTCAGCATCTCCTTCGAGATGCGCGGCTTCAAAGAAACTCTCCATGGGTTGATTGTTTGCGTTTTTCAGTATGCCTTCCCGTTGTGTAGATCTCAGATGAAAGAAGGCGATTCGGGGGGCAAAGCGGCGAACCATCGCGGTCAGATCATTATCTGCCCTGACGCCCAGAGCCCCGGTGCAGAAGGTAATTCCGTTTGCCTCTACATCGGACTGTGCCATCAGCCAATCCAGGTCGGCTGTCGTACTCACGATGCGCGGCAGGCCCAGCAATGGCCGCGGTGGGTCATCCGGGTGGATGCACAACTTCACTCCCAGCTCTGCGGCCACAGGGCAAACCGATCGCAAAAACTCACCTGCATTTTCACGGAAGGCAATGCTGTCGAAGTCCGCATATCCTGCCAGCAGGTTCCGCACCTCCTGCAGGGTATAGCTGCCATTGCCTCCCGGTAGTCCGTGCAGAATGGTTCCCTGCAGTTCATCTCGTTCCTTTTCCGAAAGTGACTGCAAGTAGACATGTGCCTCACGGCTCAGTGCTTCGCCCCACTCTTCCTCAGCGCCTTTGCGCTTTAGCAGGTAGAGGTCGAACATGGCGAATGCAGTTGTGTCGAATCGTGTGGTAAAGCCGCCGCCCGGAGCCGGCGCGTGAAGATGTGTCCGCATCCAGCTGAAAAGAGGCATCCAGTTGTAAGCCACGGTGCGAATGCCGCACTTCGCCAGATTTCTCAGGGACTGCTTGAAATTTTCTACATGACCCTGCCATCCGGGCGCGCGCATTTTCACCGTCTCGGTAATGTCGAGACTCTCAACAACGCTCCACTGCAATCCTGCTGCCTCGATCTCAGCCTGCCGCTGCCCGATCGTCTCGACCGGCCAGACTTGACCCGCAGGAATTTCGTGCAATGCGGTGACGATGCCTTCCGCACCGGCCTCTCGAGCGTCTCGCAGTGTGACTCGATCACTTGGTCCAAACCAGCGCCAGGTCTGCTCCATACTTCAAACCTCATATCAGAATTCCGGCAACGCATGTTCTTTGGAAAGTTGCAGTCGTTGCGAGAATACGTTTGTTTCCGGTAATTTTGCGATGCTCATTCGAGCGCGGCTCGGACGGTTAAAACCAGCTTCATCATCTTAGTCGGGGCGGGGCGCAATTGAGAGCAGGAATCCGTGTTCGAAAGAATCGTTTTATGATGTGAAATGCAGTTTCGTTATTTGTATGCAGAGAAGAGTCAATTCACTGGCCCATGAGTCCGTCAAAGCGCTTCGTTTCCGAGCGGCAACAATCCGATACAAGGTCTTATATGAAGAAACATGACATTACCACCGCAGCAGCGAATAATCCTGCTCGCAAGCGCTCATACACGATCCAGTCCGTTGTGCGTGCGGTGGAGATTTTGAATACTTTCACGTCAACTTCTGAAATTCTGGATCTCCGTGTGATTGCCGCTCGCGCCGGCCTGCACAAGGCCACTGCTTTTCGGCTTCTCGAAACATTGGTGGAGACGCGGGTGCTTGAACGTGCCGGCAAGCATGGATATCGCTCTTCGGTTCAGATTTCACGCTCGCGGCGTTTCCGCATTGGCTACGCGTCGCAGAGCAACCTGCTTCCTTTTACCGCAACGGTTACAGATGGCTTGGTTGTCGCGGCTGCGGCGGCCAACATCGATTTGCTTATCGCAAACAACGAATTCAGTCCAAGGGTCGCGCTCCAGAATGCCGACAAGTTCATTGCCGAGAAAGTCGATCTGGTTGTCGATTCGCAGATCAACGTTGCTGTCGCGGCGCAGATTGCGGCCAAATTCTCTGACGCGCGCATTCCATTCATTGCTCTCGATATTCCTCACCCGGGTGCTGTTTATTTCGGAGCCGACAACTACAAGGCCGGCCGCATGGCTGGACGGCATCTGGCCAAATGGGCAACGCGCCACTGGAAAGCAAATCCAGAACAGCTGATCCTGCTCGGTGTCGATGCAGCTGGCCCGCTGCTCAATGCGCGTCTCACAGGGATCGTAGATGGCATTGGTGAACTCCTGCCGAATGGCCGCACCATCCCCACACACCATTACGACACAAAGGGCGGGCAGTTCGAGGCCACACTGGATATCGTGCGAAAACACCTGCGCCGCAAGCGGCCTGAGCGTGCATTGGTAGGTGCGGTGAACGATTCTACGGCGTTGGCAGCATTGCATGCGTTCCGCGAAGCTGGTCTCGAAAGTGCCTGTGCAGTCGCAGGTCAGGACGGAAGCCTGGCTGCTCGGGAGGAGATGCGCCGGCCATCATCCCGTCTGGTCTGTTCCGTAGCGTATTTTCCTGAAACCTACGGTACGCGAATTATTCAGCTGGCGCTCGATATCCTCAGGCATAAACCTGTGGCCCCTGCTGTTTTCGTTGAGCATGAAATCATCACACCCGACAATGTCAACAAGATCTATCCCAATGACACCTGGATGAAGAGGGTGCCAGATCGTGTCGTAGCTGTTCGCTAGCGTAAGGAAAATTGTTTTATTCAGTGAAACACTGATGCACTCACCAAAGGCGATCAATATGTGTTTGATCGGTGATCTAAAATCCCAGACGAATTCTTAGATTACGAGGGCTTCTGTGTCTTTCTCTTTTCAAAGTAGAAGTGTGCTTATTGAGGATGCGTTGCGCAGAGTGAAACGAATCAATACGTCTGTGAATTTTTATTTTCTCCGTTGACAGGGCACAAAGGCAGAACCTACAAAGCCCGTTGTAATCGTAACGTGCGATGTATTCACGGAAGCATAACGCGGACGTTCGCGCAGGATTCCGGTCGCGCTGTAGAGACCAGGAGGCAGTATGTACGTTGGAAGTAAAAACAAGAAGACCACTGAAGAGAGTGGCTGCGTCAGGTTGTTGCGTTGCCGCATAGCAGCACTTTGGTTCGGTTCCCACAATTTCATTGTTGCGGCCCTGGCTGGCATTCTGCTGTTGCCAGCAGCGCTCGTAGCGCAAACTGGGCAGGGCTCCATCGGAGGCACGGTCCACGACACTCGTGGCTCTGTGATACCCCATGCCAGGGTTGAAGTAGTCAGTGACACAACCGGCGTTCTCCAGAGCACCGTGACGAATGATGAGGGCGCTTTCCAGGTGCCATCGCTGAATCCCGGTCAGTACACAGTAAATGTCTCGGCGGATGGTTTCGAGCAGAAGACGACAAAATCTGTCACGGTAGCCGGTGTTGGTGTGACTACCCTTGACATCTCGCTGAGCATCGGCAGGGCCAATGCTGTGGTCACCGTCAATGCAAGTGTCGATCTGCTGAACAAGAACGAATCGGATGTGACCACTACGATCGATCACAAGATCGTCGAAAACCTCCCGTATCCGGAGCGGAGTTCTCTTGAAGCAACGCTGCTTGCTCCGGGCGTAAAGGGCGACACATTGCAGCCCGGCGGAATCTCAACTGAAAATCCGAATGCTTACACGAGTTACGTGGTACCGGGAGCCAGCCTCGTCGTGGGCGGCGCGCCTCCGGGCACCAGCTCGGTTGTTGTCGACGGTTCCGATGTAACTCAGGCGAGCTACGCGCGTACTGGGGTCAATTTGTCAGGACAGGAGGTTCAGGAGACAACTGCAATCGTTACCGGATTATCTGCCAAGTACGGCCGTACCGGGGGAGGAGTCATTGTGCAGAGCAGTGCAGCCGGGACCAGGGACTATCACGGCGCGGTTACTTATCGGCACACAGATCCCTTCTTTAATGCATTTCCTGACGGGAATACCTCGCCCAATGCGTTGCACGAGAATTATTACGGGTTCTATGTTGGTGGTCCTGTCTGGATACCCAAAATCTATCCGCACCGCGACCGCACTTTCTTTTTTGTCGGTGTTGAACCGGCGCGCATGAACAGCTCATTTGGTTTTCGTGGCACCTTTCCCACTCCGGATGAGCTTGCAGGTCATCTTCACAATTCACTCACGTTGTTGAACCAGAGCATCCTGAAATCGTCAGGCTATGCCGCAGCGCTGGCAGCGCCACGCATTGGTGCGATTAACTATCAATCGACGGTAAATGCAGATGGATTTCCCAATGGCCCATACGATGCCTCGCAGATTCGGGCAATTCCAAATGACGATGTGTCAGCACAGCTGGCGAAAAATCCTTTCGCACAGTATGTTCTGTCCTTGTTCCCGACGCCGAGCAATCCCGGACCGTATGTGAGGTTTGACAACGCCCAGGCTACTTCTCAGAATGATGGCACAAATGCTACGTATCAACGCGGCGTCAACAATGTAGACAATCGTTACTCCATTCGGATCGATCAGCATTTCAACAATACAGACCAGCTTTTTGTTCGCTACACCGTTGTTCCTGTTATTGCAAACAGGTTCTTTGCCGTGGATGCATCCAATCCCTTGACGATTGTGCCGACAGACGCTGCTCATACCCATGACATAGCTCTTGGGTATACGCATCTCTTTTCAAACAGCATTGTGAACAGCTTCCACTACTCGTTCATGCGGGTGAATCAGGAGCGCCTGCCGCCGCCTATTACGCAGACCAAAGACTTTGCCGGCGCTTACGGGCTTACGCCCTCATCTTCCGGGTATGGTTTTCCCAGCCTTGGAAACCTGAACCAGAACGGCGTTGCTTATACCATGCAAATGGGACTTTCCAACGCCGCAATCCAGGTCGACCAGAACTTTATCGTCGGTGATGATGTTACCTGGACACATGGAAATCACCTGTTCCAGTTCGGCGCAGATGTTCGCTGGATTCAATCGAGCCAGTATGACCTCAGTGGAGCCACTGGAGGTAAGTACAACTTCCTCGCCGCGCAAACTAACAATGGCGCTGCAGGCGGAGCGCCACTCGCTACTCTCATACTTGGAACCATCTCTGCTTTCAGCAATACGCCTGTCGAGGTTCCCGGCTACTATCGCTGGCGCTATTATGCCGGCTACTTCCAGGATGACTGGCGTATTACTCCAAAGCTGACGATCAATGCTGGACTGCGTTACGAGCTGGAAACGCCTCGCATGGAAAAGTACGATAACCAGGCGTTCATCCGTCTCAATGAGCCGGGAAATCTCAATGGCGTGCTTCCTACCACGACGGCATTTTGTTTTTCGAATGCATGCGGCAATCCACGCTCGCTCTGGCCAATCAACTACAAAGGCTTTGAGCCTCGCCTTGGTTTTGCTTACTCGCCTACTCCTCGCACGACGGTGCGGGCTGCATACACATTGCAGCGGCTGCCGCTTACTGGTTATGAAAACATTCCCGATCCCAACTTCAATGTGGCTTCTCAGACTGTCGGAAATCAAAGCGGTGGTGTGACTCCGAACTCGACGGTCAACTACATTACCAATCCTGTTGGCCCTCTCACTTCTGCCTATACGGCGCTGGCAGGCAATCGTGGTCCTATCTTGTACTCTACAGGCCTGGCGCCGGTCTTCATTTCACAGAGCAACTCTGTGCCGTATACGCAAAGCTGGTCGCTCACAGTGCAATACCAGCCTGCGGCGTATACCGTTCTACAGGCAAGCTATAACGGAACCAAAGGCACGCATCTGATTGGACCTTTTACGAACGCGCTCAACACGCCGAGCCTGGGCACAATCATCAACGCGGTAGAGACTCACCAGAACCTTGGCGCATCTTCGCCCAACGAATACGGCATTACGCAGAACGGCGCTCTGGTCTCGGAAACCAATCTGCAAAGGTTGAATCCTTATCAGAATTTCTTCAATCAGAATCTTCCCGAGATTTACCCGCGCGGCGGCACCATGGAATACAACGGCCTTTATTTAAGCGTGAACCAGCGCTTTGGCTATGGCCTCTCTGTGCTGGCCAACTATACGTGGTCCAAGACGATGGATAACGTTCCAGACACCAATACCGGAGCCAACTCGGGTGGGTTCGGCTCTGCGCCTCCGCAGAATCCTTATGACTCGAGGGCGGAGTGGTCTGTGTCCAGCTTTGATCAGGCCAGCGCTCTCAAGATTGGCTATACCTTTGACCTCCCAATAGGGAAGGGACAGTGGCTGGATACGCACAACGGTTTCCTGAACCAGTTGATCGGTAACATTTCTACCGCAGGCATCGCTACCTATACGGACGGATTGCCCAGCGCGATCACGCTTGGAACAACCGGTTACTTCGTTTCCGTCACGCCATCCGGCACCAACGGCTGCACTGCCAGTGGTTCCGCCAAGTATTGCACCGCGAACGCGCTGCCTTCGGGCTACACTCTTCGCCCTGATATTGTTCCCGGCGTTCCTCTTATCAACAAGAATTGGAAAAAGAACGCGTTGAACTCCGACTTCACGTCATATCTCAATCCTGCCGCATTTGCGGTTCCGGGATCGCTCGATCATCCTGCCCTTGGCAATGCACCGCGGCTGCTTGCCGGCGCCCGCAGCCCGCGTGAAGCTCTCTTCGACATGCAGTTCAGCAAAGGAGTTGCTTTTGGAGAGCGCTACCATCTGAATGTGAATGCCACCTTCAACAACGTCTTCAACCATCCCGTTTATTACGGAAGCAATCATCAGCTGAACAGCTCCAACACTGTTTCCAATGTCACCGGCACAGTCACGCCGGTTGTGGCAGCAAACTTCGGGCAGTTCAATCAATCGCAGACTGCGGGTATGTCGCGCATTGTCCGCGTAGGTGCGGAATTTACCTTCTAGCCTGAATGCAGCACAATGACTGTGACGTGTATGTCGCAGTCATTGTGTTGCCGATGTTGCGCGATGGAAAGAAACCGGCGAAATCTTTCATGTCTTGCATTCTGATTTCACAATGTGAGACACGTTCAACGTAGCTAAAGATCCGTTGATCAGCCTTCCCTATAGCATTTACAACGACAAGGACAGATGGGAGAGATTGTGCAGTATCGGCTGTTCAGAAGAAGGCATAGACAGCAGGGAAGAGTCGGCTATGTTGCGCTGGTGGTGCTTCTTTTCTGCTGTAGGATTGCCTTCTCTCAGTCATCGCTGCGCGCGACAGCTCCCTATCAACTGGTTGATCCTCGAATCGGAACGGCGCATGATGGGCAGACATATCCGGTTGTCGGCATGCCATTCGGCATGACAGGTTGGACGCCAGAAACACAGCCTACTGAGAATAAGTGCCTGTCGCCTTATTACTTCAAGGACGACAAGCTCACAGGGTTTCGCGGCAGTCACTGGCTCAGCGGCAGCTGTACACAGGATTACGGCAGTGTCACTCTTATGCCGGTGGTTGGCGATCTGAAAGTTACACCAGCCGCACGTGCTTCGCGGTTTTCGCATAGCTCTGAAACCATGTCGCCGGCATTCTATTCGGTATTTCTACAGGATTACCAGACAAAGGTTGAATTGACCGGAACTATACGGGCCGGAATGTTGCGGCTCACCTATCCTGCGCGGGGGCCACGCCATCTCCTGGTGCAGCCCAATGTGAGAGCAGGGCAGGGCTTCGTAGAAGTTCGGCCTGAGCAGCACGAGATCGTTGGCTATAACCCCGTCGTGCGTATCTATCAAGGTGCCGGCAAATCGGCGGGCTTCAGTGGATACTTTGCCGTCCGCTTCCGGGAAGATGTTGCCAGCTTTGGCACATGGTGCGGCTCAGACATTGAGCAGCATTCCGGTAGAGTGAATAAGCCCTGTTCTCAACCAGGTGCATTTATCACGTTTGCAGATACAGCGCGTGTACAGATTCTCGTCAAGGTCGGTACTTCTTTCACCAGTATTGAAGAGGCGGAAAAGAATCTTGAGTCTGAAGAAAGCGGGTGGGATTTCGAGCAGGTGCACCGCGCTGCCGAAGCAGCCTGGAGACATCTGATGGAGCGGATTGAGATCGAAGGCGGCACTCGTGAGCAACAGATCACTTTCTACACGGCGTTATTTCACGCGTCGCTTGCACCGCGAATCGTCAGCGACGCCGATGGCACATACAACGGATTCGCCCAAGAAGGCAGGCTCCATCATGCACCTGCTGGCTCTGCCTACTATGACGATTTTTCTCTGTGGGATACTTTCCGTTCACTTCACCCGTTGCTTACTATTCTTGACCCTGAACGGGATCAACAGATGGTGCAGAGCCTGATCGATAAAGGCGAGCAGGGCGGATTTCTACCTATTTTCCCTACCTGGAACAGCTACACCTCCGAGATGATAGGCGACCACGCCGCACCGGTGATTGTCGATGCTTACAACAAAGGACTGCGCAACTTCGATGTCGCCAGCGCCTGGCGCCTCATACGGCAGAACGCATTTGTAACGCCACCCCGCGATCAATATGTAGAAGGCAAGGGTAGACGCGCACTCGATTCTTATTCGCGCTATGGATTCATCCCTCTGGAAGATGAAGTGCTCGATGCGTTTCATCATCACGAGCAGGTGTCACGGACGCTTGAGTATGCCTACGACGATTATGTGAGTGCACAATTTGCCGCGGCGCTTGGCCATACCGATGATGCTGAAGTGCTGCGCAAACGGTCTGCGAATTGGCGCAATGTGTTCGACCCATCCACTGGCTTTGCGCGTGGACGCCATGCGAATGGTCAATGGGTGACGCCATTTGATCCATCAAAGCCTGCTTCGTATGTGACGGAAGGAGTTCCCTGGCAGTACACCTTCTTTGTGCCGCAGGATATTCCCGGCCTCATCCAGGCGAGTGGCGAACCTCCCAGATTTATCGCCAGGCTTGATGGCCTCTTTGCAAAGAATCTCTACGACCAGGGAAATGAGCCGAGCCATGGCATCGCATATCTGTACAACTATGCAGGGGCTCCATGGAAAACTCAGGAGCGTGTGCGCGAGATTATGCGTTCGCAATTCCACACTGGACCCGACGGTCTGCCCGGTAATGATGATGCTGGCCAAATGTCCGCCTGGTATGTGTTGAGCGCGATGGGGTTTTATCCGGAATGTCCGGGAACGCCTGTCTATACCATCGGTTCTCCACTCTTCACCAGTGTGAAGATCCATCAGGACAATGGACGAACTTTCACGATTCTCGCTAATCGTAACTCTGAGAAGAGCCTCTATGTGCAGTCAGTCATGTTGAATGGAAAGCTGATGCGCCAAACTGGGTTTCAACACAGTGACATCGTGAGCGGCTCCACGCTTGTACTGCAAATGAGCGAGAAACCAAATCAAACAGAATCAGGCTCCGACTATGGCAAGTAGCAGTTGGCGTATTTCACGCATCCTTGGTTGCATTGTTGTCATACTCATCTCAAGCCCAACTATTCGAGCACAGATGGTCACCGGTGCGCGCATGCCGGGTTATGCTGAAGCCTTCGGGCTCTCTCTCAGCCAGCAGGCCAGAGATTATTCCGTAGAGGAGATAGCCGTATCCGCAGGCCCATCAACTGGTGTGAACGTCCTTTTGCCAGGCGAGTCCGCTTCTCTCACTTTCCGCTTCAAAAATAAAACGACACGCCTGATACAGGCTGCAGGTGTTATGCAGCTCATCAGCTATAGGACACAGGTGCCGGCCGGAGAGATATGGGCGCCTCATGTTTCAAGAATTGCGAACGAGAACGCAACGCCATTCCGGTTAGATCTTCCACCTTCCAGTACGCAGGACATTGTCATCAAACCTCAGGTGCCGGAACGCTTCGGCGGATATGTTTTGGTCGCTGATGTAGAAGGTGAGGGCAGGGAATTCGCAGCTGCTATGGTCCGCTCCACTGTGCCGGACCGGGGTCGTGTGCAATTTCCAACATATGCGCTTGATGCCACATGGCCGCAATTCATGAATGAGAAGGTGCTTGAACTATTTGAGAGGCTTGGGGTCAAAGCCATGCGCCTGTCAGCCTCTTATGCCCCTGAGTCAGCGCTGGAGCATGCGAAACTCGAAAGCAATCTTGATCTCTACATGGGCTGGGCCAGGCAGCACGACGTGTCGGTCATGCTTACGCTGGATAACGGGTCGATGGAAACGCAGCCGCTGGGGCGCCCGCGTCCGTGGCTCACTCCGGACGGAAAAATGCTCAAGACAAAGTCTGATGAAGCATGGCTGCCACAATACGACGCAGATTTTCAGAAGTGGGTGGAGCGCCTGGTCACTCGCTACGGTTGGCCCAGCGGCAACCTGAATGCTGTAGAGCTTTGGAATGAGCCTTGGGAAAGCACCTCTATTTCTGGATGGGGAGCGGATATTCAACGCTACCAGGAGATATACACCAGCATGGCGCAGGGAGTGGAGGCTGCCCGCAAAAAGGCTGGCGTCCAGGTTCTCATCGGAGGAACATGTTCCTCTTCCAATGCGCGTGACAAGCTCTTCGCTGACGGCTCAGACAAATTTCTTAAATGGCTGGACTTTATCAGCGTTCACTATCAGCCACTCGCTGCTGATGCGGCAGAAGAGCTTGCATGGAGAAACCGCAAGGGACCTTACGGCCCTGTTCGTGTATGGGATACCGAAAGCTGGATCGCCAACTCTGAAGATCGCTTTCCGGCCGTGATTGCTTCCATGCGTGCGCAAGGCCAAAGCCGCACTGCTGGAATCTACGGCGGAAATGTTTACGACAGCCACAACCTTACCATCGATGGAAAGCCCGTATCCATTGTGCAGGTATGGGCTCCTGCAGCAGCTGTTGCAGCGACGCAAAAATTCATAGGGCAGCGCGAGTTTCACCAGCTATTGTTTCCAAATGGCCTTCCCTGGGTCTTCACTTTCGACGGCCTGCCCAGTGCGGCAAAGCCGGACGAAGATGGGACTCTCGTCGTGCTTGGCGATCTCAAGGCGCTGTACGATCCCAATCGCACTGTTTTTCGCTCAGTGCATCTCGCGCCTGATGCGCACATAATTCTCCACGACCCGGAGCACCGCCTGCATGCCTTCGACAGTAACGGCAATGCACTGCCTGCTTCAGGCGGCGCACTCACCATCCCTCTCAATGGCAGCGGCTACTTCCTCCGCGGGGATGGCCGCACAGGATCGTTTGTCGCTCTGCTGTCAGCGATGCACTCGGCGAAGATATATGGCATTGATCCAGTAGAGATTGTCGCGCACGATCTGACATCTCCGCTGCAGGCCGGCTCTTCATTGCGCTTGACTCTCACAAATGTGCTGAATCGGCCGATAGATGCCACAGTCTCTGCTCACTTTACCGGCCTGCCGCTCTCGCTTACAGCACAGCAGGTGCGTCTTAAAGAGAACGAGACGCGAGACGTGGTCTTTCCTCTTCCACCAGCTTCACCTTCACCGCAGAACATATATTCCCTGGATGCTTCTGTAGATGCGGGCGCAGAAGGCAAGGCTACGCATCACGAAGAGCTTCATGTCAACCGCATTGCTTATCGCACTATCACTGTTGATGGCGATTTGAAGGATTGGACCGGCGTGCTTCCACAGATCCTTCCCGGCACTGGAATAGGCGCTAATCTCACCGAAGAGGCATGGCTCCCTTACAAGGACTTCACTCTCGGAGCCGGAAGCAATCTCGCTACCGCCTATCTTGCCTACGATGACCGCTTCTTCTACTTTGCCGCAAAAATTGCTGACACCACTCCAGACGCGGGCATGGTTCGATTCGCGAAGCGCGATGATGATTCTTATTTCTATCCCTCAGATGTGCAGGCTCCGGATGGAACAAAGCTGATCTGGCCCACAGGTGTGCGTCATTACTCTTACCGCCGTCATTTCGATGTGCCTTCTGGCAGCGGCGAGCATGACAACGTGCAGATTGCCTTCAATGTTTTGCCGGCCAAACCCCTGTTGCCGCATCCGCCTGGAGTGATGCCGCACTTCATCACGTATTGGGACACCGATTACGAATTTGCATTGAACACTGTTTCTTCTGCCTTTGGAGGAGGTACAGAGATATGGCGGCTTCAATCGCCAGGGATACCGCGTAAGCACTTTTTCCCGCGTCAGATGCACTCTCCTGTTGATGGCGGACCCGTTGATGGCAAACTGATCACTCGCTATGAAAGCGGAACCAGAATTGTGGAAGCCGCGATTCCCTGGAGCGAAATGCCCGAGGTGCATGCCCGCATCCAGCGGGGTGAGTCCATAAAATTTACCTGCCGCGTAAGCGACAACAAAGGCCCTGCTCACGAGCTAGCCACTGGCCGCAGCGTTTCTACTACAAACTCCTTCACGTTTCACGACGACTGGAAGACCCACTGGTCGAACGAGCTTGAATTCAGCGCAGAGCGTCCTGCATTTACCCAGGAGAAGCATTGAACCGCAGATCTTTTCTTAAATCCACCAGTCTTGTTGCAGGTGCTTCTCTGATACCCGCAGCGGTACAGGAGATGGCTGGCCAATCAGCTGCACCGCAGAAAAGCTTCCCGCGTATTCTCCCCATGAATCGCGGCTGGCTGTTTCATCCCAGTGTTACGGCAGGAGACACAGAGCCAGGCTTTGACGATAAGAACTTCACTCGTGTTGTTTTGCCTCATACCAACAAGCTGCTTCCGTGGCACAATTTTGACGACGCGGAGTATGAATTCATTTCCACATACCGTCGTCATTTCCGTCTTCCTCGCGCTGCTCGGGGAAAGCGCGTCTTTGTGGACTTTGAAGGTGCCATGACCGCTTCCACGGTCTGGATGAACGGGCACCAGCTTGGCGAATACAAAGGCGGTTACACGCCGTTCTCCTTCGAACTTACGCAGTTCGTGAATTGGGATGGCGATAACGTCATCGCCGTCCATCTTGATTCAACCGAACGCAAAGATATTCCTCCTTTTGGTTACGAGGTCGACTACATGACCTTTGGAGGTATCTATCGCGAGGTCAACCTTCGCATCGTGCCGTTGCTGTTTATTGAAAATATTGCCGCTCGTGCTATCGATCCGCTCTCGTCCACTCCATCGCTTGAAGTTGAATGCTTCTTTGAGACAGCTGTACAAGCGCAGGAAGGTATGGAGCTGAAGGTTGAACTGCGCGATGGCAATTCAGTCCTGGCTACGCGGTCTGCTGCGCTGGCACTGAAGCCGGTTTCAACGGGAGGGGCTTCGCAGGTTCTTACCCTGGACCATATTTCGGGCATCGAGACCTGGGATATTCAGCACCCTAAACTCTATACCGTTCATGTAATGCTTCATCGCAGCGGACACATTGAAGATCGGGATAGCCGACGCGTTGGATTTCGTGAGGCCCGCTTCACTCCCTCCGGCTTTTCGCTCAATGGCCGTATTGTGAAGCTGCGCGGCCTGGACCGGCATCAGACTTTCCCATTCGTAGGCCAGGCCATGCCGGCGCGGGTACAACGCCGTGATGCATACATCCTCCGCCATGAACTGAGGTGCAACATTGTCCGCACCTCGCACTATCCGCAATCGCGCCACTTTCTTGATGCGTGCGATGAAATGGGCCTTATGGTGCTTGAAGAAATTACCGGATGGCAACACATCGGGGATGCAGCATGGAAAGACCTGGCGGTCGATAACGTCAGCCGTATGATTCGCCGGGACTGGAATCATCCTTCGATCATTCTCTGGGGTGTTCGCATCAATGAGTCCAGGGATGATCATGATTTCTACACCCGCACCAATGCTCTCGCACACGAATTGGACAGAACGAGGCAGACCGGCGGCATTCGCTCTAACCTTAATTCGGAATTGCTCGAAGACGTTTACACCAATAATGATTTCGGCTTTCCGCTGCATGCTCCGGTCGCGCCGCTATATCTGAACACAGAGTTTGTTGGCCACACCTTTCCTACGCGCTCTACGGACAACTCTGAACGGCAGCGCGAGCACACGCTGCGGCATGCCCGCATTCATGATCAGATAGCTTCCGCTCCCGGCTTTTCCGGTGGTATTGGCTGGTGTGCCTTCGACTACAACACGCACTCTAATTTCGGTAGCGGAGACCGTATCTGCTATCACGGAGTTTCCGATATCTTTCGCCTGCCGAAACTCGCTGCCGGCTTTTACAAATCACAGTGCGATCCAAAGGAAGAGATTGTTCTCGAACCGGCCTTTCATTGGGCGCGCAACGACGAAAATACCGGTTTCACCATCGCTCTGGTCTGTTCTAACTGTGACCACCTCAAGTTTTTTCTAGACGCCGGTTCTGGTTTTCAGCAGTTCGCCGAGGCCGACCCCGATCGTCAGCAATTTCCGAACCTGCCATATCCACCTTTCTCTGTCCTGTTTGAGAAGCAAGCCATACGCAACTGGGGGAACTTGCGCATAGACGGCTTTATCCAGGGAAAGCAGGTAATCTCTAAAACTTTTTCAGGCCGCGGCGTCAATCGCCAGTTTCATGCCGCTGCTGATGATCTCGAACTGTGCGCTGATGGCGCCGATACTACCCGCGTTGTCCTGCGCGTTACAGATGAGTTTGGCGTCATTCGCCCCATTGCAAATGATGCCATCGTCTTCCATCTTTCCGGCCCCGCTCAGCTCATTGGCGATAACCCTTTCTCTCTGGTTGGAGGCACAGGCGCTGTCTGGATCCGCGCTCTGGAGCAGTCCGGCTCCGTAATGCTCCGTGCTACACATCCACGACTTGGCACACAACAGCTCAACTTCACAATCACGCCACCCAAGCCGGAACTCATCTAAGATGGCAGCACCTTATATATTTATCTATATTCTTGATGTTTCCGTTAAATGAGGATAAGCGGGAAGAAATATGAAAGTAACCATGGGTCGTTGATGAGGCTTTCTCGAAGAGAGTTCTGCGCCGGAATTGGTGCTGCGGTAATAGCAGAGGCGATAGACGCAGCGGGAGCAGTTGAGAGATCTGCAGCTTACAGGATGGTGGCGCAAACAGACCGGGCGAGGATTTTACGGGCTGCAGGTGAATATCTTCCCTTGGAAATCAAAACAATTACCACCTTTCCGACTCACGATAGTCCCGGAGATATCCACGATTTCTACTCTCAGGCCGACTACTTCTGGCCCGATCCGAAGAACCCCAATGGTCCTTACATCAACCGCGATGGCCAGAGCAATCCGCAGAATTTCAACGAGCACCGCAGGGTAATGGTGGAGCTCTCTATCAGGATGCCTGCACTTACGGCCGCCTGGGCACTAACGCACGATTCTCGATATGCGAAACGTGCCAGCGATTATCTTCGCGCCTGGTTCGTAACTCCATCCACGCGAATGAATCCGAATCTGGAGTTCGCGCAGGGAGTCCGCGGTGTTTCTACCGGGCGCAGTTACGGCATTATCGATACTCTTCACCTTGTCGAAGTAGCCCGGGGCGCCAGCCTCCTCGATTCCTCTGCGTTTTCCATAAACGATATGCAAGGAGTGAAGAGTTGGTTTCGAGAGTATCTGGACTGGATGAAGACCAGCCAGAAGGGAAGGCAGGAGCGTGCAGCCCTCAATAATCATGCGACATGCTGGGCCTTACAAGCGTCGGAATACGCGCGGTTGATCCGTGACGAAGAAACACGTGATGAGATCCGAAAGTGGTTCACAGATACATTGCTGTCAGACCAGTTGGCAGTAAATGGTTCTTTCCCAAAGGAACTTACGCGCACAAAGCCTTACAGTTACTCAATATTCAACTTTGATGTGATGGCCGGGCTGGCGCAATCTCTGAAAGGCTCCGGAGTAGACCTCACAACTTTCTCTCTGCCGGATGGCCGTGGTCTCTGTAAGTCTGCGGCATTTATTTATCCATATCTTCTCGACAGAAATAAATGGCCATACCGACGGGACGTGGAGCATTTCGATGCGTTGCCGGTAAGGTCTCCCGGATTGCTTTTTGCCGGCCTGGCATGTCATCGCGCCGAGTACATCGCGCTCTGGAAGAAGCTGAATCCTGATCCCACAGATAAAGAGATTATCCGCAATTATCCCATTCGCCAGCCGTTGCTCTGGGTATGAGGCGATGCAGCGACGGCTCTACATCAGGTTATGCGAGGCATTGGCTACGGACACACAGCCGCAAGACATACGCGGGATCAGCTCTGTGGCGATGGTGATCTGCCGTGGCGTTCCCGGGTCGCCTTCGATCTGTTCGAACAATACGCGAGCCGCCGTAACGCCAATCTCATTGATTGGCTGCCGGATTACCGACAGTGTCGGACGAAGTGTGCCGGCAAGAGGGAACTCATCGAACCCAATCAGCGCTACCTCCTGAGGAACTCTGTAAGAATAGTCGATAAGAAATTCATAGACGAGCACCGACGCATCGCCATACGCGGCAAAAACAGCATCCGGGCGCTCCTGGGGATGTACGAAGCGTTCTTTCAGCGCGCTTGACAGTTGTTGGGCATCGAATCCCGAAAGAATATGCGGTTTCAGTCCGGCAGTCGCCATTGCTTCTTTGTAACCGCGAATCCTCTCCTTAATAGTGTAGAGATCTGGATCGCCGCCTAGACATAAGATCCGCTTACGGCCATGCGCCAGGAGATGCTGAACAGCATTCTTTGAAGCGTCGAAATTATCGCAAATGACCGAGGAGCAGCGCGTTTCGAGAGGGCGGTCAAGAGCGATCGTAGGGATCGCGAGCGATTTGACAGCATTGAGAAATTTCTGTGTCTGGACTCGAGGCGGAACCACCAGCATTCCGTCGACGCGATAGCTGCGAAACCTGTCCAGTTCGGCAGTCTCCTGCTGAGGATCATCCTCTGACGCGAGCACGATCAGTACATAGTTCTTTTGTCTGGTGACCTGCTGTACTGCACTCGCCAGATTCGCAAAAAATGGATCACGAAGCGTTGGAACGATCAGCCCGACGCTGTGAGTCTTTTCTCCTTTCAGCGCGCGCGCCGCCTGGCTTGGCTGATAGCCCAACCGGTCCATAACGCTTTGTACTTTGGACATGGTTGCTGCGTCGACATAATGACCGCCATTGATAACCCGGGAAACGGTTGTCGTGCCAACGCCAGCCATGCGAGCCACATCGCGCAATGTTGGACGGCGCTTCTTTTTTCGCGGCGAAGATGTCGGATTCTCGTTCATGTTCGTATGGAGCGTAGTTGCTGTTCCTTCTATCAAGCCAACTCTACAGCCTAGTTTTTTCCAGCAGAAGTTGTGTCGGAGTGTGACTCAATGTTGTGGGCGCTGAGGAATTTCCAGACTTCCTGGAATGCGCGCTGCGTTTCAGCATCTGGATAGCTTCCGTGTACTCCGCCTGGAATCGTCACTAATTCATTGGCTACCCGCGTTGTGGTGAGCGCCTGCTGTAGACGAACAGCCTGTGAATAGGGCACTGTCGGATCGCTATTGCCGTGGATCGTGATGATGGGTGGAAGTCCGGAACGAACATAAGTGATCGGAGAAACCTCATTCGCCAATTGCTGCTTGTTTGGATTGGCGCCGATCCATGCGACTGCATACGTCTTCCGGTTCGGCCCTTCCAGCAGATCGTTGACGTCAGTAATGCCGTACCAGTTTACGATTGCCGCAACCTTCAGAGGAGGAGCGTCGGCATCTGCAGGGCATTCGCTGTCGAGCGCTGTTCCGTCCGGCAGCATACCAACCATAAGAGCGAGATGACCGCCCGAAGAATGGCCCGAAACGACGATGCGATTCAGATCGAAATGATAGTGTTCCGCGTTGTTATAGATCCATCGCAGGGCGCAACGGCTGTCTTCGACCGCAGCCGGCGCCAGCGAGTTCCCGCCGAGACGATACTCCACATTCACAACATTCCAGCCGCGCTCAAGGTAGGGAAGAAAGAAGTGTACTGCGCCTTCTTTGTTGCCAATCATCCATCCGCCGCCATGAATATACATAAGCGTTGGCACAGGACCTTTAGCCGCCTGATTCTGCCAAACGTCCAAATGCAGGGCAGTATTGTTTGCATATCCGTAAGTCACATCTGCAGCTATGCTGTAGTGAAAAGACGCCAGCTCCGCCCAGTCCGGCTGCTGTGCCAGAGCGCTTCTAGGTACGATCAAAGCAACTACAAACATCAAAAATGGAATGACCCGGTGTTGAACTTGCCCCATACGTTTCAAAATCTCCTGGCTCGATAAACAATTTTCATGTGGCAGTGCATATGAATCACTCCCGGCTCTTCGCCCGTCTATTCCCGGCAGAGCCAGTTGTGAGTCGCAATGTGAGAGTCTGATAGGCGGTCAGTTGAATCGCCTGCTGTGATATCCCTCTTGCAATCTCGCGGTCCTCGGTCATAGTTGTTTCTACAATGCTGGTTATAGGAAAGGCACATTTCAAGCTGACCACCGTGTTTTTCCCTGATATCTCATGGAGACGCAGCGTCAGATCTCCAGGCTTACCATCGCGACTTGGTTTGAGCACCTCGACCACAACATTGGGAGAACTAAGAGACAGCAACGATTGCACCCATTGTCTGGGCTGAAGATTTGAAGGCAGCACTGCTGAGTCGAGTGCATCCTCTGCATCGAATCGTTGCGCAGCAACGGGATCCGGATCTCCAGACATGCCCGTGAGGCTGAAGACATATGTATATGTAGCCGGATATCCCGGTTCGTAGGAGTCAAAGCGAACGATGCCCTGATCGCGTGTCTCTGCCTGATCAGACTTCAGCATGGCAACAGCACGAAGGCTTGCCGGACAAGTTGTCGAGTCAGCCTGGCATCCCTTTAAAGGCAGCTCATCAAAGTAGGATTGTTGCTGCGCCAGCATGAGCTGATAAGACTGTTTGTCTTTCGCGAAACTCCACACGAGAGTGTGTCTTGGCACAACAGCGTCGCTTTTTGCTCCCGGCAGCAGGTCCTCGGGGAAGCGATACAATCCTTCTCCGTTGCTCACAAATCTTTGCGAGCCGTCGGCCCCGGAGAAATGAAATCCGAAAGAATACCGGGCGCTCTGCGAATTGTAGGCGACAAAAGGCATTCGATTTCTATCGAGGGTTTCTTTGATATCGATGCGTGGCTGATCGAGAGCCAGGCTGATGATGGTTTCAGGCCAGTACGATCCGGGCCTGTCAATCCGCAGACGATCGAAAAGCAGCCCACGTTCATGGTGGAGTTCCACTGTTGCTGCAGTGAACAACTCGGGCTGATTGCCGTGGCCAATCGTCAATCGCCCAGCGTAATCATTACGACGCGCATCAAGAATGATCCGATTCGTGCGCCGGTCTGTGACTTGCGTTATCTCGCCGCTTTTGGGGTCGAACTGAACTTCGAAAAAAGGGCTTTGTAAAACAGGCGCCGCACTCGCCCGTGGCTCTGTCGCAGCCCGAATTGGCTGCAGAACGTAGGTACGATATCCCAGCGGTGGCACGTCATGAACTTCGAAGTATGTCTCGCCCGACTCATCATGCTGAGTCTTCACCTCTTGTCCACTGCTCGTGTCGCGGATCGCATAAGCGCCTGCTTCCCGAAGGCGCGCAAGGCCGGAGAACGCCCAGCTCGTTGGGTTATAGACCAGCACCAGGCGCTGTCCAGAGGAAGTGCGAGGTCCCGTCACCAGCTGTGCTGTGCCTTTCGCCAATAGATCAGTGACTGAGGCTCGTGCGGATTGCAGGAAGCCTGCATACTGCTGGTTTTGTTCCAGCACTTCTGCGCGTGACAAGAGCTTGGGCCAGCCTCCCTGTCCGGAGCCATTATGTTCGTCGTACAAGAAAAGTTTTCTGTAGTCGTCGGAAATGGCCGCTGCTGGATAGGGCGAATCCGGAACAAGGTGATTCACCAGGGACCAGAGAGTTTCCGCCCGCGGCAATTGCTCTTGTAACCACCGCGCATCCGCACTCATGGCGGGCGAATTCAATTTCACCGCGGACCATAGACCGCTCCAATCGCCCGTGTAAGTTGGGAAATTGCTCTCTCGCTCCAATGCAGCGAAGAACTCGGACGGAGTAGCGATAACGATCCGCGGCGAGTTACCCGCCGCATTCCACGCGCGAACATTCGGAATGAGCCCCTTCAGCTCATATTCAGGGCCGATGGCATCATGCATGTACAACAGCGCGGCGATGGAATGCTGATATCCCGCAGCCGCATATTCGTCCAGCAGCTTTCGCATGCCGCGATGCATGATTTCGAGGTTCGAAAGGCCGTTCCATTCTTTTGGATAGAACCTGGTATGCAGATATGGATCGCCTGCATCGGGATCGATGTAATAGTCGGCCAGCGCTTCTGTGTAGCCGCCGTTTTTTCCCTGCGTCTGCCACATCAGCACTTTGCTGCCATCGGGAGAGCGCCAATAGATGGGCATCTTTCCTGGCGCAAGGCTCGTTCCTCCACCGAATGCGGTATTCGAGCCAGTGATCAGGTAACGGACTCCGGACCGGGCCAGAACCTGCGGCAGGCGCATAGAGAATCCGGGCACGTCGTTCATCATCGCGACGGTTGCATGGATACCAAACCGCTGTTCTGCGGTCTTAGCCGCATACACAAGCCGGTTCAGTTCTTCCGAACCCATAAATTCGGTATGCATGCTTCCATCCGCAGCAGACAGCTCGATCTGCCCGCTGCGCAGCAGCTTCGCCAGTCGATCGACCAGGGCATCGTCCTTTGTGCGGTCAAGCCACGCCTGCAATTGCCACACGCTCTCGATGGTCCAGCGGAATTGTGGATCGGCATCACAAGCTCGAATGACAGCATCCAGATGAGGCTTTAACGCGTCCAGTTGCTCTTGCGGCGGACGGATAAATCCGAGATCCCAATGCGAACTCGGAATCACATAGATGACCTTCACCGGAGACGACGGCTCGCTGGCTCTGGCAGAAGCGAGCCCAAGTAGAAGAAACAATACGCACACAACGAGGCGTTGCCACCGGATCACTTGCGGCTTGTGACGATAACCGGGAATGCCCGCATGACACAGGTCAAATGATGAATAGCTTCGCATCAGAAGACTAGTTTGGTCGATAACTGCACCTGACGTGAAGTACCCAATCCAACAAGATTGCCCACCGTTGCAGTACTGGTGCCGAAGTCGAAGCCATTGACCGTGCTGCCGGGGTTGGCGAAGTTCGGATGATTGACGATGTTGAAAAATTCACCCCTGAACTCCCAGGTAAGATGATCGCCCAGCTTTGTGTTCTTTACTAAACCAATGTCCGGCTGGATAAATCCGGGACCACGCACGAAGTTACGTGGGCAGGTTCCAAAATTGCCGGCCGGCTGTGAGAACGCAGCAGTGTTATATTGCGGTCCGGGCAGGTCATAGTTCAATGCGCGAGTTGAAATCGTGAAGTTGCAATCCGGCCTGAGGCTTCCAGTGAATGGATTGTTTTCAGACCAGCCCACGTTAACAGGCGAACCAGCTCTGCCCTGCACGATCGCAGTAACCTGCCAGCCTGAGGTCAATGCTTTAAAGGATTGAGTGGCAGCCGGAACACTGTAAACCATGCCGATCGAGAAGGAATTGCGAACGTCGATGTCGCCTGGCGAGAAATCCGCATTGATATCGGATGGATTCTGATATGCCTCGAACAGCCCCATAAAGTTATCGAACTCGTGAGTCCAGTTGTAATTCGCCTGCAGGCTGAGACCATGCGTGTTTGTCCGCACGCTCAGGTTCAGCGCGTTATATTTCGACGTGGCAAACTGACCAGCCAGATTAATGCTGCCGAAATTATCACTCAGATAGTTGTGGCCCGTTAAAGGGTTTTCCAGATTAAGATTGGCGCCGGCGCTAAGGCGCAGGCCGCGATTCCCTCGATAGGCGATGCTGAGAACAGAATTCTTGGCGAACTGCTGCTCGACTGCAAGGCTCCACTGCTCGGAATAGGAGTCCCGCTGATGGGGATCGAAGGAAGTGACGCTCACCGGAGCTTTCGGATTGCAATCGGGCGCCTGGGCCGGCAATGGATACTGAATCACCGTAAGCGGCGGGTTGCAGGTCAGGTTTTGAGAAGCAATCTGGAGTAAGTTGATGGACACATTCTCTTCTGTATTCGCTGCAAGATTCAACGGGCTTCCTGCGGCGATGGGGAGAAAGAAGAGGCCGAAGCCTCCTTTGAAGGATGTCAGCCCTTTGCCGGTGGGATCCCAATTGAATCCAAAACGCGGCGCCCAGTCTATATAGGAAGGTTTGTAGAAGGCCGTCTTCGGCGGAAGCAGGGAGAGCGTGGGTATGTCGAAGTTCTGAACTGCGCCTTCCGCATCATGCAGAACCGTGTTGTGCTCCCAGCGGATGCCGAGATTCAGTGACAGATTGTGACGAATCTTCCACTCATCATTGAAGAAAAAGCTCATCATGACATTCTTCATATGCGTAAGCGGATATCCCAGCCGGGTCCATCCAACGCCGTCATTCGCGAGGAATCCCTCTGGTCCGCCGGATGGGTCTACACATCCACCTGTTCCTTGCGGCTGGCCATTGCAAGGCAGGTCGGTCGCCGCTTCTACAGTGGGACCGCCATTGTAGAGGAGCGTATCCTGAGTATCCAGCTCGCGCCCTACATTGTTCCAGCGTATATCGGTGCCAAACCGAAACTGACTGCGCCCCTTGATCTTCGTCGCTGTGTCTATGGCTTGATAGGAGATGGAGGGCTCTTTCGAAGCAAACAGCTGGGGGCTTGGAGCAGTCCCGAAGCCCACATTGCAGATGTAACAGGAGAAAATCGGAAAGCCTGGCTCTCCCGCGTCCTGATGCGAATGGGGACTGTTGATCGCGAATCCTGCTTCATTTAGAAATGTCTGCGAACCTGTGTAGTTCCAGGTTGCTTTGCCGAGCTGCGCCAGTTGCGGTGCATCTGCTGTTTGACCGATGGCCAGACCATACACGCCATATGTGTCGCTGAGATTGTAGTTATAGCGGACCGCAAAGTTGTTCTTCTTCGAGAGAACATAATCCAGCTTGATCGCTGCAGTATCTTCTCGAATGTCACTCGACGTCGCTCCATTCAGCACATCAAACCAGTAGCTGTAGATGATGTGGTTTTGTGTTGGCGCAGGCCCGCCGTTTCCTAACGGAATCTTTGCGAGAACAGGCGCCATGGAGGGATCCGCCATGGCACGCATGCGTGCATTCAGAACCAGGCTGCTGCCAGTGACCGGCGTTGTGACGTGCTGTCGTACGCCCTCATAATTCACGAAGAAGAAAAGCTTATCCCGGCGCACAGGGCCGCCTAGATTTCCGCCAAATTGATTGAGCCGCAGCGGCGTCGGTGTGCCGTTGAAAAAGTAGTTCTTTGCGTCCAGAGCATCGTTGCGGAAAAATTCGAATACTTCGCCATGAAGCTCATTGGTGCCGGACTTGGTAATGACATTCACAATGTCGCCGATGGCACGGCCATATTCGGCAGAATAATCAGACGAGAGAACCTTGATCTCTTCTATGTTGTCGACGCTCGACCGCGTTATGCGGGCATTTCCACGGCCAAACGTACTGAAGGTCGTATTGCCATCAACGCGCGTCGCATCCGTGCCGTCTACCAGCATGTTCGCGCCCATTTGGCCGCTGGGAAAGCCGCCTAACGAGTCCCGATTGACGCTGTCGCCGGTATTTTGAATAGCGCCTGGGGTCAAAGCAAGCAATGCCGTAAAATCGCGTCCGTTGAGCGGCAGCTTCGCTACCTGGTCAGCCGTAATGGTGGTGCCCAGAGCGCTCGTATTGGTGTCGACGGCAACGCCATTGGCCCGTACTTCGACCACCTGCTCTTCTGTGCCCACATCGAGCAGCACGTTTTCTGCAATCGTCTGATTGGCATGCAGAACCACGTTGTCGATGGTGGTGGTCTTGAAGCCGTTTCTCGTGAACTTCAGCTGATAGCTGCTGACCGAGAGGGAAGGCGCGGAATATTCGCCGGTGGAGTTCGTAGTGGTCGTGAATGACCGGTTGGTATTCATGTCGGTGATCACGACCGTGGTTCCTGGAACCACAGCGCCACTGCGATCGGTAACAATTCCACGAATCGTACTGGTATCCAGCTGCGCACTGACCTTCATCGGCGTCCAGAAACAAGCCAGGAGCAAAATACAGCTCAACAGAGAATAGCAACCCTTCAGAAGCAAACGGTTTCTGGATTGCATGCCGAGGTCGAGAGTCTCCCGGGGATATAAGTTCTTCTGCTTCAACATGCCTTGCCTCCTCGAAAAATGAATTGACAGCATTTTTATGGAATCGATACCATAAGCGCACTCATATGAATACATGGATTGCATCGCTGTCAAGCAAGAAATAATTTGCACGAATGAAGCGAGAGCTGGAAATTAGCGAAGGTATAGGGCAAGTTGACAGCAGCTGAGGATTCCCCATACAGTAGTGCCGCTGAATGGTACCGGTACCACATCCGATGTGAGAGGAGATCCCCCGATGAAACTTCCTGCACGCAGTATCTCCCGCGTTCCATCCTTTGCAGCCTGCTTCTTAACCTGTTTTGGTTTCGCATCGCTGCTGTTTGGACAAAGCTCTTCGGCTCCAACGGTCCCGAGCATACAGGCGGTTGTCCCCATGGGAGTCGTGAGGCAGAATCCGCTGATTTATGGACGCGACGGAACATATAGCGCGGTCATTGACGGAAAGTCTTACTGGGCATTCAACGATACGTCGATGCGGGCCTATAACGTGGATGGCCACAACTTCATCAGCAACACTCTGGCTTGGACTGACTCTCTGAACGCATCGAATGGGATTTATCTAAACCACGATTATCTGGATAAGACCGGAGTTCCGATCGAGTACATGCCATTCACATCGGTAGAGGAGCAGTTCAACTACACCCATGATCCCAATCACTGCACGGCAACTCCTGCAAGCACCTGCGGCGAAGATTACGCCATATGGCCTGGCCCTCTCGTTCCAATACCGGGAACATCAGCGGCGTACCAGTTCTACAGCAAAGTATTCCGCGGTGGAGATATTCAGGGGTTCCAGGTTATAGGTACAGGCATAGCGATGGAAGTAGGAGGTAAATTCACTCGTCCGGTGGAGGCGCCTGGAACGCCCGAGCCTACCTTGATGTGGCAGGGAGACGAAGTGGGGTATGCAGGTGGATGGCTGGTAGAAAATGGATTTCTCTATGCTGTTGGGTGTCAGGGAGGGTTTCTCGTCGAGAACTGCCGTGTCGCCCGCGTGCCCATCCTGGAGGTGCTCTTCAAGCAATCATGGCGCTACTATGCGGGCGGGAATACCTGGAGTTCAGATCCAAATGCGGCTGTGACTGTCTTTCAGGGCGGTGCTGCGGGAAACTCAATTTTTTACGATAAGGCTCTCCATCAATACATAGCCATCTATAGCGGCATTTACAGCAATAACGTTTACTATCGCGCAGCGAATCATCCCTGGGGACCGTGGTCAGACGAAACTCTTCTGTTTGTCGGCGATCAGGGCGAGAGCGGGACAATCGACTACGCGGCGCTTGCGCATCCGGAATTCGAAGAGGACGGCGGACTGACGGAATATGTCACCTATGTGCAAACCACGGGATTTCTTCAGCAGGCGCTTCAACTGGTGAAGATCACATTTCAGAAAAAATAATGATGGCTGAAGCAAACAACCTGCAACACTAACCTGACCGGCCGCGCACGGAGAACACTCTGTTCGCGCTGATACTCCATTACTGCATGGGAGCAATGAATGAAGTTATTCAAGACCGCGTTGTGTGCGATGTTGGCTGTATCGACATGTGCATGGGCAGCAGAGAACCCTCAGTTCTATCTTCGAAATGGCGACAAGGTCCTGTTCTATGGAGACAGCATTACTGAACAGCGCCTTTATACGAGCCTCATCGAAACATTTGTAGCGACCCGTTATCCGGATCTCCATGTAACCTTCGTCAATTCCGGATGGGGAGGAGATTCGGTGCATGGAGGAGGCGGTGGACCCATTGATACCCGCTTGACCCGGGATGTGTTTCCTTATCAACCCACCGTTGTCACGATCATGCTCGGCATGAACGATGGCAGTTATCGCGCTGAAACGGAGGAAAATGATAAGAAATTTTTTTCCGGATACAGCTATATTGTCGACGCGATCAAGAAGCAGGTGCCGCAAAGCCGGATTGTAGCGTTAGAGCCTAGTCCATATGACATGGTAACCAGGCCGCCTGCATTTCCTGTAGCAGGCAATATCGATTACAACGAGGTGCTGCGCAGTTTCGGAAAATGGATTGTGAATTATGCCGGCCAGTCAGGAATAGAGACCATTGATCTGAATACTCCAATGGTGAAAATGCTTGCCGAAGCAAACCATCTTGATCCGGAAACCGCCAAACAAATCATTTCTGATCATGTTCATCCTTCTTTTGGCGGACATCTTGTGATGGCCTCCGAAATTCTCAAGGCCTGGCAGGTGCGTCCGGTGGTTTCCGCTGTTGTGCTTGACGCAAAATCTACTCCACGAGTGGAAAGCGCAAAATTTGCAAAAGTAACCGAGCTTTCAGGCAATGCCGGTATCGCATGGACCCAGCTTGACGAATCGCTGCCGTTGCCTTTCCAGCAATGGCAGGACATGTGGGGCGGAGGAGCTCCAGTTGGCTTATCCATACGAAGCTCGGAGACCACAAAGGCCCTGAACCAGCAGACCCTGAAGGTGAACGGTCTCAAGCGGGGAACATATTCCTTGAAAATAGATGGGACTTCCATCGGCGCATTTAATAATGACCAGCTGAGTTCAGGGATTAACCTTGCGCTTCTAAAAACACCGGCCACGGATCAAGCGATGAAGGTGTATCAGCTGGCGGTTTCTCACGAAGAGATTCATTTCGATCGGTGGAGAAATATTCAGGTTCCTCTCGACGAATATCATGTCACACAGGCAAAGCCGGCAATGGATTCTCTGGATACTCTCGACGAAGCGATCGCAGATAAAATGCGTGAGGTTGCGCATCCTGTCCCTCATCATTTTGAGCTTGTCCCAATTTCTTAGCCTCACCTGTTAAAAAATACATAGAGATATTCCCTTTTTTGAGGAGAAGCGGAACCGTGGATAAGCTTGCCTTCGACAGGCGCACTTTTTTGAAATTAGGAAGCTCGGCCGCTGCGGCCTCTTGCATAGGGAATGCAAAAGGTCAGGAATCGGATAACCCGAAGCAGACGCATCCGGGAAACTCTGCTGCTCATAAGACGCCGGCTCGCCTGGTTGATTTCGTCAATCCGCTGCAAGGAACGGATTCGACTCCGCTCTTTTCCCGTGGGAACACATTGCCCATCGTTGCCATGCCGTTTGGCATGGCGCACTGGGCATTACAATCCAGCGATCAGGGCAGCTGGTTTTTTGAGCCTCACAACGAGCGCTTGCAGGGCATTCGCTGTACTCATCAGCTCAGCCCCTGGCTTTCAGATTATGGTTTTGCAACTGTACTTCCGTTCAGCGGAGATGCATCGCCGGAGCCTTCCGGACGAGCGTCATCCTATCGTTCCAGGGAGCTGCAAATCTCGCCTCATTACCTCAAGGTGCGCCTTATGCGATACCGCTGCTGGCTGGAGCTGACTCCAACAGAGCACGGCGCGCTCATGCGGTTTACTTTTGAAGACGATGGCTCTCACGGCGTCTTTATCGATCTGCCGGGAGACGATGCCGAAGTGCAGTACGATGCTTCCGGCAGCATTGTAAAAGCTCTGACTCGCCAGAACGCAGGCGGCGTGCAGCCTGGTTTTGCTGCTTACTATGTCTTTAAGTCAGACACGCCAATTGCAAAATTTGAAATAAAAGAGGTCAAAGGCCGGCGTGTTGCCGTAGCGCATTTTGCATCGACGCAGGCAAAGCCGGTGAACCTGCGCATTGGCACTTCGTTTATTTCTTCCGATCAGGCTCTGTTCAATCTCGAACAGGAAGTAGGACAGAAATCCTTTGAGGCGCTTGAACAGGAAGTGGCGAAGGTATGGGAAGACTCGTTAGGCCGCGTGCGGATTCAAGGCGCTACCGATACGCAGCTGCGTACCTTCTATTCATGTCTGTATCGGACGCTGTTGTTTCCGCGCATGTGGCATGAGAAGGATAACTCTGGAAACATCGTGCATCGCAGCCCTTACAACGGAAATGTGGAGCCCGGATTTTTATTTGCAGACCATGGTTACTGGGATGACTACCATGCCTGGTATCCCATGATGCTGCTGCTTTATCCGGAGCGGCTGAGCCAGATTCTTCAGGGCTGGGTGAACGCATTGAAAGAGGGCGGTTGGTTTCCGCAGTTTCCTTGCCCCGGCTATCGCGGCGCTATGACCGGCAGTTTGATCGACTCCCTCTTTGGCGACGCCGTAGCCAAGAGCCTTACTGGCTTCGATGTTCACGCTGCTTACCTGGGCTTGAAAAAGCATGCGACACAAAAGGGAAACCCGGAAAAAGGTTATGGCCGGGTTGGCATCGAACATTATCTGAAGCTGGGCTATGTTCCGAGCGATCTGGTAGGTGGTGGAGCAGCGCAGACTCTCGACTTCGCCTACGGTGATTTCTGCATCGCGCAGGTAGCGCGCGCAGTAGGAATGCACGAAGATGCAGCGATGTTTGAGAAACGATCCCAGAATTGGAAAAATATCTTTGATCCCGGCACAAAATTCATTCGCGGCAAACTTGCGGATGGATCGTGGCTGGAACCGTTCGAACAGCATACCTGGGGAGGAGCATACGTTGAAGGGGGCGCGTGGCAATATCGCTTCAACGTGCTGCATGATCCCGAAGGCTTGATGGAAGCCTTGGGTGGCCGGGATGCTTTTGTGAAATACCTCGAGGAGATGCTGACGCAGGCTCCGGTATTTCATGTCGGCACCTATGGTTTTGAAATCCATGAAATGTCAGAAATGGCAGCAGCCGACTTTGGCCAATATGCCCATTCGAATCAGCCAGTCCACAATGTGCTGTACATGTTTACTGCGGCAGGCCGGAGAGACAGAACACAGTATTGGGTTCATCGTGTTCTCAATGAGCTTTATTCTCCCGACAACTTTGCAGGTGATGAAGACACAGGAGCGACAAGCGCGTGGTACATCTTAAGCTCGTTAGGTTTATTTGCTCTCTGCCCCGGCAAGCCTGACTGGACACTGGGAGCGCCTCTTTTCAATTCGGTAGAGATTCGTTTCCCTGAAGGGCGGACCATTCGCATTGATACTGCAAGAAAAAGGCCGGGAGATTTCTATAATCAGATAAAGTTGAACGGGACCGTTCAACACGGCGCATCCATTCCGCATACTGCACTGTTGAGCAACGCACATCTCGAATTTCTCGCTGTTTGAGCGCACGCTGGCAGTCTTATTGATTCGAAGCGCGAATTTTATTCAGTTTCTTCCTTGCCGGCGAAACACACCAGCGAGCTTTTTTCGGCGAGAATAGCCGTCGGAAAATTGTCTTCGAATAATTGCGTTCCAACATTGACCGCTTTGGGCTTCCAGTTTGACAATCGTTGTCGCCGTGCCTATATAATTCGCGCGCCGAATTATTTGGAGGTTCACAATGTCTTCATTGTGGGACTGCAACAGGAACGGGCTCGCAAAATCTGTAGCAGCAGTTGGAATGGCGGCGCTTTCTCTTTTCTTCAATCTGACTGTGTCTCTGGCGCATGCACAGGCTATAGGCAGCGGACAGATTCAGGGAACTGTCACAGACACGACTGGTCTGGCTGTGCCGGACGCAAAGATCGAAGCGATTCAGACAGAATCGGGTTTCCGGCGTGTAGTTACCAGTGATGCGCAAGGTGGATACAACCTCCCGAGTCTGCCGGTCGGGCCTTATCAACTGTCCGTAAGTAGAGATGGTTTCAGCCTCTATCGCCAGTCAGGCATCGTCATCCAGGTTGGCAATAATCTGCGCATCGATATGACTCTGCAACCGGGTGGCGTCACACAGACCATCCAGGTACAGGCGGGAGCCTCGATGGTGCAGACGGAAGACCAGTCGGTTTCCCAGGTCGTCGATCAAAAGAGGATCGTGGATATACCCCTGAACGGCCGGCAGGCGACGCAGCTGATTCTATTGACCGGCGCATCCACCACTGCTCCCGCGGGCGACAACGTGGGCACAAAGAATTATCCGAGCTCTGTAAGCCTGTCAATTGCCGGAAGCCAGGGAACTATGACCAACTACCTGATGGATGGCACCGACAATAATGACGCGCTGACCAACGTGAATCTGCCATTTCCATTTCCTGACGCGCTTCAGGAGTTCAACGTGGAGACTTCCGGTCTTTCGGCGCAGTATGGGCTGCATCCGGGAGCGATTGTCAACATTGTGACCAAGCGGGGTACGAATTCATTTCATGGCACCGTGTTCGATTTCTTCCGCAACGGCGCACTGAATGCCAACAGCTATTTTTCAGCGACCCGGGATTCGCTGAAGCGCAATCAATTTGGAGGCGTGCTCGGCGGACCGATTGTGAAGCAGAAGCTTTTCTTCTTCGGCGGATATCAGGGCACGCGCCTGCGCCAGCAGTCGAATAACATCACCAGCTATGTGCCTACGCAGGCGATTCTAAATGGCGACTGGAGCGAGTTTGAGTCGGCCGGCTGCCACTCCAATGGACAGGCGTTGCAGCTGATCAATCCTGCGAGCGGGCAGCCGTTTCCAGGTAATCAGATCCCAACCAGCTCTTACAATGCATCGGCATTGGCGATTCAGAAGTATCTTCCTCTGGCAACGAATCCGTGCGGGAAGATCGTATATGGCGTTCCCAATCCTCAGAATGAGGATCAGTTCATCGGACGCATCGATTGGACCAGAAGCGATAAGCAGAGTTTTTATGGCCGGTACTTTCTCACACACTTCACGCAGCCGGGATTCTTCGGCGGCAACCTTCTGCAGTCGCAGCCGAATCCCGCTCTGAACGATCAGGCGCAGACCGTGTCGCTCGGCCACACGTGGTCAATCAGTTCGAATCTGGTGAATTCTTTCCGCCTGGGAGGAACGCGCAATCGCATCAGCCGTGGCAGCGCATCCGACCTCATTAATCCACAGGATGTGGGGATCAATATCAGCGCCCCGGTTCCAAACTACATTTACCTTGCGATATCCGGTGATTTTACGGCTGCGTGCGGAACCTGCGAGAGCTACCAGATCGCCACGAATGCCATCAATGTGGTGGACGATCTCTTCTGGACAAAAGGGAAGCACCATTTTGCATTCGGCGCGAATTATCTTTACAACCACCTGAACCTGCAAGGCACAAATAACGCAAACAGCCAGCTCACATTCAACGGCCAATTCACCAAGGATGCATTGGCTGACTTCATGCTGGGCCAGCTTTATACCATCTACCAGGGAAATAACACCGGAAGCACATGGCGCAAGAACATCATCGCCGGATATGCACTCGACACTTACCAGCTTTCGCCGAGAGTGACGATCAATGCCGGCTTGCGCTGGGAGTCCGATCTGCCGGAGGTTGAGACTGCAGGCCGGGGCGTGAGTTTTTCTCCTGCAGCCTTTGCTGCCGGAACCATTTCTCAGGTATACAAGACGGCGCCCGCAGGGCTCCTGTTCTATGGCGATCAGGGAATTCCTAAGGGCTATATTGAGCGCCATCTCGACCACTTCGAGCCAAGAATCGGTATTGCATTCGATCCCAGAGGAAAAGGCGAGGAGAGCATTCGTGCTTCGTACACGCTCGGCTTCCAGACGCCGCAGATATATCTCGAAGATCGCTTTGAAAACAATGCGCCCTGGGGCGATGCAATTACGCTGACGGCACCGGCTGGCGGATTGTCGAATCCTTATGCCGCTTATCCCGGAGGCAATCCGTTTCCTCAGCCATTCCCGCCAAATCCCGAGAACGCATTCTTTCCCACGCAGGGCTCTTACTTTGTATTTCCTGTCAATCTGAAGCCAAGTTATGCGCAGACATGGAACCTGACTGTACAGAAGCAGTTTGCGAAGGACTGGGTGGCGACTGCAGCCTACCTCGGCAACCATGTTCTGCATATCTGGGCAGGAAATGAACAGAATCCCGCTGTCTACATTCCGGGAACATGGACTGGTCCCGGTAGTTGCGGTCCGCTTACAGTTTCACCTGGAACTGGAGCGGCCTGCTCGAGCACAGGAAATACAAACAGCAGGCGCACTCTTGCGCTGCAAAGCACAGCAAAAGGCGCGTACTTCTCGCAGGTATCGGAGGAGTACGATGGCGGCGCGTCGACATATAACGGCCTGTTGCTCACGCTCCAGCATCGCTTTGCGAACTACTTTACTTTACTGAGTAACTACACCTACTCGCATTGCCTTACCGGTGCGACGGATGTGGGAGATCTCGGTGGAAATACTTTTCAAAACCCTGCAAATCCCAACGCAGACTACAGCAACTGTGGTGAAGATTTACGGCACAACTTTGTAACTTCGGTCGTAGCCAGGAGCAGCGTCAGTGGCGGCGGCTGGACGAAGTCACTCCTCGATGGATGGCAGCTTGCGCCGATCTTCACGTGGGCGTCGGGCATTCCCGTTACGCCGCTGACTGGAACCGATGTCTCGCTGACTGGAGTTGGACTCGACCGTCCCAACCTTGTCGGCAAGCCCTACCTGCACGGGGCTGGCCGCACAAAGTGGCTGAATCCCGCTGCATTTCAGGCGGCTCCTAAGGGGCAGTTCGGCAATACACGCCCGTATTCGCTCTATGGACCGAACTATATCAATCTGGATGGGGCGATTATGAAGTATATCCCCTTGTCGGAGGCGACACAGCTTGAAGCGCGCGCTGAGTGCTTCAATTGCGTGAACCACCCTAACCTTCCTCCGCCGAACAATGTAACGCTGTCGAATGCAAACCTGTTCGGAACCATTACAACGGTTACGCCCTATGCTCCGAGAATTCTGCAACTCAGCCTCAAGATCGATTTTTAGAAGGCCAGTGGTTGTGCAGGAATGTAGCAATTTAAGCGTATCGATCTAAGGACTTCTGCTGAGCGCGAGATTGCAGACGTTCTAACTCATCTCGATCTACTTACAAGAGGAGTGAAGAATGTTATTGAGAAATACCGCGTCTGAATGTGTTCGAAGGACTTCGGAAAGATTTGCAATCCTCTGCACAATGGCCTCTGTCCTCTGCATAGTTGCGCAGGCACAAAGAGCACACCAGACGTCTGGGGTAACCATCGACGGCTCCATCACGATTGTGGAGAGCGCAGGCACTCCCGGACCCATCAAGCGAGCTACAGAAGATCTGCGGAGCGACTTCAATAAGGTTTTCGGGCAGGAGCCGCGTGTGGTGAGCAGCCTCGATGAAGCCGGGCCGGTCTCTCTGTTGATTGCGCAAAGCACAGATCTTCTACCAGGCATGAAGTGTGCAACGACGACGGATACGGAGAGCTTCGCATTTTCGATTGCTGGTACATCAGGCAGGAACAGCGCGAAGCGCATAGTTTGCCTGACAGGCGCAGACATGCGCGGAACGATATTTGCCATCTATGAGTTTTCCCAGCGATACCTGGGCATTGATCCGATGTATCTCTGGACGGACAAACAACCGGCAAGACGAAGTTCCATTGCGTTGCCTCCGGATTTCGCGCATATCTATCCGAAGCCTGTGTTTCGGTATCGCGGATTTTTCCCTAATGACGAAGACCTGCTTACCGGCTGGATTGCACCTGACAAGGGCAACCAGACAGGGATCTCTCTCAAGGTGTGGGACAACGTGTATGAAACCATTCTCCGGCTCAAAGGGAATATGGTTGTGCCGGGAACGTGGACCTTTCCTGACGATGCACCGGTGCACCTGGCTACGGAGCGCGGGCTGATCATCAATCAGCATCACGCCATTCCGCTTGGCGTGAATGTGGCTCGCTGGCCGCAGGACGTTCCATACAATCTTTCTACTCATCCTGAGATTCTTGAGCGCGCCTGGACGAATGCCGTCGCAGATTATAAGCCGGATGAAGAGATTCTCTGGAGTGTTGGGCTGCGCGGCCTGTCAGATTCAAGCTATGCATCGCTGGATCCCAGTGTTCGTGACAACGATCCGCTGCTGGGGCAACGGGTCAGCCAGGCCATTGCCACGCAGATGAAGATTGTGCGGGCACGTTATCCGAAGGCTCAGTTCGTCACCGATCTGTGGCAGGAAGGAGCGCGTCTGAGGCAAAAAGGCTATCTGAAGATTCCGCCCGAAGTGATGCTTGTATGGGCTGATACCGGATACGGCGACATGCAGGATGGTGGGCAGGTAGCTGCAGGGCAGGGCGCTTACTTTCATGTCGCCATGATGAATGGCCAGGCCAATCAACTTTCAGAGATGGTTCCGGTTGCGCGTATTCAATCGGAGCTTGGCCGGTATATCCACGCCGGCGCTACATCTTACCTGCTCGTAAATACGAGCGACATCCGGCCGGTCGCCATGACAACCCGCGCTCTGATGGAAGTCGCGTGGGCGGGAGTTCCTGAAGGAGCGAATGCAGACGATGCCTTCTACCGCCGCTGGGCCACCGAAGAGTTCGGAGCGAAGTCTGCCGACGCACTGACGTCAGTGTACAAGGAATATTTTGCGGCTCCATCGATACGCCCGAACCTGCCTCCTCCGGGAGCGCCGAACACAGCAGCGTCGCCGCTGCTGAGCAGGATTCCCCGCGAGTATGGCGATCAGCACTATCACTCGGAGATTCGCCGCATTCTTCTCGAAACATTGAGCGAACACCAGGTGATTGCCATGCCGAGCCAATCGCCGAAGTGGACGATGCCGCGGGTTTTTCCATCGCTCGACGAGCAGGCGCAGCATGCAGCGCTCGAGCATGATATTCAGGAATGCAACGAAGCACAGCCGCGGTGGGATGCAGTGTGGGACCACGCGGTGGCAGCCGAGAAGATGATCGATCCCGATCGTCGCGAATACTACCAGGCGGCGGTTCTTACGATGATTACGATCAACCGCGAGAGCAATCGTGCTCTTGGACTGGTTGCAAAAGCAGCCGAGCACGCCGGGGCGGGAAAGACAGACGAAGCCCGCACAGAAATTGCCGACGCTCTACGCGCACTTGATACCGTACAGGAGTCCATGAGAAAGGCTGAATACGGCAAGTGGAAGAACTGGTATCGCGGAGACTGGCTGACCGGTGTCTATCGCACACACGAACTGGCGCAGAGTTATGAAGAGCAGTTGGAGGATTCGTTTGCGAGACTGCCTGCACCTGTTTCATGGAGTGGCTGGGAAGCATACTTCCACATCATGAGGTATGAGGGAAATCGGACCGTCGATGTGCATTAGATCCAGCCGGCTTATCTCCTGGTGAAACTAACTACAATTTCTGTAGCTTTGTAGTTCGAATTATCTTCTGGCAGGACCGTCAACTCATAAGTGTCAGTAGAGGCTGCGCGCAATGTTGCGCCTTCGACCCTGGCGATCTGCAGTGGCGTTTTCAATTGAAGTGTGGTTGGTGCAGATGAAGCAATGTCAGCATCGATATGTAATTGATTCCCGGTCCATCTGAGGCTCTTGATTTTTATTTCAGTGCTCACATCGCCGATCTGCAGGCTACGTTGCGTTTGAATAATGGATACGCCTTCGGCAAAACGCAAATGACAATGGCTGAAACCTGTGGGTACTTCCACTTCGAGATGAGCCTGATCTTCTTCCGGGAAATGACGCATCTCCGCTTTCACCGGATGCCCATCTACATCCGCGCTAACCAGGCGTGCCCCAAAGGGTAAGTGTGGCTCATAGAGAACTTTCACTGGCTGACCATCATTGTGTAGCTCAAGGTCAAGGCTTTCTGGGGCCTGGCGAAGAGTGAAGGACAGCTTCGAGTGAGGCAGTGAGATGTTCTCAATGGAAACATCTGTCCACTGAGCAGGTAGACGGGGCGCGAAGACAACGCTGTTTTGCAGTCCGTTGATTTCGAGACCGAAGAGTCCGTCAACTGTCGCATTCAGCAGGCCCGCGGATGACCATGTTTGTTCGGGAACGGATTCGAGCTGCGGATGATAAACGTTTCCGGCGAGCACTTCGTGCAGATGGCCCAGAGAGTCAAGCGTGTTCCAGGCGAGAATGTCATGCCAGATGGAGAAAGCTGCATCCGGGCGATGTGCTTTCCAGAAAGTCAATGCCGCGTTAGCTGAATTCAGTGCTGAGACACTGCCTGCAGCATAGGAATAAGGATTGAAGATCGGCGAATCGGATGCAACACTGCGCATGCCCCAATCGGTCTGAAATTGAGCAGAAGCGAGTTGATTAAGGAGATCTTCATTCTGCTGCGGAGAAAATATATTTTGCCGAATGACGGAATGAAATCCGCTGCGGCGAGTGAAGATGGGTTTGCCCGACGCTGTGTGCCCATCGATCCAGAACTGATGAGTTACGTCCCAGTAGTTCGCTGCAACTGCAGTTCGTGCAAGCAGGCTTGCTTCAAGCGCTCCCTCGGCATCCTGCTTGTGCCCTGTAAGATTGGCAAGGTCAGCAAAACCTTCGCTGGCTGCTATCCATGTCGAAGAGAGTCCAAGGTCATCATCAGGCCTTTCCTGTTCATTGCCACCTTCTTTGCCTTCAGGAATATGCGGAAGATGATCCCGCGGGTTGATGATGGACCGGCAGTAGCGATACGCAGCATCAATGGCTGGCCAGTGTTCATTGGCGAAGGCGGCGTCTCCAGTAACAGATACGTAGTGTGCTATGACAGCGAGGTAATCGAAAGTGATGTCTACATGCACGAACATGTAGGGATATTTTGACCAGTCGATATATCCGGCGCTCTGCGAAATCTCGTGCCAGATCATTCCCGTCTTCTGGTCCTGATACTTTGCGATGAACTCCAGTTCTTCTCGCGCCCTTGCATATTGGCCAGCTGAGAGTAGACCATTCACCGCGACCAAGCCGTCTCCGGCAAAAAACCAGTCATATTGCGGGCGGCGCTCGTTTCTCGATGGTCCATATCCTGCAACCACGCCGCAGCCAATCTTCGGGTTGCAGACCCATGCCTGGTCGAGCGCGATGTTCGCCCATGCCAGCGTCTGATTGACCTGTTCATCGGGTGTTCGGATCTGAAGTGACGACCTCTCAAGGTTTGCGTAATGAGTTTTAGATTGCGCTTCCAGACTCGGCAGACTTGTCATCAGCGACTGAATGGTAGCTGAGGCATCGCCGGTTCCCGAAGAATGGAGCGCGATGAAAACCTCTGCTGTTCCTGCAGAAGGCCGCAGCGTAAATGCCAAAGCATGATCAGGCCGTAGTGTGCTGTTGGCTGTCTGGTCGTGAGCGATGATCTGAGGCGATGCAACAACAGCAGAGTTGTTGTGCGAGGATTCAGAGATTACATATCCCGAAGCGGCAGGATTCCATGAGGTACTTTGTCCTCCAACGGCTCCGGGCCACATGAGGTTGAGGACCGGTGTGAAATGCACCACGATGTCGATTGCCTGTTGAGACTTCACCTCATAAGTAATGATGGTTGCGGGCTGGTCGATAGGGACGAAGAGCTTTTCATTCACTATGTAATCAGAGCCGATATATATACGAGTGATCGAATCCGGGCGATAGATCACGCGCTTCAGCAATATCCGCCCGTCGGCTTCGCTGGTAGTTCCTTGCGGCTGAAAGCCGACACGATAGCCTGAAAGTATCTGGAATGGATACGCCCACGCTTCCAGTCCCTGCTGCGAGTAACCCATAAGTGCAGCGCGTTGTCCATGGACAGCCACGAAGCGGTCTGCCGCGGATGCGTCTGTGCTAAGTGCCAGGCCCTCTGAAGAATTCGAGACTGGTTGTTGAGCTAGTGCGTGGGCAGATATTGCCAGCAGAAAAAAACAAAACAGACTTCTCAGGATTTGTTTCATCTTGGCTCGCGGGAATGACTCAAGAAATCGCGTAATGCAGCTTCATTTACGTCGTTCTAAATAATAAGGGCGAACCTGGTGGTTCGCCCTGTATGTTTTAATCCTGTTTCTAAAATTGGAAGCGCGCCGCGAATTGCAGCCTGCGCATCGACGTTCCGTCCTGTGTGGCGACGATGCTCGAAATGGTGCCGGCATTGCCGTCCTGGCAGTCTACGCAGGAATCAGGTTGACCAAGGTTAGGGTGGTTGAAGACGTTGAAGGCTTCAGCGCGAAGCTGGAATCGGATGCCTTCACGAATATCGAAGGACTTGGCGATCGACAAGTCTGTGTTGAAGAGTCCTGGACCGAAATACGAGTCACGCCCGATATTGCCGAATGTGCCGATGGCCGGGCGGGAAAACGCGCCGAAAGACGATTGCGGGCCGCTTGACTGCAACACATAAGGCGAAGGCGTGTAGTACTGAACCTTATGCGCGACAGGATCAAGTGAGCCAGCGCTCAAATTAAAACTCGCTCCAGTGCGGTTGAGATAGCAAATGCCAAGGTCGTTGTCTGTTCCGCAGTTGGTGTAATTCGGAGTAAACGGCAATCCCTGTTGCCAGGTTAGAGACCCATTCAGGGCAAAACCGCCAATGATCTGATTGAGCCAGCCGGGAACATTACTGCCAATGGCCTTGTTGCGCCCAAACGGCATGTCCCAGTTGCCGGCAAAGACGAAGGCGTTAGGCCGGTTGTAATAGCTCGGTCCCCAGCCTACGCGCGGATTGATGGCGAAATAATACGACTCATGCGCCAGGGCGCGTGACCAGGTGTAGTGCGTGAGGAATTGCAGCCCGTTGCTGTAGCGCTTTTCCAGCTTTACCTGCAATGCCTGGTAACTGGTAGTAGCCTGGTTCGCGTTGTAGCGCAGACTCTGCGTCCATCCAAAAGGCTGGCCGAAGGTGAGACCGAGTTGACTTTGTGCGGTGCCATCAAAGAAGGGACGACGCTCATTCTGCGTATAGACCTGGCCCGTCGTGGGATTGATCTGATTGAAGCCGGCGATCGTCTGCTGGTTTGGATCAAACTGGTTCGATGAGTCGAACATGTTATGTACGCCGTGGCTGCCGACGTAACCAATCTGCAGCGACAGCGTGGGAGTGATTTCCTGCTGCAGGGTCAGGTTCCAGGCGTCGAGAGTTGGCAGTCGAACCCATAGCGGTCGAGTCGGCACTCCTACGCCATCGGGTAACGGATAGTTGCCGTCGGCAGGAATGGGAGTAAAGGTAAATGACGGTGGTCCTTGCGCGATATTGAAAACAGCCGCTGCATTCGAGACCGGGTTCAGGTTTTGCGAGACCTGGGTCGGATAGGAGAAGGTCAGCACTTCGCCGAAGGTGTCGCCCGACCACCCCTGACCATAGACGCGGCCATATCCGGCGCGAACCACAGTTGTCGGCAGCACCTGATATGCAAATCCAATGCGCGGAGCAATATTTGTCCAGCTCTTTTCTACGTTGAGATTAGTGCCGTAATTTCCGTAACCAGCGATACGGATATTTCCCGTACCGAGGTCGAGCAAACCGCCGCGGCCTTTGCCATTTACAGATTCAGGGAAGTACCATTCCCAGCGCAGGCCGTAGTTCACGGTGAGCTTCGGCGTCACTCTCCACTGGTCCTGTCCATAGTAGAAAAAGCGCTTCTGCCGTTCCTGCGCGTCGGTAAATTGCGTCTGTGTGCGCTGGAAAGCTGTTGCATCTCCAAGCAGGAATGTAGCGAAGCCCAGGCCGGAGGAAGTCGATCCGGTGGCCGGGTCAAGAACGCCCGCAGTGCGTGTCTGTGCAAAGTGAAAGTTGCCGGAGCGCAGATTGTTGTTGTCCAGCCCGATGAGGTGGTTCAGCCCATAACGCAGATCGACCCCGAACTTGATATTGTGGTTGCCCATCTGGTGAGACCAGTTATTCACGACCTGATACTGGCTGGAGTTCTGCAGGAATTGTGCCGCCGAAGTTCCGTATTCAAGGTTGCCGCCGCCGTTGGTGCCGTTGCTGGCGTTATCGATGTTGAACTGCGGAAGTCCGCCGTTCAGTGCCAGATCGCCGACATTCGTGTTGGGAATCCCAAGTTCATTCCCGAGCGGCTGGTCGAAGTCCGGTCCGTTCTCATCCACATGGATGCGGTAATAGCCGAAGCGGAAATCGGTGAGCCATGAGGGAGAAACAACATAATCACCGCCTGCAGCAATGCTCTGGTCGCGCGCATCGTCGGTGCCCGCGAAGCCGCCGCTGCCGAAGCCTTGTCCACCAGCGGCTCCAAAGTATGGCGCGCCTGAAAGCTGAGAGCCAAAGTAGGTGTAACGTCCGAAGAGATGCAGTTTGTCACCTTTCCGGCCATCAACACGGACATCGAACTGGTTCGTGTTGAAGATACCGAAACCTGAGGCCGCATAGTTATTGACGATGCCGGCGCCGGCTACATTAGGCGCAGGAAGCATGGTGAAGAATTTGACGGAAGGCGCAGCCAGGCGATTGGCAGGAATAATGTTGTTGGGGAACGGGGTGCGTCCTGTCAGACCTGTCTCATTGGTAGCGGGATCAAAAATCTGGCCTTGCCCACCTTGCAGATAATCACTGAGATTGCAATCTCCTGAAGTGCAGGTGGAGCGCGCCAGTTGCGTTGGTACCGTTGTCAGTATGGCTGAGCCGGTTTTCTCGCGAAGGCCCTGGTAATCGCCGAAGAAGAACAGCTTGTCCTTGAGAATCGGGCCGCCTACTGAGCCGCCAAACTGGTTATGCAGGTTCGGCGCAATGTATCGTCCCGTTAGAGGATCGCGTGTTGACTCCGCAAATGGATCGCGAGCCTGTTGCGCATCGGAGCGGCGGTATTCAAACGCCGAACCGTGGAATGCATTGCTGCCTGATTTTGTTTGCGCCGTTACCAGACCGGCGACGGCTTTGCCGAACTCGGCGTCATAGTTTTGCGAAGTGACTTTTTGCTCAGAAACGGAATCGAGGTTGGGATTGATAACGGCAACGCCGATGATCGGGTCCTGATTGTCAGTTCCATCCAGCTCATATCCGGTGGCAAAGGGCAACTGACCATTTACTTCGATCTGCTGGCTGCGCTGCGGGTTGTTGGCTTCTCCTACGTTCCATCCGATGTAGGTAGTTCCCGGAGTAAGCAGCTCAAAGGCGGTAAAGTTCCGGTTCAGGTTGGGAAGGTTCTCCACTGCGCGGGAATTGAGAATCGTGCTGACGTCGGCCCGGTCTGCTTCGAGCAGAGGCGCCGCGGCACTGACCGTCACTGTGTTCGAAACTGAGCCTATGGAAAGTTTCAGGTCCACTTTTGGCTGGGTATCGGCATAGACGATCACATTATCGGCTGAGCTGACATTAAACCCAGTCGCTTTGGCTTCCACCTTATATGTATCAGGGATAAGGTGCTGAACCGTATAGGCGCCGCTCTCATTGGTCTGGACACTGACCGATGTTCCTTTGCTGATATCGGTGACGGTGATGGTTGCATTCGGAACAACAGCGCCGGTGTTATCGGTAACCGTTCCAAATATGGAGCCGTAGACTGCCTGGGCCCTGGCGGATGAGCTACCGGCAACTAAGCAGAAGAACACGAACAAAACCAACAGGGAACCGCGGGAGAATTTTTTACCTGGAGCCTCACTGCTTTTCATTTACTGCCTCCTGAAATCTGCCAACAAGAAACATGAAGAGAGCGAAAATGCTGCTCTCTCCGCATAGGGGAAAAGAGACTGCTTATTTCCGCGAATCCGCCATGTCTGATTCACTTCGGCGGATGTTTATGACTAATCCATCCAGGCAACGCAGCAATAGCTTGAATTGCTGGTCAAACTGTTGAGTCTGCTCTTATGTTTATGTAAATAACAACGCTTTTACGGTGATTTGACCCGTCAAATGCCATATGCAACAATCAACTTTGCGCGATGGCAGTGTCCCATAAGCCGTTTGAAATCCGTAGTATGGGGCTGGAAGATGAACGATGGGCTTTAATTGAGCGCATTGCATCGAGCCGGCACCTGAAGTCGTCGGTAAGACTGCGTGAATTTTTGTTTTATACGGCCGACTGCGCGATTCGTGAGGCGCCGGAAGAGGCGACAGAGCAGCAAATCGGGATTCGGATTTTCGATCGTCATCCCGGTTACAATTCGAGCGAAGACAGCATCGTCCGCACTCATGCCCGGCTCTTAAGGCAAAAGCTGGCGGCCTATTTTGCTGAAGAAGGCGCAAACGAAAAACTGATTGTCGAAATTCCCAAGGGCCACTATCTCCCGATTTTTGTATCCCGGAAACAAGAGATCAAAGCTCCCGAGCCAGTCCCACTGAATGAAGAGCCATCCGGGATCTCAGTTCCTGACGACACTCAGAGCAACAAAAAATTCTGGTCGTGGAAATTATTGCTGCTTGTTCCGGTCGTCGCCGTCGCCGCCATTCTCCTCTGGCAAAAGGGAATTAAGCCGGCTCTTGTCGTATCCCCTGTCGAGAAATTCTGGAAGCCATTCCTCACAGATGATCCACCGCTCGTAATTTTCAGCAATGCCTTATTCACCGGTGACTCCACGAACGGCCTGCGTTATGCCAGTCCGCTTGGGCGGGAAAATACGCAGGAAACAGGTGACTATATAGACACATATACTGGCATTGGAGAGGTTGCATCGGTCTACACGCTGACCAGGCTTTTTGATTCCCACCACACGCGCTTTATCCTTAAACGCAGCCTGCTGACCACGTGGGACGAAGCTAAAACCAGGAATCTGGTGTTTATCGGATCCATCGCTGAAAATATATCTCTGCGCGTACTGCAATCCACCACGGACTTCACCATGACGTCCGGCCCAGGATTTTCAGGATTGGTGAATCATCATCCCAAACCAGGCGAGCCGCAGCTCTATTCCCGGCCCGAGCGCCCGCTGACGAAGGACTATGCAGTTCTGGCGCTTGTGCCCGGTGTGCAGTCGGGCAGGAAAATGCTCATCTTCAGCGGGCTGACAACATTCGGGACACAGGCAGCGGTCGATTATGTGTGTCATCCCGATACAGTTGCGGAACTGCTTCGGCAGGTCACCGGACCAAAAGGAGAGGTCCGCCCGTTCGAGGCGGTGCTGGAGACAGATATAGGCGGCGGTGTCCCCTTGCAGACGCGCCTGGTAACCGTGCGCGTGCATTAGGTTCGAACTCTACTGGATGGGCTGGAGCTTCAGTTCATTCTCCGAGTGAGCCTTCGCTGCCAGTGCGCTTTCTTGTTTCGCCTCATCTTCCAGCCCGACTTTGCGATACGCCTGTGCGAGCAGCGCATGCGTGTTGAAGTTGCCCGGGTCCATCTTTTCGGCATGCTTCAGATACAGAATGGCGGTCTGCGGATCGTCCCGGCGCAGCAGGACCTTGCCCATCAGGATGAACGGTCCGGTACTGGAGCGGTTGAGCGAAATAGCCTTGGTCAGTGCCTCCTGCGCTTCCTGGAGCTTTCCGATACGGCTGTAAATATCTCCCAGGCGATCGTAAGTGGCAGCGTAGCCGGGATTGATGCGCCGCTCCTCTTCAAATTCGTGAGTCGCGTGTTCAATATCAGATTTATAAAGGTAGATTTCGCCAAGCGTGAAATGAGCCAGGGGGAGAGTTGGAGCCATCTGCGCTGCCTTGCCCGCCTGTGCTAACGCGAATTCGGGAAGGTTGGCGTTCATCAGCATGGTGGCCAGGATCAGGTAGGCTGATGCGGATTCAGGAGCGACTCTGAACTCAGTTGCAAAGGCGCCGCGGGCATCATCATATTTGCCCGCGGTCATATAACAGAGGCCGAGCACATAATTTGAATCAGCATTGGCATTTGGCATCCATTGATGCACGCGAGCCAGGTAGGGAATAGCTTCAACAGGGTGTCCCAGGCGGTAAAGGGTGAGTCCTTCCATCTGCACGGACTCAAGATCAGCGGGGTCTTCTTTGATAGCCGCATCAAAGGCCTTCTGCGCTTCCATCAGCTTGCCCGTCCGGTAGTATGCGATTCCCAGAATATGCTGAATGCCTTTGACCGGCGGCTGTGCCGTCTCCAGTTGCTGCAGGTTGGCGATGGCTTCCGCATTCCTGCCCTGGCGCAACAGGCTCTCTGCGTCAGCGAGAGATGGTTGTGGCGTCTGACCAAACGCGGCGAAAGCTGAAGCGAGTAGTACTGTCACAAACGCAGAAGCGCGCATTCCTCTTTCAGCATACTGCGGAAAAGAAAAATCTCAGTCTCAGAACTTTAGTGCATCGAGGAAGACCAATTCCGAAGAATTTGCAATCGGCAGAGATACCTGTACTCCATGATGCATCAGTTCACGTCCGGAAACACTTCGGTTCGGTGAACTGTGGTCCTGGAAAGTGAGCCGATACATCCGCTCCGGGTTCAGGCCTTGCAGCACGAATGTGTGCTTTGGTTCGTCAGTCGATGAGCCATGAAAAGCAATCAGAACGCCCTGATCTTGCGCAGGATTGAAATACTCCATGCCATCCCAATGGATGCCATCCGGCCGCTGTGAAACATGATAGAGATCTGCCTCCCTGATGAGCGGCCTGAGTCTGGACTTATAGAGCGCGATGGCCTCACGCGCGGCAGCATGCTCTTCTTCGTTCCACGCCGTTGTATCCAGCATGAGAGTGAACCAGCCCATCATGCCGCTGCGGAGCACATACCGGAAGTTGTCGAGGTTTGCAGTCGGCCATTTCTGGACATAGGTTTCGAGCATCGCTGGCGGCAGCACGTAACTGGCATCGTAAAAAGCGCGGCGGTTTGATACTGGATCGTAGGCGTCAGAGATGGAGAAGTAGTCTCCATGAGCCGCGCTGCCGAAATCGACCATTCTGCCACCGTCATTGCATATCTCGAGCAGAAGATTGGGATAGTGCTTACGAAGTTGCGATTGGATATCGTAATAAGCCAGCGTTGCGTGATAGCTGACATCGGTTGCGTTGGAACTGTCAGCCCATAGAAATCCGGAGTCCATGTAGATTTTTGTGTGATCAGGATCAGGCGGTGCGTGTGGATGATTGCTTCGGCTGCAGCCCTGCGCTACCACATATCCATCGTGCTCCAGCATGTCTACGCGGTAGTCGTGAACCACGCGGTTGACCTCCGCTGCTGCCCAATCATGCGCTGCCGGAACTCCAAGATCGATCGTAATGCCCTTGAACTCATCCCCCTGCTTCCAGCCGGGAGGAGGATCGGCTATAAGCCAGTTGTGCACTTTGGGATCATTGATAGAGAGCGAACCTGGATTTGTGTTCAGCGATGCTTGAGCCCAATCGACCCAGAGGCCGAACTTCAGGCCAAGCTGGTGTGCATAATCAGCAATGGGAGCGAGGCCATGCGGAAACTTCTTCGGGTCAGGATGCCAATCGCCGACTCCGCGAAACCAGCCCGCATCGAGATGAAACATTTCAAAACCAAGTTCAGCAGAGTCACGGATCATCCTGCGCGCCTGTGATTCGTTGATCTGCATTCCGCTGCCCCAGCTGTTGTTTACAACCTCCGGATACTTGCGCGACTGAGTTGTGCCGCGATCATTCAATACTTCACGGACCCAGCGGCGAAGGCTGTTGCCCGCCGCATCGGCGCCTCCGCGAAAAGTGCCGATGAACACCGTGGGTGAACGAAAACTATCCCCCGGCCCGATACGCGTTCGAAAAGGACCAGGCTCTGGATTCAGGCCCGCAACGGCTGTGAGCACGCTGCCCGTGCGATGGACCGTGATTCGAGTTCGTCCGCTGAATTCGATTCCCGTATACCACCCGCACGCCTTTTCATCCGCAGTCTCAACGAGCGTGTATGGAATCATCTCGCGCTGTTTGCCTTCGGCTGGATGCGCGTATGTGCTGGACTCGCCCGTCCATTTGTAACCGTCATGGATCGGATTCCAATGAGTGCCTTCTGCTGATGGACCGCCCGCTCCTTTCTCGATCCACAGATGCTTGATCTGCATATCTTTCGGGATCTCCCAGACAAGACGAAGGCTGTCCTGCATCGGAATCCAGATCTCCTGTGAACTGAGATTTTGAATCTCGATGGAGTGTTCGATTGGTCCGTGCGTTGAGCGAGCCCGCCACTCCCAGATAAGGCGCAGGTGCGGTTCTGTGGCCTCATATACAAAGCGAATGCTCCCTGGCCTAACTCGCGTAAGAGCTGCATTGAATTTCCATGAAATGCTCAGTACGCGCGACCCGGTTTCTATGTGATCGGCAAACATTTCCGCCTGATCTCCACTCCATGCGGGGCAGCCGGACTGCGTCAGCGTCAGAATTGTCGGCGATGCGGAATTCGGCTGTAGAGCGATGACGGTATCGCGGTTAGAGATGTGAAACGCGGAAGAGCCAAAGGCTAGAGCCGCATGTGCTGAGACGGCAACAAGCAGCAGCCGTTTCAAGAAGGCCATCATCCCAGCAGAATATTTCTTTTGCAGTTGCTTGTCGCAGCTAATTGAAAACTGTCATGCATCTTACTCACTGCTTGCTGACATTGATGTAGTAAAGGTCCGTTGCCACATCGAAATCATCTTTACTGAGTGAAGTCGAAAGAGTCTTCCAGTTCGTAGTCGCGGGATAGATCATCTGCCAATGATCCTTCTGTCCTGCGCGCACAGGCATTGCGAAGTCCTTTTCTTCAGCCTGCCAGCGATACTCAACCGTATGCGCAGCTTCGTTGAATTTGAGCTCCAGGGTGGGAATGGCGGTATGCCGCAGATATTCGTTAAAGATCGGCGTCAGGTCCTTTCCTGTCTGTTGATTGAAGAAGGCAACCATGTCCGTCGTCATAATGGTCTGATATTTGAAGTGCTGATAGTAGGCATGCAGCAGCGCAAACCACTTGGCATCGTCATCCACCACGCTGCGCAGCGTATTCAGAAACAGACCGCCCTTCTTGTATTGGTCCACCGGCGGAGTGCTGACAACTCCTTCTTCTGAGATCACCGGTTCCTGGTTCTTCACATTCTCCTTGCCGGTATTGACGTAAGTAATTCCATCCGGCTTGCCCCACATGTATTCGACAAAAAGTCCCTCGCAGTAATTCGCCCATCCTTCATGGATCCACATGTCCGAGCGGTCGCGCGCCGTGATGCTGTTGCCGAACCACTCATGCGCGCTTTCGTGCACGATGATGAAGTCGAAGCGCGTGCCGATGCCCGTCTTCGGCCTTCCCAGGTAGCCGTTTTCAAAATGATTCCCGTAGGTAATGGCGCTCTGATTCTCCACCCCGGAGTACAGCGCTTCCACGAGCTTGTATCCGTCTTTGGGGAAAGGGTATTCGCCGAAGTAGTGAGTGAAAGCGTTCAGCATGTCTTTTACCTGCATAAACTGCCGCTTCGCTTTCTCCATGTCTTCAGGAAAGACAAAGTAATCCAGAGTAAGATCGCCATAACTGTCGTTGAAGTGGACATACTTCCCAATGTTCAGCGAAACATCGTAGTTATTGATCGGGTATTGTACCTTCCAGTTCCATCGCGTATATCCATCCGGAAGCTCTTCCTTGTTCTGAAACCTTCCATTCGAGACTTCCACCAGGTCGCTCGGAGCTTCAACGCTGATGTCCATGTTTTCGACTTCATCGCGCCACTGGTCTTTGTTCGGCCACCAGACACTCGCGCCCTCTTCTTCGCAGGCAGTGTTTACAAGCGGCCGGCCCATGGGGTCCTTGCGAAAGACGAACCCTCCGAACCGCCCCATCTCTACCGGATGTCCTGAATAATAGAAATCGATCGCGTAGGTCTGGCCTTTGCGCAGCCTCTTTGGGAAGTCGACATAGACTGTGCGGCCCGCCGCGCGCTCGAACTTCAGAGTCAGCGGTGCGCCATGCGCGTTGTCCAGCAGAATCTTATCGATCTGAAATACAGGAACGAGATCGAGCTGGATGCGCGTGCCGTCCTCGAGCATCTTGAAGCGGATCGTGTTCTTGCCACTTAGAAACTGCTTCTGCGGATCAACGCGAACATCCAGGTGGTAATACAGCAGATCATTGTTGGCGCGATAGGGTCCATAACTGCCGCGAAGCCTGTCCGCTTCAGAGACGGCGGCCTTCGGGGAAGCTTGTCCTGTTGCCTGTGTGGGCAGTGTGATGACAGTGTATATAGCAAAAAAGAAAAGTATGGCTTTCGAAATCCTGGCAGCAGGCGGCATAGAGGGAAGTGTAACGTAAAATCCTATTTTGTATACAATTTGCCAGTATTCATATATTGCAGAGAGCCGAAGATGGTAAAAGCGCCTGTCAAGCCCTTAACCACAGAATATTTTCGCAAATGATAGAAAACATTATATTTATTGGATAATTAATTTGGCATATTTCCTGTCTGGAACTGTTATCCTGAAAATAAGGGGATAGAAAAAACCACTCTAAAAATCCACCTTCTTCTTTATTGCCCTGGAATCAGGACCTTACATGGAACCCGCTTGTTTTCAATACTTTGCCGCATTGAAAACAAAACCCATGTATTTTCAAAGACTTAACACCCCTGGGGGGAGGGGGTCCACCCAGGTTCCTCGACGCCGATTCCTTGTAAACTGATATTGAGGAATCTATGCCGGAAATTCAGCGCAGGAAGACCGTTACGGTCAGGATTGGCAATGTCCGCGTCGGCTCGGACGCGCCCGTCGTCGTCCAGTCCATGACCAACACCGACACCGCCGATGTTGAAGCCACCATCCAGCAGGTCGCCGCGCTCGCCGCTGCCGGCTCGGAACTGGTGCGCGTTACCGTGAACAACGACGACGCAGCCAGGGCCGTCCCCCACATCGTCGAGGGCCTGGCAAAGCTCGGCATCCATGTTCCCATCATCGGTGACTTCCACTACAACGGACATCTCCTGCTCAAGAAGTACCCCGACTGCGCCAAGGCGCTGGCGAAATACCGCATCAATCCCGGCAATGTCTCCATCGGACGCAAGGACGACGACAACTTCCGCACCATGATCGAGTGCGCCGTCGAGAACGACAAGCCCGTGCGCATTGGCGTCAACTGGGGCTCGCTCGATCAGGCCCTGCTCACCCGTTTGATGGACGAGAACTCGAAGCGTCCCGATCCTCTCGACGCCCGCGACGTCATGATGGAAGCCATGTGCCGCAGCGCGCTCGACTCCGCTGCCGCCGCCGAGCGTTACGGACTCGGCCACGACAAGATCATCATCAGCGGCAAGGTGAGCGGCGTGCGCGACCTGCTCGATGTCTACGAGATGCTTGCAGCCCGTTGCGATTACCCGCTGCACCTCGGCCTGACCGAAGCCGGAATGGGCATGAAAGGGATCGTCGCCTCGACCGCTGGACTCGCCCCGCTGCTGCTCAAAGGCATCGGCGACACCATCCGCGTCTCGCTCACGCCAAAGCCCGGCGGCGATCGTAGTGAAGAGGTTCTCACCGCCCAGCAGATTCTCCAGTCGCTCAGCATCCGCAGCTTCACGCCGCAGGTCACAGCCTGCCCCGGTTGCGGACGCACCACCAGCACCTTCTTCCAGGAGCTCGCCCAGCAGATTCAGACCTACCTGCGCGACTCCATGCCCGCATGGCGGGAGCGCTACCCCGGTGTCGAAGAGCTGAAGCTGGCCGTCATGGGCTGCGTCGTGAACGGCCCCGGCGAATCGAAGCACGCCAACATCGGCATCTCATTGCCGGGAACCTTTGAAGAACCAAAGGCTCCGGTTTACGTCGACGGCCGCCTCATGACCACCCTGCGCGGAGACACCATCGTCGCAGACTTCAAGAAGATTCTCGACGAATACATCCACACCCGCTACGGCGCCGGCTCAACCAAAGAAGAGCTCGTAGTCGTCCGTTAGTGCACAAATAACCGCAGGTTCACGAACCTGCGGTTATTTGTGCAATTCAAGCGCTGAAGACGCGCCCAAAGATGGCGTCTACGTTTTTCAATTGACGGCTGAGATCGAAGGTTTTTTCGAGCTTCTCTGGCGTTAGCTTTGCCATGATTTCGGGATCAGCTTTGACCAGATCACGGAAAACGAGGTCCTCTTTCCAGGCGCGCATCGCGTAGCCCTGCACCAGGCGGTAGGCATCTTCACGCAGCATTCCGGCTTCGGCGAGGTCGAGCAGCAATTGTCCGCTGAAGATGAGCCCGCCGGTGCTCTCAAGGTTCTTGAGCATGCGCTGCGGGTAGACGAGCAGGTTCTCGATAAGGTTAATGGTTTTGGCAAGCAGGTAGTCGGTGAGGATAGTCGAGTCAGGGAAGATCACCCGCTCAACGGAAGAGTGAGAGATGTCGCGCTCGTGCCAGAGAGCAACATTCTCATATGCAGCCTGGGCATTCGCGCGCACGACGCGGGCAAGGCCGCTGATCTGTTCCGAAGTGATGGGATTGCGCTTATGCGGCATCGCAGACGAGCCTTTCTGCTTTTCAGAGAAATACTCCTCGGCCTCGCGCACTTCGGTGCGCTGGAGATGGCGGATTTCGACGGCGATCTTATCGAGCGTGGCGGTGATGATGGCGAGCGTCGAGATGTAGTGTGCGTGGCGGTCGCGTTGGATAACCTGTGTAGCAACTGGCGCCGGCTTCAGCCCCAGCTTTTCACAGATGCGCTCCTCATGCTTCGGGCTGAGATGTCCGAAGGTGCCGACAGCTCCTGACAATTTGCCGATGCGCATCTGCTCGGCTGCCGCATCAAAGCGCTCAAGATTGCGCTGCATTTCCGAGTACCAGTTGAGCAGCTTGAGGCCGAAGGTCGTGGGCTCGGCATGGATGCCGTGCGTGCGCCCGATCGTTGGCGTGTGCTTGAATTCGAGGGCACGCTTTTTGAGGACGGCAATAAGGGCGACGAGGTCTTCACGGATGAGAACAGAAGCCTCCTTAACCAGCAGTGCCTGCGCGGTATCGACAACATCATTCGACGTAAGGCCGTAGTGCAGCCAGCGCGATTCGGGACCAATGTTTTCAGCAACCGCAGTGGTGAAGGCGATGACGTCGTGCTTTACTTCAGCTTCGATTTCCTGAATGCGCTCGACACTGAATGTGCCGCGCTCGCGGATAGCTTTGGCAGCTTCTTTGGGAACGATTCCGTCCTCGGCCAGTGTTTCACTGGCGGCAGCTTCCACGGCGAGCCAGGCGCGGTATTTGTTTTCGTCATTCCAGATGCGGCCCATCTGCGGGCGGGTGTAGCGGGCGATCAACGAAAGGTCCCTCCTCAAGGGGAGTAAATTGTTATGGGTAACTTTTTATTGTAGCTTTTTGCGCATCTTATGAGAGTTGCCGGCCGCGCTTGAAAGTCCTCGCCACGGAGGACACAGAAATTTCGCAGAGGAATAAATGGACCCGGTCGTTACGATTGCTACATTTATTGAGCCATGGGAAGCGGAGATGGCAAGGCTGCGGCTGGAGTCTGCGGGAATCGAGACTTTTCTCTCCGGAGAAAATGCGCGCATTCTCGAGCCAGGGCTGGGACCGCTGCAGCTGCAGGTGAAGGCGGCGGACGCAGACGATGCCCGCGTGATTCTGAGCGATCCGGGCGAGGGGAATACTCCAGAGCCTTCGACAGAGCCGGATATTTCGTGAGTGCAGAGAGTCAACATGCCTTTGGCTGCTAGCTAAAAAGTGGTCTGCTTTTTAGGCCGCGTAAGGCGCTCCGGAATTCAGCTGGCCGCTTTCTCGCTGACCGGCTGGCCAGCTACGCCGAGAAGCTCGCTCATTTCCTTATAGAGGAAGCCATCTCCAGGACGGTAAGGCTGCACCCATTTGCCGTTGATGACAAGCTGCGGAATGGCGCGCTTGCCAACGTTGCGGATAACTTCTTCGGCTGCGCCCGGAGTGGCTTCGATATCGATTTCGGTGAAGCGGATTCCATGCTGGATAAGAAAGCGTTTGGCCTCGCGGCAGTCGCGGCACCACTCCGCGGAATAGAGCAGAATTTGCATGGCCGACATCATACCGGGCTGCGCATACGTTTGGCAGCCCGGTAATTAGATTTAATTCATCGAAAAAACAACATTAATCATGGTTTCCACTTCGATCGGCGCATCGTTCAGCAGAAATGGCCGGTAGCGGGCCTTTGCGATGGCATCGATGGCGGCCTGGCGAAGCATGGGTGGCCCGCTCAGTACCTCGATGTGCCGGATGGAGCCGTCTTCAGCGATGATGGCCTGGACCACGACGGTTCCGGTGATGTGCGCAGCACGGGCGATGGCCGGATAGACAGGCTGGATCGGAGCGAGCAGGCGGCCCGTGGCTACTCCGGAAGAAATACGCATGGGGCCTTTGGGAACAGCGGGTTTTACTGTCACAGGCGGCGGTGCTGCAGTGCCCAGCGAGTCGAGAATGCCGGTGCTCTTGCCTGTGCCGCTCTGGCCAAAGTCAGAGGGCATGGCTCCGGGCGGCGCGGGCTCGGCTACCATGGCTGCATGCTGCGGAATCCTGATAGGCGCTGCCAGCGGATTCGCAATCATGATGGGCTGGGCTCGCGATACTGCCGTGGCCGGCTGCTGCAGATGTGCTGGCGCGGACGGCACGGGCGGCGCCGTCAGAAACATGGTAAGGGCCTGCTTCGGCAGCTTTGCCGGATGCAGGATTGGGTAGAGAATCATTGCCACAAGCAGCATTGCCTGCAGCACGAAGGAGCCAATCGCAAAGTACCTGCTGCGCGTGCGAATGCGCCCCGTGGATTCCATCAAACTGTCTTCAAACATGGAGTCTCCAAACCAATCGAGATTTGGTAAGCGAGACACCTGCATCCATAGACACCGCGAAGAAGAAAAGAGAGCCGGAAATTCAGTAAGCACGTCGAGGGAATTTATGATGGCGGCTATGACTGCTGATGAGCTCAAAGAATTGTTGAAGCTGAAACCGCATCCTCGCGAGGGAGGATGGTTTTCCGAAACATGGCGCTCAGAAGAGATGATCCCTCAGCTGGCGCTGCCTTCGCGATATGAAGCAGACCGCGCCGCAGGGACTGCGATCTATTACCTGCTCGAACCGCACACTTTTTCTGAAATGCACAGGCTGGCTTCGGACGAGATCTTTCATTTTTATCTCGGCGATCCGGTGGAAATGCTGCAGCTCTGGCCCGACGGCTCAGTGCGGACGGTGGTTCTTGGCCAGGACCTTGCGGCGGGCATGGAGCTGCAGGTGCTTGTGCCCAAGGGGGTGTGGCAGGGCTCGCGCCTGCACCCTGGCGGGAAGCTGGCATTGCTGGGGTGCACGGTGAGTCCCGGATTTGATTACGCCGATTATGAGTCGGGGAACCGCGATGCGCTCATTGCCGAATTTCCTGCGGCTGAAGAGATGATTCGGAAATTGACCAGAGACTAGTGATGCGGGCGAAGAAAGATTGCACCACAGAGAACACAGAGTTCGCAGAGCCGCTCCGTGAGTTCTCTGTGTACTCCGTGTTCTCTGTGGTGAAAGAAGTCTTTCATTTCGTTACTTGGCGTTCCTCGCGTCTTGGCGGTTAATTTCACTCTCTTCTTGCACGAAAAAATTCCTTAAGAATGTCACTGCATTCTTCAGCGAGAACACCCGCCGTTACCGGCATCTTGTGGTTCAGCTTGGGGTGGTTCAGGACTTCGAGGACTGAACCAGCGGCTCCGGCTTTGGGATCGGTTGCGCCGTAGACCAGCCGCGTCAGCCTTGCGTGCACCATTGCTCCGGCGCACATGGCGCAGGGTTCGAGTGTAACGTAGAGTTCGCAGTCGAGGAGGCGGTAGTTGTTGATCGCCTGCGCCGCGCTGCGCATGGCCACGATTTCGGCATGCGCTGTTGGATCAACATTGCGCAGGACACGGTTCTGTCCACGGGCGATGATTTCGTCTTTCAACAACACCACAGCGCCGATGGGCACTTCTCCGGCAGCGGCGGCAAGGCGCGCTTCTTCCAGCGCAGCCAGCATAAATCTTTCCTCGTGCATGATGACTATGCTACCGTCTCCGAATGCGCCGCGTTGTTTATTCAGTTGCCTGTTCGCTTGACGGGTATATCGCCCGGCTCGATCACTCTGTCGACTGGCTGCCGGAGGATGGGGATGACAGCATGACGGAATTCTATGGGGGCATCGATACAGCGCTGATCGGCCGGAAAACGCACGACTTTATGGTGAAGCATGGGCAGCCCACCATGCCGGGAATAGCGAACTATGTGTTCTCGCGGAATCCGTTGCCGAAGGCATATAAGGGCGTGCAGTGGGTCCGCGAAAATGCTGTGGAACTTGTCAGGGAGTTGAAGGCTGGTACAGGAAAAGATATCTGGCTGGTAGGCGGATCTGATCTGGCGCAGACATTCTTCCATGCTCGGCTGGTGGATGAGATTTCGCTGGCTGTTGTGCCCATCCTGCTGGGAGAAGGCATTCCGCTTTTCCCTAAGGTGTCGGTGGAGACCCGGCTCAAGCTGGTCGGGGAGAAGAAATGCTCGAATGGGATGGTGCGGTTAACGTATGCGTGTGCGGTGTGAGGTTTGTAGGGCGCCACATGATCTCGGTTGAACCAGCAAAAACCCAGGTTAGCTACGCGAACCTGGGGTACCCGCGGTTGTGGATGATCACTCATCAGCGACCAACGGGAGCGGTCCGAAAGAGGCAATACAGATCATTCTGCCGAGGATGGCGCCGAAGGTGCGGCTGCTCCATGCAATGGTTGTTGTTGGGTCATGCAGTGAAGGGTGCCGAGACCCCAGACGAGGTCGCGGCTATGAATGCCTACAACGTCGCGACCCGGAAAGACTTCGGCGAGGATCGAGAGCGCTTTGCGGTCATTGGGATCGTTGAAGGTGGGGACTAATACCAGGTTGTTGGCGATATAGAAGTTGCCGTAGCTCGCGGGCAGGCGCTGGCTTTCAAAGACCACAGGCGCAGGCATGGGAAGCTCGACGACGTGGAAAGGCTCGCTCTTGAGGTTGAGCGCTGACTTCAAGCGATCAAGATTTTCAGCGAGCGGCAGATGGTTCTCGTCGTCAGGGTTTGATTCGGTGACAGTGACGATAGTGTTCTCGTTGACGAAGCGAGTGATGTCATCGACGTGGCCGTGGGTGTCGTCTCCGGCGATACCGCGGTTCATCCATAGGACCTGATCGATGCCCAGATAGTCGTGGAAGGCTTTTTCCAGCTGCTCGCGGCTGATGCCGGGATTGCGCTGCTGCACTTCGCTGAGAAGGCATTCCTCTGTCGTGATGAGAGTGCCGGCTCCGTTTACATCGATAGAGCCGCCTTCGAGCACGACGCGGTGGTCGCCGATGGTGGGTGTCCATTGCGGGAGACGAAGTTCTTCAGCAACGTGCGCTGGAACTTCGTTGTCGAGCTGCCAGTCGTCGTACTTTGCCCAGGCGTTGAACTTCCAGTTGGTAATAGCGAGCGCGCCTTCGCTGTTTTTGACGAAGATCGGGCCCGAATCGCGCGTCCAGACACGGTTGGTCGGCCACTGGTGAAAGTAGACGCGGGCCAGGTTGGCTCCCGAGCGCTTCAGGATGCCATTGGCGCGCTTTGCCGCAGCCGCGTCATTCACGAGGATGTGGACATCTTCCACTTTGCTCAGATGGCGGACGATGTCGGCATAAACACAGGGAATGGCTTGGAATTTTCCCGGCCAGTCATTGGCATTGTGGGGCCATGCGATCCATGTGGCTGCGTGCGAGTGCCATTCAGCGGGCATGCGGTAGTGGTGGTCGCGGGGAGTTCCGTGTTGTGGTTCCTGGGTCATGGGTTTGTCGATTTTCGTTTTGTGGTTCGTTTATTGCCCTCCTAGGTTAGCTCCGCGAACCTGGGGCACCCTTGTTGTGGCTACCGATGCGAACTGCAGGTCCTTCGACTTCGCTTCGCTCCGTTCAGGATGACAATTCATAACGGTATCCGAGAAAGGAGCGGGAGTTTCCGCTCCTTTCTCAGGTACGCCCGTCCGGCAAGGACCGCTCGCCGCGCAGGCGCCGCCGGAGGCAATTACTTCTCGCCACCGCTCGCATCGAGAAAGCGGTGGACGATGGGCGAATACGCGTCGATGCGGCGGTCGCGCAGGAAGGGCCAGTTGCGGCGCACATCTTCCATGGCGCGGACGTCGACTTCGCCGACCAGAATCTCTTCCTTGTCATGCGAGGCCTTGGCGATGATGCGTCCGAAGGGGTCGGCGATAAACGATCCACCCCAGAAGTCGAGGCCCGGACCTTCGACACGGTTGCCGCGCACGTCGCCCTGCTCGTGTCCTACCCGGTTGACTGAGCCAACGTAGACGCCATTCGCGATGGCATGGGCACGCTGGATGGTCTGCCACGCTTCATATTGCGCGGTGCCGAATTCTTCCTTTTCGGACGGATGCCACCCGATGGCCGTGGGATAAAAGAGCACGTTCGCGCCCTGCAGCGCGGTGATGCGCGCGCCTTCCGGATACCACTGGTCCCAGCACACAAGCGTGCCGATTTTGCCGACTGCCGTGTCGAATGCCTTGAAGCCGAGATCGCCCGGAGTGAAGTAGAACTTCTCGTAGTAGAGCGGATCATCAGGGATGTGCATCTTGCGATAGAGGCCGGCAATCGATCCATCCTTTTGCAGAATGGCCGCGGTGTTGTGGTAGAGACCGGGAGCGCGGCGCTCGAAGAGCGACGCCACCACGACGACCTTTTCTTCGCGGGCTACAGCGCTGAGCCGCTCTGTGCTGGGACCGGGGATGGGTTCGGCAAGATCGAAGAGAGCGATGTCTTCACGCTGGCAGAAGTATTGCGCGCGGAAGAGCTCGGGCAGGCATACGACGTTGGCGCCTTCTTTGGCGGCTTCGCGGACGCGATCGGCGGCTTTGTCGAGGTTCGCGTCGGGGTCGGGCGTGCAGGACATCTGCACCAGGCCGATTCGATAGTTCAGGTTTGATGGCATGGTTCTCTCTTAGTTCATATTCCTCCCAGGTTAGCTGCGCGAACCTGGGGCATCCATGTTGTGGCTATCGAAGCAGATGGTAGATCCTTCGATTCCGCTCAGGGATGACAATCTCATTTTGTAATCGTTGAGGATGACAATTCTATTAACAGAGAAAAGGCGCAGGCACTTGCCCTGCGCCACCTACATCTGAGTCTGATGCGCCGCTATGGAAATTTTATTCGAAAATCAGAATCGCCGCAGCGATGGTCGTGGTCCAGAGGCCGCGCTTGTCGCCGATGGCCGATTGCGTGACGTTAGCCGTGCGAACGATCTTGTTTGAGATGCGATAGATTTCCTTTTTCTCGTCCCAGCTCTTGTCGGGGTCGAAGTCGACGTCGAGCGTAGTGGCGAGCATCTCGGCGGCGAGTTCTTCGGCGTATTCGCCGGCCTGGTCTTCGGTTTCGCCGAAGCCGTGGTGCTCGCTGAGGTAACCGTACATGTTGCGATCGGCGGGGATGGCCACGCCGATGCTCGACGCTACAAGGCGATGCGGCTCGCGCGTGGAGTTCTCGGCCACGACGGCAAAAACGACTTCGCCGGGGTACAGATATTTCAGCCCTTCTTTGCGGGGAACGAGTTTAGCCTGCGGCGGGAAGATGGAGGAGACGCGAACCAGGTTTTGCGCTGCGATGCCGGCGTCGCGCAGCGCCAGCTCAAAGGAGGTCAGCCGTTCTTTGTGTTTGCCAACGCCCTTGGTGAAAAAGAGCCGCTTCGGAACCATGCTTTTGCCCAATGCTTCCTGTCCTCCCGGGAGTGGTTATTTTCATCGATGAAACGTAACACGTTTCTCTATAGATTGGGATGCGAAATTAGAGGCGGGTTGTCAAGTCCATAATCCGTGCTACCGCGAACAAAGCGACCAAAGGGAGCGGGGAAGAAAGGCAATTCTACAGGCAGAGGTGAGAATGGCGCCCCGGAAGGGCGCGTCCGCCCGCATGGTCAATGCCCCATGGACTCGCTGGGCTGCTTTCGCATCCTGGGCGGCTTCTTCATGATGAAGGGCAGCGGGATGAGGCAGGCGATGATCACGCTCAACACCCAGAAAGCATTCATGTAACTCAGCATCGAAGATTGCTGCAGTAGCTGCTGATAAGCGTGGCCCATGGCTGTTTGCGAGGCTTGGTCAGAGCTCTGTCCCAGGCGCATGAGAGACTGCTTTGTCGTTTCGATGAACTGACTGTATGCCATGCCGCCTGCGACCGCATTGGCTCCGAGCACAGACTGGTGCACCTGCTGTGTTCGCTGCAGAAATGTCGTGAGCATGGCGGTGCCTACGCTGCCGCCGAGGTTGCGGGCGAAGTTGGAGAAGCTCGAAATCTGGTTGTTCTTGTTGAAGGGAACGCCGATGTAGTTCAGCGTGCTGATGGGAATGAAGACGAAGGCCAGTCCGCTGACCTGGAACATGCGCCAGAGAACGATCGTGCTGAAGTTAGTTTCAAGGTCGAGCCGCGTGAGGTTGTAGAGGCCGAGAGCCGTGATCGCGTAACCGATCGATACGAGCAGGCGTGCATCCATTTTGCCTTTGCTGACAATGCGTCCGGCGATGGGCATCATCAACATCATTATGAAACCTGCGGGAGAAAGAGCCATACCGGCGCGCTCGGCAGTGTAGCCCATCAATACCTGAAGAAACTGCGGAATGAGCACGGTCGAGCCGAAGAGCACCATGCCGAGAATGAACTGCAGAAAAATCGCCGTGCCGAAGTTGCGCACCTTGAGCAGCTTCAGGTCGACGATAGGGTCTTCGTGATTCCACTCCCAGAAGATAAAGAAGACCAGCGTGCAGATGGCGAGGATGAAAAAGATGGTGATCTTGGTGTCGCCGAACCAGTCTTTTTCCTGGCCCTTGTCGAGCACGAATTCGAGGAAGCCGACTCCCACGGTGATGAGTCCAAGGCCGGTGAAATCGATCTTGCCGACGCGCTTGCGCTCTTCCATGAGATAGGGCGGGTCTTCGACCATGCGCTGGCTCAGGAAGATGGAAAGGATGCCGATCGGAATGTTGATGAAGAAGATCCAGTGCCAGTTGAAATTGTCGGTGATCCATCCGCCGAGTGTCGGGCCGATGGCGGGCGCGACCACAACCGCCATTCCATAGACGGCGAAAGCCTGCCCGCGCTTGCTGACCGGGAATGTATCGGCGAGAATGGCCTGCTCGCTTGGCGCGAGCCCGCCGCCTCCGGCTCCTTGCAGGATGCGGGCAAGGATGAGCATGGGCAGCGACTGCGCGATTCCGCAAAGAAACGAACAGATGGTGAACAGTACCACGCAGCTCATGTAGAAGCGCTTGCGGCCATAGCGCGTGGCCAGCCAGCCAGAGATGGGCAGCACGATGGCGCTTGAAACCAGATAGCTGGTGAGAACCCAGGTCGCCTCTTCCTGGCTCGCGCCGAGCGAACCCGCCATGTGCGGCAGAGCCACGTTGGCAATGGAAGTGTCGAGCACCTCCATGAACGTCGCGAGGGTTACCGTAAGTGCAACCAGCCAGGGGTTGTGCTTCGGTTTCCAGTTGTGATGGTCGATCTGGTGATCTGGCACGCGTCTATTGCCTGAGGAGTGTGGTTGAAAATATTTTAGTTCTTAGTATTAAAATGTATACGGAACTATGGTTCCGCTTGTCAAATATATCAACATTTTTCCTGGATCAAAGGAACGTTCTTTCGTGAAGAAGAAAGATCGAGTAAAACCAATATCGAAAGAAGCTGAAAGGCCAAGACGGGCTGATGCTGAAAGGAACCGCAGGCGCATTATTGAAGCGGCGCAGGCGCTTTTTACAGAACGCGGCCGGGCTGTAGAGATCGACGAGATCGCCCATCATGCGGGCGTTGGAGTTGGCTCAGTTTACCGGCATTTCTCGACGAAAGAGGCGCTCTTTCAGGCAATGGTGACGGGGCACGTTGAGCATCTTATCCAGAATGCCCGCGCCTTTGCGAAAGCCGGCGATCATGGGAAGGCATTTTTCGAATATCTGTCACTTCTGATAACGCAAGGGCTTGCGAAAAAACATCTGGTAGAGGTCCTGGCGCAAAGTGGGATTCGAATTGATTGTGTATCGGACCAGTTACGCGAGGAATTTTGGAAAGTAATGGATATTTTGCTCGTCCGCGCGCAAAAAGCCGGTGCGGTGCGCAACGATGTCGGCATAAATGAACTGATGCTGCTGATACGCGGAGTGTTTGCTGCTCTGGAAGGCTGCACGCCCAGAAATCAGATCAGTACAGCAATCTTCAAAGTTGTCTGTGATGGCCTTCGTCCGGATAAATCTAAAGTAAAACCTTCCTATGCGGAAGTAACGCTGTAATATGCCAATAAAGTCCATGTTTATTCATTGCTTTGTATTTCGCTGGAAGCCGGAAGCTACCGACGAACATATTGACCGTGCAGCTGAGGAGATAGAGAAGCTGCAGGGGCAGATTCCTGGGTTACTGGAGACCTATGTGGGTCGGAACATTTCGCCGCGAGGACAGGGACATACCTTCGGCGGTGTGATGAAGTTTTCTGATAAGGCAAGCTTCGATGCCTATGGACCGCATCCAGTGCATCAGAAGCTGTTGAGCTGGCTGATGCCCTTGGTTGAACCTATTGAGCTGGATTTCGAGGACTCACCGTCCAGGTAAACGCGGGTGCTGAGTCCACAGGCATAGGTGCTTCGGTTCAACACTTCTAACTCTAATTATTTTTTTTGCTGAAGGCGCTGTTGCCTGGACAGCCTGCCCCGAACTTCGCCGTAGGGGCCAGTGCCTGTCCATTTTTGAACAGTAGTGGGCGAATCTGGACAGTCGGCCATTCTTCGTGATCCTGGTATCGCTTTTCTTTGAGTAGGTTACGTAGGTTTCTTCGTGGAATGCTGCGTGCAGTTTTCTTGATTCGGAGAGTGCACGATGCCGGCAAAGCTATCCCAGAATCTGCGCTATGCGCTGCGACAGCTCAAAAAATCACCGGGATTTACCCTCACTGCTGTTCTCACTATGGCGTTGGGAATTGGCGCGAGCACTGCCATCTTCACGCTTTTTGACCAGGCCCTGCTGCGCGCACTGCCGGTGAAGGATCCACAGAAACTGGTGCTGCTGCGGTTTGCAGGAGGTGCTCCGGGGCATCGCAGCACCCAGGGGGGAGATCGTGAAGGGGCGCTCGCCTATTTCTCCTATCCCATGTATCGCGACCTTCGCGATAAGGAAAATGCTCTGAGCGGACTGTTTGCAACTGCGGTGGGATCGGCAGGCGTGAGTTGGAACAACAGCGCCGAGGCTGTCCGGGTCGAGATGGTGAGCGGCAACTACTTCAACGTGCTCGGTGTGCGGCCCGCAGTGGGACGTCTGTTCGGCTCGGGCGATGAGACAGCTTCGGCAGGTGATCCTTATGCCGTGCTCAGTTTCGATTACTGGAAGACGCGCTTCGATGAGCGTCCGCAGATCATCGGGCAGAGCATTTCTGTGAATGGCAGCCCGTTTACTGTGGTTGGTGTTGCCGCGCCCGGCTTCCAGAGCGCCGTTTGGGGAGATAGGCCGAAAGTTTTCGTTCCCATTACGATGAAGCGCATCATCACTCCGGAATTTGATGACCTGAATGACAGGCAGTCCTACTGGCTCAAGATTATGGGCCGTCTTCCGGAAGGAATGGCCACCGGGCAGGCGGAGGCGGCGCTGAATCCGCTATGGCTTGGGCTGCGTGAAATGGAATTCAAGGACCTCCACGACCAGTCGGCGCATGAGCACGAGGCTTTCGTAGGGAAGGCGCACCTGAGTGTTGCCGGCGCGGCTAAAGGCTTCTCGCCCATGCGCGACGATGTGGAGATGCCGCTGAAGATCCTGATGGGCATGGTGCTGCTTCTGGTGGCGATGGCCTCAGTCAACATGGCGAGCCTGCTGCTGGTGCGTGCCGCAGGACGCGTGCGTGAGTTTTCCATGCGCTTTGCTCTGGGCGCACGCAAGACAGATGTTGTGTGGCAGCTTTTGACAGAGGGCCTGCTCCTCGGTCTTGGCGGGGCAGTGCTGGGAATCGTAATGGCGCCGCAGTTGGTGCGGATGTTGATCCGGTGGCTCTCCACAACAAGTACGGACACGCCTTTTTCGTCTGCGCTCGATCCGCAGATTCTTACGTTTGCCATTGGGATCACTTTGCTGGTGAGCATTCTGTTCAGCCTTGCCCCGGCGCTGCAGTTTCTCAGGCCCAATCTGGTTGACTCGCTCAAGCAGCAGTCGAGTACCGGGACAGGTGTAGCGCTGAAATTTCGCAGAACATGTGTGGCATTGCAGATAGGTTTCAGCCTGCTGCTGCTGGTGGGCGCCGGACTGTTTATGCGCACGATACAGAATCTGCGCTCAGTGAATGCCGGTTTTGCAACGGACCATTTGCTGCAATTCGGGCTTGCTCCTGAGATGGCAGGCTACCAGGTACGCGATGTGACAGCAGTCGAAGAGCGCATGCTTGATACGCTCGCGGCATTGCCGGGTGTGAGGGGAGTGGCGGCAACGAATGATCCGGAACTCTCCGGCGACAGTACAGGCGGCAGCATGACCATTGCCGGATATACTCCGAAGCCGAATGAAGATATTCAGGCCGAGAGATCTATGGTCAGCCACAATTATTTTCCCGTCATGGAGATTCCGATTGTGGCGGGGCGCGGGTTCACTAAGGCGGATTCAGCGACGGCCCAGAAAGTTTCCGTGGTCAACGAAATGTTTGCGCGAAAATATTTCGGCACGCCGCAGAATGCGCTCGGGCATCATGTGAGCCGCAGTCGCCGTCCGGAGACGGATACGATGATCGTCGGTGTGGCGAAGGACACCAGGCACGAGTCCGTTCGCGACGAGATTGTACCTACGGTGTATCGTCCGTTTGTCCAGTTCGAGCAGCCGACCGAGCTGACCATTTATTTGCGTACCTGGCAGGCTCCGGATGCGACGGCGAATGCGATTCGTGCCGCCGTCCAGAACATTGACGCAAAGTTGATTGTCAGAGGACTGCGCACGATGCAGAACCAGATCGACGAGAACATCAGCACGGAGCGGATGATCGCCATGCTGGCCTCGGTCTTCGGAGCCGTGGCCGCGGTGCTGGCGGGGATCGGGCTCTATGGAGTGCTGGCCTATTCGACGGCGCAGCGCACGCGTGAGATCGGGATTCGCATGGCGCTCGGCGCGCAGCGGCTGGCGATTGCGAAACTGATTCTGCGCGAAGTCTTGATTCTGGCGGTGAGCACGATTGTCGTGACTCTGCCGCTTGCGTACCTGCTGAGCCGCATGATGCACGATCAGCTCTTTGGCGTGTCGCCAGCTGATCCTCTGGTGTATTTCGCCGGGGTCGTGATGATTGGCGTGGTCGCAATATTGGCGGCGTTACTCCCGGCGCGGCGAGCCGCATCGGTGGAGCCTATGACTGCGTTACGGACAGAATAGTTCCAGCATGCTTCGAAAATAGATTCGTAAGGGCACAGCTTGAGCCGTGCCACTGGAATGCAAATGAAGGGGGCTTTAGCCCCTGAGGCATCAGGCCGCCGACAAAGGCCTCATGGAGAATGCTATGCCGACCATCTGGAATGATCTTCGTTATGCTTTGCGGCAATTGCGTAAGTCGCCGGGATTTACGCTGACTGCGGTGCTGACGCTGGCGCTGGGCATCGGCGCGAATACCGCTGTCTTTACGCTGGTGCACGCTGTGATGCTGAAGTCGCTGCCGGTGGCTGACCCGCAGCAGCTTTACCAGATCGGCAATGCGGATATCAGCGGCAACTGGGGTGGCTTCCAGGATAGCTGGGCCATATTCTCATACGAGTTTTATCAGCACATGCGCGCCAATACGCCGGCGTTTGAGCAGATAGCGGCGTTCCAGGCGGAAGAGGCGACCATGAGTGTGCGACGCAGCGGCTCCAATGCGCCTGCTGATCCGTTTGGCGGAGAATTCGTTTCCGGCAATTACTTTTCCACCTTCGGCATTCAGTCCTTCGCCGGACGCCTGTTGACGGATGCGGATGACACTCCGGGCTCGGCTGCAGTTGCAGTGATGAGCTACCGCACGTGGTCAGAGAAGTTCGGCCTCGACCGTTCGGTGATCGGCGGGACATTTCTCATCAATGGCAAGCCCTTCACCGTTGTCGGTGTGACGCCGCCAGGATTTTACGGAGACAGGCTGGAAAGCAATCCTCCGGATTTTTATTTTCCATTGAGTCAGGAGCCCAACCTCTCAGTCGGCGACTCTCTGCTGCACATTCCCGATCAGGCGTGGCTCTTTGCCATTGGACGCTTGAAGCCGGGGCAGAATCCATGGCAAGTGGGCACACAGCTTACGCTCGAACTGCAGCACTGGCTGCCGGAACATGTTCCGATGATCAACTATCGCAAGGCTGCCTTGTCCAAGCAGCACATCGGGCTTCGGGCGGGCGGCGCTGGCATTACGCAGCTGCGCTGGACCTTCCAGAAAGGACTGTGGCTGCTGATGGCTGCTTCGGGAGTAGTGCTTCTGATTGCCTGCGCGAACCTCGCGAATCTTCAGCTGGTGCGCAGCATGGCACGGCGGCATCAGGCGGCGTTGCAGCTGGCACTCGGAGCATCGCGCAGAAGATTGATTCGCGGAGTGCTTGCGGAGAGCATTCTGCTGGCACTGATTGGCGGAGTGGCCGGTGTCGTGGTGGCATATGCAGGAACGCGCAGCATTCTGCTGGTGCTCTTTCGTGGAGCGAGCTATGTTCCGATCGATGCGACGCCTTCCTTGCCGATTCTGGGATTTGCTTTCCTGCTTTCGCTGTTCACAGGCGCGCTCTTCGGGATATTGCCTGCTTTGCTGACAGCGCGCTCGAATCCGGTGGAAGCATTGCGCGGAGCCAGCCGCACGACACGGGACAGCGCGGCGCTGCCGCAGAAATCGCTGGTGATCTTCCAGGCGGCATTTTCGCTTGTTCTGCTGGCCATGGCCGGCCTGGTGACGCAGAGCCTCAGCCACATGGAGGGAGGCGGTTTCGGCTTTGAGACGCGGGGACGCTTGATTGTCGATGTCGATCCGCAGACAGCGGGCTATAAGTCAGAACAACTGTCCGTTCTCTATCAGAACATGCTCAATCGTTTTCAGCAGATTCCCGGAGTGAGGAACGTTGGCTTCTCCAATTACAGCCCGCAGGATGGAGACAGCTGGAATGACACAATCGCCATCGCGGGGCGCGTGAATAACAACCCTATGCATCAACAGGTCACATGGGTGCGTGTCAGCCCGCAGTATTTTGACGCGATTGGCACACAGCTGCTGCAGGGCAGAGGAATTCAATTAAGTGACACGGCAACGTCAGAGCGTGTTGCCATAGTGGATGAGGCGTTCGTAAAACGGTATTTTCCCAACAAAGATCCAATCGGCAAGCATTTTGGTGAAGACATTCCCGGCCACAGTGGAGATTTCACGGTTGTCGGTGTAGTGAAGAATTCAATGTACAAGCACGCCATGGAAGGCCAGAATCCAATGTTCTTTTTGCCGCTGGCGCAATCGGTGAACTACAGCAGCTATCCACTGATGCAGCGCTGGGAAGACCAGTCGCATTACATCCACAAGATTGAATTCCGCGTGATCGGAGAGCCGACGCGCTTTGGCCCCGCGATCCGGAACACGCTGGCGTCGATCGATCCCAATCTGACAGTGATTGATATGCAGAGCTTCAGCGAGCAGGTGACCCGCATGTATGATCAGGAGCGGCTGACAGCGCGGCTCACCGGACTCTTTGGCCTGCTGGCTTTGCTGCTGGCTTCCATCGGCATATACGGCGTGACTGCCTATAACGTAACGCGCCGGACAAGCGAGATCGGCATCCGCATGGCATTGGGCGCAGACCGCGCCAACGTTGTCCGTATGGTGCTGCGCGGCGCACTGACGCAGACCACCATAGGCCTCGTAATTGGGGTTCCATTGGCAATTCTTGTCGGACGAGTGATGGCGAGCCAGCTGTACGAAGTAGGGAAGTTCGATCCCATTGTTCTGGCGAGCGCGGTACTGGTTCTGGCCGTCTGTGCTGTTATCGCAGGGCTTCTGCCGGCGCGGCGAGCTGCTTCAGTAGAGCCCATGCAGGCATTGCGTACGGAATAAATTTTCCTGGGGATATAGGAATGGTGACAATCTGGAGTGATCTTCGCTATGCACTGCGGCAGTTGCGCAAATCGCCCGGATTCATAATGACGGCAGTATTGACGCTGGCGCTCGGCATCGGCGTGAATGCCGCGGTTTTCACCGTCTTCAATAAGGTTCTCCTGCACACCTTGCCGGTCGAGAAGCCGGGCGAGCTGGTACTGCTGGAAGAGAACTCGAAGTTTGAGACGGGCTCGCTCAGCTCAGTGGGCGGCGGCGACCATATCTATTTCGCCTATCCTGCGTACCAGCACCTGCGGGACCACAACCATGTTCTCAGTAATCTGTCTGCGGCTGTTCTTGCCTCGGCCAATCTGACTACCGCCAAAACGGCCGATCGCGTGAACATAGACCTTGTTGCCGGGAATTATTTCCAGGCGATGGATGTTCGCCCGGTATTAGGCCGTCTGCTGACTCCTGCAGATGACCAGTACCACGCAGGCAATCCGGTAGCAGTCCTGAACGAGGATTACTGGAAGAACCATCTGGGCAGTGACCCGGCCATCCTGAACCAGGTGGTGCAGGTCAATGGCGCCCAGGTCACGATTGTCGGCGTAGTTCGGCATCAGGGATTGTGGGATGGCGACGATCCGGGAATTTTTCTCCCGCTGGCTCTGGAGCAGCAAATCATTCCAGGCCATGAAGACCGCCTCGCCGATCCGCTGTTTCGCTGGCTTGTTCTGGTAGGGCGCCTCCATCCGGGAGTGACACGCGCGCAGGCAGAAACCGAGCTGAACACGCTGTGGTGGAACTGGCGGAGAGATGTTCTCAAGACCGAGAGCCGCCAGATACCGTCATTCAAGCATGATGACTGGCTCAGGACGCATCTCTCTGTGCGCAGTGGAGCGCGCGGAATTTCCACGCTGGTTGAATTCATTGGCGAGCCTCTGAAGCAGCTGGAAGTCATGGCGGCGGTTGTTCTGCTGATTGCCTGCGTGAATGTTGCCAATCTTCTGCTGGTGAAAGCTGCGCGGAAGCATGCCGAACTGGCCGTCCGCGGCGCATTGGGGGCGAGCCGCCGCCGCATCTTCCAGCAGGTCATTGCGGAAGGGCTTCTGCTCGGAGCTTCCGGAGCAATGGCGGGACTTGTGCTTGGATGGGTGGCTCTTGAGGTTCTTGAGAAGGCAGTCCCCGAGGCGGGTTGGCTGCACGATGTGCTGCAGGCTCCGGCTGACTGGAAAGTAGTTCTTTTCTGTATGAGCGCAGGTATAGCGACGAGTCTGCTGTTCAGCCTGGCGCCTGCGCTGCTCAGCACGCGCATCAATCTGCTGCGCGCATTGCATGGGCAATCCGGAACGATGACAACGAGCGGCGGTTGGCTGCGCAATTTACTGGTTTCCGGAGAAATTGCTTTGAGTCTGGCGCTGCTTGCGGGCGCTGCCATCCTTGGCTGGAGTCTTTATGCGCTTCGCCATGTGAATCCCGGCTTTGCCACCAGCAACATCCTTACCTTCCGTATTTATGCAGCGCCATCGGAGCAGGGCGACGCGCAAAAAAATGAATACGATGCTATCCGGGACGGCGTGCTGCACCAGCCCGGCGTCCACAGTGTCGTCTACGCCGCGAATGGATTGCTTACCGGAGAGGAATCAGGAAGCAGCATTACAGTGTCGGGCTACGCGGACAAGGAAGCCGAACCGACTCCGGATGATGATTGGGTGACTCCGGGATTTTTTTCTACGATGCAGATTCCGCTTCTCGCAGGGCGCGAATTTACTGCGCAGGATACAGCCACTTCGCAGAAAGTTGCCGTTGTGGACGAGACCTTCGTAAACCACTACTTCGGCGGCGATATACCAAAGGCCCTGCGCGGGCAATTCGGCTTCGGCGGAGGGAACATCAAAATCGATATCCAGATTATTGGCGTTGTCCCCGCCATTCACACGAAAAAACTGGCCGGTCTCTCCAGCCTGCCATTTATCTATCTGCCATACAGCCAGACAACCGGCCTGCATCATGCGTGCTACTACATCAGCGCCATCGGAGATCCGGCGCTGCTTTCAGGTTCTATAAGAGCAGTGCTGCGCCGTGTCGACCACAACCTGCCGATTCCAGATATGGAAACCATGCAGGAACATATCAGCGGCACGATCTTTGAAACGCAGTTGATGACAATGCTCGCTTCTGCAATGGGAGCGCTGGCGTTAACTCTGGCAGCCATCGGCCTCTATGGCGTGCTTGCCTTTGCCGTAGCGCAGCGCACGCGCGAGATCGGCATCCGCGTGGCTATGGGCGCGAACCGGAGCGACATTTCCACGCTCGTTCTGCGGCAGGTTGGCCTGCTGGTGGCTGTCGGGATTTCAGTTGGTTCAGCGCTGGCCTGGGCCGGATTGCGCTTCCTGACGAGCGGGAACAGTGATCTTCATCCTGCTCCGGTATGGCTTTATGTTTTGTCAGGATTCGCGTTGATTATGGTGATGCTTGCGGCGGGGTACCTGCCCGCACGGCGCGCCGCAATGGTCGATCCGATGAAGGCTTTACGAGCCGAGTGATTGGGAACTGGTGGCCACCTCAATCTAGAATGGAGAAATGGCCGACCAACTGTATCTGAGTCTGTGGTATCCGAATTTTCGCCTGACTTCGCTGGGGCCTGCGCTGCTGGGCGTGATGCGTCAATTCAACCTGGCAGGTGGAGAGCGCCTGGTGCGCGCCGCAGCGGCTTACCCCATCTCGTGGAACGAGGCTCCCGCTTACCAGCGCGTATATGACGAGGATGAGACCGAGGCTGCTGCTCCGGAACAGGCCGTTCCTGCCGCCCTTGAGCTTCTGCATGACGATTTTGCCTACGAGTTTGAGCTGAGCTGGGAGCTTTGGACGCCGGAGGTAGCAGGCGATCTTGACCCCATCTGGCGCAAGGAGCCCTGCGTGGTGCGCATCATCGGCTTCGGGCCTGAGTTCGATGAGGGCTCGTATGAGCAGAACGGGCAGATCCGCGTCGACCTGGGAACCGATTCTCCTTTTCTTTACGAGGAAGTCAACCTCGACCCTGATGCTGCTGCGCGCGTCAAAGAGAATGTTCAGCTGCTGATTGATTTTACCAATGGAGTGCAGCAGCACTGCGGAATTTCTTCGCGGCTTCTCTGGTCAGAATCAGGCGAAAGCCTGGCCCAGAAACTGATCGCCAGACTTCAGCAGGTGAATTAAAGCAGCGAGTGAGAAATATGCCCAGCAGGAGCACAAATGACGCGCAAAGCGCGCGTCCGCCCATGCGGCCAGTCTTGCGCATCACTGTAAAGAGGCTGCGATGGTTGATCATTGGGCTGGCCTGCCTGATGGTGGTTGTGCTCGGAGGCTTTCTGGTTTATGCGCGGTACCGGGTTCACCATATTACGAAAGACCTGCCCGGAAAGCTGGGCATTAATATTCAGCAGACGGCAAATGGGTTTACTTACTCGCAGTCGGAGCAGGGGCACACCGCCTTTACCATTCACGCGTCGAAGCTGGTGCAGTTCAAGAGCGACGGACATGCAGTTTTGCATGATGTAGCGATTACGCTTTATGGCCCTCCGGGAACAAACCGCGAAGATCACGTCACTGGCAGCGATTTTGACTACGACCAGAAGAACGGCATTGCCCGGGCACAGGGTGAAGTGCAGATTGATTTGCAGGCGCCGCAGAAAGATTCGAACCAGCAGGCAAGCGAAAACAACACGATTCATGTGAAAGCAACCGGGCTCGTCTTCGACCAGAAGACCGGTATTGCCACCACCGATCAGTATGTCGAGTTCCATCTCCCGAGGGCCGAAGGGAAGGCAGTGGGCGCGAGCTTCGATTCGAAAAAGGGAGTGCTGATTCTCGACAAGCAGGTGGAGATGACCTCTGACGCCAACGGGTCGCCGGCTACCGTTCGCGCGGTGCATGCACAACTCGAGCGCGATTCACAGCAGGCTTATCTGCTGCATGCGGAAAGCGAGTTTCGCAACACGCGGAGTTCATCAGACCAGGCGATTGTCCATTTCCGCAAGGATGGATCGGCGGAGCGCATCGATGCAAAAGGCAACGTGCATACAGTGATGGACAATGGCGCACAGACCATATCGCAGACGGCGAACATTTTTCTGAACGAGAAGAGCCAGCCTCTGCAGGCGTTGATGGGCGGCGGTGTGAATTTTGTGGACAACGACCCGGTGCACAGCATGCACGGGAATGCCGTCGAGGGCACGCTGACGTTTGAGAATTCGGAGATGAAGCATGCGCAGTTCCGCAATGCCGTGAGCTTCGTCGATCAGGAACAGAAGCTGGCCAACGATCCCAACGGCTCGGCCACGCGGCAGATACAGGCTTCGAAGCTGGATCTTGATTTTGTTCCCGGCCCGGATAAGAAGGCCGTGGCGCAGAAGGCTTTGGCTACGGGCAATGCGGTGGCGACGCTGCGGACCTATCCATCGAAGGGCAAGAAGGAAAACACGACGATCAGCGGCGACCAGCTGCTGGCAACGCTCGCCGATGGCCGTACAGTGCAGCAACTCGATGGTTCAGGCCATACAAAAATGATTGACATCGCCGATGACGGCTCGACCAACGTGACCACCGGCGATACTCTGCACCTTACGTTTCAACCCGCAACGGCCGGTCAGGCGAAGAAGAATGCAACCGGGCAGGAATCGCAGATTGACACCGCGGTGCAGGAGGGCAATGTCCGTCTGACGCAGACTCCAGCAAAAAGCGCGAAGGGGGCCAAGCCTCTGCAGGCTGTGGCGGATCGCGCGGAATACCACGGCAGCGATCAGGTGCTGCACCTTACGGGGAGTCCACGGATCAATAATGGCGACGCGGACGTGACCGCGCAATTCGTCGATTACCACCGCGACACAGGCGATGCATTGGCCAAAGGCGACGTGAAGGCCACATACCAGAACCAGCCGAATCAACCGAATCAGCCCGCATCTGCGCAGAGCACAGGCTTTGGAGGGCAAGGGCCGGTTCATATTGTTTCTGAAGAAGCGGAGCTGCACCACGCGACCAACGACAGTGTCTTTCGCGGACATGCGCGCATGTGGCAGCAAACCGGGAACACGGTCTCCGCTCCGGTGATCGAGCTTTCCAGAACGCAGCAGATATTGAAGGCTCACGGCGACGGCGGAGGCAACGCGCCGGCTGTGGATACGACGATCGCCTCGATGATGGGGCCGAAGAAGCAGCAGAGCGTGGTTCGCGTGAAGAGCCAGACGCTGGTCTACTCTGACAAGGACCGTCGCGGCGATTTTACCGGCGGAGTGCTGGCGCAATCGCCAAGCGGCACGATTCGCTCGGACCAGGCGCAATTTTTCCTGGAGTCTGCACAAACAAAATCCCCCGCACAGACAAAGTCTCCGGCGCAGACGAAATCTCCGGAAGGAAAAAGCGCGGCGCCTCCCTCATCGCAGATTGAGAAGATCGTGGCGCAGGGGCACGTGCTGCTGACGCAGCCGGGCAGAAAGGGTGAAGGAGAGCAACTGGTGTACACCTCGTCTGATGGAAACTACGTGCTTACTGGTACTTCCGCGAAGCCGCCTTTTGTCGTGGATGCAACGCGCGGCACAACGACGGGCGCCGCGTTGATTTTCAATGACCAGGATGATAGCGTCGAGGTCAGTGGGGGACAGTCGGCGGCTGTTACCAAAACGCACGCTCCGAAGTAGATGCAGAAGCTTTCAACCGACGAAATCGGGAAGTCCTACAAAGGCCGCCAGGTGGTGCGCGGCGTAAACCTGGAAGTATCTCAGGGAGAAGTCGTCGGGCTGCTTGGCCCCAATGGCGCCGGGAAGACAACATCCTTTTACATGATTGTCGGGCTTGTTCCGCCGGACACGGGCCGTATCCTTGCTGACGGTGCGGACATCACGCGCGTGCCCATGTATATGCGCGCGCGGCAATATGGCATCAGCTATCTACCGCAGGAGCCGTCAGTTTTCCGAAAATTAACGGTTGAGGAAAACATTCTGGCCGTGCTCGAAGTCCAATCCCTGACGCAGGAAGTGCGGCGGGCCAGGACGGAGAAACTGATCGATCAGCTGAATTTGGGCCACATCCGCAAGACGCGCGGCTATGCGCTTTCCGGAGGTGAGCGGCGGCGCGTGGAGATCGCCCGCTGTCTGTGCATCCAGCCGTCATTTATTTTGCTCGACGAGCCCTTTTCGGGAATTGATCCCATTGCGGTACTCGACCTGCAGGAAATCATTTATGACCTTAAAGCGAGCGGCATCGGCGTGTTAATAACAGATCATAACGTTCGCGAGACGCTCTCAGTAACGGATCGCGCATACATCATTAACGAGGGGCGCATCTTCCGCCACGGCACGCCGGAGGAACTGGGGAGCGACCCGGAGGTACGGCGCGTGTATCTGGGCGAGGGTTTTTCGCTGAACTAGTTTGTGGCTCCCGTCCTGTCGCAGGAGGGCTCGGATTCAGTGATGATTCGCCGTTGTGTCTTGGTTATAGCGGTCTCAGGCCGTGTGTGGAAGCGTGTAGACTGGGGGTTACCCTCCCCTTATCCTGAAATGTGCTTTTGATGGGTAGTTAGGCAAAGAATGGCTCTTCTCCAACCAAAACTCAGCTTGAAAGTATCGCAGCGGCAGATACTGACGCCCGGCCTGATGCAGATGGTCAGCGTGCTGGCGTTGAACAAGCTTGAGCTGAAGGAGATGATCCAGTCGGAGATCGCCGAAAACCCCATTCTCGAGGAGATGGAAGAGAGCGTCCCGCTGCTGGACGACGTTGCCAGCCGCGAAGAACAGCTGACGCAGCCAGCAGAGGCAGGCTTTGAGGAGCGCCAGAAATCCGACCCCTTCGACGAGATCGATTTCGGCTCCTACTTTCAGGAGTATCTTGATCCCGGATTCCGCTCTCCGGATAGTTTCGAGGTCACTGAAAAGCCCTCTATCGAGAATTTTCTTTCGCAGCCCAGCACGCTGACCGACCATCTTTTTTGGCAGCTGGGTTCGCTGAGCCTGTCACCGGTAGTTCGCGATGCAGCTGAATACATCATCGGTAACCTGAATGAAGACGGATATTTAACGGCGACTGATGAAGAATTGCTTGAGGGTTATCTGCGCGAGCAGCTGGAGCCGGAGCCAGAAAACGGGGACGCTGTCGCTCAGGAACCGCAGGGGCATCATCTGCTCCATTTTGCTGAGGTGCCAACGGCAATTCGCGACCGCGCCAAGGGCCACTTGGCGGCAGCGCTCGATGTGGTCAAAACACTGGATCCTGTCGGCATTGGAGCCCGCGACCTGCGCGAATGCCTTCTGCTGCAGCTCGAAGCGCAGCGGCGTGAATTCGAGCTGATCTACGAGCGGAAGAACGGGGAGCAGAAAAACAGCACCGCCGAGGATGGAGATGAGCCGGAGCAGGATGCACCCCTTGTAAACGGCCACGCAAAATCCGTGGATTATTCCGAGCAGCGTGCCGTTGTCTTCGATGCCGCGAGGGAAATCGTTGATAAACACCTTCAGCTTTTGCAGCGGCGCGATCTTCGCGAGCTTTCCCGGGCACTGGGCCAGCCGCAGGAAACCGCCCAGCAGGCAGTGGATGTGATTCGCGCACTCGATCCCCGTCCGGGACAGCGCTACAATCGCTCCGATGCGCGCCTGATTGAGCCGGACGTGGCTTTTGCCAAGCGCGGCGACGAGTACGTCGTGGTCATGAATGATGAGGACATGCCCACCCTCCGCCTGAACCAGGGCTATCGTCGTATGATCTCGCAGGATGGCACAGAGAAGGATGTCAAAGACTACGTCAAGGAACGCTACCGTTCTGCCATCCAATTGATGCGCAACATCGAGCAGCGCAAGAACACCATCCTCCGCACCTGCGAAGCGATCATCAGGCGGCAGACGGAGTTTCTGGAAAAAGGTGTGGACGCGCTGAAGCCCATGATGATCAAGGAAGTGGCCGAAGAAATTGGCGTGCATCCATCCACTGTGAGCCGGGCGGTATCCAACAAGTATGTGCACACGCCGCAAGGTGTTTATGAGCTGCGCTTCTTCTTCTCGGAGGGAGTGAATGGTCCTGAGGGATCAAGCACTCCACTGATGTTGTTAAAGCGTAAGGTGAAGAAACTGATCGAAGACGAAGACGCGCGCAAACCACTTACTGATGATCAGATCGCCAACATTCTCCAGTCACAGGGCATCGATGTAACCCGCCGCACCGTCGCCAAATACCGTGAAGATATGCGGATTCCAAGCACTCATCAGCGGCGCGTGCGCGGTTGAGGTAGAATCTGTGAACCCGCCGTTCCCCTCGGCGTAAAATTTTGGGAAAGGGAGCTTTCGCCATGCAGGTTGAGTACACTGGCAGGCAGGTGACCGTCACCCCCGCTCTTCGCACGATCGCTGAAGAAGCCGTCAAGCGCATCGTGAAGATCCTCGGAAAAACAACAGGCATACACGTTGTGCTGACAGCGGAGAAATATCGCCAGTTTGCCGAGATCACTATCAAGACGCGCCTGCAGAATATTGTTGCTACATCGGAATCAAACAATATGGAGACGGCCTTGCGCGAAGCCCTGGACAAGGCCGAGACGCAGGCCATCCGCTGCAAGAAAAAGATTCAGTCAAAGAAACGCCAACCCAAGGAAGAGAAGCTGGCCATCGAACCACAGCTTACGCGTCCCCGGCGTGCGGCACGCACTGCCGCCGCAGCAGCCAGCGAAGAGAAACCTGCCGAAACCGCTGCCAAAAAAGCCAATGGCAATGGTCACTCCAAGCAGGTGATTCCGGTGACCGTGCATACCTTCCCGGCGCGTGTTCCAATTCCGGAGCCACACGTCGTCCGCTCAGCCGATTCCGTTGCCATCCGCCCCATGACACTCGAAGAAGCCGTGAAAGAAGCCGAGTTCCGCGACCGCGAAGTCTTCGTCTTCCGCGATCATGAAGGCAATGTAAAAGTCCTGCACCGCAAACGCGACGGCAAGATGGAGCTCATCGAAGCCCCGTGACTCCGCGTCACGGCGGCACGCGCCTTTGGCGCCATTCTTGCCGTTGCTGGTTGCATTGGCTTACTTGGCGCTCCCGTTGGTCACTTGCTTCACTGGTTCCATGTCAGCAATAAGAGCGGGAGTGGTTTCTCCCGCTCTTATTGCTGGTCCGCCCGTGCGGCCAGCACCGCTCCGCGCGTAGCGGCCGCCGGAGGCATAGACATAACATGCAATGGTAGGATGGGCCCATGCCGAAAGCTGCGCGTAAGCCTGCAGGCCCATCGAAGAAGGTAAAGTCTTCATCTGTTCACAATGCTGATGAGAGCCGGGCACTGGTGATTATTACCGGGCTTTCGGGATCGGGAAAGCTTTCTGCGCTCAAGGCATTTGAGGACATGGGCTATTACTCGGTCGACAACATGCCGATCGAGCTGGTGCCGCGCTTCGCTGAGCTGATTGACGAGTCGACCACGGCAACGAAAGCTGCGCTGGTGGTGGATGTGCGCGAGGGGCAGGGGCTGGAGCGCTTTCCTCAAATGCTGACGCATATCAGGCAGGCGTTGCCGACGACGGTTATCTACCTCGAAGCATCGGAAGCGGCCCTGGTGCGGCGTTTTTCTGAGACGCGCCGACCGCATCCGCTGGGTCGGCAGGACATGGTTGCGGAGGCGATTCAGGCCGAGCGCAAGGTGCTCGATCCCATCCGCAATGTTGCGGACATCATCATTGATACGTCCAATTTCAATGTTCACGAGCTGCGCGCGCATATTCAGAACAGGTTTGCCGGTACGGGCAGCAGCGGCAAGGCGCTGCTTGTTTCCTCTATCAGTTTTGGCTACAAGAATGGCGTGCCGCTCGAGGCCGATCTTGTCTTCGATGTGCGTTTCCTGCCGAACCCTCATTTCATTCCTGAATTTCGTCCGCTTACCGGGAAGCATCCCAAGCTCATTGCCTACCTGCGCAAATTTCCGCAGACACGCGAATTTCTGGATCGCGTGACCGACATGCTGCTCTTCCTGCTTCCGCATTACATCCATGAAGGCAAGAGCTATCTGACCATCGCCTTCGGCTGCACCGGCGGTCAGCACCGCTCAGTGATGATTGCCGAGGAGATCAGCAAGCGCCTGGCAAAAGAGGGCTATCGCGTAAAGACAGCCCACCGCGACCTCCCCAGGGACTAGGTGCTGGCCGCACGGGCGGACGCGCTTCGCGCCATTCGTGTGGATGCTGGCTCCTACGGCTTACCTGTCGCTCCCGTTGGTCGCTGCTTCTTGCTATGGGGCTGCAGAATTGCTCAAACAAGCTGAAGAATTGCCAACCAAGCAAGTTGTCATCCCGACCGAAGCGCACAGCGCGAAGCGGAGGGACCTGCAGTTTCCTTACGGCTGCATTCATTCCTGATCTGGCATAGCCGTTCCGATTACTTAGGCTTGCCTTTACTGGACAGCACGAACTGATTGCCGTCGGGGTCCTGAAAAATGGCACTTGATCCCCAGGATTCATTCTTCGGTTCGCGCGTGAATTTCACTCCTCTGGACTCCAGTGTCTTTGCGGTTGCAAACACGTCATCGCACCAGAAGGAGATGGACTGAAACTTGCCGATGCGGTCTTCATGCCCCGGAGGCGTGAACAATGCGAGCCCTGATTCCGCGCCAGGAATGAGGAGCTCGATCCATCGCTGGGTATCGCTGAAAGGCTGGTCGGTGATCACCTTGAATCCCAGGGATTCGGTGTAGAACTTCAGTGCAACATCCTGGTCTTTTACCGGAATGCTTACAAACTTGATGCCTCGAATCATGCTGTCTCCTGTCAATATCGGGAGCATAACTAGAGCACTTGCCATTTACAATCACCCAGCCATTGCTATATGAACAACTGGTATAGCGATGGCAATCCTTGATGATTATGTGATCGACGTACTGATGCGTGACCTGGTAGGGCACGACCGGAGACCAGTCAGTTTTCTTGTGTATCTATGGCTAGCCGCCGAGAAAGCGCGCAGGAAGGGAGCGGTCCAGGTAAGTTATCAGGAGCTGGCGGAAACTATTGGTGTATCGAAGAGCTCGGCGCAGGCGGCTGTAAGCTGGCTGGTGCTGAGGAAGCTGCTTGCCGTGCGCAAAGAGAATGCAACGGCGACGCCGTGCTATAAGGTGCTGAGCCCATGGAAGGATGCCGGGCGTAGGCATTGATCTGCGCAGCAGCGACCAGCGGGAGCGGAAATGGAAGCCGACCCAGCCAACCTCAGCACGAATGGCGCCGAAGGTGCGTCCGCTGCATGCAATGCCGCGTCTGCTCCATGCAATGGGTAGAATATACAGATGGTTTCTTATTGGCTGATGGAGCAATGGCGTAAATGAAAGGCATCCTGCGTCTGCTCTACTATGTGCGCCACTACTGGTGGCAGGCGCTGGCTTCGGTCATTCTTATGGCGGCAGTTGGCCTGCTGGACGCTTTTCGCGTGCTGCTGGTCAAGCCGATCTTTGACCATGTATTAAATCCCGGCGGCTCCAATCAGCCCATTCAGCTCTATACGATTCCCGGTACGCATTATCAGTTCACGCTGCAACAGTTTGTTCCACACTACTTTCATAACGAATTCAACATTGTCGCGTTCGCGCTCGTGGTGTCGACGCTGCTGAAGAGCGTCTGCGACTATGCCGGGACATACCTGGTGAATTATGCCGGCTTCGGCATGATTACCGATCTGCGCGATGACCTTTACGAAGCGATTCTGCGGCGGTCGGTGTCGTTTTTCCAGAAGCATGCGACCGGCACGCTGCTTTCGACGCTGATCAATGACATTGAGCGTGTGCAGTATGCCATGTCATCGGTGTTGTCGGAGTTCCTGCAGCAGGTATTCACCCTGCTTTTCACCTTGGGCGTAGTGATCGCGCTTGGCGGCAAACTCGCGTGGGCGCTGCTGATCTTTGTGCCGGTAGTGATTGGTTCGATCCGCCGCATTGGCCGCGATGTGCGCAGCACCACACGCAAAGGGCAGGACAGGCTGGCGGAAATCCAGAACATTCTGCACGAAACGATCACCGGCAACCGCATCGTCAAGGCCTTCAATATGGAGTTCTGGGAGCTGCTTCGCTTCCGGGACGCGGCGCGGCGGCTGCTGAAGGCAAACCTTCGCTCGGTGAGAGCGCAGGCTATCAGTTCTCCGTTGATGGATTCGATCGGGGCCATCGCAATTGCGCTGCTGCTTCTGGTCGGGCGCAACGAGATCAAGAACGGAGCAATGACGGAAGGGACGTTCTTCGCCTTTATCGTAGCGCTCTTCAAGCTCTATGATCCGGTGCGGCGCTTCGCCATCTTCTACAACAATTTCCAGCAGGCGCTGGGCGCGTCGTCTGCAATCTTCACCTTCATGGATGATCAGGACGAGCTGGTCGAAAAGCACCGCGCCTACACGCTGAAAGATTTCCAGGATACGATCCGGATTGAGGACGTGGGCTTTGCCTATCGCGACGATGAAGGCGAGAAGCAGGTGCTGCACGATATCAAGCTGGAGATCCATCGCGGGGAAGTCGTGGCTCTCGTCGGCCCCAGCGGTGCGGGCAAATCAACGCTGGTCAATCTGATTCCGCGCTTCTTCGATGTAACTTCGGGGCGCATCCTGATCGATGGCCGCGACTTGCGCGATGTGAGTGTGCGTTCTCTTAGAGACCAGATTGGCAAGGTCACACAGGAGACGATTCTCTTCAACGATACTGTGCGTAACAACATCGCCTACGGGCAGCCTGACGTTCCCATGCAGCGTGTCGAAGAGGCAGCGAAGGCCGCGCTCGCGCACGAGTTCATCCTGCGCATGCCGGATGGATATGACACTGTGATCGGCGAGAAGGGCTTCCGTCTTTCCGGAGGCGAGCGGCAGCGGCTGGCAATTGCGCGCGCAATCCTGAAGAATGCGCCAATCCTGATTCTGGACGAAGCAACTTCGGCGCTCGACACGGAGAGCGAATCGCTGGTGCAGGCAGCTTTGAGCAACCTGATGCAGGGACGCACAGTGGTTGTGATCGCGCATCGTCTCTCAACCGTGAGGCGCGCCAACCGCATTGCTGTGATAGAACAGGGGCGCATCACCGCGGTTGGCTCGCATGAAGAGCTGATGCGGACTTCGCCAACTTATCAGAAGCTGTATCAATTGCAGTTTATGGATGCGACAGCTCATCCAGAAGTAAGCGTCGTTGCCGCACTACCTTAAAGAAGGATTATGAGTTCGACAAACGTTTTCTCCATGACCGGATTTGCGCGTGTGTCTGGGCGCATCTCTGAGACGCTGGGTTACACCCTGAGCCTCAAGAGCGTGAACCATCGTTTTCTCGACCTGCATCTGCGCATGCCTGGCGGGACCGAGTCGCTTGAAATGCGGCTGCGCAAGTCGCTCAAGGAAAAGCTGAAGCGCGGGCATCTGGAGGTGACGCTTTCGATCGACCGCAGCGCAAAGGCTGAAGCGCAATACAACGACGCGCTCGTGGCTGCATACGTTGCTGCTTTCCGTAGCGCTGCTGCGCGCCATGGACTCGCGGGCGAGCCGGATCTGAATGCGATCTTCCGGCTGCCCGGCGTGCTCACAGGCGATACGCGTAATTCAGAAGAAGAGATGCAGGCGCTTGAAGAAGCAGCGATGCAGCAGGTGGATGGCCTGATCGAGTCCCTGAATACGATGCGCTCTGCAGAAGGCGCGTCGCTTGCCGATGAGCTGCGCAGGGGGCTGAAGCGCATGGGCGAATTTGTCGAGCAGGTGGCCGAGCTCCGGCAGGATGTGCAGAAAATCTACTTTGAGCGCATCAGCCAGCGGCTTACAGAGATGCTCAACGGCAACCTCGACCGCGAGCGTGTTCTGCAGGAAGCCGCGCTGCTGGCAGAGCGCAGCGACGTTGAGGAAGAGATAGCGCGCATGCGCACGCATATCGCTCACTTTGAATCCTTGCTCGATCAAGGCGGAGAAATCGGCAAGAAGCTGGATTTTCTGCTGCAGGAAATGAACCGCGAGTCCAACACTCTGCTGTCGAAGACCAGCGGCCTTTCCGGCAACGGAACGAAGATTACCGAGATCGGCCTGGGCATGAAATCAGAAATCGAAAAAGCAAGGGAACAAGTCCAGAACTTGGAGTGACTGGCCGTCACGGGCACAGCCTGTCCTGAGCGAAGTCGAAGGACGCGCCTCGCGCGCCTTTCTTGCCGTCATTCTGAGGACCCTGGCCTGAACAACGTGAAGGGGAAGCGGACGAAGAATCCATGCAATGCTGATTTCAGGCGACGCACTTTCAAGTTTCTAACCAAACATCGCTGTGTACTGAAACTATGGACTGTAAGGAAGGCAATTTGGCGGGAATTCTATTCATCATCTCAGCCCCTTCGGGCTCGGGCAAATCAACACTGGTGAACCAGATTCGCTCTCTCATCGACAATCTGGAGTTCTCCATCTCTTACACCACACGTGCCCCGCGCGGGTCAGAAGAGGACGGCCGCGAATACCACTTCACCACGCGGGAAGAGTTTGAGCGCATGATTCAGAACGATGAATTTCTGGAATACGCAGAAGTCTTTGGTAATTACTACGGAACGGCGCGGCGCTCGCTCGCTGAGGCCCGCGCGCACAGCAAAGACCTTCTGCTCGACATTGATGTGCAGGGTGCAGCCCAGGTGCGCCAGCGGGTTCCGGAGGCGGTCAGCATCTTCGTCATGCCTCCCGCGCCGGATATCCTCGCGACCCGCCTGCGCAACCGCAGCCGGGCGGAAGGTAGCGTCCAACCAGAAGTAATCGACCGCCGGCTCGCCGAAGCACGGAAGGAGATTGAGAATTATCGCGAATACAGCTATATTCTCGTCAACGACATTCTGGCTCGAGCAGAAGACGAACTGCAGGCCATCATCATCAGCGAGCGGCTTCGCCAGGGCGGTACGACAGATTCGCTTCCGCGCGAGGAAATCGCCCGGTTGATGACGGTGGCTGAAGGTTGCAGGCAGGAGAATGCAGGGGAGCGTGTTCGTCCCGTACTGGGCGCGTTTGGACTGTCCGGGACGGAAACAGCTTAGCCATAACCATTTGGAGGATGAGGCAATGAGTGTGGAGCAGTCGTTCGACAGCAATTTCCGCTATGTTCTGGTGGCCGCACGCCGCGCCCGCCAGTTGCAGAATGGATCAGCGCCGCTGGTCATGTCCAAGTCGAGCAAAGCATGCCGTATCGCTCAGGATGAAATCGCCGCAGGCAAAGTGGGATACGTAAAAAGTGATACGCCGGTGGTGAAGCCTGAAATTGCGGGTGCGGATATTCCTCGATTCGCGATTTCTTAAATGCAGTAGTTAGTTCTTAGTGGACAGTAGCCTAGTCTTTTTGATCGTCTGGTCAGAACACTTGAGACTAATGACTGATAACTAACAACTTCCTTCAATGCTTAAAGACCTGCATCATCAGCTCGGACTGCACCTGGTCGAGCTGCTTCAGGGCAGCTTGGAGTGTGGGCCGGTCTTCAAGTGATGCGCTGTGCATGATCTCGTTCAGGCGGAACGTTGTATGGCGCATAAGAATTTCCGCGTTCTTCAGCTTGCGTGTGTCCTCCGCCATCCCCATATGAATTTTCTGCGCATAACCCTGGATTGCCTTTAGCGTCTGCGAGGCATGCGTAAAGTCGCCGGAAGACAGTTCCTGCCCGGCCATCTCTGTCATGTCATGGACAATCTGCGCATAGAGGAAACACTGCTCCTTGGGCGAGGCGTGGTCAGCCTTGGCTTGAAGCAGCAGAAGAGTTTGCGTGTCCGGTATCTTCTCGTCCGCGCCATTGGCGCGGGCACACGGAACAAGCAGGAAAGTTGCGGCTGCGATTGCTACGAACCTCATGGAGCGCCTCCTTACTGCGCCACGGGAACGTCACCGGCTACTTGTAACCAAGCGCGACCAGCCTGTGTTTCGCCTGCCACTCCTGGTCTGGAAATTGTCCGTTGGCAGCGGCGAGGAACTTCTTATAATACTCTGCCGCTTGCTTTGTCTGATGAAGATTATCGTAAGCCGTTGCCCAAAGGAAATAGGTAGCAGGCGTTTCTTCTAGATATTTTGATCTTGCGGAAAGAGATTCCAAAACAGTCTGGTACTGGTGGCTCTCGGAAGCGGCAAAGGCAAGGCTGCTCCAGGCATTGCCATTGTCGGCCTTAAGGCTCACCGATTTTTGCAGGATTGTGACAGCCTCCGGATACCGCTGCTGGCGGATCAGATTGTCGCCGCGGGCAGCGAGCAGACCCGGATCGCCGGGGCTGGCCTTCAGAAGCTGGACATAGATGGGGTCGGCTTTCTCCACCTCTCCGCTTTGGGTATAAGCATCCGCCAGCATGGCGCTGACGCCGTTGTCTTCCGGCTTAAGCTGGTGCAGCTTCTCGAGCACGCCAACTGCTTCATTCTGCTTACCTTCGGCGTTCAGAACCAGAGCCATCTGCGTATTCAGCGCCGGATCGTCAGGGTCGCGGGAGAGCGCGGTTTTGACGAGCGGCTCGGCATCTGAATATTTCTTCTGGGCAATCAGCACATGGGCCAGTCCGGCGGTTGCAGCAGAAGAATTAGGCTGCTGCTGCAGGGCGCGACGATAGGCTGTTTCAGCGTTGGCTGCATCTCCTTCGGCCTCGGCGATCTCCGCTGTCAGCAGGATGTCATCAGGAGTTTCCGGGCTGGTCTGGAGCGCCTTCACCAGGGCCTGCTTGGCCGCATCGGGATCTGAGGTCCGGTCAAGCTGAGCCAGGGCGCGGTAAGCCTGCGCCTTGGCTGCCGGGTTGGGCGGATTGGGCTCGAGGCCCGATGCTGCGGTCAACTGCTCGCGTGCCTGCTGCTGTTTGTCCTGCCGGGCCAGGATCAGGCCAAGAGCCAGGCGGGACTCAAACTGCTTCGGGTCGGCGGCGATGGCCTTCTGATAGAAGCCAACAGCAGCGTCATCGTTCTCCTGGGAATCTTCGACAAATCCGCGGTCGAAGAGGGCCCGGGCGTCATTGGGATGCGCCGAGAGATAGGGCGTGAGCAGATTCTTCGCCTGCGCGAAATCCTTGGTCTCAATGGCAGCTTCGGCTTTGGCTAATGGGCCGTTGTCCTGAGTTTGCGCTGTGGCATGTTGCTCATCAGCGCTGGTCCCCGGAGGCAATGGGGCCGATTGCGGCAACGCTGGCTGGCAGAGCAGGATAGCGCCCAGATTCACGGCTAGAATGACAATTCTTTTTTTAGGATTCGGCAAGACTACCAACTTCATACAGCAACTTCGCTTTCCGCTTCTTTTGGACGAGTGTTCTCCCGGAAGGACTCGCGCTTTGGGGCGAGAACCTTTGCCAGCCAGTAACCGGTGTGGGAGAGCTCGTTCTGCGTAATCTGTTCCGGAGTCCCGGTGACGACAACCTGGCCGCCTTTTGATCCGCCCTCAGGGCCGAGATCGATGACCCAGTCTGCTGATTTGATGACGTCGAGGTTGTGCTCGATGACGAGCAGCGAGCCTCCGCCATCGATGAGCTTGCGGAAGGCGGTGAGCAGCTTGCTGACGTCATCGAAATGCAGGCCGGTAGTGGGCTCATCCAGAACATAGAGCACGCGGCTTCCGCCCTTTTTCGCAGCTGAGCCCGTAGTACGAACAGTAGCTAGATGCGCAGCCAGCTTCACGCGCTGCGCTTCGCCACCGGAGAGCGTCGTTGCCGACTGCCCCAGGCGCACATAACCGAGCCCGACTTCATCAAGCACAGCCAGCTTGTCGAGAATCTTCGGCTGGCCGACGAAGAAGCGTAGGGCTTCCTTGATGGTGAGGTTCAGCACCTCGTGGATGCTCTTGCCCTTGTACTTGATTTCGAGCACGCTGGCCTTGTAGCGCGTGCCATTGCACTCCTCGCATGGTAGCTCTACATCAGCGAGGAACTGCATCTCGACCGTGACCGTGCCGTCGCCTTCGCAAACGTCACAGCGTCCGCCGGGGACGTTGAAGGAGAAGTGACCGGCAGCGTAGCCGCGGCGCTGCGCCTCAGGCTGCGCGGCGAAAAGCTCACGGATGGCGTCGAAGGCCTTGATGTAAGTGACCGGGTTCGAGCGCGGCGTGCGCCCGATGGGGTTCTGGTCGACGAGGACAATATCGTTGAGCCGCTCGACGCCCTTCAATTCCTTGTAGAGACTCGTGGGATCAGCGCCTTCGCCCTTGCCCAGTTGATGGGCCACGGCGCGATACAGCACTTCGTGCACCAGCGTTGATTTTCCCGAGCCGGAGACTCCGGTGATGCAGACCAGCATGTTCAGGGGAATCTCGACATCGATGCCTTTGAGGTTGTGCGAGCGAGCGCCGCGCAGCTTGAGCCATTCCTTGCCAGGCTCGCGGCGGCGCGTGGGCACGGGGATCGAGAGCTGGCCGTTCAGGTAGCGGCCTGTGAGCGAATCAGGATTCTGCTCGACTTCTTCAATCGTACCCGCAGCCAGCACGCGGCCTCCGAACTCGCCTGCTCCCGGTCCGAGATCGAGCAGGTAATCAGCGGATCGGATCACGTCAGGATCGTGCTCAACAACGAGGATAGTGTTGCCGAGGTCGCGCAGGTCTTCGAGGATGCGTATCAGCTTCGCCGTGTCGCGCGTGTGCAGGCCGATCGAGGGCTCGTCGAGCACGTAGAGGGCGCCGACCAGCTGCGAGCCAAGCGAAGTAGCAAGCTGGATGCGCTGCGACTCTCCACCGGAGAGTGTGGAGGCAAGGCGGTCAAGCGTCAGGTAATCGAGCCCGACGGCATCGAGGAAATGTAAACGCTGTCGAATCTCTTTAAGCACAGAACCGGCAATCTCTTCCTGCATCGCCGTAAGCGTCAGCCCGGAGAAGAAGCGGTTAGCGTCGCTGATCGTGAGCGCAGCTGCATCGCAGATGCTTTTCCCGGCGACGCGCACGGCGCGAGCTTCCGCACGCAGCCGCTGGCCCTTGCACTCAGGGCAGAGCGCATAGCCGCGATATTTGCTCAGCATCACGCGAACATGCAGCTTGTACTTCTTGCGTTCGAGATAGGCAAAGAATCCGTGCACGCCGAGGAAGGTGCCGCGTCCATCAAGAACGAAGGATTGCTGGTCAGGCTCAAGATCGTACCAGGGAACGTCAAGCGGGATGCCATGCTGCTTCGCCGTCTTCTTTAGCTCAGTGAAGTAGGGGCGATACTTGGGACGGTTCCACGGATCGATCGCGCCTTCTTCAAGCGTCTTCGATTTATCAGGAATGATGAGGTCAAGGTCGAAGTCGATGGTGTTACCGAAGCCCTGGCAGCGCGGGCACGCACCAAATGGGTTGTTGAAAGAGAAGAGACGAGGCTCCGGCTCGCGGTACTGGCGATGGCAGTTCTTGCACTCGAAAGCCGCGGAAAAACGAAGGCGCTCACGCTCCGTAGATTCGGAATCGCGCGGAACAATCTCATACAGGATTTCGCCCGACTCCCGATAGCCGATCTCTGCCGCATCGACAATGCGCGCGCGGTTCTCAGTGCTGACCACAATGCGGTCTACAAGAATAAAAACAGGCAGCGCAAAGTTAATCTCGAGCAGCGACTCCGGCGTCGAAAATTCGTAGATGGTGCCATTCTGGTAGAGGCGGTTAAATCCGCGCTTGCGTAAGTCTGTCAGGCGCTCTTTAAGCGCATCTGACAGCTGGTCTGAAGGTTTTTCTGTCTGCGAAGTTTTTGGCTTGCGGCCGCGCTTCGGTTTTTCCGGCTCTGGTGACACGGGCTGCGGCTCGGTCTTCTGCACAGGGAAGAGCGCATGCAGGCGCATTCCTTCGCCAAGAGCAAGAACGGCAGCGGCAATTTCGTCCACCGTGTCGCGTCTCACGATTCCGTCGCAGACGATGCAGTGCACAGTCCCGCAGCGCGCATAGAGCAGGCGCATATAGTCGTAAATTTCGGTCGCCGTGGCAACAGTCGAACGCGGGTTGCGGGTCGAATTCTTCTGTTTAATGGCGATGGCCGGAGCCAGCCCGTCGATCAGGTCAACATCTGGCTTTTCAATGCGTTCGAGAAACTGGCGGGCATAGGCGGAGAGCGATTCGACATAGCGGCGCTGGCCTTCGGCATAGATCGTATCGAAGGCGAGCGACGACTTGCCCGAGCCCGAAACTCCGGAGACGACCGTAAGCTTCCCATGCGGAATGTCGCAGTCGATGTTCTTTAGGTTGTGGACCCGCGCCCCGCGGATAATGATCTGGTCCGTCAACTTTTGCCCCACTCCATATGCAGCAAAATTCGATCAAAGCTGCAAACTACCCATCTTGTCATTATAAGTGCTCACCCGCACGGGCGGACGCGCGCTTTGCGCGCCAACTCCTGTGCGTCGCCTCTGTCCAGTTGCATCAGACTGTGTTTTCGCTTCAAGTATTTCTCTGTGCACAAAATGTACATACACTTATGATAAGAGCTTCGAGAACCCCATGAACGTTCGCAATACGAGGAAATTGGATGAAGCGTCAATATGATTTCGGCAAAGGCAAGCGGGGCAAGGTCGTTCCTGCGCAACCGGAACAGCGCGGAAAGACGCGCATCACCATTCGACTGGATGAAGACCTCGTAGACCATTTTCTGAAGGAAGCGGAGAAGTCTGGTGGAACAGTCGGGTATCAGACGCTCATCAATGACGCTTTGCGTCAGATGGTGGAAGGCAAAGCGCCGAGGTTTGAGGAAACGCTCCGGCGCATTGTCCGCGAAGAAATAAAGGCGGCAAGCTGAAACACCATCCCCCGAAGTTTACTTTGCCGAATCCTTGACGATAAGGCGGTCGACCGTCAACTCGCCCACACTGAGCTTGTTGACGCGCGCTCGATGGGCCAGCAGTCTGCGGATGGCAATCGAGCCTATGGCGACAGCGCCGACGGCTGTGGCTCCCACAGCAACAGCGCCGAGAGCTGCTGCACCGCCGAGGATAACCGCTGCGCGCGTAACGTTGGCTTTGGTGAGGAATTCGCTCATGCCTGTTATTCGACGCGCAGAGACTCCATCGGGTCAAGTTTTGAGGCGCGCGTGGCAGGGAGCCACACAGCCACAAGCGCCACCGCGCTTAATATCACCGGCACAGTTACAAATACGATGGGATCGTACGGCTTCACTCCGAAAAGGAAGCTCGAGATGAGACGGGTGAGCCCGAAGGCCGCGCCGATGCCGACAACAGCGCCAATAAGCGCCAGCTTCATGCCCTGCCATACGACGAGGTTGCGGATGCGCGAACGGTCGGCGCCGAGGGCCATGCGAATACCCATTTCCTGCGTGCGCTGCTGCACGGAGTAGGCCATCAGCCCATAGATGCCGATAGCGGCGAGGATAAGCGCAGACGCTCCAAAGATGGAGAGCAGCAGCATATTGAAATCCTGGCGCGAGGTGGAATGCACCACCACTTCTTCCATCGAGCGGACGCGCGCGACAGGGAATCCACCGCTGGCCTGGCGAAGCTGTTCCGTAACAGAAGAGATGAACTGGTGCGGATCGGTGTGCGTGCGCACAAGCCAGACGATGGGGCCGATGCTGGCGTTGAGCGCGGTCATGCCGTCTGTCACCTGGGCCTGCGGGATGATCATGAGCGGGCGCGGGTCACGGTTGAGGCCGCCATCGCGAATGTCTCCGACAACGCCGATGATCTGGCGAGCAGGCTCTTCAAACTGCGGGCCGACGTCTTTGCCGATGATGATCTGCTGGCCCACGGGGTCTTCCTTGGGCCAGAATTTCTTCTTCATGGATTCGTTGATCAGCACAACGCCGGGCGCGCCGGCAGTGTCCGTGTCCTTGAAGTCACGTCCTTCAAGGATAGGAATCTTGAAGACGTCGAAATAACCGGGCGAAGTGTTCATCCAGCCTGCTCCACCCGTCTGGCCGGATTTGTCGAGCGGACGGCCTACAACGATAAAGGGCAGTCCGAAGCCGCCTTCCAGCGGCAGGCAGCAAGTGGAAGCGGAGGCTTCGACGCCGGGGATCGCGTTGAGGCGCTCGCGGCCATTCAGCACCAGCTGGGCGACGCCGGCGGTCTTTGTGAAGCGGTCGCCGGTGACCGACATATCCATGGTGAGCACGTTATGCGCGTTGAAGCCGGGATTGACATTGCGCAGCGCAAGGAAGGTGCGAATGAGCAGCGCCGCTCCGATCAGCAGTACAAGCGCGAGCGAAACTTCGCTGATGACGAGCAGTGCGCGGGCCTTATTCTGGCGGAACCCTGTGCCGGCACGATTGCTGCTCTCCTTCAGAGTGGAGTTCAGGTCAGGGCGCGAAGCTCCGATGGCAGGGAACAGGCCAAAGAGAATTCCCGTAAGCAGAGAAACGCCAAGCGTGAAAACCAGAACGCGCCAGTCAAGGGAGACATTAGCTCCATTTTCGCCAATGCGCGGGATGCCGCCGGGGCTAAGCGCGAGCAAAGCGCGCACGCCGATGAATCCAAGGATCGAGCCGAGAATTCCGCCTGTGACGGCGAGCAGAATGCTTTCCACCAGAAGCTGGCGGATGATGCGGCCGCGCGTGGCTCCCATGGAGACGCGGATAGCGAACTCGCGCTTGCGCCCGGAAGCGCGGACGAGCAGCAGGTTGGCGACGTTGGCGCAGGCAATCAGCAGCACAAGGCTGACAGCTCCGAGAAGCACGAAGAGTGATTGGCGCACCTCGCTGACGATGGTGTCGCGGAGCGGCTCGACGGCGAAGCCATCTTTCGGGCCCAGATCGCGATCGGAATAACGGCGTCGGAATTGATCGGCGGCGACTTTAAGCTGGGCATTGGCCTGAGCGAGCGTTACCCCGGGCTTGAGGCGCGCAGCAGCCTGAAAGAAATGTCCCTGATTAGTGCTGTTGGGATCGATCTGGAAGGGAAGCCAGACGTCGGCTTCAGGATCGGAGACAAAGGATTTCCCCAGCACGCCGACGACGGTATAGGGCTCATTACCGAGCGAAATCGAGGTGCCGGCAATATTGCGGTTGCTTCCAAAGCGGCGCTGCCAGAGGCCGTAACTGAGCACGACGACCTTCCCACCGTTAGGCGAGTCTTCCTGCGGAGTGAAGGTGCGCCCCAGCATGACCGGCGCGCCAAAGAGCCGAAAATAAGCTTCGCTGACGTGGATACCATGGACCTGCTCCGGATGATCGCCGGTGAGGTTGAAGCCGGGGCCGCCGAAGTCATAGGCTGCGATGTCCTGAAGGACGCTCGTCTGCCCCTTCCAGTTGTTGAACTTGGTGGGAGAGGCGATCGCTCCTTTGCCTTCGGGTGAAGTGAGCAGGAACTCAACGATGTGGTCGGAATCGGGGTATGTGAGCGGCTTGAGCAGCACGGTATTGACCACGGTGAAGATGGCAGTGTTCGTTCCAATGCCGAGGGCCAGGGCCGCCACCGCAGCGACCGTGAAGCCGGGGCTCTTGAGGAGACTGCGCAGGGAGTGCTTAAGGTCATGCCACAGGTTGGCCACCGGTATTCCCCTTTTCCGCCGCTCAGATTTTGATTTCTTAGACGTGCCCAGACAGCGGTTCGTTCTTGCCGTTGGAAAATATACGTGAATCGGGGTGTGGATAGTTCCTGAGGAGCTGACAACTCTCGGGATGCAATTACTGGTCTTTTGCGCTGGAGGCGCGTGTCCCCGTGCGGGAAGCACCCAGCAGGATGAGAATGGCGCCGCAGACAATGGCCGAGTCAGCGACGTTGAAGTCGGGCCAGTGATAGCTCCAGTGACCGAAATGCAGATGGACTTCGAGGAAATCGGTCACAACACCGTAGCGGAGGCGGTCCCAGATATTGCCGATGGCTCCGCCCAGAACGAAGGCCAGCGCAATCGTAGTAGCAGTGAATCGGCGCCCTGCCTTGAGGATGAACCCGAGAACCACGAGCGCGGCGATCAGCGAAAAGATGGTCAGCACCCAGCGCATGCGTCCGGGTGTGGCTGAGTCAGAGAAGAGGCTGAAGGCCGCTCCGGGATTAAGAACATGCGAGATCCAGAACCATCCGGGAATGACGGTGACGGCATCGCCTTCGGCAATGTGGTGCGCGACTGTGATTTTGGTCCAGCGGTCGAGCGCGATGATGAAAGCGGCGATGAGCAGGAGCCAGCCGCGGCGGTCTTTGTTCAACTTATCCTCTTACGTTTCCAAAATTGTCATCCTGAGCGAAGTCGAAGGACCCGCACGAACAGCGTTCGTGCGATGCCGACCACAGGTCGGCTGGATGCTTGAGAACTGTGGCACCAGATAAGAAAAAACAGGTCCTTCAGCTTTGCTCAGGATGACAAATGTTTTTATACTCCGACGGTTTATTTGTACCCCATCTGTTCAAGCGCAACAGCGCAGCGCCCGCAGACTTTAGGCCATGGGCCGAAGGGCTGAACGCGGTTCGGGCCGTCGTCGGCATAGTAGTTCCAGCAGCGATCACACTTTGTGCCATCGGCGGGCAGGGTCTTTGTATTGACTGTGCCATTCAGCGATGCGTTGCCCGCGACCTCTACCTGCGAAACATTGAATAGCTCTTTCAGGCTGGGTGCGTACTTTGCGAATACCGCAGCCATGTCTGCATTGACTTCGACCTGCACTTTGGCCTCGAGCGCCTTGCCGATGCGCTTCTCCTTGCGCGCTTCTTCGAGGCTCTTCAAAGCCTCATCGCGGACAGCGAAGAGCTGGGCCCAGTCCGCCAGCAGCGAAGGCGACGCAGGAGCAATCTCATCCGGAACAGGGAAGCGCGCGATATGCACGCTGGACGCACGCCCTTCCACCTGTGGCAGATACTGCCACACCTCATCCGCCGTAAAGCTGAGGATCGGAGCAACCATGCGCACCAGCGCCTCAGTAATCTTCCAAAGCACCGTCTGCGCCGAGCGCCGGGCAATGCTCTCAGGCGCAAAGGTATACATGCGGTCCTTGAGCACGTCGAGATAGATCGCGCTCAGATCGACGATGCAGAACTCGTTGATGGCATGGTAGGCGCGGTGGAACTCGAAGGCCCCGTACCATCCGCCCTTGCCATCGCTGCCGCAGACTTTCTCCACCAGCTCGCGCGTGCGCGCCAGCATGTACTGGTCGAGCGGCAGCAGGTCTTCATACGGCAGCGCATGCTCCGCAGGAACGAAGCCGTGCAGGTTCCCTAAGAGAAAGCGGAAAGTATTGCGCAGCTTGCGGTAGTTGTCCGCTACGCGCAGCATGATGTTTTCGCTGGCGGCCACGTCCTCGCGGAAGTCAACCGATGCCACCCACAGGCGCACCGTCTCCGCACCGAGGCGATTGGCGATATCGACAGGATCGACGCCGTTGCCAAGCGACTTCGACATGGCGCGGCCCTGCTCATCGAGCGTCCAGCCTGCAGTGCCGACCATGGTGTAGGGCGACTCGTTCTTCTCGCCCACTCCAACAGACGTGAGCAGGGAAGTATGGAACCAGCCGCGGTACTGGTCGCCGCCTTCAAAGTAAAGATTAGCGGGCGGCGCAATGCCGGGCTCAGCCTCCATGACGGCGTGCCAGCTAACTCCGGAATCGAACCAGACATCGAGAATGTCCATCTCCTTACGGAAGTCAGCATTGCCGCAAGCGCACTTCGTTCCGGCAGGCAGAAGCTGCTCTGGTTCATGCGTGTGCCAGGCGTCGATGCCTTCTTTTTCAAGCAGCGTGACGATGCTCCGGTTGATGGCAGCGTCCTTGAGCGGCGTGTGGCACTTGTTGCAGAGGAAGACGGCAATAGGCACGCCCCAGATGCGCTGGCGCGAGATGCACCAGTCGGGGCGCGTCTCGATCATGTTGGCGATGCGCTCTTCGCCCCATGCCGGGTCCCATTTGATGTGATTCCGAATCTGGTCAAGCGCCAGCTGGCGGAAGGTCGTCTCCGATCCGTCCGCGCGCTTCATAGGCGTGTCGATAGCAATGAACCACTGCTCCGTCGCGCGGAAGATGACCGGGTTGTGACAGCGCCAGCAGTGTGGATAGGAGTGGTAAATATCGCTCCGGCCCATGAGCACGCCGCGCGCTTCGAGAAGCTGGATAATCGGCTCATTGGCCTTGAAGACCGTCAGGCCGTCATATTCCGGAAGGCCATTGCGGATACGTCCGGCATTGTCGACATCGCAGGTCTGGGAAAGACCGTATCTGGCTCCGGTGTAGAAGTCGTCAGCGCCGTGAGCAGGCGCGGTGTGGACAGCACCGGTCCCCTGGTCGGTCGTGACGTAGTCAGCGAGCACGCCAAGAATGCTGCGGTCGAGAAATGGATGCTGGAAGGTGGCGCGTTCGAGCTTTGCGCCCTTGAAGCGGGCGACCTCTTTAGTATCCTGCAGCTTGCAGGTTTCCGTGACCGCGGCGCGCAGGGCATCCGCGACGATGTACGTGTTGCCGTCAACTTCAAGGGCGACGTAATCCAGCTCCGGATGAAATGCAATAGCTAGAGATGCAGGAAGCGTCCACGGTGTCGTCGTCCAGATAATAGTCGAGACATTCCTGCCTGCAAGTGCCGGATCGATAGCGGCGGGATCGCTCGTCAGCGCGTACTTTACATAAACGCTGGGGCTGGTGTGCATCTCGTATTCGATCTCGGCATCAGCCAGAGCGGTGCGGTCGTGAATACACCAATAAACCGGACGAAGTCCCTTGTAGACGAAGTCCCGCTCGAAAAATCGATAGAAGATTTCGAGCGTTTTGGCCTCGTACTGCTTCGACATGGTGACGTAAGGGTTTTCCCAGCGGCCGAAAACGCCCAGGCGAATGAACTGGCTGCTCTGGAGATCGACATATTTCTGCGCATAGGCACGGCAGGCGCGCAGGAAGTCGACCGAAGACATTTCCAGCTTCTTGCGGCCGAACTGCTCGTCGACTTTGATCTCAATGGGCAGGCCGTGGCAGTCAAACCCGGGGACATACGGAGCGTCGAAGCCGGCCATGGTCTTCGACTTGACGATGAAATCCTTCAGGCACTTATTGAGCGCATGGCCCAGGTGGAGCGGCCCGTTAGCGTAGGGCGGCCCATCGTGCAGCAGGTAGCGGTCAGCCCCCTTGCGGGCCACCCGGATCTGCTGGTACAGTCCCTCGTCGGCCCATTTTTTCAGCCGGACGGGTTCATTCTGGGGCAGATTGGCCTTCATGGGGAAATCGGTTTGCGGCAGCGTGAGGGTAGCCTTGAGTTCGGGGTATGGGCTGCCGGAATCGGACTTACTGGACATCACTTCTCCCACTGGAAGTATTTGATAGGGGTAAAACTTTATTGTATCTGTTTATGTGCGTGACTTTGTGATAGGGCTATCGTCTATATTGGAAGAATCAAAGGCCGGTGGCTTGGGCGTTGTGGCAACCGAAGCGGAAAAAGCAGGTTCTCTCTGCGCTCAGAACAAATCTGGAAGAGAGTGACGCTTCGCTGAGGATTGCAAAAAGAAATGCACTCGCGTGCATCGTTAGTAAAGACAAGCGGGGCTTGCGTCGTCCATAATGGAGAGATATACAGTCAGGGACGCACTTTTTTCCTGGCTGTGAAGTGATATGGGCAATCAGGTCTTAACACCACCGGAATTGGAACCAGATAAGAACCGGCCGCAGGAAGAACAGCCCGAACTTCTTGTAGAAGCCGACGGTTCCATGTGGCAGTCGCTGATCAGGAATCTGCGCGACGCCTTTTCCTCTTCGAAGCAGCCTCCGCTTCAGTTGACCTCTCAGCCTGACGCAAGCAATGATCTCGTGGAAACCCTGAAAGAAGAATCCATCTGGAGCTCGCTCTGGACCAATATCCAGGACGCGTTCTTCCCCCGGAAGCTGCCTCCGCTGGAGCTCACCTCCAAGCCGATTGAATCGAATGTCCTGCTGAAGTCGCAGCGGGACGCCAAGTCGAGTGCGTATTCGCTTGGTGCGCACCTGTTGATTATTGGATTGATTGTGCTGGCGATCATTGAAGCTCGCATCCACGCCAAGCCAGTCGAAAAGAAGGCGCAGGTCACACCCGTCGATATCGCTCCATTTGTGCCCATGGCTCCGGCAAAAGATGTAATGGGCGGTGGCGGCGGCGGTGGCAATCACGAATTGGTCGATGCTTCCAAGGGCAAGCTCCCCAAGTTTGACAAGCAGCAGATCACGCCTCCGCAAAAGCTGCTCATCGATAAGCCCAAGCTTCCGGTTCCCGCAACCGTGGTGATGCCGAACATCAAGATGCCCGACACGAACATGCCGAACCTGGGCATTCCGCAGTCGAATCAGGTGGCGCTGGCATCGCAAGGGCAGGGCTCTGGCTCTGGATTCGGGAACGGCTCCGGCGGTGGTATCGGTCCCGGCAATGGCGCAGGTATCGGACCCGGTTCCGGCGGCGGCACTGGCGGCGGTGTTTATCATCCGGGCGGCGGCGTCTCTGCTCCGCAGGTCATTTATGCTCCGGATCCGGAGTTTTCCGACGAGGCGCGGCGCGCGAAGTATCAGGGTATCTGCGTGGTCGCTCTGATCGTGGATGCGCAGGGAAACCCGCAGCGTGTCCGTGTGGTGCGTCCGCTGGGCATGGGGCTCGATGAAAAGGCCATCGAAGCGGTGAAGCAGTACAAGTTCAAGCCCGCCATGCTGCATGGACAGCCGGTCGCAGTGGAAGTGAATGTCGAGGTGAACTTCCGCATTTACTGATGACAAAATAGGGCGCAGTGAAAGGAATCACAACGGCAGCTGTTCCGGCTGCCGTTTTCTTGAACAGCGCCTTAAATTTTCCCTGTTAAGAGTAGAATTATTTCATGAGCGAAAACGGCTACACCCCGGCGCAGGCTTCAGCTATTGCTAAGCTGCCTCTGAAGGCAGTACACAAACTGATTGACAGCCGTCTTATTCGCCCCCGGTCGCAACGCAAGGGGCGCGAACGGCAGCGGCTCCTTTCGTCGGAACAGCTGGTGTATCTCAGGCTGGAAGCAGAGGGCGTCCGGCTGCTGCCGCTGGCAGCCCGCCGTGAAGTGGCGCAGGCACTTTCCTCCGCTCCGAATACGGATGTCGTCACAGTTTCTGGAGGACCGGCACTAGTGATTCAGGTGAAAGCTGCGCGTCGCGAGGTGGAGCAGGAATTGAAACGGCTCAGAAAAGTACAGCAAATGGTGGTCACCGACCCGGAAGTCATGCGTGGCACCCCGGTTTTTCGGGGGACGCGCATTCCCGTCGATCTTGTAGCTGAGATGATGGCTCAGGGAGGAACGGTAGAAGAGATACTCGAAGGCTATCCTGCTCTCAGCCATGAACAGGTAGAATTGGCTCCGCTCTATGTCAAAGCCTTCCCTCGTCGCGGACGGCCTGCGTATCGCCCCTGGGCTAAACAAAGGCGAACCTCTGTCCCGGTAACCAGATAACGGTGAAGCTGCTGATTGATGAATGTCTGCACACGTCTTTAGTTAACCTGGCGCATGCTGCCGGACATATCGCTGACCACGTGAACTATCTCGGCTTGGGAAGCGCAAAGGATTGGCAGTTGATGAGCTTTGCACTCAAGCAGGACTATGTCTTCGTCACGAACAACCGGTCTGATTTCCTTGCCCTCTATCGCCAGGCTTTATTGCACGCAGGCCTCATCATCATCGTTCCGAATGTTGCGCCTGTATGTCAGCGAGAGTTATTTCAAGCTGTGTTGAACCATATCGGCGAAAGGCAGCTGCTTAACTCTGTCATCGAGGTTGAATACCGGGGCAATCGAATTGAATGTTGGGAATACTCTTTGCCGTCTGAACAACTCTAATTAGGAATAAATCTTCAAGGTGGGAATACATCTAAGCAGGATGAAGCGAGGTGGCATGGCTGTACAGCCGATTGAAAACTATGGCGTGATCGGCAATATGCGTTCGATTGCGCTGGTAAGCATGACAGGTTCCATCGATTTTTTCTGCTTTCCGAATTTTGATTCGCCCACGGTCTTTGCGGCGCTGCTCGACAGCGAAAAAGGCGGCGCTTTCTCGATCGAGCCGGAGCTTGAGAACCTGCGCACCAAGCAGCTCTACCTGCCCGATACGAACATCCTGCTGACGCGCTTTCTTTCCTCTTCCGGCGTAGCAGAAGTGGTTGACTTCATGCCGATCCTTGAAGGAAAAAAGGGTGATATCCATGCGCACCAGATCATCCGTACCGTGCGCGTCATCAAGGGCGAAGTCCGCATGAAGATGCGCTGCGCTCCCCGGTTTGACTATGCGCGCTGCGCTCATCAGGTGCAGCCAAACAGTGCATCGGTCCACTTCAATCCCACAGGGAGCCAATGTCCGAGCATGAGTCTGAAGGCTACCGTGCCGCTCTCTGTAGAAGGCGATGATGCCGTGGCCTCTTTTACTCTGAAGCCCGGCGAGACGACGACTTTTACCTTTGGCGAAGCAGAGGACATAAAAGAACATCTCAGTCAGCAGGCGGTCGAGAACCATTTCCACCAGACTGCGAACTACTGGCGCGGATGGATCAGCCGCTCCAACTACAAAGGCCGCTGGCGCGAGATGGTGGATCGCTCGGCCCTGCTGCTGAAGATGTTCTGTGACCAGAAATATGGTTCGCTGATCGCGGCCCCCACATTCGGATTGCCCGAAGACATCGGCGGCGTGCGCAACTGGGATTACCGCTACACCTGGCTACGCGACTCAGCGTTCAGCCTGTATGCATTTATCCGTCTCGGTTTTCTTGAGGAAGCGCGGGGCTTTTCGCACTGGCTGCGTGACCGTCTGCATGATGATGCGGAGCATGGACCGCTGCAGGTGATGTACTGCGTGGATGGAAGCCAGGACCTCGACGAGAAAATACTCGAGCATCTTCGCGGCTACAGGGAATCGCGGCCTGTGCGCATCGGCAACGGAGCGGCAGACCAGTTGCAGCTCGACATCTACGGCGAGCTGATGGACTCGATCTATCTCTCAAACAAGTATGGCGACGGCATCTCGCATGATGACTGGAAAGGCGTAAGCCGCATTCTGGACTGGCTCAGCAAAAACTGGCAGCGCCCCGATGACGGCATATGGGAGGTGCGAGGAGGCCGCCGCGAATTTCTGCATTCACGCCTGATGTGCTGGGTCGCCTTTGACCGCGCTATTCGCCTGGGAGACAAGCGCTCGCTGACCGGGCCCTTTGCCGAGTGGCAGGCGGTGCGCGATGCGATCCACGACGACATTCACACGAATTTCTGGAATGATAAGCTGCAGTCCTTCGTGCAATACAAAGGCTCAGAGAGCCTCGATGCATCGGTGCTGCTGATGCCTTTGCTGCGTTTCATCAGCCCGGTGGACCCGCGCTGGCTCTCGACGCTTCAGGCGATCGAGAACGACCTGACCGAAGACAGCCTCGTTTACCGCTACCAGACAGTATCTGAGCCGATTGACGGGCTGACAGGCAGCGAAGGGAGCTTTACAGCCTGTTCCTTCTGGTACATCGAATGTCTTGCGCGGGCGCACCAGGTGGAAAAAGCGCGGCTCCTCTTCGACAAGATGCTTGGCTACGCCAACCATGTTGGGCTGTACGCGGAAGAGCTCGGCAGCAGTGGAGAGCATCTCGGAAATTTCCCCCAGGCCTTTACGCACCTGGCCCTGATCAGCGCAGCCACGTATCTGGACAGGGCGCTATCCGGAAGAATCAGCACACCCTGGCACTAGGCAGTGCCTGACGAATCAGGAAGCATCGTTTTTCGGGGTAGAAGCACTGGCCCTTTTGGAAGATGCTGAAAAGGGTGTTGTTTTGAAGGGGCACGGCTTCAGCCGTGCCGTAAGAGCCTTGAATCAATGTGGCTTTAGCCGCTGAGGGATGCTTTTTCTTCACAGAACGATCTTTCAGCACTGGCCTTCATCGAGGTCCCGGGCATGCGGTGTTCGCATGTTGATTTCGCGTAGCTAACCTGGGTGTGTTCTTTACTCGATCCCCAGCCGATGCTGCATCTGTTCCAGCGTGTAGCCCTTGGTTTCCGGATACACAAACAGCACCACGAAAAACTGCAGGGCCATCATGGCCGAGAAGAAGACAAACGGCGCGCCTGCGGAATGTGCCGCTATGGAAGGGAAGGCCTTCGAGACAATGGCGTTCATGATCCAGTGCGAAGAGCTGCCCAGGCTTTGTCCCTTGGAGCGCACCCGCGTCGGGAAAACTTCGCTGATGTAGACCCAGATGACGGAACCCTGCGAGACGGCAAAGAAGAAAATGAAGCCGACCAGCAGCCAGAGCAGGCTGCTTTGATGACTCTTGGTGAAAAAGACAGCAGCGACGCCCGCAAGGGCTAGGGCTGTTCCGACCGAGCCGATGAGCATCAGCGTTTTACGGCCCAGCTTGTCGATTACGGTCATGGCCATCAGGGTGGCGACGAGGTTCATGGCGCCGATAATGACAGCCTGTTTGTCAGCAGAGATGCTGCTGAATCCGCCTGCCGCGAAAATATCGTTGACGTAATAAAGAATGGCATTGATACCCGACAGCTGGTTGAACATGCCGATCGAGGCAGCGAGGAAGATAGGCAGAAGATATTTGCGGCGGAAGAGAGGCTCTGACTTCGCCGAGCGCTCCAGGTGGATGGAGTCGACGATTTCTTTGAGCTCCGCTTCCGAATCAGGAGTGCCCATGAGCTGAAGAACCCGCCGGGCTTCATCGATGCGGTTCTGTGTAACCAGCCAGCGCGAGCTGCGGGGAATGCCGAACAGCATGATGAAGAAGAGAAGCGCAGGGACCGCCGCGATGCCGAGCTGCCAGCGCCATTCCATCAGGCCGAGGTCGAGGCGGGCAATCAGGTAGTTCGAGGCATAGGCGAGCAGGATGCCGATCACAATGTTGATCTGGAAAAGACCGACCAGGCGTCCGCGCAGTTTTGCCGGAGCAAGCTCGGCAAGATAGACGGGGCCGAGAACCGAAGATCCGCCGATGCCGAGTCCGCCGATGAAGCGGAACACGAGCAGGGACACCCAATCCCACGAGATGGCCGTGCCGACCGCCGAAATCAGGTAGAGCACGGCCATGATGCGCAGGGCCTCGCGCCCGCCGATTTTCTGGCCCAGCTCACCCGCCGACATGGCGCCGATCACCGTTCCCAGCAGGGCAATCGATACAGTGGTGCCAAGCTCGCTCGGAGAGAGATGAAAGACCTGCGTGAGCTGGTGCGTTGTGCCTGAAATGACAGCCGTGTCAAAGCCGAAGAGAAGGCCGCCGAGCGCGCCCACGATCGTGCTCTTGAAAAGGTAGAAGTTAATTCTCATGCTTGGATAATCCAGGGAACAGGAATCATTCGCTATGGCACAGGTTCTTTTTGCGCGATGGTGTAGGGCAGGATGCAGGCTCCGAGCAATCCCGAATCCGCGCCAAGCTCAGCGGCCATAATACGCGTGCCTTCGCTGGCATTGCCATCTAAAACCGAGCGGCCGGGTTCCGTCAGCCGGTACACATAGCTGCGGTGGCGCACCTCGGCAAACAGAACCGGAGAAAAGAGCTCCCATGCGTTTGCGAGGCCTCCGCCAACAACGTAAAGCGGAAGGTTCAGCGTATTCACAAGGTCGGCGATGCCGATGCCGATCGCGCGTCCAACGTCATCGTAGATGCGCTTCGCACTCGCGTCGCCCTGTTCGGCCAGATCGGCTAGATCGCGTGTCGTGAAATTAGGATTCCGTTTAGCCAGAGCTGCAATTCCGGGCGCTTTGCCTGTTGCCGCGGTCTCAAGCGCAATGCGGCGGACAGCGGTCGCCGATGCATACATTTCGAGGCACCCATTGCTGCCGCATCCGCAGGCAGGGCCATCGGGATAAATATTGACGTGGCCGGCCTCGCCAGCCATGCCGTGCGCGCCGTGCCAGACTTTCCCGTCGAGAATGATGCCGTTGCCGATGCCGGTGCCGAGAGTCAGCATGCAGAGCGAATCAATGTCGAGTGTGCGTCCGCTGCCAAGTTCGCATTCGGCCAGCGCAGCCAGGTTGGCGTCGCTCTCTACGGTGACCGCCATGTCAAGGCAGGCTTCGACCTCTGCCCGAAGCTCGAAGCCGTCCCAGCCGGGCAGATTGGGCGGGCTGTGCAGCCTTCCGGCAGGCAATTCAAGAGGTCCGGGGGTACCGATGCCAACGCCGGTTAATGTATATTGCGAAGACCAGGTATCCAGTAGCCTGCGGATACCCTGGCACATGTCTTCGACCACCGCATGTCTTCCGGCAGCCAGCCGTGTGGGGAGAAGAATGGTTTCGAGCAGACCCGCTGCGCGGTTATAAGCCGCGATGCGGAGGTTCGTTCCACCTAAATCGACCCCGACAGAAAATGAGCTCATACGCAATAGAGAGTCCCAGTACGATGGACGGCACGTTTACAGTTGCGTTGCGGCATGACAATCACAAAAAATAACGCGAGACCAGAAATCGACTGCCAGCATGTAGCAGACTATTGCAATATACATGAAAAACATGGAAGTGGAAACGATTCCATTTATTCAGTTTTGTAAAGTTACTCTTCCCGGTGGATGATGTTTCAGAGAAATGAATCAAGACCTGCACGCAACGATAAGGAGACCAAAGCATGAAGAAGATGAATCGCCGCCTCTGGCTTGCCGGAGCGCTCGCCCTCGGTGCCTCAGCAAGCGCCTTCGCCCAGAACCAGGCCGTGGGATTTACCCAGGGCATGCCTTTCAGTGATGGATACGTCGCCGGCAATACCCTCTATGTTGCCGGCCAGCAGGGACCGGATGCCCACGGCAAAGTCACAGGTACCGATATCACCCTGCAGACGACGAATGCCATCGCTGCCGTTGAAAAGGTTGTGAAACAGGCAGGCTTCCAGATGACGGACATTGTTTCTGTAACTGTGTATGTTACAGACCTGAACGATGTCCCGAAGATGAATGAGGTCTACAAAAAACTCATGCCCGACCCGAAGCCGGCGCGGGCTACGGTGCAGGTTGCAGGCCTGATCGGCGGCGCGAAGATCGAAATTTCGGCCATCGCGGTAAAGCACTGATTTTCGATGTATGCTTGGGCCTGGAATTTCCAGGCCCTGAGCATTTTGGAAAAGCTTATGAAGAAAGTTCTATCTATCCTCCTCCTGGTTGCCGGCTTTGTCGTTACGTCGCCCGCTTTCTCGCAAGTCAAGACAACCAAAGAACAGATCCAGTTCTACACGTCAGACTGGAAGGGCGAGCGCTTTCCCGACGGCCGCCCGAAGGTGCCGGACGATCTGCTTGAGAGAGCCCTCGACGTCTCCATTGAAGACGTGTGGGATTACCTGCGAAGCAAGGGATACCACTGCCAGTTTGAAAGCGGATGGCAGGCCCTGCACATCGACAAGCCCTTCGCCGGCCGCGCATTGACCGCGCAATATATGCCGCTGCGTCCCGACATGGCGAAGGCCATCACTGCCGAAGGCAAAGCCGAAGGACGCGTGAGCGGCAACAACAGCTGGCCAATTAAGGAGCTGCAGCAGGGCGATGTCTATGTGGCCGATGGCTTCGGAAAAATCGTGGAAGGCACGCTGATCGGTTCCAATCTCGGGAGCGGCATCGCCGCACACACGCACTCCGGATTTATCTTCGATGCCGGTATCCGCGATCAGGAAGAGAACCGCGAGATTCCCAACCTGAATGGGTTCTATCGCGGCTACGATCCCTCCGCGTGGGCCGATATGACATTGACCGCCATCAATGCGCCAATTCGCATCGGGCGAGCCACAGTTCTGCCAGGCGATCTGGTGCTGGCTAAGACGGATGGCGTGATTTTCATTCCGGCCATTCTCGCCGAAGACGCGATCAGCTCAGCCGAGTTCACCAACTTGCAGGATGCCTTTAATTTCGAACTGAATAAGGCGGGCAAAAATGGCGGCGAGTTCGAAGGCGGGTGGACACCGGCAAAGTATGATGCGCTGACGAAGTGGATCGATGCTCATCCGGACAAGCTGAAGATGCCGCGTGATGAATTCAATAAGCTGCTCGATGAGCGAAAAAAGAAAGAGCACTGAACAGACTAAGAGATTGCTGAAAAGTCATAGTTTTGAAGGGGCACGGCTTCAGCCGTGCCGATAGCGAAAACAACGGGGCTTCAGCCCGTGAGGAGCAATGACGCACTGTACGAAAACCATTCTAGGGTTAAAGGTTTTGGGTAGAAGCACCGGCCTTTAGGCCGGTGATAAAGGACGACGCAGGAAGGGCCTTCAGGCCCGGCTCCCATCATTTTCGAAAATTCTTTAATTCCCCGCCGGATTACATCCGCACGAATGCCGGGTGCCCCAGGTTCGCGAATCGGACCCGGCGCGCGGTGTTCGCGCGTTGGGGTGAGAAGCTAACCTGGGTCTTTTTCGCTTTCGAGCCGGAGCAAAGTTCTGCTCTAATTCGCAGCCGGATTACACCCGCACGAATGCCGCAGCACCAGCTTGGTCTCGAGCTTTACCAGTTCCGGGCGCTTTTTCGCTGGCTGGTGCTTTCCTTTCTTGATCGGAAGAAGCTGTTCAAAAAGAATCTCAGCGGCAATGCGGCCCATGTCCTCGATCGGCTGCTGGATAACGCTGATCGAAGGCTTCAGCGTAGAGGCCAGCTCGAAATCGTCGAATCCAAGCAGTGCAATGGTTTTCGGAATCGACACTTTCAATTTCTGCAGGGTTTCAAATGCGTAGATAGTCGTGCTGTTCTTGAGCGTCAGAATTGCGTCGGGCGGCTGCGCCGTGGCCAGATAGCTTTCAATCGCATACTCCGCCGACTTATAGTCCTTCACCGACATATCGATGATCGGCGGCAGCCCATTCTCTTCGATAGCGTGGCGGTATCCGCGCAAACGCTCGCGCAGCGTGTAAAGTGTAGGTTCGCCGCCGAGGCAGAGGATGCGCTTGTAGCCGTGACTGACGAGATGTTCCGTCGCAATGCGCGCGCCGTTATAGTTGTCAGCAACCACGCTGGGAATGCCGGTCTTAGGAATGGGGCGGTCGAAACTGACGATCGGCGTAGAAATGCGTCCCAGGTACTCAGCCAGAGTCTCGCTCTGGTAGTTGGCTGGTGCGAGCAGAAGGCCGTCCGTGCGATGGCGCATCAGCACGTTGAGATTTTCCATCTCGATGTGCGGATCGTTGTTGGTGACGGTGACAATGAGCAGGGAATCGTGCGCGCGGGCAATCTCCTGCGCGGCCTCGGCGCAGCTTGAGAAAAACGAATCGGCAATGCTGGGAATCACCAGGCCGATGGTCTTCGTGCGCTCGCCCTTCAGAATGCGCGCGGCCTGGTTGGGCATGTAGCCGAGCTGCTCAATGACGGCGAGAACGCGCTTCAGAGTGCGTGGACTGACGCGGTTTCCGCCGTTAATGACGCGGGAGACAGTTGTGGTTCCGACTCCGGCTTTGCGCGCTACATCAGCAAGTGTTGGGTGCGAGCCTGTTTTAGTCATCGTGCAGCTTTGGCTTGCACCAGTATTCAGGCAGTCTCGATTGCTGTCAATGCTGGACGCGTCTCTTCATCGCTGGCCGGGAAGATTTTACTCTCGCCTTCTACGAGTGGAAGGATGCGGTCTTTAAGCCCGTCGTATTCTGCCGCACGAAGCAGGCGCGGCAGCGGCTCGCTCATTGGTTCCGCAGAAAGACAGAATGTCCCGTAGTGCATGGGGACCATCGTGGCTGCATTCAGATCGATAAACCCCTGCAGCGCGTCTTCAGGACTGGTATGCACAGAGCGGAAGCTGTCCGGCGAATAGGCTCCGATGGGAAGCAGCGCCGTCTGCGGGGCAAGCCGCTCGCCAATCTCGCGGAAACCTTTGAAATAAGCTGTGTCCCCGGAGTGGTAGACAGACTGCGTACCGCTGCGCAGAACATATCCGCCGTAGCCGCGATGCGTGTCGGTCATTTTGCGCGCGCCCCAATGCTTTGCGGGCGTCATCGTGATTTCGACATTGCCGAGACGCATGGACTTCCACCACTCGAGGGTATGAACATTGCTGAATCCCAGTCCTTCGACAATGTCCGCAACTCCCCAGGGCACGATAACTGCCGGGGCCTTGCCGGAAACACGGCGCGTATGCCGGATAATTCTTCGCAGCGAGGGAAGATTCAGGTGGTCCATGTGCGCATGGGATAGCAGGACTGCGTCAATCGGCGGCAGCTGTTTTACGGCAATACCCGGGCGACGCACGCGCCGAAGAACGATAAGCCAGTTCGCAAAGACTGGGTCGACGAGGAAGTTGAGCCCGCCGATCTGCACCAGGAATGACGAATGGCCGATGAAGGTGATGCCAAGCTGATCGGGAGCGGCGAGGATAGGCTGCTGTTGCGTGCCCTCCATCGGGCTGAAGGCGGAACGAGCGATTAGGTTAAATAGGAAGCTGAACGGAGGACGTTTTGCCACATTGTCTCCTGCCTATAGAAGATGCGGGAGCGCGGCGGAGAGATGCGATAAATGCTGGGCGAATGAGCTACAGCAAAACGAATTGTCATCCTGAGCGCAGCGAAGGATCTGCTTTTCTACCTTCAGCATTGGCAAAAAGTATACCTTTCGCTACCAGCCCAGGATGACAAATCAGTGTTATCTTACGATTGTTTCTCGGCATCAGCCTTGGCAACGGCTGCTTCGGCGGCTTGAAAGCCAATCTTCGAGTGCGTGCCGTCGCAGAAAGGCTTGTTGGTTGATCCGCCGCAGCGGCAGAGCGAAAACGCCGGCTTGCCGGTAAGGTCCCATTCCTTGCCATCCGCGTCAATCAGCTTAACGGGACCTTCCACACGAAAAGGGCCGTTGGGGCGTACAGTAATCTTCACTTCGTTTTCTGACATGCGGTGCCTGCTCCTTAGGAAAAGTTATGACCTCGAGTCTGAGTATATCTGCGTGCTACAGGCGCGGCGGTGGATAATCTCTTTTCGGAGGCGCCGGTGTTTGATCTGGCCTGGCGGGTGCTGCGAACCAGTTTTCCTTGGTGACGACCTTAGCATCTGCCGGATCGGCCACGTAAGAAGGCGTCATAATAGCAATGCTGTACTCGTTGAAGACATCAAGTACGTTGCGGTTGAGCTCGGATAGCGCGACATAGCGGCGCACCCCTGCTTTGACATAAGCATTTACTTCGTAGTTCACGCTGTAGTCGCCGAGCGAAAGCAGTAGCGTGAATGGCGCTGGGTCTTGTAATACGGATTCTGTGCGGGCAGCTGCTTCCATCAGCATGGCCTCAATCTGCCGCCACGGAGAGTCATATCCGATACCCACAGTAGTACTGATGAGAATGCTTTCCGTGTTGTTCCGGTTGCTGAAGTTGGTGATGTGTTTGCCCATGATGGTGGAGTTGGGCATGGTAACGACTTCATTCTTTCGGGTAACAAGGCGTGTTGTAAGCAGTGATGTTTTCTTGACGTAAGCAGTAATGTCCCCGATCTCGACCAGATCGCCAACCTCAAAGGCATCCATATAAGTGAGCATGACGCCGGTGATCACGTTTGCTACCAGCCCGGTAGATCCAAGCGAAACCAGCACGCCAAGGAAAAGCGAAACGCCCTTGAATGCCGCGGACTGCGATCCGGGAATATAGGGATAAGCGATGAGGACAGCGAGGACAACCAGTGTAATCGCAATCAGGCGTTCAGTGACGGTAGCCCATGCCGGACGAAAGCCTTCAAGCGTGACCGCGCCCTGCGCGACTTTCTGAAAGAAATAACGAACTAGCCTGATGATGTACCAGGTGGCAAGTGCAAGCAGCGCAATAAAGATAATCGAAGGCAGATCTGCCCGGACAGCTTGGGCAAAACTTTGTGCCGGCCCCGCTACGCCCTTATAGATTTCAGTTGCAATCGGGCGGGTCCTTGGAAAAATACTGAGCAGAAAATGTGTAGCGAGAGCCAATACAACGAGCCAAAGAAACACGCGCACCAGCACGAACGCACGCATCACAACGCTGCGCAATTGAGAATCTGAGACAACTCGCGCTAGGCGGGACGGTGTGCCCTTAATGCGCCGTTCAAGCACAGCGCTGGTTATGAGAGCTATCCGGTTTGTGAAGCGTCGGACAAGCAGTAGCAGCAGGATACAGAAACCAATCGTAAGCAGAGCCAGCCCTGCACGCATGATGATCTGCTGCCAGCCGTGCTCTGCGCGATAAGTTTTCATGGCCGCGAGAAAACTGGCCGACCACTGCTTCGCGAGAGCGTCCCGTGTCGTGCCTTCCGCCTTTGCATCGCCATCAAAGACGGAGGCGACGATGGTATCCCCGCATTTGATATCGACGCTGAAGATGCCGGGTTCCTGGGTAAGTTCGAGCCGCGTGGTTGGATCGCTGGCCAGCTGCTTCAGGCGCGAAGAGATTCCGTTCGCGCGCGCCTGAGCGGTGAAGTTCGCATAGCCCCAGTGAATGGTGATGATCGTTTTGCCGTCGAAGATGACGGGAGAGCCTGTTGGTGAGCTCTGTGCGAAAGCGAATAGTGTGGCGGCGCTGATAGAAACGAACAGCAGAAACAAGCGCCTCATGTTTAGAGAACGACTTCTTTGCCCGCCCATAGCTGGCTCCATACTACCAATGCCCGCTATCCGCGTTCACGGGTATTCTACGGATACACGCTGATTATGAAGGTACGTCTGGACAAGCTGCTGCTCGAAAGACAACTCGCGCCGTCGCGCGAGCGGGCACAGGCGCTGGTGCTGGCCGGCCGCGTGCTCGTCAATGAGCAGAAGATCGACAAGCCCGGCAATGCGGTGGCCGAGGACGTTGCCATTCGCATCCTCGGCGACGATCTTCGTTATGTAAGCCGCGGCGGGCTGAAGCTCGAAGCAGCCCTAGAGCACTGGAAGATTGATCTCGCCGGAAGGTTCTGTCTCGATGTCGGCGCATCGACCGGCGGTTTCACTGACTGCATGCTGCAGCATGGGGCCTCGCGTGTGCTGGCCATCGATACCGGATATGGACAGATTGCCCAGAAGCTCCGCTCCGACCCTCTGGTCGAATTGATGGAGCGCACCAACGCCCGCCATCTGCGACCGGGCGACCTCCCGCGGGGACTAAGCTTTCTTGCGATGGACGTGTCATTCATCTCGGCAACACTGGTTCTGCCTTCCGTGATCTCTGCGGGATTCGGAAGCGATGCTGAGCAGCCCGAAGCCGTCATTCTGGTGAAACCGCAGTTCGAAGCCGGCCGTGAGCACGTAGGCAAAGGCGGAATCGTGCGCGATCCGAAGGCACATGCTTTAGCAATTGAAAAAGTGCATGCATGCGTCGAGTCCCTTGGTGGGCAGGGAATCGAAGTGATCGATTCGCCTGTTCTGGGCGCGGAAGGCAATCGAGAGTTTTTGCTGTATACGAGGTTTGGGAAATAAACGGGGAGGTTGGCTCCCATAGCCTTCAACCGGCAAATATATTCAGGCTGGGGATGCGCTCAAAGTGCTTCGCATTGAGTGTTACTACACTGAATCCAAGATGCAGGGCAGTGGCCCCGATAATGAGGTCCTCAAAGGCAAGGACGTTACCAGCAGCAGCTTGCTCGCCCTCTATGCGTCCGGCGAGCTGGGCAATCTCAAATGTCACCGGATAGATAATTAAATCTTCGAAAGCACCTTCTGCAAAAGTACGCCGGCGTATGCGAGCGGCATTAGTTTTGGCGCGGTAAATACCGTGGGTAAGCTCCACTACACTGATAGCAGAGAGTGCGACTTCAACTTCGCCATGCAAAGTCCGAAATCGATACAGAATATCTTCAATTCCCTCACCGCGTCGTTCGCTTGCGATAAGAACACTTGTATCAAGGACTAATCCCATGCAGAAGTATCACGCGGCTTGCGGTTGCGAATAATCTCTTCAAGGTCAGCGGCGAAATCCGCATCCATAACCGGTTTATAACCTAATTTCTTTGAACGGGCCTCGGCCAGTGCGATGGATTCGGAAATAGTGCGCCGCAGCGGTTCTGGTGACCGCAGCACGGCTACAGGTCTTGAACCATCCTCGATGATGATCTCTTCCCCGGCGCGCACGCGGGCCAGCAGTCCCGCAAAATCGCGGGCCGCTTCGGTTGCCGAAATGTGAACCGTTGCCATGCTTTTATGATACCTTCATTCAGTTTTCTCATATCAGACGAATTCCATTCCAGCCAGCGCCCCCGCAGCGAGTACACTAAGTCTTCATGCGACGCATCGCCATTATCTCGAAACCCCAGAAGGAAGAGCTGGTTACGCTGCTGCCGGAGCTGGTGCTCTGGCTGCGGGCGCACGGCTTTACGCCAGTGCTTGATCCCGTGAGCGGAAACTACGCGCAGGAAAAAAATGTCATTCCGCGCGAGCAGTTGCCCGGAGAAAATCCCGAGCTCGTCGTTGTCCTGGGCGGAGACGGAACGCTGCTCGCAGCGGCCCGCGTCTTTGCCAAGACGAATGTCCCGATCCTGAGCGTGAATCTCGGCTCGCTTGGTTTCCTGACTGAAGTGCGCCTCGCCGATCTTTACACGACGCTCCAGGGATGGTGCGATCAGTGTCACACCATCGACACGCGCATCCTGCTGCACAGCGAGCTGTGGCGCGATGGCGTCATCTTTGCCGAACACGAAGCGCTGAACGATGTCGTGGTTGCCAAGGGCGCGATTGCCCGCATGGTGAACTTCACCATTAAGCTGGACAATCAGCTGGTCGCAACCTTCCGTGCCGACGGCGTCATCGTCTCCACCCCTACTGGATCAACAGCCTACTCTCTCGCTGCGAATGGGCCTATCATGGTTCCTAACGTCGATGCGCTGATTGTCGCTCCTGTCTGCCCGCATCTGCTGACGCTTCGTCCTCTGGTCATGCGTGGTGATGCGAACCTGAGCCTGAGCGTCGAAGGCATTCCCGATCAGACCTATCTCACCGTTGACGGACAGGAAGCTGTTCCCCTGCGTGTCGGCGATGAGTTACGCTGTCGGAAGTCGGAGTATCGTGTGAGCCTGGTGCGGATGGGCTCCACCGGATTCTTCGACGTACTGCGTTCGAAGCTCAAGTGGGGAGAGAGATAAGCCTATTTGCAGTGCAAGCCGTCTAACACCTCACAGAGGAGATGGAGCCGTGATGCACAGCCTGTTTCACGATCAGCAGCCGGAGCGAAAGCAGGTAAGTTATGTGGCGGCAGCCTCGACTGTGATTCATGTGCTGCTTCTCGCGCTGATTGTGACCGGTACCATCCGCGCGCGTCGTATTGTCGTCTTCTATCCCAAGACTCGAGGATCAGTCCGGGCCATCTCCACCATCGCGTACAATCGCGGAGCATTGGTGAACGGCCTTTCTACCAGGATGCCTGATGTAGCCGACACCTCCATTCGCCCGCAGCCGGTGCGGAAGGCGCGGCTCACGCCCGCCCCCTCAAATACAGCGCAGCAGGCTTCTCCCGCGCCGGCAAAGGGCGATGCGCAGTCTTCCGGACAGAAGAGCAATCCCGGCGTAACTGGTGCAGGCAATGACGCCGAGAGCATGGACCCTGCATCTCCGCTTGTTTCTCCTTCGCCGCAGGTAAAGGACCGCTCCCTGCTGCCGCAGACTGACCAGAGAGTTATTGTGGATGTGGACCTCGACGCTAGCGGACATGTCCTTCAAGCTCGGCTTGTCAGTGGAATCGGCAACGCGCTCGATCAGATTGCGCTCGACACCGTGCGCACCTGGCAGTTTCGTCCCGCGATGCTGAACGGCAAAGCCATGCCTTCGGTCGCAGAGGTAGTGTTTCCGTTTAACCGTGACTATCCCATCGCGAACTGATGCCCGGGCGCTGCAGCTCTATTTTTTCGTCAATTCATTGAGCAGAACTTTGGCCTTGGTCGCCAGGGTATTCGCGCCATCAAGGTCGTTGGCGTTCAGTGCCTGTTTGGCCTTCGTCAGAAAAGTCTTGATCTGCGTAGCGGTTTGCTGCTCGTTCGAGCTGAGGGAGCGGTTGATGCCGTTCAGACCTTTTTCGGTGTTGTTAATCAGCTGTTCGATGTCGTGCCGCTGCTGAATGTTGGTTACATCTCCGCCCGACGTCAATTGCCCAATCGGCGAAAGGTCAGACGGAGTGCCGCTGGCTGCCACCTGCGACTGTTGTCCTGACGAAGGTTTCTCAGTGGAAGTAGAAGCAGTCTGGTCGGCAGCTACTGTAGGTTTCGCCGGCGAGGGCTTACGACGGGGCGTTGATCGGTGGTGCGCGGGCGCAGGCGGTTCCTGCACACTGGCCAGAATCACGTTCGGCGGGGTCGGAGGCGGCAGAGCGGGCATAGTGGGGTTGTGCACCATGGCCGAAGGCGGGGGAACAGGCGCCTGCGCCTGCTGCGGCACAGGCTTGTCTTTATGCCGCCAGCACCCCGAAAGCGTAGCAACAAGAAATACTGCGATCACCGCAGTCTGACGTGCGGTGTTCATCGCCAAGGCTCCTTCACAAATGATGCGCTGCTCGTAGTTCCTGTTTCCAGATGGCCGCGCAGTTTCGTTTCTGTTGTATTAACGACTGGAATCCGTAAAGTAAACGTGGTTCCTTTGCCTACCTGTGATTCTACGTCAAGCTGGCCGCTGTGCAGCTGGACGATCCGGTAAGTCATGGCCAGGCCGATGCCGCTGCCGTCCTTCTTGGTCGTGAAATAGAGGTTGAAGATTTTCGAGCGAATCTCATCCGGAATGCCTTCGCCCTCATCCGTGATCCTCAGATAGCTGGACCGGCCATCTTCCGTGAGCTGAACCTTCAGGGAGCCGCCATTGGCCATGGCCTGGGCGCCGTTCAGCACAATGTTCAGCAGAGCCTGTTTCATCAGGTCAGAGTCCACTTTGGCTATCACGGGGCGGCTGGGCATGAAGTTCATCACCCGCACATTGCGCGTCTCAAGTTCGACGGAGGCGAGAGCCAATACAGCTTCCACGACAGCTCGCAAATCCTGTTCATGAAGCTTCAATTCCACCGGGCGAGAGAAGTCAACCAGCGTCTGCACCACCCGGTCCAGGCGCTGAATTTCGCTCTGGATTACATCGAGATGCCGGATTGCCGGAGCATCCGGAGAACTCAGCTTGTTCCGCAGCAGTTCAAGATGCACAACGATGGCATTGATAGGATTCTTGACTTCGTGGCCGACGCCTGACGTGAGCTGGCCAATGGCGGCCATGCGTCTTGAGATTTCAAGCTCTGATTCGATCTCCTGCACCGATTCAAAATCATGCAGCGTAAGCAGAGCGCCCAGGCCATGTCGCTGCTGCGGAACACTGTCGTCATGGATGAAGTCGAGCGAAACCTCAACCCGCCGGCCGGTCTCTGTAGTGATCTCTTCCTGCACCAGGCCGATTCCACGATCGAAGGCCTCGCGGACGACACGGCCCAGGACTGTAGAGCGATCAAATATCTCCTGCGCGACCGAGCCCAGAATTTCATCGCGGCTCTTGCTGAGAAAGCGCTCCACCGAACTCGATACAAGGACGGCGCGTGAATCATGGGTGAACAGGATCATGCCGTCCTGCAGGTTCGACAGGATCTGATCCAGGTTTTCCTTAAGTGCGGAGAAGACCTCTTCAACATTCCGCATCCGGCGGCCAAGGCGCTCGATCTTATGCGAGACCTGGGATACGGTGTCGCCGCTCGTTTCGACTTCAGCTGTTAATTCGTTCTCTTGAGTTTGGACACCGGCTGTTAACGCGTCGAGGCGCCGGCTGATCAGCTCAATAGGTTTGAGCGCCACATTAGCCACGATTGCCGCAAGCAGAAGCGTGATGACAGTAGCGACGCCAATCAGGTAAAGCGCCTCAAGGCACCACGGGCGGAGAGCATTGCTCAGGAAGGTCGTACGGATGCCGATATGCACCGTAACGAAGGGCTGCCCGTTGCGGTCGAGGCCGAGCGATACATCATAGACGCGCGGCGGTCCGAAGACCACTCCCAGAATCTCGAACATGGAAGCGTTCTGCAGGAACGCGTAATTCTGACGGTGCGGAACAGGCTGGTCCTGCTGTGCCGGATCGGTGCTGAGATATGCACGCCCCTCCTGGTCGGCAATGGTGATGTCAAACACTGTGGGCGAGTAGCTGATCACCGAATTCAGCAGCGCATTCAGCCCGGGGTCGTTTCGAAGAGCATGCGCGACGGCTTCGCGCACCGCAGTTGGATCGTTCAGGTCGATTACCTGATTGCGAGTTCCGTTTTCGATGGACTGCTGGGTCGCAAAGCGGACCTGGTGGGCCACAATGTCGGTTGCATTGTACGACTGCTCGATGTGCTGCTGCAGCATCCGGCTGAAGTAGAGCCCTGAGAAGACAGAAGCCACTACGAACACAAGTCCGGTGATCGCAACAACGAGTTTTGTCTTAAGCCGCATGCAAAAAGAGAGCGGAGGAGGCTACTCCTCGACTGCCTCCACGCTGGCGTTCGCGTTTCCGTATTCCTTCAGCTTGTTGTGCAGCGTCTTCAGGCTGATTCCCAGAATTTCAGCAGCCTTGGTCTTATTGTTGTTGGTCGATTCGAGAGTTTTCATAATGAGCCGGCGCTCCGCCTCGTCCACCGTCGTTCCAACCTCGACCTGCACAACATTTCCAGCACTTTCAGGAACAGCTTTCGTCGGCTTGGTGCCGAAGCCCGGAGGCAGATGCCGCGGCTCCAGGTAGCCATCCCCGCACAAAATGACTGCACGCTCTATGGTATTGCGCAGCTCGCGCACATTTCCAGGCCAATCATAGGCCATCAGGCGCGCCATCATCTCTTCGCTTATGCCCGCAACCTGCCGTCCATGCTTTTCATTCATGTCCTGCAGCATGGAGTCAACAATCTCGGCAATGTCCTCCTTGTGTTCGCGCAGCGGAGGCATATGGATATTGAAGACATTCAATCGGTAGAAAAGATCGCCGCGCAGATGGCCGTCACTCACCGCGCTTTCCGGATCCTTATTCGTCGCCGCCAGCACCCGCACATCCACTGGCGACTCGACCTTGCTGCCCAGGCGGCGCAGCTTGCGGTCTTCGAGCACGCGCAGCAGCTTGGCCTGCGTGCCGATCGGCATTTCGCCGATTTCATCCAGCAGCAGTGTGCCTTCTTCAGCCAGCTCAAAACATCCCGCGCGCCGTTCGAGAGCTCCGGTGAATGCGCCTTTTTCGTGGCCGAAGATTTCGCTCTCGATCAGCGTTTCCGGAATCGCAGCGCAGTTCACCGCCACAAAGGGCTTGACCTTGCGCGGACTCAGATCGTGCAGCGTGCGCGCTACCAGTTCTTTTCCCGTGCCGCTCTCGCCCGTAATCAGCACCGAGACGTTGTTCGTAGCCACGCGCTCGATGAGCCCGAAGAGCTCCTGCATTTTCTTGGAAGAGCCGACAAGCGAACCCAGCACTCCGGTCTCGCGCAGCTTGCGGCGCGTGACTTCGAGTTCGCGTTGTGTCTCGCGCTGGCGGCTTGCGTTTGAAAGAATCGAACGCAGCCGGTTTGGGTCAATGGGCTTCTGGATAAAATCATAAGCGCCCATCTTCATCGCTTCCACGGCCTGCTCAATGCTGCCTTGCGCCGTGAGCACGATGACAGCAGTACCGTCGAGTTTGAGTTCACCCAGACGTTCCAGCAGTTCGAGGCCATCCATCCTGGGCATCTTTAAATCAGTAAGAACAATTCCAGGCTGCCATGCCTGGGCCCGCTCCAGTCCTTCCAGACCATCGCGTGCAGTCTCTGTTCTGTAACCCCACCCGGAAACCAGCTCTGCCAGACCGGTGAGGGCATTCTCTTCATCCTCAACGATCAAGACTTTCTCTTGAATCGGCATACTACTTCTGTACAACCTCGCTTGGGGGAAAGCTCCTTCGTTTGTAACACGGTGGAACAAATTTTGCTGCGTAAAATCACAGGGAAACGTCCATACGAATTTTTTACCCCAGGTGTTGTAAAATTGTGAGAGTAAAGTCCGATGTTCTTCTGCACAAAGTCCAGCAGGCAGAACCGCGTCCGCGCAGGTTTTTGTCCATGGGGCAGAAGAAAGTCAGGACGCCCGGCTTTGTCGACGCGCTTCCCGGATGGACCACCTCCACTCCGATGAAAAAGCCCCCAAAGGACACAGCAAAGACATAGCAAACGAGATTCGAGATTTGTAAGGAGACGGAGTTTCCCATGGCTAAAATCGCCAAGACAGCAGACCGCAAGAAGGTAATGGATACGTCGAAGAGCACCGACTGTCCGAAGTGCAGCAAGCCCACCCGCATCGTGAAGCGGGTAAAGGACCGCGAGCGCGGCATCCCGGGCGGAGTTTATATCTCCTGCTCAGCCTGCGACTTCTACGAAAAACTTTAAACAGCAGAAATCAACACCGGAACCCGCGTTTCTCCCCAGCATGGAGCGAGAAGGCGGGTTTTCTTTTTCCTGCACTCTGCGCCGGATGCGCTTCTTCTTACTTGATCCTCAGCTCTGCGCAAGCCGGTGCTATATCCACCGTCAACAAACAGGCCTTCCCATAGCCATTCGAGTGGAGTAATATGGTTCCCCATAGTCATTCGAGTGGAGGCGCTTGTGGTTACGAAACGGCCGCCGGATGCCGGAGATATTCTGCAGGGCACGCTGGACATGCTCATCCTGCGCACCCTGGTGATGGGACCAGCGCACGGCCACACCATTGCTCAGGTCATCGAGCACACCTCAGAGAATGCTCTCGAAGTCGAACAGGGATCGCTCTATCCCGCGCTCCATCGTCTTGAAGACCGCGGCCTGGTTTCCTCCGAGTGGGGAGTCAGTGAGAACAACCGTAGGGCAAAGTTCTACCAGCTCACCGCCAGGGGACACAAAGAGCTCAACGCAGCGACTGGGCGCTGGCGGAGGATGACGCGCGCCATCGGCCTCATTCTGGGTGAATCATTCGAATAAAAGCAGAAGGGAAACGCACATGAGCTTACGGCGCTTCACGGACCGGACCGGGAAAGACAAAGACCTGGCCGAGGAGATCGACTCTCACCTTGCCCATGCACAGGACGCCAACGCCGCGCGCGGTCTTTCTCCGGAAGAAGCGCGCCGCCAGGCGCATGTGCGCTTCGGCAACCCCCGCTCGACCCGTGAGCGGGTGTGGCGCTATCGGTCGTTTCCCTGGGTCGAAGACCTGTGGCGCGACCTGCGCTTCGCGCTGCGCGGGCTCTCCAGGACCCCGGGCTTCACCATGGTCGCCATTCTTGTGATTGCCGTCGGCATCGGTGTGAACACGGCGGTGTTTTCGGTCATCAATACGGTGCTGCTCAAGCCGCTGACCTATCCCGATCCGCAGGCGCTGATGCAGCTGAGAAACACCAGCGCCCAGGGTACATTCGCCGGCGCGAACATCCCTAAGTTCAACATCTGGCGCCAGCAGACGAATATTTTCTCGCAGGTCGCGGCCTACGACTTCGGCGGCGCCGGAATGAATATCACCGGCGGAGATCATCCGGAACAGGTGCAGGGCATGCACGTTTCTGCAGATTACTTCGCCATGTTCGGCGCTCCGGTTGTTGCCGGACGCGCCTTTACCGCTGCGGAAGACAGCCCGCACGGCGGGCACGTTACCGTGCTGAGCTATGGCTTGTGGAAGAACCGCTACGGGGCGAATCCAAATGTTATTGGATCGACCATCCAGCTTGACGGAGAGCCTTATCTGATTGTCGGCGTGATCGGGCGCGGGTTCGTGACCGAGACGCCCGCCGATCTCTGGGTGCCTTTCCAGTTTGATCTGAACTCGCAGGACATGGCTCATTACTTTACCGTAGCCGCGCGTCTCAGGCCCGGTGTGACGCTGCCGCAGGCCAATGCGCAGCTGCGCCTCGCCGCCGACCAATACCGCCGTATCTATGGCAAAGATTCGCTCCCGCCTAATGGCGGATTCGATGTCGCCTCGCTGCAGGAATCGACGATCGGCGATACGCGCTTTCCGCTTCTTGTCCTGTTAGGAGCGGTCGGCTTCGTTCTCCTCATTGCCTGCGCCAATGTCGCCAATCTGCTGCTGGCCAGGGCCTCGTCGAGAAAGCGCGAATTCGCTACGCGCGCTGCGCTTGGTGCTGGACGCGGCCAGATCATCCGGCAGTTGCTTACCGAAAGCCTTACCCTCTCGCTTGCCGGCGGACTGCTCGGCTTGTTTTTTGGCTTTGCAGGTGTTCGCTTCCTGCTCGGCATCAATCCCGGCAACATTCCACGGATCGGAGAAGATGGCTCGGCGGTAACGCTCGACATCAACATCCTGCTCTTTACGCTTGGCATTTCTGTTCTCACAGGAATCCTTTTCGGTCTCATGCCGGCCATCACCGCATCGCGGCCCAATCTGGCCGCTACGCTCAATGAGAACGGCAGCCGCTCCGGCGTCGGTTTTCGCAGCGGCAAGCTCCGCTCCGCGCTGATCATCGGCGAGATGGCCCTCACTCTCGTGCTGGTCATCGGAGCCGCCCTGCTCATCCGCACCTTCCTCAAGCTGCAGGCCGTCGATCCCGGTTTTGCCACGCACAATGTCATCAGTATGGCCATGTCTATGAGCGGCGGACGCTTCCAGACGACAGCGCCTGTGGCTCAGGTCATTCGCGACGGCACGGATCGTGTGCTCTCCGTTCCCGGTGTCATCGATGTTGGCGTAACCAATTGCCTGCCGATGGCTGGTGGTTTCGGCATGATCTTTGACGTGGTCGGACGCCCCAAGGGGAATTCGCCTTTCACCGGCGACGCTGGCTTCTATTCCATTTCCTGGCGCTATTTCAATGCGCTCAAAATTCCGCTGTTGCGAGGACGCGGTTTTACCCAGCAGGATGATGCAGCAGCTCCAGGCGCCGTCATCATCAATGAGGCCATGGCCCGCCAGTATTGGCCCAAAGGCGATCCCCTCAAGGACCGCATCCAGATCGCGCCGGGTGCCGGCCCGGCCTTTGCCGAAGGCCCCCGTCAGGTCGTCGGCATCGTCGGCGACACGCACGACGGCGGCCCGAACCGCGCCCCCTTTCCCATCATGTACATCCCGCTGGCGCAGATGCCGGACCTCGAAACCGCGCTCAACTCGCGCGTAGCGCCGCTCTGGTGGATCGTCCGCAGCCAGGTTGATCCGCACACGCTGGCAGCGCCCATCGCCACTGCTCTGCGCGACTCGAGCGGCGGCCTGCCGGTTGCGCATATCCGCACCATGGACGAAATCGAGGCGCGCAACACAGCGCGTCAGCGATTCAATATGCTGCTGCTTACCGTCTTCGGGTCTGCTGGCTTGTTCATGGCAGCCATCGGTATTTATGGAGTGATGTCTTACTCTGTACAGCAGCGCACGCAGGAGCTCGGTGTACGCATGGCGCTTGGGGCACAGGCTTCCAATCTTCGCAATATGGTGATCAGGCAGGGAATGACGCTCGCCCTCATCGGTGTGATCATCGGCGTCGGCGGGGCCTTCTGGCTCACGCGCTTTCTGGCGAGCTTTCTCTTCGGAGTAAAGACGCTGGACCCGGTTGCCTTCGTCGTCACGCCTCTGCTGCTGAGCGCCGTCGCGCTGCTTGCCATCTGGATTCCCGCAAAACGAGCGACTCGCGTCGATCCAATAACCGCGCTCCGGCTCGAATAGGCAATTCATGTCAAGCCTCCACGGTGCTCAACATTTGCATAAGATACACAAACAGAGCAGCTTATAAGCCAAAGAAACTTGGCGTACCACCTCGCTGAATTTGATATTCTAAAAATAGAGGAAGAATTCAAAGAAATGCCCGCTTCTCGCGGGCATTTCTGTCCCTGAATCCTGAAAGACCGCCGTCGAAGACGTGCATGACTGCTGTCGAAGATGCGCACGAATGGAACGGGTAGAAGCACCGGGCTTTAGCCCGGTGAATAAGGAAGCAACGAAGAGGGCCTTCAGGCCCGGATTTGAGACGGCAGCGGGTGGGCCTATTCAAGCCTTCATTTGGCTTGAGTGGGGTAGTAAAGATGAGTGAGACCACAAATCCGTACCCTGAGCGCTGCACCCCGTAGGGTAATACCCCAAACAGATTACCCTCTAAATATATGAAAACACTGGAGTAGTGCACAAGCAATAGAAGAATCAATCACATAGCAGGGGGTGACCCCCTCGTAAGTCATTGAAAACAAATAAAACGAAGTGCTACATAGGGGGAGGGGGGTACCCCTCTCAGAACTGTTTCATCTCTTCAAGAATGGCGCCGGCAGCAGCCGCCGGGTCCGCAGCCTGAGTGATCGGCCTGCCCACCACCAGATAGTCAGCTCCCGCAGTGAGAGCCGCGGCAGGCGTAGCCACACGCTTCTGATCTCCCACCTCTGATCCCGCCGGACGAATCCCCGGAGTCACCAGGATAGAATCCGGCAGCGCCCGCCGCATCTCGGCTGCTTCCTCCGGACTGCACACAAGTCCATGGATCCCTGAACCGTGCGCCACCTTGGCCAGCCTGAGCGCCTCCTCGGCCGGGGAGGAGGGAATCCCTATGGCCGCCAGCTGTTGAGCGTCCATGCTGGTGAGGACCGTGACCGCCAGCAGTCGCGGCGCGCTGGACACCGAAGCGGCAGCCCCAGCCGCGGCAGCCAGCATGGCAGGCCCCCCGCCTGCATGTACGGTCAGCAGGTCTGCTCCTAAGGTTGCGACCGAGCGCACCGCTCCCGCCACGGTGTTGGGAATATCATGCAGCTTCAAATCCAGAAAGACGGAATAGCCGCGTCTTTTGAGAGTTTCGACAACGCTGTTTCCGGCGGCAAGATAGAGTTCGAGCCCGACCTTGAACCAGCGGCACTGATTTTCAAGGTGATCGACAAGGGAGAGAGCCTGCGAAGCGGAAGGGAAATCAAGGGCAACGATCAGTTTCCCCTGCGCCGAAGTCAGATCGCGCGCAGGGGTTTCCTGTGGTGCTTGCTGAGAGGGGGACATATCGAAGACGATTTTACGGCTTTGCTAAAGCCGGCGTCAGCGGATAAGTCAACTGGGCCAGATCTTTCTTCGTGTCCACCAGGTCGAGGCGCACAGGCGCCGTCCCTCTGCTGTTGAAACCAAGGAAATGCGCAGCGGCATAAGAAAGGTCGATCACGCGGCTTTCGAGCATGGGACCGCGGTCATTCACGCGCACCACAACGGACTTGTGGTTGCGGAGATTCGTGACCCGGATCAGCGAGCCGATAGGAAGGCTGCGATGGGCGCACGTTAGTTTGTTCATGTCGAAGTCTTCGCCGCTGGCAGTCTGCTGTCCCTGGAAGTCCTCGCCGTACCAGGAGGCGCGGCCAAGCTGGTACCAATGACGCTTCTTGGGAGCATCCTGTTTCTTGGCATCCGGTTTCTGTTCGGGGAGCGCAGGCGGCTGCGGGTTATGGGTGGAAACCGGCACCGCGGTCTTTACACTGAAGAGGCCAACCATGGCGGTCAGCAATACCCCAGCATAGGTCGAGAGCTTAGGATTTCGTTTCGTATCGCTGCCGATAGCGTTCACGAGACCTCCATTAAGAATTGTAGGGAGGCAGATGACCTAAGTCAAACCAAAATCAGGGGTTGCCAGATTTTTCACTTGCTGGAATCCAGCTTTTGTGGTAAACGCTATCCCATTTCGGCGGGATGGTCTTCGCCTTAGGCCCGGTAGAAATCTGGCACTAAGATGAAAGAGTGATAACAAACTCTGCTGACGACGGGCAAGAGAAAAAGGATTTTTCTCAATCTGTGCGGCCCATAGCACTGACGATTGCCGGGTTCGACCCGTCTTCCGGTGCTGGAATCACTGCAGATTTAAAAGTCTTTGCCGCCCATCAGGTCTATGGAATGGCATGCATTACAGCGCTCACCGTCCAATCGACCCTAGGAGTCCAGCGGGTAGAACCGCTGTCCCCGGCAACCATTCGGGAGACACTGGCATGCCTGCGGGAAGACGTAACTCCTGCCGGAGCAAAGATCGGGATGCTGGCCACGGCGGACGCAGTCGGAGAAGTAGCAGCGTTTCTGTCTTCCGCAGGAATCGAGCGCCACAGGATCGTTCTCGATCCCATCATTCGCTCCAGCTCAGGTAAAGAACTCCTGAGTCCGGCGGGAGTCGACCGCCTGCGGGGCGAGCTTCTCAGCCAGATAGGTTGGATTACGCCGAACCTGGATGAACTGGCTGCTTTGGTTCAGGTGAAGACTTTAAAGCGGGATGAAATTCCGGATGCCGCCAAAAAATTGCAGCAGCTGGCAACGAAGGCAGGGAATCCTGATCTCCATGTTTTAGTGACAGGAGGCCATCTTGACCACCCCGACGACTTTCTCCTTGCCCCGGATGGACGGCCCACATGGCTTGAGGGAGAACAGGTCGAGACCAACTCAACCCACGGGACTGGCTGCGCTCTTTCGTCAGCGCTGCTTTGTCAGTTGATCCATGGCAAAAATGCAGAAACCGCAGCACGGGAAGCCAAGGCTTATGTGGCCGCAGCGCTCAAAGCGGCTTATCCGGTCGGTCGCGGCAAGGGGCCGATGCATCATTTGTTTATGCTGAAAAGCCGGCATTAAGCTGCGGAATCGCGGGTATTTTCCTTGAGAAGCTTACGCTGAGGAACTGGAACCAACCGGGAACCGGAAGGCAGGCTGCCGTGTTGCGGCGTGCCGCAAATTACGCAGGGTCCTGCATTGGGTGTAATTTCTGCTCCGCAGCAAGCACAAAATGCGGCCATGGATTCTCTCCTGTTTGAACTGTTCTTTTGATGAGTGTGGAGAGAGTGAAGATTCGAGAGCATACAGATTTTCAACGCTCTGAGAGCTCAATCTGAAGGCGCGTGTTCTTGGGGAATGTCAGTTCGCTGCCCTTGGCGATCCAGCGCTTGTAGATGGATTTCGCCAGAGCATAGTAAGCAAAGCCCATGGCCACGCTTTTGTTGGCAGTTGCCATGGTAGCTATGCGTGCCATAAGGCCGAATCCATTGCCGACAACACCATTCTTTACTACATTGTCACCGTCGCCTTCTCCGGCGGCAGCAGCCAGAAGGCCCAGCGCCAGGGGAGCTAGGTATTTATCCGGTCCTCCGGTAGCCTGGGCGCCGCCTTCGGAGTCAATCGCGACGTTCTGCTGCCGGTTGGCTTCTGACGAGATCATCCGTCCATGAATCTGGCGTTCTGTTGAAGGTTGCGTAGGTGATTGCAACACAGGTCCGGAAGTCGGTGCCTGAGCGGCAGCAAGTGACTGCGGCAACTCCATACTCCGGAAGGTGAAACGCAGCTTGCCATTGCGGGCGAAGCGGCGTGCAGGTTTTGCCTGCAGTACGACTCCTTCAAGATGCGTGCCTTCGGGCAAGAGTACTTGCTTGTTTGTATTGTCGAGCAGAGGTTTAGTCAGCACAGCGTCAACTACCTCGCCTTGTTTGGCAGTGGCGGAGGTCAGATCTTTTGTAAGGCGCGCTTCAAGCGTACCTGTAAGAGATTTTTCATCGAGCGCCTTTATCGGCAAGGGAGCAGGTGGATCCTTTTGCGGAAGCGCGAGCGGGGCAGTCAGCTCGGCGTCAAATTGTGTTCCCGGCCAGATGCGCTGCGGGTGATAAGGCATCTGGGCATAGAGCATGTGCAGCAGTCGGTCCGATTTTCCCGGCTTCGTGATCTGGTCGAGCGTATCGTGCTCGCGCTGCTTGATCTGCTCCTCGGCCTGCTGTGTCATGGAAGGCTTCTTGCCCGACTTCATGCGCACGATCGCTCCGTCGCGCTGGACCACGTGCGTCGATATGGATTCGGTCGTCCCATCAGGCAGCATGATCTGGTCAAAGTGCAGTTCCGGCATGGCCAGCGGAGTGAAGTCCCCGTTGAGCACTGCATCCCTGCGTGTCGCATGATCGACGGGATGCGCAGCAACGACAGAACCTGTCACCAGCGTATGAACGGGCAGTATCTCGTGATCGACAAGATAGACAGGAGCAATCAGATGCCCTTCAATTTTTGTGCCCGGCGTGATGGGGTAGCGCTTGTCAATCTGGATGCGCAGCGGAACCCCTGCAGGAATCGTGGCTTGTTGCGCGATACAGACTGAGCAGGCTGCCAGGAGAAATACAAACGTGAATCTGTAGCGCATCTGCCTCTTGGACGGTCGAGCTTGGGAAATATAGAGCCGCGAACAGATCGAACCTAGCACGAGGAAAGTGAAGACAAGCTTAAGGTCATTGACTTCGATTGAGGCGCGCGATTACGCTTGCAGTCAGCGCGAAGGGCGCATCCAGTCCGCGGAAAGGGCAGTGCCCACCTTTACAATTCAGCGAAGATTGCGAATCTTCTTTCCAGCCTGATTCGTGCGGACTCCAGGCATGCAACGAAAGGAGCTTCGTATGCCCGTACGACAATTACCGTCCCGCCCTAACCTCGAACAATACAAGAAACAAGCAAAGGAGCTTGCTGAGAGCTTCAAAGCCGGCGATTCCGAAGCGATGGAGCGCGTCGAACAGCATCATCCTTGCCCGGATGGTTTTCGGATTGCCAGATTTGCGCTCACCGATGCGCAGCTGGTAATCGCCCGCGAACACGGATTCATGAGCTGGCCCAGGTTCGCTGGGTACATCGAGACCGTAAACATCCAGCGCGACGTAGTCTCGCTTGAAGACCCTGTTTTCGCCTTCCTGCAGGCTGCGTGCGTTCCTATGAATGACTGGCACAGGGCAGGAACGCTGGAGCGGGCGGAAGCAATTCTTGGCGAGTATCCGCAGGCAGCATCAGCCAGCATTTATACCGCGGCAGTTCTTGGCGATGATGCCGGCGTGCGCCGCTTTCTTGCACAGGATTCTAAAAATGCTACGGCCAGAGGTGGTCCGCGAGGATGGGATGCTCTGACATACCTTTGCTTCTCGCGGTATTTGCGGCTCGATCACGAGCGCTCGGAAAGCTTTGTCCGAGCGGCGCGTGCGCTGCTCGATGCGGGAGCGAATGCCAACACCGGCTGGTACGAGATGATCGACCATCCCAACCCGCGTCCGGCGTGGGAGGGAACACTCTACGGTGCGGCGGGGATTGCTCAACACGCAGAGTTGACGCGGCTCCTTCTGGAACGCGGAGCCGACCCGAATGACGAGGAGACCCCATACCATGTGCCCGAAGGCTATGACAATACAGTCCTGAAAATCATGCTTGAGAGCGGGAAGCTCAGCGGTGAAAGCCTCGCAACCATGCTGCTGCGCAAAGCCGACTGGCATGATTACAACGGCATAGTGTATCTGCTCGAGCACGGAGCCGATCCCAACCGGGGCATGCACTGGAGAACAACTCCGTTCCAACACGCCATCGAGCGGGACAATCACCTGAAAAACATTCAGGCCATGCTGGATCATGGCGCCGATCCCGCACTGGAAAATATCCGCTATGGCAGGTCTGCTGTAGCCATGGCTGCCCGGAGAGGTCGCGGTGATGTGCTTGAAGAATTTGAACGGCGTGGACTTCCCACTGAGCTGCAAGGCGTCGACAGACTCATCGCCGCATGTGCGAATGCAGATGATGATGCGATTCATTCCATTGCACAGCATGAGCCGAATCTGGTGCAGGAACTCTTAGCAGAAGGCGGAACGCTGCTGGCTGAGTTTAGCGGAAACGGAAACACCGAAGGCGTCCGGCGATTGCTTGATCTTGGGGTGAATCCAACAGTGCTATACAAAGGCGATGGCTACTGGGAGGTCGAGAAAAACAGTACGGCTCTCCATGTGGCGGCGTGGCGCGCGCGACATTCAACAGTGAAACTGCTTCTTGAGCGCGGTGTTCCCCTGAATGCGCTTGACGGGCGCGGACGGACAGCTCTCGCCCTCGCTGTGCGCGCATGCATCGATTCCTATTGGAAGGACAGCCGTTCTCCGGAGTCAGTAGAAGTGCTGCTTCGCTCAGGAGCATCGATGGATGGCCTGATGTTTCCATGCGGCTATGAAGAGGTGGATGCGCTGTTGCGGCAATATGGGAAAATGGCTGCGCAGCATGGAGAGTGAACGATGGCTATCGATGTTCGCGGCATGACGCCGCTGCTTCAGGTCTTCGATATGCCCACGTCGCTTGCGTTTTACTGCGATGTGCTCGGCTTTGAGGTGATCGGTTCGTCGGCTCCCGGCAGAGACTGCGACTGGGCCTGGCTCAAGCTGAATGGCGTGGAGCTGATGCTCAATACCGCGTATGAGCGCGAACATCGACCGCCTGCTCCGGACAAGGCTCGGGTTTTGACTCATGACGATACCTGTCTGTACTTCGGCCATCGGGACGTGGATGCAGTGTACCGCTATCTTCGGGAAAAGGGCCTCGATATTAAGGAACCCAAAAATGCCTGGTATGGCATGAGGCAGCTTTATCTGCACGACCCGGATGGATACAACCTGTGCTTTCAGTGGTCGGTAAAGCAGGAGTCGTAAAATCCGCATGCTCAAGTTCAATTACAGGCAGGCTAAAGAATCTGACATTCCAGCTATGGCTCGCATCCGCTCTCAGGAATGGGAAACGGAAGAATACTGGTGTGATCGCATTTCGAAATATTTGAACTGCGAGTTATATCCACAGCGAGCTCTGAAGCCTCGCATAAGCTTTGTTGCGTTAGACAAGGATTCCGTCATCGGATTCATAGCAGGGCACCTTACACAGCGTTATGAATGTGACGGCGAACTCGAGTGGATCAATGTTGTTCCGGAAAGGCGCGGAAGTGAGGCTGCTTCGGAGTTGCTGCGTCTGCTGGCGGCCTGGTTTGTGGAACAGAATTCCCGGCGCATTTGTGTGAATGTTGCTCCGGATAATCTGCCGGCGCAACGCTTCTATCGGCGTCATGGCGCCGAAGATCTGAATAAATATTTCCTGGTCTGGAAAGATATTGAGATAGTCCTGAATAGGGATATGATCACGGCAGAATGACAGACTCCGAGATTACCTGCGCAGCAGTCGCTTCAGGCTTCCCGGAAGAGCAATGCCCATTATCATCACCAGCGCCAGGTAGCACACAGAGAACACCACAAGCACGCTGGGGCCAAGCACCAGCGCCTTGTGAATAGGAAAGATGCGCTTGACGCCATACCCAATCACTGCGGCCACGATGGCTGCCAGCCACAGCTTTGCCAGTCGCGAGCCGGAAAATGGAACAACGCCGATGCGCTGATGGAGAGCGCGGCGCAGCAGTGTGAACTCAACCCATCCGGCCATGCCTGCTGACAAAGTCAGACCAGCCACGCCCCATAGCCGGTCAATTCCGAGCAACTTGGGCAATGGCAGCGCGAATAGATATCCCAGCGCCAGTGTCAACGTTACACGGATGATGGCGAAGTTCAGCGGTGTGCGCGTGTTGCGCAACGCGTAAAAAGCCGAGGAGTAAAGGCGTCCAGAAGTAGAAGCAAGAAGGCCAACGCCCGAACCTGCAAGCACTCTCCAGACAAAGATGACGTCGCTCCCTTGAAAGTGTCCCGAGCGGTAGATGGTAGAGACAATCATGTCGCCCAGCACGATGAACGCGACAGCCGAAGGAACGACGAAGAATGCAATGTTTTGCAGGCCGGCTGCGAGACGGTTGCGCAGTGCCGTGGCGATCTCTTCCTGTGTACCCAGTTCACTCGACATCGCAGGAAGTTCGGCAGCAGAAATCGCCATGCCGAAGAGACTGACAGGCAGCGTGTTGAGCGTTTGTGCATAGCCCAGAGCAGATACTGCTCCGATAGGAAGAAAGCTCGCCAGCATGGAATCAACATAAGCGCTGATCTGCACCACTCCGCGGCTGATGAAGACAGGAAAGAAATTTCGAGTAACGATGCGGACCTGTTCCGAGCCGAAGTGTAGCTTCAATCGCAGCGGCCAGAGAAAACGCATCACCGTCGGCAGCTGGACAACAAACTGCAATCCGCTGCCGATGACCGAGCCGATGGCAGCAGTTACGGCAAGCGAATCCTGATCCTGATGTCCGCCTTTCCAATAGAGCGCCGCGATGATCGAGATATTCCATATCACTGGTGCTGCATAAGACAGAAAAAATTTGCGATGGCTGTTGAGAATCCCCAAACACCATGCAGAAAAGACCAGCAATGCAGCGCCGGGAAAGAGTATCTGAACAAGATGGATAGTGAGTATCCGCCTGGGGCCATGAAAACCAGGCGCAATCGCATCAATGAGCCACGGAGCAGCAAAGACTCCAGCAAGTACCAGGATCGATGTAATCAGGAAGAGCAGCGCAAAGATCGCTTCAGCTAATTCCGATGCTTCCTCATCGCTGCCTTCTGCGCGCAGGCGCGCATACACGGGAATGAACGAAGCCGAGAGTACGCCCTCGCCAAAAAGGTTCTGCAGAAAATTGGGAATGCGGAATGCAGCGCGGAATGCGTCTGCTGCTCCGGAATTTCCAAAGTAGTGCGCGAAGACACGTTCGCGTACAAGCCCGACAATGCGGCTCGAAAGAATGCCTGCGGCAACGGCCACAGCCGCTGCCCGCGATGAAGTTTTTTTGCGTGGATTGGGTTCGGTCAAACCATGATTATACGGTTCTTCGAACTACGCTTCCTTCGGTCACTTCTTCACCCTCCGTTGCACATCTTGAGGCGCATGCCTGAAGATGGAAGGAGATGGAAGGCCTCGTTAAGGGATACAAACAGTTTCGCGAGCAGGTGTTTCCTGAAAAGAAGGAGCTGTTTCAGAAGCTCGCCTCGGTGCAGTATCCCGAAGCGTTATTTCTCACCTGTTCTGACTCGCGCATCGTTCCAGACTTGGTTCTGCAGACCGGCCCGGGCGATCTGTTCATCTGCCGCAATGCGGGAAACATCGTGCCTCCTTATGGAGACATGCTGGGCGGCGTCTCGGCCACCATCGAATACGCGGTCTGCGTGCTCAAGGTGCGGCATGTGATTGTCTGCGGCCATTCTGACTGCGGAGCCATGCAGGGGGTGCTAGACCATCGGCGTCTCGACGGCCTGCCGAATGTCGCCGCGTGGCTGCATTTTTCTGCTAACGCGCTCGACATGGTCGAGCAGACGCTTCCGCCGGATGCGCCGCATGATGAACGGCTGCTCGCGCTGATCCGCGCCAATGTGGTGCAGCAGGTAGAGCACCTACGTACACATCCGTATGTTGCGGCAGGCCTCGAAAGCGGTCAGCTCTTGGTGCATGGCTGGACGTACGACATTCCCAACGGCACGCTCGAAGCCCTCGATATGGAATCGGGGCAGTTCGTTCCTCTGGAACTGCAGCCGGCTCCGACCGCTGCAGAGCCCACGAAGTAATTTACTGGTCGCGCAGTGTCTTCATCGGATCGAGCCGCGAGGCCCTCCATGCGGGAGCGAAGCTCGCCAGCGCCGAAGCTGCAAGCAAGACGAAGCTGACAACAGTAAAAGTGACCAGGTCGATGGGCTTCACGCCATAGAGCATGTGCGTCAGAAAGCGCGTGAGAACCGCCGAAGCCGCAAGACCAACGGCAAGACCTACGACTGCAAGCCGCAGCCCGCGGCGCAGAATCATCCGAAGCACATCTTGCCGCTGTGCGCCGATGGCGATGCGAAGGCCAATCTCAAAGGTGCGCTGGGTCACGATATAGGACAGTAATCCATAGAGTCCGATTGCTGAAAGCAACAGCGCAATCGCGGCAAAGCAAGTAAGTAGCATGGTTTGGAAACGTGGCTGTGCAGCAGATTTTGAAACATAGTCTTCAAGCGTTGAGACCTGGTAGACAGGAGCAGTTGCATCCATCTCTGAGATGGTTTTACGAATAACATTTGCCAGCATTGTCGGATTGCCATTGGAGCGGATGGTGAGATACGGATCTGTAATTACAGCTTGCGCATAAGGCAGGTAGTAGGCAGGCGCAGCGTTGGCGGTAAGGCCATTATGCTTAGTGTTTCCCACAACTCCGACGACCTCACGCATCGGATGCTCGACCACATCATCACCAAGTTCCGCGCGGATGTGTTTGCCGATGGGGTTTTCCCGGGGAAAATATTTTTTAGCAAATGCCTGATTAACGATCATGACAGGAGCGCTTTTGACATTGTCCTGTTTTGTGAATGTTCGGCCTGAAAGAAGCGGGATGCGCATCGTCTCAAAATAGCCGGGCATAACAACACCAAGTGCTTCACTGGGCTCATCTCCTTTGGCGACAGGCCTTCCTTCAATTGCGATAGAGACCGTGGCAGAGCTATGTGAAAAAGGCAGCGGCCATCCTGCGGATGCAGACTGTACTCCTGGAAGGGCTGAAATTTTCTCCAAGACCTGTTCGAAAAATTGATAGCGTTGGTCGTGTCCATAACGTTCACGTGAGAGGCCGATCCTTGCTGTCAGCACATGTCTTGCATCGAAGCCGGGATCAACCTGCAGCACATGGATGAAACTGCGAACCAGCAGTCCTGACCCGACAAGCAAAATAAGGCCGATGGCGGTCTGCACAATGACGAGCGCGTTCTGAAGTCTGTGCCGGGATTGTCCGCTGCTTATCGAACGCATGCCTTCGCGCAGTGCGGAAGACGGTTCAACTTGCGACATGCGCCAGGCAGGGAGTATTCCGAAGAGCAGCCCGGTGAGTGAGGAGACGGCGACAGCAAATGCGAGAACTGTCTCATTCACGCTGACTTGATGGATGCGAGGAATATCTATCGGAAGCAGGGCGATGGTTGCTTTGAGCATTCCACCAGCCATGGCGATTCCGGCGATGCCGCCACATAATGACAAGATCACGGACTCAGAAAGCAGCTGACGAATAATTTCGCCGCGATTGGCGCCGATAGCTGTGCGCAGAGCAAATTCCGCGCGGCGTTGCGATCCGCGGGCGAGCAGCAGGCCGGCAACGTTTGCACAGGCGATCAGCAAGACAAGTGCGACGGCTCCGAAAAGCACATGCAGCGCGGGTTTGGTATCACCGATGATATGGTCAAGCTCGGGTTCAATGAGCGCTGACGTGTACCACTTGTTATTGTCCGGGTATTGCTGCGCAAGGTTGTTTGCAATGACTCCAAGATCAGCTTTGGCCTGATCCAGAGTGACGTCAGGCTTTAAACGCCCGATGGTTTCCAGCATGTCCATTCCACGCTGAGTGGTTGCCGAATCTTTTCCATGAACTCCATCTGCATCCGTAGCAATCGAGAGCCAAACCTGAGGAGCAGAACTTCCGAGTGGGAACTGGAAGTTTTTTGGCATGACTCCAGCCACAAGATAGCTGTAATCGCCAAGCTTGATAGATTGACCCACAATGTTCTGCGCTGACCCGAAGGCTGATTGCCATATTTCATAACTCAACATCACCGCATGATTGCCTGCTTTTTCCTCATCCCAGTGGAAATCCCTGCCAATCGTGGGAGCGACACCCAGTACCTGAAAGAAATTTGAGGAAACAATCTGCGCTTCCAGAAGCTGCGTTTCGCCGTTCTGGAAGAAAGTTGCAGTGGTTCCGCGAAACGATGCGATACCGCTGAAAGTATGGTTTTGCGCGCGCCAGTCAAAGTAATCGGGATAACTCGGGGATTCGGGTACAACTCCAGGAAGTGAGTGATCCTGCTGGCTCAGCCAGACCAATCTGTCAGGCTGCGGGAAGGGCAGCGGGCGCAGCAGCACAGCATAGACCAGGCTGAAGATGGCCGTTGTTGCTCCAATGCCGATGGCGAGGGTCAGCACCGCAGTAAGTGTGAACCCGAGATTTTTGCGAAGCTGGCGTAGTGTGTAGCGCAGATACATTGATCGGCCCCCAAATGAGAGGTAAAAGCATGTAGAAGGCCAACATGCTATTGGGGCAATAAGTAGATTTTTCAATCAATTGCAGGCCAACCGCCATCTGGACATGAGGAAAGTGTTCGATTCCGGAAACAAGTTGACCGGAAATGGACGGCTGCAGCTGAATCTGGCACGATACAGGGCAGAAGATGTTTCCTTTGATTCCATGAAATGCCACGGATTCAGTCGCTTGGATTCCGCGCAGAAGCTGACAAAAAGGAGCATACTATCGTCTATAAAAAGGAGCATACTATCGTCTATATGGATAGGAGTGTGCTCTATGGCCACAATGATTCGTAAAACAGTTGCTCCTCAGCTGTTGCTGGCCGCCAGTCTGGCATTGGCCCCGGCAGTGTTTGCGCAGAGCCCTTCTCCGAGCGGCACGCCTTCAGATCCAACGCAGACTCAGACACAAGGCCCGCCGAGCGCAGCGCCGCAGAGCCAGCCGCAGCAGACGCCTACGAACACTCCTACGCCTCCCACCATCCCATCCGGTCAGACCAGCGATCAGCAGGCTGCAAAGAAGGATAACCCGCCACAGACTTCGCCCCCCGTAAACATGGAGCCTCAGGAGGTCCATGTAAAGCAGGGCAGCGTCGATGATGTGAACGCTGTTGGAACGCGGAACATCGGCGGGCGCGGCTTGGGCAACTGGTACTCGACCGAGTCCGAAATCAAGATGGGCAAGCAGTACGCCGACGAGATTGAGAAAAGCACGAAGATGATCAACGATCCGGTTGTGACGGAGTATGTCAACCGTATCGGCCAGAACATCGTGAAGAACTCAGACTGCAAAGTACCCTTTACGATCAAGGTGATCGACACCGATGAGATCAACGCCATGGCGCTGCCTGGCGGCTTCTTCTATGTGAATTCAGGGCTGATTCTGGCAGCTGACGAAGAGTCAGAGCTCGCCGGCGTTATGGCGCATGAGACGGCGCACGTTTGCGCGCACCACGCAGCGCGTGAGATGACGCGCATGAACTACGCGCAGTTGGGCACGATTCCGTTGATTATGATGACGGGCTATAGCTGGACCGGCTACGGCATTTATGAAGCCGTGAGCTTCGCTGTCCCCATGACCTTCCTGATGTTCTCGCGTGAATTCGAAGGACAGGCCGATTACCTCGGTGTGCAGTACATGTACCGCGCTGGCTACGATCCTCAGGCCTTCGTCACGTTCTTTGAAAAGGTACAGAATCTTGAGAAGACCAAGCCGGGAGCGGTAGCCAAGGCATTCTCCAACCATCCGCAGACTCCGGACAGAATCCAGCACACTCAGGAAGAGATCGCCAAGATTTTGCCCGCCAGGGACCAGTACCTCGTAACCACGTCGGAGTTTGACGATGTGAAGGCGCGTCTTGCGCGCATCGAGAATAAGCGCAAGCTGACCGATACCAAGAATGGAAAGCCGACTCTACGGCGCGTGAGCACAGCCGATCCCAATGCGGATCCGAATAATCCGCAGCAGGGTGGCGACGACCGGCCAACACTACACCGGCGCGACAATAACAATTAAGTCTGACTGACCGGAGCGGCGTCGAGCAGACGCCGCAGTTCCGCGATCAGTGTTTCCGGCGGAACCGGCTTATATAAGAACGCAACGTGCGTTTTATTGGCCAGGTCTTCGAGACCTGCGTCTGTGTGGCCGCTTACCAGCATAGCCTTCAGGTCCGGACGCAGGCGGCGCAGCTCCGCAATCACTTCCTGCCCATTCATTTTCGGCATCAGTGCATCGCTGACTACAGCGTCGATCGAGGGCAACAATTGTCGGCCGATGGTCAGCCCTTCGGCTCCATCGGCTGCTTCCATCACGCTATACCCGCAGGTCTTCAGCGTGTGCGCCAGCAGGAAGCGAATATTGGCGTCATCCTCGATGAGCAGAATGGTTTCACTGCCGCGATGATTGTGTTCTTCAGGCAGTCGCGTTGCCTCTTGCATTTCAGAATTGCCCGCAAGCGGGATCGTCATAGTAAAAATCGAGCCCTGACCTTCCACAGACTTCACTGCGATGCTGCCGCCTGCATCGCGAATGATTCCATAGGCGGTCGCAAGCCCTAACCCTGTACCTTTGCCTTCGACCTTAGTGGTAAAAAATGGTTCAAAGAGGTGCTCCTTTACTTCTTCTGTCATGCCGGAGCCTGTGTCCTCGACAGCTATGATCGCCTCACGGCAATTGGCGGAGGTTCGAATGGTCAATATTCCGCCTGCCGGCATAGCATCGCGTGCATTTACAGCGAGGTTGAGCAGAACCTGACTGAACCGCTGAGGATCGATCCTGACATAAGCACTTTCGGCCTTCTGTTGAACAATGATTTGAATTTCATTGCCCATCAGACGGCGCAGCATGGTCTCATCCTCACTGACAAGTTCGTCAATGCGCACAATGCGCGGCTGGCTGATCTGCTTCCGGCTGAAGGCCAGCAGCTGCTGCGTCAGGCGTGCGGCACGTTCGCCGGCTCGATGAATTTCAACAGCCATGCCTTCAAGGCGGCTCTTGTTTTCGAGCTCCTGCTTCAGAAGATAAGAGTAGCCATTGATGACAGAGAGAATGTTGTTGAAGTCGTGGGCGATGCCGCCGGCCAGACGTCCAACTGCTTCCATCTTCTGCGCGTGCCGAAACTGGTCTTCAAGCGCGCGGCGTTCGGTAATGTCATGGAGCAGTATGATCACTCCGCGGACATTGCCTGCAGCATCGAAGTCCGGGGTGTAAGTCGCCTCTATGTTGCGTTTTCTGTTGTGGATGAGGATTGCCTTCTCAAAGGTGGCTGCTTCGCCCAGTGAAGCCTGCGTCCATGCCTGGCGCATCTCGCCTTCGTATTGCTGACCATCTCCGCGATGGATAAAAAACTCGAAATCCTGGTCGACGAGTTCTTCGCTGGAGATGTCAAACCATTCTTTAAAAGCGCGGTTGGCGCGCCGGCATTTCCCCTGAGCATCGAGATAGAGGAGCGCCACCGGAAGCCTGTCCGTAAGGGCGCGTAGCTCAGCTTCGCTCATCCGCAGTGATTCGGTAGCTCGGATCGAATCGGTAATGTCAATAACAGTGATGGCGCGGGCAGCACGCGAGTTGAAATAAATGTCGTGCAGCGTGACACGCACGAGCCGCTCTGTCCCGTTTTTATAGCGATGACGCCATGGGCCGAAAGATACTTTTGGTCCCGGGGCTCTCGCGGCGACGCTGACAATCTCGCGCTGTTCCTCCGGACGGATGTCGAGAAGCGACATGCGGAGTAACTCTTCGCGAGACCAGCCATAGGTGTCGACCGTCGCTTGATTCACATCGAGAAACTGCAGTGTCTCGACGTCATAGATATACATAGGATTGGGATTGTCGCGAAAGAGGTCGACGGTAACCTCCTGTACATCGCCGGTATGAAGAGATTCCGCCATCGAATCCGGAAATAGGTGCTGCAACGATTAAACGATTAAATTGACTGTATCACGCTTAATGAGCCAGCAGGATCACGCCCGCGCAGACACAGAGCGCCGCAATCCAGCGCCGCTTGTCCACATTTTCTTTCAGAAAAATTTTCGCAGCCAGGGTGTTGGTCACAATCGTAAGCGAAGCAGAGGCGGGAGCGACCAGGCTCAGGTCCGCATGGCTTAAAGCAAAGAGAAGAGAAAAGAAGCTGACTGCCATCGCTGCTACACCACAGAAGAATCGCGTATTGGTGACAACAGCTTTTATAGCGCCGGCCAGTCCGGAATGTACCTTGATCTCATCCAGATCGCCGATCTGGCGCATAGCGGAAGCAATCAGAATGTCTCCCGTCGTAGCGGCAACAATAATGCTTGCAATCATCGCCGCATTTGCCAGCGTTGAGTGCTGTGGCGCTATCATGAGCAGACCTTTTCTGGGGTTTTTGTTGGTGCAGAATCGGGCTTTTCGTGTTCCGTGTAGGATGGCCCCTGCATCACGAATCCAACCGCTGCAGTGATGAGAAAAATCCCTATCCAGCGGGAAAACGAAATATCTTCATGCCGCCAGAATTTGGCCAGCAGCGCGACAATGACGTTTCCAAATGCGGATGCAGGTAGAACGTAAGTCAGATCTGCCCAGGAAAGGGCAGTGAGCCACGAGGCGAAAAAACCGATCAGCAGCAGAATGCCTCCGGCAACCCACGGCGTGGCGACGGCGTGAAACAACGTCGTGATATGCGCAAGCGACACCGGGCCAATCTGTTTCATGCCGCGATCGAGAAATGAGTCACCCAATGGTGCAGAAACAGTGACGAAGGCCAGCACCAGATACCGCCGGAATGTCATCGTGCTTCTTGTCATGAAAAGAGAAAGCGGCCAGCACATGGCTGGCCGGGATTACAAAATTCTCTGCTATAAGCCGGTTAAACTTCCGCGCTTACCGGGTTGGTTTCATTCGTCTTCTGCAGCTTGCTTTCTTTCACAATCTTGTTGCGTTGCGAACGCAGCTTCAGGAACGACTTCGCCTCCTGATACAGGCGCGGCAGGTCACGGTTCACAATCGCCTTGCTTACCACTCGCCACGCGGCCTTTGGGCGGAAGTAGTATTCGTCGTAGAAGCGGTGCACCATTTCGAGCACGTATTCCTTCGGCAGGCCGGGGTACTCAATATGCGCAAGTTGGTGGCCTTGATCATCGACCATCTGGCCGTTGTTGATGATGAAGCCGTGCTCTTTGGCGAATTCGTAGAACTCCGTCCCCGGATAGGCATGCGCAATCGAGACCTGGATGGTCTCAACATCGAGTCCCTTAGCAAAGTTGATCGTGTTGCGGATCGATTCTTTCGTCTCGCCTGGCAGGCCGAGGATGAAATCGCCGTGAATGGTCAGCCCAAGATCATGGCAGTCGCGCGTGAAGTCACGGGCGCGCTCGACAGTGGCGCCCTTCTTGATGTTCTTCAGAATTTGCGGGTCGCCCGATTCGTATCCGACGATGAGCAGACGGCATCCGGCTTCGCGCATGGCCTTCAATGTCTCGCGGTCGGTAGTGACGCGCGAGGTGCAGGACCAGGTTAGTCCCAGAGGCTTGAGCTTCGAGCACAGCTCAATGGTGCGCGCCTTCTGGATGTTGAAGGTATCGTCGTCGAAGAAGAACTCCTTCACATGCGGGAAGAGCTCCTTAGCGTGCGCCATTTCCGCGGCAACATCGTCAGACGAGCGCTTGCGCCATGCATGGCCCGAAAGTGTCTGCGGCCACAGGCAGAAGGTGCACTGCGCCGGGCATCCGCGCGTCGAGTAAAGCGAGACATAGGGATGCAGCAGGAAGGGCACGTTGTATTTCGTCACGTCCATGTCACGTGCATAGATGTCCGTGACCCATGGCATCGCATCCAGGTTCTCGACCTGCGGCCGGTCCTGGTTATGCACGACCTTGCCGTCTTTGCGATAGCTGATGCCCAGAATCTCGTCGAGCGGCTTACCGTTGGCGTATTCGACGACCGAATAATCGAACTCGCGGCGGCAGACAAAGTCGATGACTTCGCACTCCTGCAGCGCGCGGTCAGGCGACGTCGTGACCGGCGGTCCGACGAAAGCAATGCGGATATTTGGATTGACCCGCTTGATGGCTTCGGCGAGCTTCTGGTCGCCCGTCCAGCCCGGAGTGCTGGTAAACAGCACCAGAAATTCATAGCCCTTGGCGATTTCGATCGTTTCCTGCGCCGAGACGTGGTGTGGAGGCGCGTCCAGCAACCGCGAACCTTCAAGCATGCCTGCCGGATAGGCAAGCCACACCGGGTACCAGTAGGACTCGATCTCACGCGTGGCCGGCCAGCGCGAGCTGGCGCCACCGTCAAAATTCTCGAACGAGGGCGGGTTCAGAAACAGTGTTTTCAGTGGCATGTGCGTAACCTTAAGTGTAACATCCGGGTCACATTTTCAGGGCCTGCGGGTATCTGCGGATATACCCTCGGAATTGAGTAAGTTACAGCTCAATGTGACGCGGTTGCACTGTTGGCACTCTCCGGCAGTACAGGCGCAAAGCGAGATCCAGCCGCAAGAATCACTGAGGCAATGCCCAGTGCAATCAGTGTCATGCCCAGCCCGATCCTGAGAGAAGAAGTCATATCCGAGATATGGCCGATAAGGCGCGGTGAAAAAGCATCGCCCAATGCATGAATCATGAACAGATTAATAGCGATGGCCGAAGCGCGGATCGGCGCGGCCACTGAGTTCACAATACACGCATTCAGAGGCCCATTGTTCAGGAACAGCATAAGCTCGGCAACAAAGGCTCCAGGAACCAGCAGAGACCGTGGCCCAAAGATCGCAGCTGCGCATGCGGGAATCGCCAGCAGCATGCTCCATGCAGAAATAAGATAGAGAGCGCGGTGATTCTTACGCAGCCAGCGATGCCCGAGCCATCCGCCGAGAACCGTGCCTATCAATCCATCGATGGCCGTAATTCCGCCAGTAACAATTCCCGCTGTCGCCACTGAGTATCCGCCGAAGCGGACAAAGAAAGTCGGCAGAAAGGTTGAGATACCGCCGACGGCAAAAGTCCACATGGCCATGCCGAGCGTCGCTGTCCAGAAGGCAGGATTGCGCACCAATCCACGAAGAGTAATGCGCGAGATTGTTGGCTTAAGCTCATCCGCCGCACCACGCTCCGGCTCCTTCACAAAGAACCAGAAGGCAGCGGCAATCAGCACGCCCGGCAGCGCAGCAATGAAGAACGGCGCGCGCCATCCGTAGTGCTGGCCCAGCACGCCCCCTGAGAGATATCCTAGCGCCGCACCCACCGGAATCGTGATGTAGAAGATGCTGAGCACGCGATTGCGCTCAATTTCGGGATAGTAATCGGCCAGCAGCGAAGGGGCGAAAATGCTGAAAGTTGCTTCGCCAATGCCCACAACCGCATGACGAATCAGCAGCGTTTCATAGCTGCGCACCGTCGCTGTCAACAGCGTTGCAGCGCTCCAGAGCAGCGCTCCCAGCACAATCAGAGGACGGCGCGGAAAACGGTCGCCGAGCCATCCCGTAAGCGGGGCAGCAATCATGTAGGTAAAAAAGAAGGCCGAAGTCAGCAGCCCCATCTGCGCGTCATTCGCAGAAAATTCCTTCTGAATCAGCGGCTGCACGCCCGGCAGCACATAGCGGTCGATGAAATTGAAGAGGTTCAGGCAGGTAAGCAGAAACAGCGCCATCGCGGCGGTCCGCGCTGCCGATGGTCCGGCTGATGAAATCGCCTTCATACAGTGAGGGAATCATATCAGCCGTTTCATAGAGCAGCCGGTCCGTTGAGCGCTTTGTGGTCTCCGTATCCTCTGTGGGAAGATTTTGATAGAAGATTGCACCACAGAGAGCACAGAGTTCACGGAGTTTAATTCGTAAGAGGAAAGCATCAGCAGCCAATAAGAGCGACCATCGGGAGCGGAAGGGAAGTCAAGTCAGTTCTCCTTGGCAAGAATGGCACGCAAAGTGTGCGCCTGCCCGGGACGGCCAGTCCCTAGTCCCGGGGCCAGCGTGCTTCGACTGTCGTTGAAATCCCGCCGCGTGGCCGGAAATCTCCTTTCACTACAGCCCATACCGGCTTGCAGGACTTCACCACATCTTCGAGCACCTGGTTCACGACGTTTTCCTGAAAAATGCCGAGATTGCGGTAGCAGAAGAGATATTCCTTATAGGACTTCAGCTCAAGGCACAGCTCACGCGGCATATAGCGCAGCGTAATTACGCCAAAGTCAGGCAGCCCGGTTTTTGGGCAGACTGAGGTGAACTCCGGGTCATCAATCACGATCTCGTAGCCGGGAAACTGGTTCTTCCAGGTTTCGATCTCGGGGAATTTGTAATCGAGGCCCGCTTTTGCGTGCTCATCGGTGTAACGTTCTGAAAGAGCCATATCTTCATTCTAGAGCACCGCAATCATGTCTGGGCTTTAGTAGTGTTTCAGATGAATTTTGAAGTACCATGAACCCGGAAACGGGGCCACATCATGATTGTCTGGACACCTATAGCTGTTGACGAGAAACCTTAGTCTTAAAGGCAAACTAACCTTGCCTCTTTATTCAGCTATGGTTATCGGCACATCAGTGGTGTTACGGATGTGGGGTGGCGGATTGACCAGCATGTCTTTTGCCCTCACCACCATTCCATTTCCAAGTGCCAGCGATGCCGCTGCCTGGATCGAAGCTCATCGGAGCGATAAGCAGAATACAGCTCAATCTTCGAACTGAGATACCACTGGATTTTGTCACCTTCTTAACGAAGGAAGGGCCTTGCTTTCACTTTGAGAGACCCCCGTGCATATTTCTTGGCGCCAAGCCGCATCTTATTGAGTCTTATATACTGACTTTCGGTCTACGGATGGCGACACAAAGAACGACAACGACCCGTACTGGCGTGATTTGGACAGTGGTAGCAATCGCGGTGCTGCTCATTTTTTATGCCGTGCACCTGCTTACCCGCACCACGCTCCCTGTTCGCGTTGCTACGGTGACACGAGGCAGTTTGAAGAGCCCAAGTAGCACGAACGGGCAGGTAGAGCCGGTCTCGAATTTTGAGGCAAATGCTCCTTTTCCCGGTGTGGTGAAGGCCCTTTACGTGCATGAAGGAGATAGGGTGCCGTCCGGCAAACTGCTCCTCTCGATGGACGACGCTGATGCGCGCTCTAAACTGGCCGCCGCACTTGCGAACCTCAAGGGTGCGCAGGCCGCCTACGATGCCACCATGAAGGGCGGCACGCAGGAAGAACGCTTATCGCTGAATGGCCAGATAGAGTCCGCGCAGGCGAGCACCGACCAGGCACAGCGGGATCTCGCGACGCTCCAAAAGCTCCAGGTGCAGGGAGCAGCCTCGGCTGCGGAAGTGTCCTCCGCCAAAGACCGTCTGGCGTCGGCAAACACTTCGCTGGCCGTGCTCGAGAAAAGAAAGACTTCGCGCTATGACGCAAACGACATTGCCCATGCCCGCGCGTCACTGAACGATGCTCAGGCTGCATACGCAGCGGCGCAGGCAGTAGTAGATCAGGCTAATGTGAAGGCGCCGTTTGCGGGCACGGTATATTCCGTTCCATTCAAGCAATCGGAATTTGTCGAGCAGGGAAAGACGCTGATTGAAATGGCCGACCTGCACAAATTGCAGGTGGTGGGCTATTTCGACGAGCCCGAGATTGGCAAGCTCAAGGAAGGTCTTCCCGTTACCATCAAGTGGGAAGCCAAGCCGGACATGGAATGGCATGGCCATGTGGAGCGTGTGCCCTCCACCATCACTCGTTACACTACGCGCAACGTGGGCCAGGCGCTGATTGCGATTGACGACGCCGATGACGTTCTGCTCCCCAGCACAAATGTAACCGTAACTGTGATTACTTCTGACCTCGCAAATGTCTTGAATGCTCCTCGGGATGCACTGCATACCGAGCAGGGCAATTCCTATGTGTATACCGTTGTAAACGGCAAGCTGCATCGTACGCCGGTAAAGACGGGTGCACTGAACCTGACACAGATTGAGATCGCCTCAGGACTCAAAGAAGGCGATGTAGTCGCGCTGGGCACCACCAACGGTGTGCCGCTGAGCGATGGCGTCGCCGTACAGATTGTGCAGTAATGCGCTTTACTCGACGACTCATTCAGGTCAGCCTGCTTCTGTGGGCTCTCTCTGCCGTACACGCAGATACTCTCGATTCCGTGCGTGGCGACCTCGACCACGGCCGCGCTGATCATGGTCTTGATACCCTCGGTCAGGTCATCGCTCAACAACCGCAGAATGCCGAAGCGCTTAATCTTCAATGCCGCATCTTCATGCAGGAAGAGCGGTGGGACAATGCCGTTAATGCATGCAAAGCAGCGGTGAAGCTTGCTCCAGGTAGCAGCAACTATCACTTGTGGCTGGCGCGCGCTATGGGCGAAAAAGCCGACCGCGTCTCTTTCATCACCGCCTTCAGAATGGCGAAGCAGATCCGCCAGGAGTTTGAGACTGCCGCAAAGCTAGATCCACATAATGAAGCTGCGCTTACCGATCTCGGCGAATTCTATGTCGACGCTCCGTCCATTGTTGGCGGGGGAATCGACAAGGCTGCGAAGATCGCGCAGCAGTTGGATACTTTTGCTCCCGACCGCGCTCATTATGTCCGTGCCCGCATCGCGGAAAACCAGAAGGACTACGCCACCGCCGAACAGGAATACAAGACCGCTATCAACGGATCCAAAGACCCGGCCGACGCATGGATGGACCTTGCCTCCTTCTATCGCCGTCGCCAGCGCTGGGATGATATGGCGCAGGCCGTGAAGTCAGGAACGGCGGCCGACACAAAGCATGGAATCGCCCTGGCTGACGGTGCGTCCATTCTTATTCGCGCCGGACGCGAACTGCCGCTTGCCCGCCAGTTGATGGAGCAGTATCTTGCTTCGCCCAATAAGTCGGAAGATGCGCCCGCCTTCCGCGTGCAGGTACAGTTGTCGAAGCTTCTGACGAAGCTCGGAGATGCGCAGGGCGCGCAGGCCCAGATTGCCGCTGCGCAAGGCCTTGCTAGGGATTACCAACCAGCTTCGCAGGCCACAAACAGCGGCAGATAGCAGATAGAATCAAAGCTTGCAATTTCCGAGGAAGGCTATTTGCAATTGAAACCGCTACACGTCCGCTGGATAACGCTGAGTGCGCTGGCGCTGTCTGCTGCATTCGCACCACCTTCAACAGCGCAGCCGGCCCAGGTTTCCCTCTACACGGTAGTCGATCTCGCATTGCGTAACAGCACTTCTGTTCGTGTTGCCCGAGCAGATGTGGAACGCGCCGCCTCATCCTTGACCGAGACCAAGGACGCCTATATTCCCAATCTCATGCTCGGCTCGAGCCTTGGCTATTCTTACGGCTTTCCGCTGGGCGAGCCTTCGGTTTTCAATGTCACTTCGCAATCGCTGCTCTTTACTTTTTCGCAGCCAGATTATGTGCGCTCCGCGCGCGCCGGGCTTCGTGCTGCGGAGTTCAGTCTGAAGGACACCCGCGAGCAGGTTGTGCTTGACACGTCATTGAACTATGCCCAGCTGGACAAAACTGAGAATGCGATGGCCGCCCTCGCCCAGGAAAAGCAATATGCCAATAAGCTCGTCGGCATTGAGCAGGACAGGGTCATCGCAGGCATAGAAAACCGCATGGAGCTGACCAAAGTGCAGCTCACAGCTGCGCGCATCGATCTCAAGCGCATCCACCTGCAGGACGATGCCGCGCTTCTGCGCCAGCAACTCGCTCATCTTACCGGGCTTCCGGCTTCCACCTTTGTTACCAGAGCGGACAGCATCCCGCCGGCTCCTGACTTTAGGTCCGCCAATAACCTGGGCCCTCATGTCAACGGGTTCAATGCCGGCATACAGGCCGCGCAGGCCAACGCAAAATCCAAAATGTATGTTTCTTTTGGAGACGCCCGGCAGACGTTACGTCCCCAGCTCTCCTTCGGCGCCGACTACAGTCTGTTTGCAAAATTCAATAACTACAATCAGTTCTATCAAAACTTCCAGTACAACAACTTCAACGTCGGCATCCAGATCAAGGTGCCGCTCTTTGATGCTTCGCTCAAAGCTAAACAGCGGCGCTCCGAAGCGGAAGCTGCCCGCGCCCTTGCTGAAGCTGACCAGACGCAAAATACAGTCAATGAGCAGGTTTTCCAGTTGAAGAACAGTCTGGCGGAGCTGGCCGCCCAGCAGCGCATCGCGCAATTGCAGGCAGAGCTTGCGCAGGAACAGCTCGACGCCATCCTGACACAGCTGAACCAGGGAAGCGGCTCTCCTAATGCCGCTCCGCTTACGCCTCGGGAAGAGCAGCAGGCGCGCATCGAAGAGCGAGAACGTTACGAAGATGTGCTCGACGCGAACTTCGCCGTCCTGCGCGCGCAGCTCAGCCTAATGCGCTCTCTCGGCACCATCGAAGATTGGGCGAAATCCGCCCCCCAGAAATAGCCGTTACAGCCCGACACTCATCCGCGTTCGCGGATCGAGATAATCCCGTAATGCATCGCCTAGGAAATTGAACGAGAGCACGCAGAGCATCACCGCAACAGCGGGGAAGATGACAAGGTGTGGAGCATCGAACAGATGTGAGCGTCCATCATTGAGCATCGCGCCCCAGCTTGCTGCTGGCGGAGGAACTCCCAATCCCAGGAAACTCAAAGTAGCTTCAGCCAGCACGGCTCCGGCCATGCCGATCGCTGCCTGCACAATAATGGGCTGCAGGATGTTCGGAAGAATATGCCGCATAAAGATGCGTAGATCGTTTGCGCCCAGCGCCCGCGCCGCTTCTACAAATTCTCGCTCGCGCATGGCCAGCACCTGCGCCCGCACCAGACGCGCATAGCCAACCCAGCCGCCGATCGAAAGCGCAAGCACAAGATTAATCAGTCCCGGCCCGAGAAACGCGACAAACGCAATTGCCAGCAGAATTCCCGGCAGTGCGAGAAATGCATTCATCACGAAAGTGTTGAGCGCGGTGTCGATAGCACCGCCGTAATATCCTGCAAGCCCGCCCAGAATCAGCCCCAGAAATAACGAGCATCCAACCACCGATGTCGCCACCAGCAGCGAAAGCCGCGCCCCATAGAGTGTCCGCGAGAAGATATCGCGCCCTAGCTCATCAGTGCCGAACCAATGTCCATGGCTCGGTGACATCAGTCGATGCGTGAGATCAATGGATGCCGGGTCATAAGGAGCAATCAGCGGAGCAAGCAGCGCTATCGCTGTAAAGAGAACAAGCAGCGCTGCACCAATCACGGCAAGCGGCTGGCGGCGGAGAGTTCGTCCAATGGAGAAATTTGCCAAAGAAAAAGAGTAGCAAACAGTTGCTATTTCGTTCAGGGCTGCAGTTTTTGATTAAAATTCACACCCTCTTTTCCACATGAAAAGAGATGCAATCGCAACTTTCCTCGTTGACAGGTCCCCACAATTCACCCCTTACAATAGAAGTATCCATAGAGTTACCGGCAGCCACGCAGTTGCCGTAAATAGCGCGATTTTCTTTTCCTCGGACATACAACAGTAAGAAATAAAGAAAAGGGAACTACTCATGAGGACCATATTGAGGCTAGTGTTACTCGTAGTGTTTCTTGGTTCATGTACTGCCACATGGGCTCAGACCGCGGGAGCGGGCACGATCAGCGGCACGGTAACAGATACAGCAGGTGCCACCATCTCTAATGCAACCGTGACGGTTACAAATATCGATACAGGCGCTTCCCGCTCAATCACGACTAATGGCGCCGGCAGTTATGTCGCGCCATTTCTTCAGCCAGGACACTATTCTGTTTCCGTTACCGCGACTGATTTTGGCAATGCCGAGCAAAAGAACCTGCTTCTGCATGTAGGTGACACGCTCACGGTTGACGCTGCGTTGCCGCCTGCTTCCGTGCAGTCGACAGTGCAGGTATCCGCTGCTGCGCCGCTGCTTGATCCGGAGCGGACAGAAGTTTCGCAGGTAGTAAGCGAAAAGCTGGTGCAGAACTTGCCCGTGAACGGCCGCCGCTGGGATGACTTTGTCCTGTTGACGCCAAATGTAGTAAATGACGGCGGTAGCGGGCTTATCAGCTTCCATGGCATCTCCGGCCTCTACAACAGCAACTATGTTGACGGTGCGAACAACAACCAGATGCTCTTTTCTGAAGCACGCGGGCGTGCTTCCGGCGCGCCATACATCTATAGTCTCGACTCCATTAAGGAATTTCAGGTTGCCACCGCCACATACAGCGCTGAGTTTGGGCAGGCCGCCGGCGGGCAGGTGAACGCAATCACCAAATCTGGCACCAACGATCTGCACGGTGACCTCTTCTACTACCTGCGTTATCCCTCACTCAATGCTCTCGACCCCTATAACAAAGGGCAGGGAATTGCGACTCATAACCCTCTGTTGCTTACCCAGCCTATCCACCAGCAACAGCAGTTCGGCGGCAGTGTGGGAGGTCCAATCCTTCGCGACCGTCTTTTTGGGTTCTTCACCTATGACGGTTTCCGTCGCGTCAATCCTGTACTCTACAGCTCAACTGCAAATATTTCCCTCACGCCCGCTGGCGCGTTCGGCGACCACAGCAACAACATCACGCCTTCACAGTGCCCTGCGAGCATCGGTGGTCCAGGCTCGACGAATTGCACGAACGCAATTCAATATCTTCAGGCGCTTTCCGGTTCCTATCCACGCACGGGTATTCAGGACATTTTCTTCCCGCGCCTTGACTGGCAAATTAACAGCAACAATCATGTCTTCGCCAACTTCAATTTCTCCAACTATCATTCGCCCAGCAGCTATGCCTCGAATCCGTCCTACACCAATTCATCCGTCACAACCAATGGCTCGACGAATTATCACGAGCGGTTTGTTGTGGCGCAATGGACCGATGCTCTGACCGACCATTCGGTGAACGAAGTACGCTTCCAATGGGGACGCGATCTTGAAACGGCAGGAGCAAATGCGCCAGGGCCGAGCGTTTCGCTGTCCAGCGTACAGACCTATGGATTGCCCAATGCCCTTCCACGCACCGCGGAGCCGGATGAGCACCGTTACCAGATCACCGATGTGTTTTCGACCACTCACGGCAAGCACACGCTGAAAGCCGGTGGCGATCTGAATCTTGTTCACGAAGTCATGATTAACCTCTTCCAGGGCGGCGGGCTTTACAGCTATACCAGGGGCGTCGGGCCATCGGATAACTTTGTCAATTGGGTTCAGGACTTTTTTCCCGCGTCTGCATCGGATCCCTATGCAGGCAGGCACTACGACACATTTGTGCAGACTATCGACCAGATAACCGGCGTCGGCAAAGACGATTTCTGGATGAAGATGATTGACGGCTTTGCTGAAGATTCGTGGAAGATCACGCACAATCTCACCTTCGATCTTGGTGTCCGCTACGACGTGCAATTGACGCCGCAGCCTCTGCACCCCAACACGAGCACTGCATTGACGACTTTTTACAATGCAACGCTTAAAAATGTGTTGGACCGTGTGCAGCCGCGCATTGGCTTTGCATGGAACCCGCATCCGGGAACGGTTGTTCGTGGCGGCTATGGGTTATTCAGCGCGCTCAATCAGGGCAGTACGTACTATGCCATGCGCGTAGAAAACGGTGTTTACCAGACCAACTTCAGCTTTAACGGCGCAGGTAGTGGATGCGGCGCCACCTCTAATCCAACTTGCACTCTGCCTACAGGCGCACCCCTCTTTCCGAATGTGCTGTTCACGCCTCCAGGACCTGGCCTGAACTCAACGCCCTTGTATGGCGTGCCTAGTCCGACCAGTTTTGGCGGAGCAGCCTCCACGGTTACCCCGCTGCCCAATGGTTTCACGCCAGTGCCCAGTTTCCACGGTCTCGATCCCAACTTTGTGCCGCCGCTTGCTCATGAACTGCAGCTCGGTGTCGAACAGGAGATGCCGGGTCGTACAACTCTCTCCATTGGCTATGTCGGGACGCGCGGCCTGCGCCTGCCGATTTTTGTCGATGCCAATCTCATTGGACAAACGCCCAGCAGCACGAAAACCTATCAGCAGGTCGATAAGAGTGGAAACCCGATCGGGCAGCCATTTACACTTCCGTTCTACCTGCCTACAGATCGCCGCGACGCAACCATCGGCTCGATCAACACAGGCTTCAGCTCTGTCAACACCTGGTACAACTCCATGGCAGTGACCGTCAGGAAGCCTTTTGAGCATGGTCTTGAGCTCCTGGTGAATTACACATGGTCGAAGGCGCTGGACCTCGCACAGGTGCCCGGCACGTTTGGGACGTTCTATGGATCGGATTTCCCGCTTGATCCCAACAACCTGAAGCTGGAATATGGCCGCTCCGACCTCGATGTGCGCAACCGCTTTGTAGGCAGCGTGGTTTACCAGCCGCAGATTTTCCAGAACAACTGGTTCGCCAAACATCTTCTGGATGATTTCCTCTTCTCAGGCACGGCCACTGAGTCCACTGGCTTTCCCATCACGGCGGGCCTCAGCGGTTATCCCAGCGGAGGCGCGGATGGTGGTGTTACCGGTGGAGTCATGAGCTCGAGCTCTGGCACTGCCACCAATGGCAGGGCGCCGAACCAGGTAGCCAGCCGTAATGCTTTCCCAGGGCCGGGAATCCGCAATATCGACTTCCGCGTGACTAGGAATTTCCCCATCACTGAGAGGATCAATTTCCAGATCCTGGGTGAGGCATTCAATGTGCTGAACCAGCGCATCAACCAGTCAGTGAATGCGACTGGATATTCGTTGGTGTCAGCCGGATCAGGCGCATGCAGCAACTTCACAAGCAGCGCCATTACCGGAGGCTGTATCGCCCCCACAACAGGCTTGCCGCTGGGTACGCCGACTTCTACCAGCAGTCTGCTTTACGGACCGCGTCAGTTGCAGTTCTCCGCAAAGCTATTCTTCTAGAACCAGCCGTCCAGCATACATGTCTTCTTTCGCAAAAAAAGTCCGGCCTTGAGCCGGACTTTTTTGTTGCTTCAAGGCGCTGATTTGAGTGCTTAGTCCGCGAGGTCGATATCAGAATAACCTTAAGAATATCTTAAGTTTACAGGGGAAATATCAACTGTTTTCTTTACTTGTGATTAACACATAAGAAGATTCCCGCCTGCTATCAAGCTTGTGGAGGTAACTATGAAACCGTATTTGCTGTTTGCATCAAGTGCAGCCATCGCGGCTGCGCTTCTCTCCCCGGCGCGTATGGCAGCGGAAGACGAAGACCACTTCCACAGCGAACATGGCATCAAGCATGTTCTTCTGCTCAGCATCGACGGAATGCATGCCGTCGATTTCCTCAACTGTTCCAATGGAGTCGAAGGCGTAAACAACGGTTCGCCTTACTGCCCAAATCTCGCAGCGCTCGGGCACAACGCTGTTAACTACACGGCGGCATCCACCTCTAAACCATCAGACTCGTTTCCCGGACTGATGAGCATCGTCACCGGCGCAACCCCAAAAACCATGGGCATCTACTACGACGTGGCTTATGACCGTTCGCTCGATGCTCCGGCAAAGACAACCGGCAACGGCGTTGCTGCTGGACCCTGCACTCCCTTCACCACACCAACCGGCACTACCACTGAATACGAAGAAGGCATCGACATCGATCAGACTAAGCTCAACGGGGGCGCTCCCGGAGCCGGCCTGGCTGACGGCGGCATCGCTTCCATCGATCCCAAGCGTCTCCCGCGCGATCCTGCTGCAGGATGCGCTCCTGTCTATCCGTGGAATTTCGTCCGCACGAACACGATCTTCGGCGTCATCCACGCGGCCGGCGGCTACACGGCATGGTCAGACAAGCATCCGTCCTACTCTGCCGTTGCAGGGCCCGGCGGAACCCTCGACGATTACTATGCTCCTGAGATCAACTCCAACGTTGTCGCTTTGCCTGGCATCACTACGTCGGAGGGAACCTCCTGCACTGCTGTCCGCGATCCCGGCTCTGATCTGACTGCGTGGACCAACAGCTTCGACAACATCCAGTGCTACGACCAGCTGAAAGTAAACGCCATTCTCAATGAAATTTACGGCAAAACGCATAATGGCGCTCCCGCCAGAGTTCCAGCCATCTTCGGCATGAACTTTCAGGCCGTCAGCGTCGGACAGAAGCTTATTGAGCCCAGCGTCGGTAATGGCGGCTACGTAAATGCGAAAGGCGTTCCCACTCCCCAACTCCTCAAGGAAATCGAATACGTCGACGCGGCCATCGGTGACATGGTTAACGCCCTGAAAGAAACGGGCAGGCTCGAAAACACTCTGATCGTCATCACGGCCAAGCACGGCCAGTCACCCATTGACCCCAACCTCTACCAGGCACATCCCGGTAAGACAGGTAACGGCACATCGCCGGCAACACTCCTTGCCAATCTTCTTCCCACATCCGAATCACCAGCAGGCGGCGGCATTGGGCCGACAGAAGACGACATCTCGCTCCTCTGGCTCAAGCCGGGAAGCAATGTAGAAAGCGCAGTGGAAACGCTGGAGCAGAATGCCGCAGGTATTGGACTGGGTCAGCTCTTCTATGGCCCCAGCGTATCGCTTAACTACAACACGCCGGGACTTGGGCCTGGCCTCGACCCACGCACGCCGGATATCATCGTTACGCCAAACGTGGGCGTCACTTATACGGGCAGCGCCGCGAAGCTCGAAGAGCATGGCGGTTTCTCGCATGACGACACCAACGTGATGCTGCTCGTATCGAACCCTTCAATCAGGCACAAAACGGTATCGACATTCACAACAACCTCACAGGTAGCCCCCACCATTCTCAATGCGCTGGGCCTGGATTCCCGGGCATTGCAGGCAGTGAGGCTGGAAGGCACAACTGCACTGCCGGACCTTACCTTAGACAGGGACAAGTAAACAACCATCTCACCAGAACAGGAAGAGGCGGAAGTCAATTCGACTCCCGCCTCTTTTTCTTTTGAAAGAACAAGAAAGAAAACTTTGCTGCCTGTTATAGATCCTCAGAAGGCACGAGCTGAAGTACGGCGCCGAAGGCGCGTGTGCCTGAACGGCAAGTTCAGCCGACAAAATCTACTTTTACTGGATGCGGAATCACTCCGCGCTCATGTCCGAGCGTGAGCAGCTTGCGTATTGCTTCGCGTCCATCCTCGCCATAGTTCAACGTGCGATCGTTGACGTACATGCCGACAAACTTGTCAGCAAGGTTTGTATCGAGGTCGCGCGCAAACTGCATGGCATAGGAGAGCGCTTCTTCTCGGTGATCGAGTCCGTGCTGAATGCTGTCGCGCAGGGCCTGCGTGACCTTAAGCATCACATCAGGACCCAGCGAGCGGCGGATAGCGTTGCCTCCAAGCGGCAGAGGCAGCTTCGTTTCTTCACGCCACCACTGTCCCAGATCGATGACCTTGTGCAGGCCGCTGTGCGCATAGGTGAGCTGGCCTTCGTGGATGATGAGCCCGGCCTGGTAGTTTCCGGCAAGCACTTCTGGAATGATCTTGTCGAAAGGAACGACCGCCGTTTCAATTTCCGGCGCAAAGAGTTTCAACGCAAGATATGCAGTGGTCAGCGTCCCCGGAACAGCGACTTTGATCTTCTTGATTTCGCTCAGAGAAAAACGCTGGCTGGCCACGATCATCGGCCCATATCCCTCGCCGACAGATCCGCCGCAGGCCATCAGAGCATAGTTGTCCTGAAGATACGGATAGGCGTGGAAGGAAATGGCCGTCACATCATAGAAAGCCTCATGCATGGCCTTCTGGTTCAGCGTTTCAATATCGCAGAGCGTGTGCGTGAACTTGTACCCATTCACGCGGATTTTGTTCGTCGCCAGCCCATAAAACATGAACGCGTCATCGGAATCGGGGCTGTGCGCGATGGTGATCTCGCGCAGCTGTGATGAAGTTGTATGCGGCTCGGCAGACTCGGTTTTGGAAGCGGATGCGGTCACTGCGGAATAATTCCTTTCTGCAACTCAACTATCTGTATAAACACACACTGGTTCCCCGTATTCGCTTGCCGGTGGAAAAGAGGGAGGGAATCAGCGGACAACCGTCTTTTCTATTTTACGCGTGCCCGCAGCCATCCGGCGGTGATTCCTGCGGCAAGGCAAACCTTCAGCGCATCGCCGGGAAGAAACGGAATCACGGCAAGCGAAACCGCGTGTGCCATCGACTGGTGCGTCACCGTTGCCAGCCATGCTGTTCCCGCGGTCAGAATCAGAGCATTGCCGGATGCGGCAGCCACGATCGCCGTCCAGAAGCCGCGCACCGGCAGGCTGCGAAACACGAAGCTTACCAGCGCTGCAACAAACGGATACGACATCAGATATCCGCCCGTCGGACTCATCAATTGAGCAATTCCGCCCAACCCCTGAGGTGTAAATACCGGCAATCCGGCTGCGCCTTCGAGCAGATAGAGCACCAATGCCGCGAAAGCCGCTGTCGGCTCTATCAACAGGCCCAACAGCAGAACAGCAAAGGGCTGCAGCGTCATGGGGACAGGTGTGAAGAAGAGCGGCACCGAGATATGCGCGCAGATGGCCACCAGTGCGCTCCCTGCGACAACAGACGCGCCCCACCGCGCTACTGAATTTGTACGTGTGGTGTTCAGAACTGCCGAACCTGCATTGCTTTGTGCCATAGACGCGTTCTCCTATTCTTGTTCGTGGTCTGGTTCTGACGCCTTGATGGAAAGGTGCCCGCTCTCCTGTTTTCCATTCCGTCGGATGTGGCGTCCAACAGCCACCGCCGTCCAGATGAGCGCGATGATACTCAGAAGGAAAACTGCGAAAAGCACACGCATGGATAAACTAGAGAATAACAAACTTACTCAACCGATTCATGCAGCCATTTGAGGTATGCCAGGCTGCCGCTTTCCACAGGCAACACCAGGAATTCAGGGACTTCATACGAGTGCAGCCTGTGAACTGCTGCTTCCAGCGCCGCAATCTTTTCCGCGCTGCTCTTGATGATCAGCAGTATCTCGGAAGCTTCCTCTACCGCACCCTGCCAGCGATACACGGAATTTACGCCGTCAACAATGTTGACGCATGCAGCGTGCCGCTCTTCGACAAGCGCGCGGGCAATGCGCGCCGCCTCCTCGCGTGAAGAAACAGTGGTCAGAATAACGCGCGCTTGATCCATAAAAGATTGCCAGCCATTAAGATAGCAATGTGCTGTCGGGTTTTGTTGCATCTTAGGAGAGGAGTCTGGAGAATATGGCCACGCAAATTAAGTTTGGAACCTCAGGATGGCGCGCTATCCTTGCCGACGAGTTCACCATCGCAAACATTCGCCGCGCAGTTACCGGCATTGCCAAATATGTTGCTTCACAGCCGGGAGCGAAAACCGTGCTGGTGGGCCGCGATCCGCGTTTTCTAGGGGAAGTTTTTGTTGCTGATGCAGCCAGGGTGCTTGCCGCAAACGGTGTGACGCCGATCGTCATTCCTGAGCCGGCGCCCACACCCGCCATTGCCTATGCTATTCGCATGCGCAAGACCGGGGGCTCGATTAATTTCACCGCATCACACAATCCGCCGGAATACAACGGCATCAAGTATTCCACTCCCGACGGAGCGCCGGCCCTGCCCGAAGCTACCGGCAGGATTGAAGCCGACATTGTAGCGCTGGGTGAAAGCGTCCCCCCACCGCCTGAACCAAAATCAAAGTTTGAAGAAGTCGACGTCAAACCGGATTACCTGAAGCGCATCGCCGAGCTCGTCGATCTCAAAGCCATCAAGAAAGCGAATATTAAGGTTGTTTACGACTCCTTCTGGGGAGCAGGCCGCGGTTACCCATCGCAGCTTCTGGCTGACAACGGAGTTGCCGTCTCTACCGTCCACGACTATCGCGACGTTCTCTTCGGCGGCCATGCGCCAGAGCCAAGCGATGAACTTCTCGGCGACTGCAAGGCCAAAATGAAGGAGACTGGTGCGAACATCGGCATTGCGACCGACGGCGACGCGGACCGCTTCGGCATTGTCGATGGCGACGGCACCTTTATCCAGCCGAATTACGTGATCGCGCTGCTCTTCGATTACCTGGTCGAAACGCGCGGCTGGAAGAACGGCGTCGCGAAGTCTGTTGCCACCACCAACCTCGTCAACGCGCTCGCTGACCATTACAAAGTCCAGCTCTACGAAACCCCCGTGGGCTTCAAATACATTGGTGCGCTTATCGACGAGGACAAGATCGCCATCGGCGGCGAAGAAAGCGCCGGGCTCACCATTCGCGGCCACGTTCCGGAGAAAGATGGCGTCATTGCCGGCCTTCTTGTCTCAGAAATGGTCGCCGTCCGCGGCAAGAGCCTGGGCCAGCAGCTTAAAGAGCTATTTGCCAAGGTTGGTTCCTTTTACCCATTAAGGGAGAACTTCCGCTTGACTCCGGAAGTGAAAGAAAAATTTACTGAAAAGGTGAAGCACGATCCGCATGAGCTGGGCGGCCGTAAAGTCACCCAGATAGTGCGCACCGATGGACTGAAGCTGATCCTCGAAGATGGGTCATGGGTCTGCTATCGTCTGTCGGGAACAGAACCGGTTGTTCGTGTCTACTCGGAAGCGCGAAAAGAAATCGATTGCGCCCCGTTGAGCAAAGCCGCGAAAGACTGGGTGCTTGAATAAGTAGGCGAGGGCTTCGACCCTCGCATCAGACTAGATGGGGCTCAGCCCCGGTTTCAAAACAGTGAACGAAGTCATCCAAAACCCGAACTTCATCCGCGCCGCCGGCTTTGCCTATCGCATGCGGCGGCGCATTGCTACGGCTGCAGCCATTGTGCTGGCCGTTTTTCTGGGATACCACGTCGTCGTCGGACAGAATGGCATCACTGCATACGAGCAGAAGCGACAGGAAGACAGGGATCTTCAGAAGCAGATTCAGTCCCTGCAGGACGAAAACGGACGCATGAAGGAGCATGTCGATCACCTGAAGAACGATCCTGATGCCATCGAGCACGAAGCCCGCGAGCGCCTGCACTACACTCGCCCCGGCGAAGTCATCTACACGCTGAATGACAAGCCAGGAAACAAGCCTTCCACAAATGCAAAATAAATTGATAATCCTTGGCCGCCACAAAAGTGTCATCCTGAGTGGAGCGTAGCGGAATCGAAGGACCCGCGCGAACGTAAGTTCGTGCGAATCGTTGCAAGGCAACGACCGGTTTTGGCCCATCCTGACTGGAACCTATATGAACATCAATCGATCTCGTCTCTTCCTATAGCTTCACCGTCCTTGCATCTAAATATTCATAGCTATGCGTTCTAAGCTACCCATTCTTGTCGTACTTCTCTCCAGCTTTTTGGCTCACGCGCAGCAAGTGCCATCCGTTCAGCAGCAGCACATCCTCGACCTCATCAACCAGGCCCGTTCTGAGCAGGGAGTCCCGCCTCTGGCATGGGACGCCGCCCTCGCCGCCTCAGCCCAGACTCATACTCAGAAGATGATCGATCAGCGTTCACTCAGCCATCAGCTTTCCGGCGAGGCTGATCTGGCCGCACGTACCGGCAAGGCAGGAGCGCATTTTCGATCGATCGCGGAAAACATCGCAATGGCCGGCAGCGTGGATGGTCTTCAAAAGGAATGGATGAAGTCGGATCAGCATCGCGCCAATATTCTCAACCCGGGCCTCAATCACGTCGGTATTGGACTGGTGCAGCAATCCGGCTACTGGTACTCAACTGTGGTTTTTGATAACTCCGTAGCCTCTCTCGGCCCGGAGCAGATTGAACAGCAGGTCAAGGGCCTGCTTCAGCAGCGCAATATCAGCGACTTCCGCCCTCCTGACGCCGCCCGTAAAGACTGTACCGGCGAAGAAGGAGACGCAAGTGGTACCAGCCCTGGCTTTCTCATGCGCTGGGAAGGCCCGAACCTCGACCACCTGCCGGATCCCCTGGAGCAGCGCCTGCAGTCCGGTAAATATAAGGCGGCATCTGTAGGGGCCTGCACGAACGACAGCGCAGGGAACCAGGGGTTTACCACTTATAGAATTGCCGTCCTGCTGTATTAAAAGGAGTTAGCGAATTAGATATCTTCAGATATCTTTTTCCTTCCCAATTGTCATCCTAAAAGAGTAGAGTGTTGCGCCATGGCAATTACTACCCTTGTTATCGGCATTATTCTTCTTGGAATTGGTATCTTCGGCCACCATTTCTTTACCCGCGAAAAGCGCTCGCTGCATCCTGATGAGCATCGTGCACGCAAGTGGGTCGTCACCATTGGTTCTCTCGTTGCTGGATTATGGCTCGTAGCTTTTTCTGCGGCGCATCTCCTGCATAACTATCACGGTAGCTGATTACAGGTAGTTATCTGCTCGATCTTCGGCAGCACTTACTACCCGGGAGTAGGCGTGTGTTCGCGCTGTCCTCCTGGTGTCTCAATATTTAAACTCCACCGGCAGCACGCGGCCCTTCTCGCTGCTCTCGCGCGCCAGTTCAATCGTGCGCGCCGTGCGCCATCCATGTTCTGCCGTGACTGCTAAAGGAGCCTTACCAAGCAAGGCGTCGCGCACGCTTGCATAGTAGCCGCGATAATCGCCGACCTCGGTTTCAATTTTCTCCGGTACCGCATTCGCCAGATACAAAGTACCCCATAGCTCCTCCGGATCATGCCCGAAGCCCGGAGTTTCAAAGGTTGCGCCGTTCTTCAGCGCCTCTTCTTGCGGATCGAGCCCGAACTTCACAAATGTCCCCTTGGTCCCGTTCAGAGTGAAACGTGGTCCCGGACGACAGGCCAGGTTGGTAGCACGCAGATACGCTGTAAATCCGGGATAAAAGAGATTAATGTCGAAGGCATCGTCGGCCCGAGCCCCCTCGCGTTCTGTGCGTACACTGGCGGAGATATGTTCCGGCTTGCCAAACAATGTGAGCACCTGGTCAATCAGGTGTGAGCCGAGATCGAAAAGCGTTCCGCCGCCCGGTCCTCCGTTCTCGCGCCATACCTGCAGCCGGGGCGCAGGACGAAAGCGGTCGAAATGGGATTCAAAGGTCGCGAGCCGCCCCAGCTTCTCGCTCGCGATGATTTTTTGGACTGTCCTGAAATCACCGTCCCAACGGCGATTCTGATAAACCGAAACCAGTCGTTTCTTTTCCTGTGAGAGGGAAATCAGCTTTGCCGCTTCTTCTGAAGTCAGCGTGAAAGGCTTGTCGATCACCACATCGCGATCCGCGCGCAGGCACTGTTCCGCAACCTCAAAATGCGAATAGCTGGGTGTGGCCACAACAATGAGCCGGATGCTCGAATCATCCAGAAGTTCTTCAATCGAGCGATAAAGCTTGATCTTCGGATAAGTCTTCGCAGCCTCATCACCCGTGCGCTGTACAACCGCGGCCAGTTCCAGTCCCGGAGTTGCTTCAATCACCGCTGTATGGAAAATGCGTCCCGCAAGTCCATAGCCAATCACACCCGCACGAATCGTATCGGTCACCGTCTCTAAACCCTCAAAAAGGAAATTTGCAACCATCAACAGTGTGCATCAGGAAAGAGCTGTTCGGCGAGTGCGGAGTTTCAATTGGAGTTACTTCCTGCGCGCAAACTTCAATCCCGACCAGCGCGCATCCACCGCACAAACCTTGTAATCCACAAATCCGCGAGCCAGCGCCAACTCGCGCACATCGTTCTGGTTGAAGTCGATGTGCTGTTTGGCCGCAGCCTTAGGATGAATGATCCAGAACGAAACTCCTTCAGGCAGACGTGCTCGCAGCTGATCGAGAGCAGCATCCAGTTCACGCAGAGAATGCACAATATAGAGGACAAGCTTCGTATCAGCGGCAATCCGCGAACTGATGGAAGCACCTTCCGGCAGCTCGCCGATGATCTCATCTATTCCGTCTTCCGTATCACCGACGAGTGCGATCTTCATATTGGCCACAATGCCTAGTTTCTTTGTGAGGCTCGAGCCGCTCCAACGCTGCATATGTGGAATTAGCTGTACCGGCGTAATCGGCGGCAACGCAATGGCGCGTTTCAGCGCCGGAGCAATCTTCTGCCATGAGGTGAAGACTGCATCAGGAAGCTCGTCACGCAGCTTCGCAACTTTTTCTTCCAAACCGCCGGCAAACACAATGGGAATATGCCGCGTAGACTTGCTGCCACGCAGAACAATTGCTATTTCCCGTCCATGAGAGGGCAAGCGGTCAAGATCAAGCACCACAGCGATAGGATTGAGATCGCGGAAATGCGAGATAAACGCGCTTGAGCCACGCAGAGACGAAGCATCTACTTTATATCCAGCCGCCGCAATCTCCCGCGCCCGCTGTTCCGCAAGCTTCTCATTCCAGCAGATCAGGCGGACAAGCTGCATTGTTGCCGTCATGTTAAGTCCCCTTCCTAATTCCTCCCCAAGCAGCCGCAATTGCAGCTACCGGAGGAAGCGGGTGGGGGAGTAGAACAGCGCCTGCAGCAAAAGATGGCGCCGAAGGCGCATCCGCCTGTGCGGTCAGCACCTAGTCTAGGCGGTATTTCGTCTCAGCCAACCTGTACAACGGCCTCCATACCAGCCGATTGATGGTCACCACCATGAGCGCCATGATAATCGTAGCCAGCAGCAGCACAGGAAAATTTCCCGCATCGCTGGCTGCGCTGATCTGCGCGCCGAGCCCTAGTGTGTGCAGCGTCTTGTCCTTCAGATGAAAGTATTCGGCGATGATCGACGCATTCCACGCGCCACCCGAAGCCGTTACCAGTCCAGTAATGAGAAAGGGAAAGATTCCCGGCAGGATCACAGTCGTCCAGCGCTGCACATTCGTGAAGTGAAAGAGTTGCGCTACCTCGCGCATCTCTGACGGAATCGCCATCGCTCCGGCAATGACGTTGAACAGGATGTACCATTGCGTGCCCAGCATCATCAGCGCGATAGAGCCAATGCCGAGTCCTGCGCCCAGTTTCATCAAACCAATCAGGATGACAGGGAAGAGCGCGGTGGCCGGAAACGATGCAGCAATCTGCGCCAACGGCTGTGCAATTCGTGCCAGCCGGGGATTGAAGCCGATGGCAACGCCGGCAGGAATCGTCCACGCAGCAGCCAGCAGTAGGGAAATGTTCACCCGGAAGAACGTTGTGACCGCGCCTTCGAGCAGCATTCCAAAGTCGGAGCGCGGCACATGTTTCAATAACAGAATTGCCTTGAAAGCTGCAAAACAGACCAGCCCGGCAACCACGATTAGCAGGAGAAGTGTAACTGCGACAGTGCTTTTTCCGCGAGGCTCCAGTTTGTGCGCTGCCATCTTGCGTGCTCTATGCTGTGCAATTGCGTGGTAAATCTGTTCACTCAGTGGCACCAGAGTGCGCTGATGGATGGCGCTCAACATGTTGGATTGACGCAACGCTGTAAGGACCGGTGACTTGACACGCTCAGCTGTCTCAACATTCTCGAACTTGAATTTGTCAGACCAGTCGATGACAGGACGCCAGATCAATTGGTCGGTCAGCACAATGATGGCCACCATCGTCACCAGTCCGTAGATCATGGCCCGTGAGTTGCCGGTTGATGCCGCGGTCTGCAAATACGAGCCAAGACCAGGCAACCGGAAGTTGCGCGTGCCCACAGGGAACATCTCGCAGACCATCAGAAAGAACCATCCGCCGGCAACCGACACCATCGAATTCCAGACGAGTCCAATCGCCGCATAAGGAAGCTCAAGTTGCCACAAACGTTGCCAGTGCGAGAAGCGATTTATGGTGCAAGCCTCCTGCAGTTCGCGCGGAATGCTCTTCAACGATGAGTAAAAGCTGAAGGCCATGTTCCAGACCTGCCCGGTAAAGATCAGCAGGATCGCGCCAAACTCAATTCCCAGCTGACGGCTAGGAATCAGCGACATCATCGCCAGCATTACGCCGGGAAGAAAGCTTAATACCGGGATCGATTGCAGAATGTCGAGTGTTGCGATCATCAGCGCTTCTACGCGCTTGTTGTATGCAGCAATATATCCGTATCCTACGGCGAAGAGCAGGCTCAGCAGATATGCCACACCAATGCGCACAATCGAGTAAAACGCATAGAGCGGCAGCATCGTGGGGGATTGCGAAATCTCCACTTCAGGCACAGCGCCGCTGAGCCAGTAGCGTGCAATCTGTAGTACTGCATAAAAGCCCGCGAGGAGGCCCAGGGCCACAGTCAGATCAAGAAAGAATGGCCAGGATCGCTCAATCACCAGCGAACGCGAAAGTGTGTAGCGTGCTTTCATTCACCCTCGCTTCCATCCACGGTGGCTACTGTTTCTTCGGTCTCCGGAAGAACAAAGCGTCTGCGCGTTGCATCAAAGTCGAACAGCTCGGCATAGCGGCCCCAGTTGATCGCAGTATCGAGTTGCTTCTGCGTTTCCTCTTCGCTGAATTGTTCGTCGAGCATATCGAGGAAAAATTCTTCCGGAACAGTGTGGTCTGTCTTGTTATTGAGTGCGCGTGTGATCTGCCGCAGTAGCAGAACGTGTTCCAGCGCAGCAGCGCGGAAGAGCTCCTTCTGTTTCAGAATTTCGGACTCGGCAAATTCACGTCCTTCAGCGGTGATCGACACATCGCCTTCTTCGAGCTTCAGGAAGCCGAGCAGTTGCGCCGCTTCCACGATCGGCAGCAGATCATCAATCTCGAAGGCAAGTTCATCCGCCAGGCGATAGACATCCGTGCGCCCGGCAAAGTCGATGATGAATTCGAGCAATCCGGCAATGCCGCCCGGACGTGCATGCGGCAACATCTCGTAGCGCATCTCGCGCTGATCGCGTACACGGCGCCCGTCCACATGCAGGCGCGGCACATCCGGCGTCACATCGGGCCGCGTGAGAACGGTATAGATATAGTCCACCAGCCGCGTAAACGCAGGATTCTTCTTGTCGCGCGGTTGGGAAATCCCGACCTTGAAATCCGTGCGCACGTGGCCAGGGTTGCGCCCCAGCACAATAATGCGATCGGCCAGCAGCACGGCCTCTTCAATATTGTGTGTGACGATAAAAATCGCCTCTGTAGGAATGGTCTTCTTCTGCCACAACTCCAGAAGCTCGCTGCGCAGGTTCTCAGCTGTCAGCACGTCGAGCGCGGAGAACGGCTCATCCATAAAGAGCACTTCCGGCTCCACCACCAGCGCGCGCGCAAAGCCGACACGCTGCCGCATGCCTCCCGATAATTCCTTTGGATAAGCAGTCTGGAAACCGTCGAGTCCGACCGTATCCAGAATCTTCAGGCTGCGCTCTCTGCGCTCGTCCGGATCAACACCGCGTGCCTTGAGCGGTGCTTCTACATTTTCAAGGACGGTGAGCCATGGAAAAAGCGCGAAGCTCTGAAAGACAATCGAAACATTAATTTCAACTGAACTAATCGGCTTCTCGTGCCAGAAGACCTGTCCGCCCGAAGGCTTTGACAATCCGGAAAGCATGCGCAGCAGAGTCGATTTTCCTGAGCCTGATGGCCCCAGCAGAGCCACGATCTCTCCCGGTACTATCGAAAGATCGGTAGGGGCAATGACCTGAATGCGGTTCTCGCTCGGCTGAGCGTAAAATTTTTCTACCTGCTGCGCTCGAATAATCGCTTCCGTCATCGCCTAAGGCTCCGTCTACATTGGTAAAACCTCTGAACGGGAATGCGCCAGTTTTATGCTCATTGGAGGAGTCAGGCTCAGTCCTCTCAACGGCCCGTCGGAGCAAACGCGCCCGCTCTCGCGTCATTAAAATCTATGTGGGTAGGATTTCATGGAGATGAAGCATCTCCATGTTCAGCGTATCATCCTATTAGGAGTTTTTCTCAAGTTGAGCTACTATCTGTCCACAACATTTTGCAGCATCTTTTTAGCTGACGCACTACGTGACTGATCAGTCCAATCACTGAATCTAGAAAGAGTCGGAGACGATGCAAGAGAACAGCCAGACGAAACCAAAAATTCTGGTAGCAGATGACGAGCGCGTCATCGCCGATACCCTCGCGATTATTCTCAACCAGAGCGGATTTGAAGCGACCGCTGTCTACAGCGGCGAGAAGGCCGTAGAAGCTGCTCGAACGCTCAAGCCGGACATGCTGATCAGCGACGTCATCATGACGGACCTGAACGGCATCGATGCGGCCATCATGATCCGCAGCATGCTGCCCTCATGCAAAATCCTGCTTTTCTCCGGACAGGCCGCCACCGCCGATCTGCTTGACCGTGCGCGTAGCCAGGGCCATGAGTTTGAGATCCTCGCCAAACCAGTCCATCCTCAGGACCTGCTCGCCAAGCTGCGGAGCTAGATAGAAACTAAAAGTGAAAAGGGAAATAAGTATTTCGTCATAGGAAATCTCCGCGACTTCGCCAGGAAAGTCATAAAGGAGCCATAAAAAATCTCCCACCCCTGAGCATAGCTATGGCACGAGGCATTGAAGGGTAGATAATCCACTCTGACAGGAACTAGCAGGTTAGAATAACCTCAGTAATCAGGGGCCCCGTAGCTCAGGTGGATAGAGCAGCAGTTTCCTAAACTGCGTGTCGGAAGTTCGAATCTTCCCGGGGTCACCATTTCAGATTCTCCTCCCTCTGACTCCTCATAACCGCTGAAAATTGAATAAGTTGAGGGCGTTCCAAAACCTGTCTTAGGATGGTAGGGTAATCCCTTTGGGAATAGTGCTTTCTGTATGCGTTGTTTACCTGCAACGTCGTTTGTTTCCCATAGTATGTGAACGTTCCAAAACAAGTGTTTCAGATATCCGATTGCAGTCTCTAAGTCATAGTCCGCTGCCTCAGCTTGGACCAGTGCTGCCTCTGCTGCTGCAATCTCGCTTTTCACTGGCTCATAGATGCGTGTGAAGTCTTCAGTTGAGAGGATGCCAGCTTTCTCTAGCACCATCTGCTTTTGCTTACCCAGCTTGACCAGTCTCTTCCTCAGCACTTCAACAGTGCGTCCAGAACCAGATATACGAGAACGCCACGCCATTCTGAGCACGCCCTCAACCAACTCCATACGCTCACTGTTAGGTGTCATCTGCTCCAGCAGTTCGCAGAATGCTTTCTCCACCGGCTCATAACGCACGCTCAAGTGTCCCTTTGTGCGATGGCAACGCATGAAGCCATAGCGACCGCCATACTCGCCCTTGCTCTTGCTTGCTGTAACTGGCTTCAGACATGCAGGGCAGAGCACAGTACCACGTAGCGGGAAGTCTTCATTCAGCCTTGAATGCGTCACTTGAGGCAGAGCACGTCCTAGCAACGCTTCCTGAGCCTTGCGAAACAACCGCTCACTGACAATAGGTTCCCAATCGCCTTTCTGACTCACTCCCCAATTAGGCAATTCAAGCTGTCCCGCATATACGGGATTCGTGAGCATCTGCTTCGCAGTCTGCATAGTGAGCAGGTTGCCTCTCTGAGAACGCAGTCCGAGCGTGTGAACTTGAGCCAGCGCATCATGCTGCCTGTACCCAGCGGCGATTAGCTCAAACAGCTTCCTCACCAATGGACCAACATCGGAATCAATAACCAAACTGGAACCACTCTTGCTGCCTGTCTTGTATCCATGCGGAGGAAGCCAGCACCATCTGCCCTCAGCTACACGCGCTTTCATGCCGGACAGACTCCGCTCTGAGCGCATGTCGTTATCCAACTCGCTTACACTCATCAGCACGCGCTCAAGGAAACGTCCCGCTGCCGAGTCATCCACTGGCTGCGATGCTGCGACTAATCGCACCTGCATTTCCTGCAAGCGCAGACGATAGATAACTGCATCTTGCGACCGTCCAAATCGGTCGTATTTGTCGCAGACAACGTGAGTCACATCTCTGTGTTGATCCAGGTAAGCGAACATCGCAAGGAATTGCGGACGCTGCGTTGTCTTGGCGCTCTCACCGCTCTCACGAAACGTATGCGCCACTGTGACACCGTTGCGTTGACACCATTCCTTACAGACGCGCTCTTGAGCAGCCAGCGAAGTATTGTCTTCCTGCTTGGAGCTACTGACACGCACGTACAGGACAGCTTTATTGCTCATGCGCTGGTCCCTCCTCTGCATGGTATGCAGCCCATCTCACACTCTCAGGATTCTCTCTCCACTGCCTATCCAGATGATCGAGCATGTCATTGCAGACTGCCTCTAGCTGCTCACGCATCCGCAACAATTGCTCATCGGACTTGCCCTCCGCTTCACGCCCTAGAATCCGGCGCATTTCCTCTATGCTCATGTGTTCCTGTTCGCTCATTGCTGGCTCTCCATCAGCGCCAAGATGCGCTGTACCTGTACCGCACTCCACTCACCACCACGCGGCGTTTTTACTCCCTGCTCATTCAGGTAGGCTGCAATCTCTCTGAGACTGGCCGCTCCATTGTCTCGCGCCGTCTGTATATCAGGCAGCACATCGGCAGCATATTTGCTGGCCTTTTCCTGCCGAACCTGTAGCGCTGCCTCACGCCCTTTGGCAGCTACTCCAGTGATATCCCATCGCAGACCGCCAAGTTTAGTACCACGCGCCTTTGCAGCCGCAAGAGCAGCCTTTGTACGCGCACTGATGGCCTTTGCTTCGCCCTCTGCAACACTGGCTAGGATATGCACCACCATTTCATTTACTTCTGGCATGTCTACAGCGCGAAACTTCACGCCAGCCTGCATCAGTGTGGCAGTGAACGCTACGTTACGTGCGAGCCGGTCCAGCTTGGCTACTAACAGTGTTGCCTTGCGCTGTCTACAGATGCGAAGCGCTTCTTTCAATTTTGGTCTGTCCGACCGCTTGCCTGACTCAATCTCTACTAGCTCTGCAACCACTTCATGCTTACCACCATTCAAATAGCTCTTGATGGCTTCGCGCTGTGCTTCCAAACCTAAGCCGCTTTTACCTTGCCTCTGCGTCGATACCCTGATGTAGCTCACGAATCGCCCGTTCATTACCCACTCCAGCCCTCTGTTACGTTTTTAACTACGTTCATTGTTTGAAACGTAACAGAGTGTTTCTCAGCATGTCAAGCAAAAAAAAATCGGCGCACTCAACAAAGTGAATGCGCCGTTACCAATTGGCGTTGTTGGTTAATCTTTAGATTCCAGCATCAGCAAGACGTTGGTTCAGTCCGGCCAGTTGTACCTCAACTCTTCCTAGGCGCTGATACATCTGTCCCCTCGATAGCTGGTCACGGCATTCATGGATGTCATACAACAGAATATCTTTCTCTAATACCAATTCACTCCAACGCCGTTTGTCCCTGGTGGTTATCGGCTTACTTGACATGCACTTTCCTTAGTCGCAGTAGCGAACAAGATGCACAGTACAAAATTAGCCGACCACTGTCAATAAAAAAATTAGCTTTAGAATTATTGCAAACAACTAAGTTGCTTGTCAATCATATCCTGGATAGCCTCCATAGTGACAAAGCCTTTTGGTGTCCATAGCTTCATGGTTGGGCGCGTCGGACACGGTGGGTACGCGGTGGTTGCGTGGAAGTTTTGTGAGGATTTTTGGAATCTGTCAAGGATTCCATGAGACAGAGTCTATTTTTTTTGCGAGATGTGTTGAGAACTCCTCTGCATAGTGTGCAGATCAAAACCGTGTGTAACGAATCCTTGACACTGCGCAGGTACTGAGAGGTCAGCCACGTTGCAGCAGCGCCGTGACGGCGCTGTAGCGTGATAGCTGGCCCCATCCTGAGCCAGAGTTCTGGGTGTAATGGAGGACTCTCTACTCTTTACCCAGAGCGCTTACCACAAACTTGACAAAAATGCAAGTTTGTGTTACTTCTATTAACAGTGGAAAAAATAAGCACGAAGCAGGGGCCGAGTCAACGGGCATCCTGTGGAAAACATCTTGATTTGTGTTAAAGGAGTGTTACAAAAAGACACTTGCAAATTATTTTTGAGGCCTAAAAAATAGCTAACTATCATTATTACAGCAACATAGCTGTTACACCTAGACAATCTAGGTATTGACAGACAATTAGAATTGAAAGTGTAAGAAGAAAAACCGAGAAGCGTTATCGCCTCTCGGCAACCCCGTCCAAGTCGGACGGGTTTTTGCATTTTGGTGAACTTCTGGAGATAGACCAGTCTCATCTGGTCGGATACCGCACGCCAAGCGAGTCTCGTAGCGAAAACATATCAGCAATACAAAGTCCCACGGACTAACCGTTGGGTGGGTGCATTCGTGCATTCTGTCGGTCATCCCTGAGGGGATGGACTGGGCACACCAGAGCGCTAATTCATGCAGGAAGTCGGACAGGGTTGTGAGGGCTTTACCTCCGGCGACGATAGGGCACACCTCCCTTCAATGGGAGCGATTCGAGTAGTACGCCTGCATGGAACGAGTTAAAGGATTCATCTTCAGTAAGGACTAACTAGCCCAGCGGCTATGACAAGCACTGTCAAACAGATGGAGTCAAACCATCTGGTCTCAGCAAGTAAAACAGGCTGAAGATACACGCTTAAAGCAGGAAGAATATCCCCAACAAAACGGGGTTATCTAGCTGCTCTTACAAGCTAAGTGCCCAGAGTTAAAGCCCTCGGTGCGTCCAAAATACGGGCTAATCAGGATCACACAATCGGAGAGGACAAGATGAACGAACAGGCAACAAGCCTAAAGGAACTAGCACGATTGCACGGTATGCAGAAAAGCCAGGTAGCAGACCTCCTACGGTATATGAAGCGGAAAACCTTCCTCCTGCATGGGGAAGTTCACGTCAGCCAGAAAGATGCCGACGCTTTAGAACGCTTTTGTGACTGTCCACCGTGGTCACGACCTAACGCACCAATCGAACCAATACCGCCGAAGGACACGTCCGAATGTGACCGACGTTGGGATTGGTTCGCGCGACGTTATGACCACCTGCTACATCGCCGATTCCCGCACCTGATGGAGGACGCCGCCTGATGAGACACTGGTACACGATCCACGAGATCGCACACGAGCACCAGATGCCGAAATGGGAGATTGCCAGCGTAGCTCACTACCTGAAGCTGTCCTTCGGATACCTCGAATGGGATTCCGCCTTGAGCACTAGCGCGAAGAACCAGATCGATGAGTTCGTCCTCAACCCGCCCGTACTTAATGGCGACGAAGAGCCGGTGTCGAAGCCGAAGAAGCGCGACACGCTGGTCGTATGGAAGCAATTGCTTGACAAGTACAGCGCCGAGCGGATGATCCCCGTTTATGGGTATTAACCCCCCTTCTGCCAGAAATAGCTCCTGAAAGGGGTTAGTAATAGAGCTTGTCTCGAATCCTTTTGCACGGTGCGACACCGTTCGAGAAACAGATCGCTACTCGTAGCACTCCATACAGCACAGACACCCTATCCATGCGGGTATCAATCACAGCGTCAGCCCTTGCGACTACGGCTGAAACCATGCTGTAAGCCACGCCGAAGCCACGCCGAAGGCGCGTCCACCAACGGTGAACACAAAGTTTTGAAATTCCGAGGAAAGTCATGCCTGAAATCACTCTCACAGATCGCGCTACAGCAGCCAGAATCTGTCTACAGCGGCCTGATGAAGGCTATACATGCGGTGAACGCCGCGCCGTCCTCAAGGTCATCCTTGAGCACGCTCCAGCCATCTCCAATATCCAGCTTGCCTGCCTGTTGGGAGTATCTGAGGGACAGATACGCCTGGACCGTAAGGCGATTGGTGCTCCCCGTCCACCAAGACACTTCGACCCTGAGAAGGGGAAGCAGAAGCGCAGGAAAGACCGATACACAAACCCCTTGCTCAGAGCGCTGGGGAGGTTGGCATGATCCGCCTACACCAGTCATACGGTTCACGACAGGCAGCTACACTGCTGCACACCACTGAGCGGCACGTCAAAGCACTTGCCCGTTGTCTGGGCATCAAAACCCGTCATCTGGACAGCAGGCGGGAATGGGAGATTACAGGCCGAGACTTGATGCGGCTCGACTACTACCGCAACCCTGAGACCCTGAGTCCAGACTCATACATCGCAGCCGCCTAAAGCATTGTCCGCTGCTCTGCCATAGGCAGCGGCAGTGACGGCATCGCGTCCCCCAGTACAGGTGCGTGATGCCGCTCTAAGACTTCGCTGTTACCGCGTCGTTAGTTGATCCTTCGACGTTGTAGCAACGATGGCGCTGGTCGACTCCCCGTCATGCAGGACGGGTTGAGTCCCAGCACTCACAAAGGCTCCCGCATGTCTTTCTCCGAGCGTGTGGGAGCGCTTTGCATCGCCTCATCCACCCGATTAGCCAGAACGTCTCAGTGAACGAGCAAACGCAAGAGACTCCTTGGCTGGCGTGTCTGGTGGATTAGGGATGCACCACGGAGAAACAACCTCTAACCGAATCCAAGGAGATTCACATGTCACTCAACAGCAATGTATTCCGCCCAGGCTACGCAGAAGGTCAGACACCCGCCCAGGAAATCGCCCTCAACAGCAGCAACGAAGTAATCAACCTTCCCGAAGCAGCAGTCAAACAGCGTGCGAATCAGATTCTCAGCGCCACCGCTGCGAAGCACAATCTGCAAGTCAGTGACTTGAGTCCAGAGCTTGCACAGCGTGCAGTGGAGGAGGCTACCCGCCAACTGGAGCGGGAAGCAGCCGATGCAAACAACGTGTGGAAGCAGCTATTCGATCAGCAGCAGAAGGAGCTTGAGCTTGCACGTCTACAACTGAACGCTATGAAGGACTCCCGCAACCCCGTCTCACCCAGAGATGCAAGGCCAGTGACCACCACGGAAACGGCAAAACGCCGTGTCGGTCCTGCTGAGTGGTCGCGTATGTCTGTCCCCCAGCGTTGTGCAAGTATCGGCGTCGATTACAGCACCATCGATGTTGGCTTGCTGGAGGACCTGTTCAGCCGGAATGCAAGTCACAGTCTGGCTGCTGACCTGATGAAGCAGAATCCGCTCCGATACAGGACACTGAAGGAAACCGCCACCTGTCTGGGCATATTCGGCGCACCCAGAGGTACATTCAGGAAGAGCTAACCTTGGCAACGCTTCCCCGCCGTCTTCTTTCACGCTGTGCGGCCTAAGCCGCACAAACACTGCATACTATGCAGACGGGGATACAGCATCAGCCAGAGCGTATAACATAGTGATGAAATCGTTCCAATGGTTTACAAGCTGGCTCACCATTATCAACGACACTTCTTTGACATGACCCCTCTGCTCACGAATAATCAAACTTTCAACCAACGCATGAGGTGCTAGGGAAGACGGTGTGAATCCGCCACTGCCCCGCAACTGTAAGCGCGTTTCTGCATGTCTGGTTTTTGAGGACGTGCAAGGATGCCTGACCACAAAGCCACTGGAAAACATCCGGGAAGGCGGCAGGGCAAGAGCGCGCGAGTCAGGAGACCGGCTTCATGCGCACAGTACCGCGTTCCGAGGGGAACGGAGGAAAAATGCCAGACATTCCGCGGCGAAGCCGCTTTGCTCTCCTTTCAGTTTGCTTGTTGTTAGCAGTGATGCCAGCACGTGCTGTCGTCGTTCGTGGACGTGTTACCGATTCTCTGGGCGCCCCCATCGCCAATGCCAGCGTAGCTCTCGTTCAGAACGGGCAGGTCATCGCTTCGGGCATCACACGGAACGATGGAAGCTATCAGCTCTCTTCTTCAGCAACTGGCCGCTTCTACGTTCTGGCCGGTGGAAGATCCTTCCGCCAGCTCGCGACAGAAAGCTTCTACGGTGGCTCTCTCGATGGCATAGAGCAGAACATCCAGCTTGAACCCGAGTGGGTGCGGCAGTCGATCGTCGCCACAGAAACCGGAACACCCCTGCCGCAGGCTCAGGTAAGCGCATCTATTACGGGCTTGAACAAAACCGACTTCCTCAACCGCGCAGATATGGTCGACATCCTGCGCCAGGTTCCCGGAATAAGTGTTGTCCAGACCGGACAACGCGGCGGTGTTGCCAGCATTTTCGTGCGCGGTGGCAATTCAGACTCGAACAAAGTGCTCTTCGATGGCGCGCCCATTGAAGACATTGGCGGGCGATTCGACCTCTCCACCATTGCATCCACAGGCGTGGAGAAGGCCGAAGTCTATCGCGGTCCCAACAGCGTCCTCTACGGCTCTGACGCAGCTGCCGGAGTCATCGGCTTCAGCACGCCTCGCGGTTCCACATCGTTCCCGTCTTTGATCTACGAAGGCGACGCAGGAAACTTCGGCACCTATCGAAATGAAGTGCAGCTCGGCGGAACGCATCGCTCTCTCGACTACTATGGCGGCTTCAGCGATCTTCAGACGCAGAACTCTGTTCCCCAGAGCGAGTACCACAACATTGTCGAGACGGCGAACCTGGGATGGGCGTGGTCCGCAGCTACGACGATTCGCGTTACTGCGCGCAACGCCGACATCGCTACCGGACTACCGAATGCCTACCAGTTCTACCAGATCGCGAATGACGCCAAGCAGTCTGACCAGAACATTTTCATGACCGGAACCATCGACCACACTTTCTCCGACCGCCTGCACGGCCTCGTCCGCTATGGCATGGCACGCAAGCGCGAGGAGTCGACGCAGTGGTCGCCTACTGGAATCTATGACGCAACCGACGGCATTTATCTCGGCCTGCCAGTCACTATCAAAGGAGCCAACGGGTACTCCGTCAGCGGTCAGGCGATTCTGAACTATGCCGGAACCTATCCCATCACATCAGAGCTTGTATCCAACCGCGACAACCTCTACGTGCAGGCCGATTATCAGTTCACGCCGCACCTGATGGCCATTGCCGGCTTCCGCTTTGAAGACGAGCGTGGAAAAGACTATTATCCCGGTTTCTTGAATGACACCCTGGAGCGTGCCAACTACGACTACATGCTCCAGATCGGCGGTGATTTCCGCAATCGCCTCTTCTACTCATTTGGTGGAGGCATTCAGAAAAACCAGCTTTACGGAACTGAAGGTACGCCGCGCATCGGGCTTTCCTATTACCTCGTGCGTCCCGGAAGAGGCATCTTCCACGGCACCAAGCTCAACTTCAATTTTTCAAAGGGCGTCAAGGAGCCGACCCTCACCGATCAGTTCGATTCGCTCTACCAGGTGCTCAACACCTACGGAGGTCCGCAGTCCGCCGCACAGTATGGCATCGGGCCTATCGGAGCGGAGCATTCGCGCAGCTATGACGGCGGAGTAGAGCAGAGCCTCTTCAGCGAGCGCGTACTTCTGAGCGCAACTTACTTCCACAATGAGTTCGGGAATCAGATCGAGTCCGTTCCAGCGAGCGCGCTCTACCAGCTTCTACCGCAGCTTTCTCCCGATCAGGTTGCGCAGATCGTTGCCGCCTACAACGTGGCGCTGGCGTCGCCTACAGTGAATTCGCTGGTCTTCCGCGCACAGGGTGTCGAGAGCGAAGTGCAATACGGCATTGGCAAGAACATCTTCCTGCGTGGCGGCTATACCTATCTTGATTCTGTCGTGCAGCACTCCTTCAGCTCCGACGCGCTTGAGCCTACCTACAACACCGAGTCATCATTTCCAACTTTCCCCATAGGCGTTTACTCGCCGCTGCGTGGATCGCGTCCCTTCCGCCGTCCGCCACATACTGGCTTTATTTCAGCGTCCTACACCGGCAAGTACTGGACACTCATCGGCAACGGAGCATTCTCCAGCCGCAGCGATGACTCCACCTATCTCGGTTTCAGCGACGCCTTCTTTGGCAACTCGCTATTGCTGCCTAACCGCAACCTCGACTACGGCTACGCCAAACTCGATCTCGGCGTCGTCTATCAGGCAACGCATTGGCTTGCTGTTTACGCACAGCTTGACAACCTGCTGAGCAACCAGCATACCGGCCCGATTGGATACACATCGCTGCCGTTCAATTTCCGCACCGGCCTGCGCTTCGCCTTAGGCAAGGAAAAGAAATAACGAATGGCTCCCATCCTTTCGACATGATTTTCGCCGAAAAGGATGGGGCCCTTGAAACAGCCCTCTTCTCATCCCTGACCCTGATTCCTTACAATCAAGGCATGGTTTTAGCAGTCTCCCGCAAGCTCCTGGTTTTCTCTCTCTGTGTGCCCCTGAGCCTTTCTGCGCAACAGGTAAAGCGTGGCCGCAAATACACTCCGCCACCGCCGACCTGCAAGGTCACCGTGACCGTCACCAAGGCATCGAACGGCAAGCCCGTGGAGAACGCCGGCGTCATCTTTCATCCCATGAAGGATGGCAAGGACGACGGCAATATGGAACTGAAGACCGATGAGGACGGAAAGGCTGTAATTGACGTGATCCCCGTTGGGGACACAGTACGCCTCCAGATCGTCGCCAAGGGATACCAGACCTACGGCGCTGACTACAATCTCGAAGGTCCGACCGAGGAGATCGCCGTCAAGCTGAATCCTCCAGGCCACCAGTATTCGATTTACGAGAAGCACGACGGCTCACAGGTCGGCGGCCAGGACGAAGCTCCCAAGCCTTCAGATCAGAATCAGCCGCAGCCTCATTGAAAGGTAGGCGAGGGCTTTGGCCCTCGCAATCAACTATCCCCGCGAAGAGACGTAATCTCGATCCGACCTTCGCAGACATTCAGGGGATGATTCACTGTAAAAGCCTCGCTTGATCCCGGAGCAGAAACGCTGATGCGCGAGACCGCCGGGCATGTGTCGCCGGTTGACCAACCCATCTGGAACCATGCCTCGCCTCTCGGAGCAATCACCAGCTGCGCCTGTACCGGAGCTGCGGAGGTATTTTCGACCGCACCCGGCTCCAATTTTGCCCTCAATGCCGCTTCGCTGATGTGGTCAACGATCAGGCTGGCTGCAGGGTTCCCATGCTGATCCAGCAGAGAAACATTCGGGAAGCCGCCGATGCGGCACGGCGCAAGCCCCTGGTTGTAGAAAGCGAGCTTCACCGCGCGGTAGTTGCCATTCACAGTTGCGGCAATCTCAGTAACGGTCAGGTTCTTGTCCTGGCAAGGCTCCGTTCCTCCGGCTTCGTCCGCGCGCTTTACCAGCTGTGGAGGCTTGCTGTTAGTCGCAACCATGTAAGGTGCGTTGGGATTCGGAGCGGCCTTTGCGCGCCGTGTGTCGTCCTTTTGAATGTTGGGCGCGCTTCCCGGCAGAGATGCGTTGTGCTGTGAGTGAGAGCAACCTGCCACAAAAATACCGCATGTCAATGCCAGAAGAATCATGTGGCGTAGCCGGGGAAGCACAGAATTGCCTCGAAGTGTATCAGTCATAAGATGACCCCTGCCCCAAATGCGTTGCAAGGCGGCCTTCCTCGCGCCTCCGAAAGAGAAATCCTTATTAGCAGGTAAAATCAAGATATATGGACAGTTTACAGGGAAAGGCCGCGCTGGTCACGGGCGCTGCCAAGCGCATCGGGCGCACACTTGCGCTCGCGCTGGCGCGAGCCGGCGCTGACGTAGCCATTACCTATCGCGATTCTGACATTCAGGCACAGCAGACCGTAAAGGAATTACAGGCGCTTGGGATCAAGGCTGCAGCCGTCCGCTGCGATGTACGCAATCCGAAAGATGTGGAAGATGCCATCGCTACGGTCGTCCGGCTCTTCGGACAGCTTGATCTGCTCGTCAACAACGCAGGCCTCTTCGAGACAGCGAAGCTTGAGGAAATTTCCGTCAGCCAGTGGGACGCCATGTTTGAGACCAACACCCGCGGCCCGTTCCTGATGGCGAAGGCCGCCTACTCGCATCTCAAAGCAGCCCATGGACGCATCATCAACATCGGCTCGCTCGGCGGATTACATCCCTGGCCCACGCACGGCCACTATTGCACCTCAAAGGCCGCTCTGCACATGCTTACGCAGACCATGTCCAAGGCTTTTGCGCCGGAGATCAGCGTGAACTGTGTTGCGCCGGGAATGATCGTGAACGGGGAGGTCTCCGCCGACTACGAGCATTTCGCCCATAAGACTCCGATGAAGCGCAACGGCGCTCCGGAAGACGTTGCCGCCGCCGTCATGTTCTTTGCCACCGGTCCGCACTTCATCACCGGCCAGATTCTAAGCGTCGATGGCGGCCTGGGGCTGTAGTCAGACCATTTGCCCGGAAAGATGTGGGGTCTTCTCCCCCCTGGGGGGAGGTGTTAAGTCTTTGAAAAACCATGGCTTCTGTTTTCAATGCGGCAAAGTATTGAAAACAGGAAGGTTCGACGTAAAGTCCTGGTTCCAGGCAATAAAAAACCGCCAGTCATAGGCGATTTTTTTGTCTATTTTGTCCTTACATTCAGGATAGCAGAAATAGCGGAAATACAAGCTCATTGCTCGTTGTAACAGGTCTCGTTTGAGACCAGCAACTTACAGCAAAATGTTACTTTCGAAATCGTTGACAAGGCATATTCAGCACTCACGGCCAAAGCCCTGTTTATCACCCGCACTCCGAAAAGGCACGCGGTTTTGAGCGGAGAGGATGATTCTCATCGAGAAACTCCAGGATGCGCTCCACCAGCAGCTGCTCATCTTCAACGCCGGCGCGCAAGAAATGGCACGAAGCGGGTTCATTGTTTAAGTAGGAATACGAATTCTTTCTACTCCGGCCTGCATCATAAAAATCCATATCACTCCCCTTGCTCCTGTTTTCAATTGGGGGATGGGAGAACCCAGGCAGATAAGTTAGCTGTCGACGAAGCGGCAAACTGCAGTGCTGTTGAAAGATGTCTTTCCTTTTTCTGTATTGGTAGTGACGACCGTAATCAAACCGTTACAGAAAATCTGCAACGCTGGAGCAGTTTGGTGTGAGAAATATTTTGCGGACTTGGCGCTCTTAGCGACTTCGCGGTTGATTTTTAAGCACCGCCATAAAGCTGAAACGTGGCCCAATAGAGAGGCTTACGAAACACGCCTTGCGAGTGCAGCAGAGAAAGCTTGGCATTGCGCAGCGCCACATCAGGCGAGCGCCCCTGGGCCAGCTCGTCGTACATGCGGTCCATCAGCTGCGGCGAGGCTGCGTCGCTAGCCTCCCACAGCGAGCCCACAACATAATGCGCTCCCGCGCGCAGAAAGGCCCACGACAGTCCCACCAATCCCTCGCCGCCATAGACGCGCGACCCTGAGCCATAGCACGCCGAAATCGTCACCAGGTCCGCATGCAGCGGCTGCTGGATCACATCGCGCGCATAGAGCTTGAAGGCATCCGGGTTCGAAGGCTCGCGCGTCAGCACAATCGCTGAGTCGAGCGGCTGCGCGCTGCTGCTCGTCCCATGCGCCACAAAGTGGATGTAGGAAAACTGCCCCGGCGTAGTGCTGATGTACGAAGAGGGCAGCGCCTGCTTCTGCGTAAAGACGGCTTCTGTCGCAGCAGGGAAGTGCCTGGATATATTCGATACTTCTGCTCCGGCATTCAAAAGGTCAGGAAACTTTTCATCCGGCGAGATAGGGTTCCCGATCAGCAGCAGCTTCTTCGCCGTCTTCGCGCGTGTTTCCGGACGGAACGCCGCCAGCAGCTTCAGCGAGCTGGCATCAGTAATAGTGGCGTCGTCAATCCAGTAATGCACACCACCGCCCGGAGCGAGCAGCGTCTCGAAATTCAGCGTCGTCAGGCTTCCATCAGGAATGATGTAGACCGGCGAGTTCTTCGCAATCAGCTTTTCCGCCGGCGCCACCAGGATGTTGTAGAGCGCAATGCCATCGGCATAGGCAGACGCAAGCGTGTCTTTTGAATCAAGAATGGCGCGCTGATAGTTCTTCACATGCGCATCGATTTCAGCCTGCGGCGGAAGCTTGAAGAAGTGCGTCCCTGAAGAGTTGATGGCCCACAGGTATGACTCCTGCGGAGCCACGCTGTAGACCAGAATTGTGCCATGCAGCCTGTTGGCAATCGCGCGCGCATTGAGAGGCCTTTTCAGCGCAGCTTTGAAATCCGATGAAGTGACACCGAGCCCTTCTTCCAGAGTCCGCGCCCGCCCAAGATCAAACCACTGCAGCGCCTCATCCGTCCGTTTGTGATTCACCAGGAAGCGAATGTAATCGTCGTAGAGCTCATCAGCATTTGTCGAGAAAGGGAGCTTCGATTCTTCTTTCTTGATGGTGGCTCGTTGCGTTTCAAAAGTTGTAATGGATTGGCGGTACCATTTATCCGCAAGATCGGACTTATTGGATTCTGCATAAACATCCGATAAGGCACCTTCCACCTGCCAACGCAAAGAAGGGGTAATGGCGCGATTCCGATCCAAGGCATCGAGAGTTTCTATAGATTGCGCCATATTGTTCTGGCGTGCAGCTATAAGACTCTTAAGAAAGAGCACATCCATTTCATCTGAACTTCTACCTGAAGCGTGAGCAATGTCGAGCGCTTTACTAGTATGCTGTGCCGCTAATTCAAGATTATTGGATTTCAGGAATAGCTCGGCTAGCGAAACGTGAATTGTAATCTCTTCTTCTACGTCTTGATAAGACTCTGCAATCTGAAGAGCGGTTTTATAACAAGCCTCTGCATCATTTGGATATCCGAGGCGATAGAGAGATAATCCTGTGTTGTTTAACCATTCAATTCGGTCGTCAGTCTCTCCTATTGTTTTCGCACCCTGTTCTGCAATACGAAAACGCGCCAGGGCTTCTTCGAAATTACCGAGTTTGTAGTTTGCCCAAGCTATATTTCCTTGTGATTTTTCTAAGAGACTCTTTGCATTGATCTTTTGGGCAGAACGCACCGCTGCTTCTGATAAATCCAGTGCCTCATCAAAATGCTCCTGGCGAAGGGCGACCACACTTAGGTTTAATAAAGTGGCTGCTTGTTGATAATTATCATGCTGAGTACGAGCAATATTGAGGTTTCGATGGAAAACTTCCTCGGCTTGAACAAGGTCAGCTTGCTGAAGATATAGCATGCCTAAGACGGTGAGAGCATGGCTTTTCAAGGGAGAAGAATTGTCACCTGCAGCTGGCTTTCTACTATTTGATAGAGATTGGGCTTCAAGCAATGCCTGATTAGCTTCGCTACGGCGCCCTAATGATAAGTATGCCCATGCTTTAAGCACGTTCTGTTCTAAGGCAATGTCTGTATTTGCTAGCGAGGAAGGTAGCGGTTCAGAGAGCGCTAATAAAGCTGCATCGTTTTTGCTTTGTCGTAGTAAGGCCCTCGTATCAAGGAGTCGAAATTTCCAGGCCCACTCAGGATCTTTCTGGGAAAGCAATGCGCTTGCTGTCTGAGCTGTCTTATGGGCACTTTCCAGATTCCCATGAATAATCAGTTGTTCTGCCGTGCTATAGACAGCTTTAGGGTCTGTTAAGACTTTTGGTTTACAGCCAGCAAGCGCAGATAGGGTAATTAAAAGAACTACGGCCCACTGGGTTTCCCGTTTGCACTTGCCATTGCAGCGGAAACTGCGCCTCCAACCGGAGAACCCAGTTGCGCCCTGATCATCGACAGACGATATTGATGGTGAGTCACAATCAGTTCTGCGAAATAGATCTTTCCAAAGTCCGGAACGCGGAGTACATTTCCACACGCGATTGCGGGGAAATTTTTTGGCAGTTCGGGCAGTTGGTCGATCAGAGAGCATACGATGAAATCTCTGCCATTTCCCTCCTGATCTGAATCAGGCCAGTGAACGTGACTCTCGGCCCAGTCAGGAATAGGTGCTCCGTTGTACTTCTTCGCAAACGTGGCTTTCGCGCCATCTTTTTGAGCCTTGACCTTTTCCAGGAATTTTTCCTGCTGCGGCCAGGGCTTAGTGGGATAACGATTCTTCGGGTCCGCTTCCAATGTACCGTCGTGATCGGTAAAAAGATCATACTTGATGACTGGTTCAATCAGATTTCCGCTGATGCGCAGATTGATGAATTGCGAGCCTACGATGGAAACCTTTGCATGGCGCCTATGATGCGGGTGCGAAACTGAAAGCTGCGCGACGACACGGTCTGCAGTAATGACATCGAGGATATTGAGGCCGTCGATGGTTGCGCTGACCTGCGTTGTCCACGGTCCTTCGCTTGCCTCGTCTTTCTTGCTGCCGGAAACGTGTGTAGCCTCATTCGTAAAACTTACAGTGTCTTTCCATTTGCGTCCCTTCCGTTGCTTTTCGATAAAGCCGCCAACCACGGGCAGGGAAGAAGAAGCATGCGAAGGAATAAAACCGCTGAAGGGGCGAGTAATGAAACCCCCGATCGGATTCGCATCAGCATGGTAGTAGTAAATCTTCTGCGGATTATTTTCAGCCATTACTTTTCCATTCTGGGGAGGAGTTGAATTTTCGTTAACGAGTCTGCAAAAGGAAGCGGTACTTCGCCAGATCGACCGGTGCGCTGGTTGACGCGCCAGTTGAAATTCCCTGGACCAGCAGCGTATTCACGCCAGCCTCAGCGCTGTCTGCCGGCACCTGAATCGAAACTGTATCCGAAGCCTGCGACGGAGGCACCTGAATCTGCCACACCATTTTGCCAGAAGGACTGTAAAGCGAGCACAAATATCCAGAAAAGCGCGCGTCTGTAGGTACATCGACAAACAGCAAAAATGGCTGATGCGCGTTCATCACTACCGTGCGAATTTCCGCACCACGGCTGCCGCCATCCACCAGGTTCACCGACGGCAGAAGCTGCGGCCGTGAAGCCGAGGCAGCCAGTTGTTCCAGGTGCGGCATGGTCACAATATTCTGGAACCCGATCACCAGCAGCATGGCCGCCATGGCGGGCACGGCAAATGCAGGGCGGAGGATGGATGCCAAATCGAAGAGCTTCCGTTTGGGCTCTTCGGCTGTCTCGCGCACCACGGCCGGGCGGGCAAGCTCCTTTTTCGTCTGGGCGATAAAGAGCGTGGTGGCGCGCAGATCTGTGGCGCATTTCTCGCAGTTAAAGAAGTGCTCTTCGAAAGAGTCCCGCGCCTCAGGGCCCAACTCTCCCAGCAGATACTTCTCAACCATCAACTGATTGGCAGCTTCTGTGTGTTCCATGATTTGAGCCTCATCAGAATAGTGCACAGAAAATCCAAACGTATCGTGTGAATTGGCTGCCTCTGTTTCGCGATGTTTCGGATGAGGCCACATGCTTGACATAAAAGGACTTAAACGAAAGTTTAGCGCGGTGGAGTAATACTCTTAGATACTCCCTGTCCACACCGAACTCAGCGCAAACCTCATCCTTGTCCCGCTCGTCGAGGAAAATGCCTTTCAGCAGCTTGCGGTCGCGCTCACTGAGCTTGTCCAGAATCTGGCGCACGGTCTTCTGCGTGTCTTTCGACAGCATTTCATCGAGTACCCCGGCTGTCTCGGATTGAATATCGATCTCCGAGGCGTCTTCCATGGCCTCGCTGCGCGAATGCGAGCGGTAGTACTCGAGCAGAACATGGTTACAGATGGAGTTGACCAGCGCCCCCAGCGCTGAGGCGTTGCGAATGCCTTCTTTGCCGCGCAAAAGCGCGAAAACCCGCGTAAACGTCTCCTGTCGCACGTCCTCAATTGCATCTTTGGAATGCAGGCGGGAGCGCAGTTTCAGGTGGATCAGCTCACTAAAGTAACGGTAAAAATGTTCCTCAGTGCGAGGATCTCCTTTGCGGAGATTTTCTATGTATATGTCGTCGAACTTTTGGAAAAGCACCCCAAAACCCTCAAAATAAAGTCTTTGCGCAGTGGATTATCCAATGCTCAAAACTATACATCGCTACGGGGATGCTGGCTCGAATTTAAATTGAATTTGGCACCAGGGAAGAGACTTTTCCCGTCTCTTCCCCGTTTTCTGGGAGGAGGGCTATTTGCTGATAACAATGACCGTGAAGCTTCCTGGAAGCACCGGTGGACGCGGCCGCGGGTTCTCGGGAGTCGCCGCAGGACGCGGCCCAAACTCAGCCGCCACCGTATAAATCTTTCCCGTTTTAGGATCGAGCGCCATCGTACGCGCGCTCTTCTGCGTGGCCACATTCTGTACCACCGAATAGGAATCAGGCGAGTCCTGATGGACCACGGTCAGAGTGCCGTCGCCATTCGAGCTGAAGGCATATCCCGCCGAAGCATCGAAGCCCGCAGCATCCGGCCCATCGCCGATCTCAGGCGAAGCCACGACCTTGCCGCTCGCGGCATCAACCACGGACATCTTCTTGCCGTCGCAGACCGCGAAGAGCCGGTTGTGAGCAACGTCGATCGTATGTCCTGAAGGCGAATCACAGATCGGCCATTCCGCCAGCAGCTTATGGGCATTTGCATCCAGATGCACGATCTCGTTCTTGTCTTCAATGTTCACAAAGACCGAACCCTTGCCGTCAGCGACAGGGAACTCCGGCTTGCCCGGCAGCGCGACCGTAGCTACTACCTGCTTGCTCTTCGAATCAATCACCGTCGCATTCTTGCTGCGTCCGTTGAAAGCCCACACAGTCTGCGTCGAGGGCTCAAAGAGAATGCCGTCCGGATTGGTTCCCGCAGGAATTGTCTGCGTGATCTTGTTGCTCTTGCGGTCGAAGACGGCGACCGCATTGCCCGCTCCATCACTGATGTATCCGTCCTTGCCATTGATATCAAAAGCGATGCCATGCGTGCCCTTGAGCCCGGTAATATCGGCAACTGGCTTACCCAATGAAGTATCGACGACCATCACATGGCTGCCGCGCGTAATGTAAAGAAGCCCTGATTGCGGATCGACAGCCAGGTAATCCCATCCGCCATCCCCTCCAATCTTCCACTTGTCCTGCACATGATACGGGCCATCCGCCCGCGCTGTAACGCTGCCCGCTAACATGAGCGCTGCGCCCGCAATCATCGCCAATCTCCAGCCAGCTTGCTTCCTCATCTTTCATTCCTTTCCGGATCAAACATGATCCACGCCGACTCTATTCCTGTTCCCTTAAGTGGGGCTGAACATGTGCGAAAGGCGACTGAAGTTTACTCGGCATTGAGGAACTGGCGGACCGTCAAGATGTGAATGTTTTTATAGGAACCGAGTTTGAGAAGATGGCGGTCTCCACTGACGATAAACTGTGCCTCACCGGTGACCGCACATTCAAGAACCCGGTCATCATCGGGATCATCAGCAACTACGCGCAGAATAAAATCAGGCTTCACAAGATCAACTGCGCCTTCCAGTTTTGTAAGGATAGCGCGTCTATCGGTGCCGTGACTTTGAACTTCTCGCGTAGCTTCTCGTCGAGTTCGTCGAGAAGAGCAGGAGATGACACCAATGCAAAGGCCCCGCTAAGAGCAAGATCCAGAAAATTCCCCGGCAAGCCGCCGAACATCAGTGCCGAGATGAAGACATTGGTATCAGCTACGACGCGGATCATCGAGCCTGGGAGCGTCGTTTCTCGCGCCGGAATTCATCAGACATGCGTTCCACATCTGCTTCTCTTTGGATGCCGAGTGCCTTTCCGGTAGCGCGAGTGCGCCGCAGCAATGCCTCCCACTCCGGATCTGCCACCATATAACGACGCAGAGCTTCACGGAACAGCTCGCTGATCGTCCGGTGCTCACTCTTCGCGATTTTTTGCGCTTTTACCAAAAGGTCGGGCGGCAGGGTGATTGAAATTGTCTTGGCAGTCCGCATGCTTGTCAATATGGAACAATGAAAAACATTGTCAAGCAGGAGAAAGAATCGAAAATACTCTCTGCCTAAATCTCCATATAAACTGGTGCAAAGCATGGAGGGAACCATGGCGACGCAGTCGATCATCGGAGCAGCGGTGCCTCGCATTGATGGCCGTCTGAAGACCACAGGCGGAGCGAAGTATTCATCTGATCACCATTTCCCCGACCTGGTTTACCTTGTTCCTGTCTGCAGCCCCATCGCCAAAGGAAAGATCACAAAGCTCGACGCATCTGAAGCCGAAAAGATGCCGGGAGTCCTTCGCGTGATGTATCACGGCCATGCTCCCATGCTTTACCGTCCGGTTCCCGGCGACCAGAGTGCGATTGTGGACGAAACCCGCCCCGCCTTCGAAGATGAAAACATTTACTACGCAGGACAATATGTAGCTGCTGTTGTTGCCGAGACATTCGAACTTGCCCAGACCGCTGCCGCTGCTATCAAAGTAGAATATGCCGCCGAAACGCCGAACGTTGCCCTCGATCTGGGCGACGGCTTCAAGGAGATGAAGACCGAAAGCAAGCGCGGCGACCTGGACAAGGCATTCGAGAGCGCGCCCATCAAGATCGACGAGACTTACGTCACTCCCGCCGAGACCCACAACCCCATCGAGCTGCACGCCTCAGTCGCAACCTGGGACGGCCAGAAGTTCACGCTCTACGAAACAACTCAATCGCTCCTGAACCACCAGGCCGTCATGGCGCAGTTTCTCGGAGTGCCGAAAGAAAATGTCCAGATTGTGATGAAATTCCTCGGCTCAGGATTCGGCGGAAAACTGTGGCCGTGGTCGCACGCTCCTCTCGCTGCTGCTGCTGCCCGAGAACTGAATCGCCCGGTAAAAGCTGTCGTCTCGCGCCGCATGATGTTCACGAACGTAGGTCATCGTCCGCGCACACAGCAGCGCATCCGCCTGGCAGCGACTCCAGACGGCAAGCTGCTCGCGCTTGGACATGACTATGCGAACGACACCGCCGAAATTACCGACTACAGCGAGGGCTGCGGCGAGGCAACACCGTACATCTACAGCTGTCCGAATCTGTTGTTGCGCGGTGGAACAGCAAAACGCAACATCGGACCTCCTACAGCGATGCGTGGCCCGGGAGCCGTGCCCGGCCTCTATGCTCTCGAATCAGGCATGGACGAGCTTGCCATCAAGCTCAAGATCGATCCCGTCGAGCTGCGACTGCGCAATGAGCCTGAGAAAGACGAGGGCACTGGCAAGCCATTCTCCTCGCGTCATCTCAAAGAGTGTATTCAGACCGGAGCAGAGAAGTTCGGATGGTCCAGGCGCAACCCGCAGGTCGGATCGATGCGGCAGGGTGATCTGGTCCTCGGCTGGGGAATGGCGTGCGCTTCCTGGGGAGCATTTCGTATGGCCTGCGAGGCCACTGTCTCGCTCAACAACGACGGCAGCGCGCGTGTCAGTTGCGCCACGCAGGACATCGGCACCGGAACCTACACCATCTTCGCGCAGGTCGTCAGCGACAAGACCGGCATCCCCGTAGACAAAATCGAAGTCGTGATTGGCGACAGTACTCTGCCCGCCGGCCCGCTCTCCGGAGGATCATGGGTCACGGCCTCAGTCATCCCAGCGCTGGCCGACGCCTCCGGCGCAGCGATCAAGGCCGTTCTCGGCATCGCCGCAAAATCCCCATCATCGCCATTTGCAGGAAAGAAGCCAGAAGACCTCGCATTCACTGGGGGACGCATCCACGCCAAAGACCAGAATGCGGCGCAGGGAATTGCTTACATCGATCTTCTGAAGCAGGCCAACATTCGTGCAGCAAGCGGAACAGGGAAGTCCATCAGCGCCTTTGAAGACCCGGAGGCGCAAAAATATTCGCAGCACTCTTATGGAGCGCAATTTGTCGAAGTCACCTGGGACCCGGGCATCGCGCGCCTGCGTGTGAGCCGCGTAGTCTCTGTGATCGATGTTGGCCGCGTCATCAACCTCAAGCCTGCGCGTAACCAGGTAGAAGGCGCAGTTGTCATGGGTGTTGGCATGGCACTCTTCGAGGAAACGCACTACGACCACCGCAATGGATTCCCCATCAATAGCAACTACGCCGACTACATCGTCTCTTCCTGTGCTGATGCTCCGGAGATCGACGTTACCTTCCTCAACTATCCTGACCTGACGCTCAATCCATACGGCGCGCGCGGTGTAGGAGAAATTGGCCTTGCAGGTATTGCGCCTGCCATTACTGCAGCCGTCCACCACGCCACCGGAGTACGTGTGCGCGAGCTGCCCATTCGCATCGAAAACCTGCTGCGAGCGTAATTCCCACCGCGCTGTCATCCTGAGCGAACCCTGCTCTGACTCTGAGTGAAAACGAAGAGGAAGAGCAGAGGAGTCGAAGGACCCGCACGAACTGGAAATGCTCCTGAACGGAATCGAAGAGTTCGTGCGATGTCGACCGATAAGGTCGGCTCAATCTTCTCATCTGGCCGTGTAAGATACGGAACACCGAGGCTAAAATCATCCTCTATCAAGGTTAGACATCACTGGTGTTCGCGCGGTCTAGCAGAGTAGAAGAACCTGTAGTTCCTGCTATGTATCAATTTCTAACTGCCCATAAAATTCATTGACGAACTTAGTAATCAAGCGGGGTTAGTCCAGGCAATCCTCGCAAAAATAATCTAGCCAGACTTCCAGACAAATCCCTGTATAGTGAAACAAATTCCAAATTGTATCCGTCATTCGTGGCACAGATCACATACACCTGAGGAGGGGCTAGGCGTTGAAGAAACTTTCACGGCAGCTGGCGGCATTGTCGCTAGGCGCACTTCTATTTGGCTCATATACCCACACCTTTGCGCAGGACGGGAGGCCAGACAATCAACAGAAACCCGAACAGCGCGACAAGGACAAAGACAAAGACCAGCAGAACACACCGCAGGAAAAAAGCTCTGTCACGCATCACGACATCACCCTCAACGGGAGAGCCATCCACTACACCGCAACCGCAGGCACTCTATTGATCCGCGATGGCGATGAGAAGCCCTACGGCAGCATCTTTTATGTCGCCTATACAGAAGATGGCGCCGATCCGAAGACGCGTCCCGTCACCTTTCTCTACAACGGTGGCCCGGGGTCAGCGACCCTCTGGCTGCACATGGGTTCTGTCGGGCCAGTAAGAGTCATGACCTCCAGCCCATCAGCTACCGGAGGTGGCCCGTATCAGGTAGTCCCCAACCAGTACAGCATCCTCGACAAAAGCGATCTGGTCTTCATCGATGCGCCGCTCACCGGCTACTCCCGCGCTGTCGGCAAGGGCACGCCCAAGGATTTCACGGGAATCGATCCGGACCTGTCGGCATTCGATAAATTCATCCAGCGCTATGTCACGGTGAACCAGCGCTGGAACTCGCCGAAGGTGCTCTTCGGTGAATCCTATGGCACGCCGCGCTCTGCAGGGCTTTCCGCGCTGTTGCAGGAACATGGCGTGTCCCTGAATGGCGTCGTCCTATTGTCCTCCATCCTGAACTTTGGCCGGGGCCCGGACATGGCTTATATCGCCAACTTGCCGAGCTATGCTGCCATCGCCTGGTATCACAACAAGCTGCAGAACAAGCCGTCAGACATCAAGGCTTTTCTGAATGATGTCCGCAAATTTGCCCTGGGCGATTATGCTCATGCTCTTGCGGAAGGCGATCAGCTGCCTCCTGCAGAGATTGATGCCGTTGCCACAAAAGTAAGCCAGTACACCGGGCTCAGTGTGCAATACGTCAAGGATGCGAAGCTGCGCATTTCGCCTACTCGATTCCGCAAGGAATTGCTGCGCGATCAGGGCTATATTCTCGGCCGCTATGATGCGCGCTTTGAAGGCACCGACGAAGACAACGCAGGCGAGAATCCCGATTACGATCCATCCGACACAGGCATCGCGGGAGCATTCGTCGCTGCTGAAAACGACTATCTCGCGCATGAGTTGAAGTACGTCACTACCGATGAATACCGTCCCACGGTCTACGGAAGCACCGGCGAATGGAGCTTCCAGCACCGCAGGCCGGGCGCCTTCGGTCGTGGAGGAGGAGGCCGCGCGGCGCCGGATCTATCCCAGGACCTGGCCGACACCATGCGCAAGAATCCCAGGCTGAAAGTGCTCTCAGCCAATGGATATTTCGATCTGGCCACGCCGTTTTTCGGGACCGAGTATGACATCTCGCATATGATGCTCACCCCCGATATCGCGAAGAACGTCGAGTTCACCTACTACCCGTCAGGCCACATGGTCTATCTGAATGTCGAAGCATTGAAGGACTTTAACAAAGATCTCGAAGGCTTCTACTCTACTCTGACGAAGTAACCTCAGAAGGCGGAGCCGGATTCCCGGCTCCGCCTTTTTTCTTTGCAACTAAATATAGTTGCAATGCCTTCGCCGTTGCCATATTCTAGGCATAATGTCGAAACCTCAAAAGGCTCTTGAGCGCTTTCTGTCGCAACCAAAAGACTTTCGATGGGAAGAGCTTAAGTCGTTGATGGAAGCTTTTGGTTATGTACTCAAGCGAACCGGAGGTTCAGGCAGGAAATTCATCCACCCGGAAACAAAAGCTACATTGTTCATGCACGAACCTCATCCTGCCAGGATATTAAAGGCATATCAGGTGAGAGAAGCCATCAGCTTTTTGAAGCAGGAGAAGCACATTCCATGAGTCAGACGCTTGAATACAAGGGCTACAGCGGTTCCGTTCTCTTCAGTGCTGAAGACAAGATTCTCTACGGCAAGCTGGTCGGTATTCGCGACACAATTACCTATGAAGGGAAAGATGTAAAACAGCTTGAAGCCAGCTTCAAAGCCGCTGTAAATGAGTATCTGCAATTCTGCGAGGTTGAAGGTAAGGCCCCCGACAAACCGTTTAAAGGGAGCTTCAACATTCGCATTGGTCATGAACTGCATAAACGCGCAGCTCTTTATGCGCAGGATCACAATCAAAAACTGAACACTGTGATTCACGATGCGCTGGAAGAATTTCTGGCTCACTCTTAATCTTGCCTAGCTTGCCAAATGGCGTAATAATAATGCCAGGTGGCAATATGAGCATCAACGAAATCGTCGATGTCCTGGGCGGACGCAAAACCTTCCGCAGGCCGGTCCGGACCCCCGATGATCTGGTGGAACAGATACGCATCGGGCTGCCCGCCTCAACCATTGTGCTGCTCGCCGCTACACTGGCTCTGCAGCGGACCCAGGTGGCCGAGCGCCTCAATATCTCCTCTCGCACTCTCAGCCGGAGACTATCCACGAACGCCCGTCTTACCCAGGATGAGTCGGACAGAACCCTGCGCATGGCGCGAGTGATCGCTCTGGCTAAAGAAGTCCTGGGAACGGAAGAAAAGGCATCGCGCTGGATCAATACCCCCAACCGCGCGCTCGGAGGAACCCGGCCTTTTGATCAACTCGATACCGAGCCGGGAGTCCGCTCTGTAGAGGAAGTCCTGCATAGAATCGCGTACGGGATCTACAGCTGATGCAGCTTTGGAGGCTGTTCCCGGAGCGCTTCAGCGATACGGCCTTTACCGGAACAGGCTGTCTCTATGCCGCCGGACGATGGAATCATCTTGGTGCTGTCATGGTCTACACCGCCACTTCGCGAGCTTTGTCGGCATTGGAGTTCTTCGTGAACCTCGATCCAAACGAAGCGCCGGACGACCTCCTGATGGCGGAGGCAACCGTCCCCGACGAGTTGATTGAACATCTGAACACAAGCCTGCTGCCGGCAAACTGGCGCGAGCTGAATAACGGAACCTGCCGCGACCTCGGCTCCACCTGGGCAGCGAGCCTGCGCTCACTCGCACTTCAAGTCCCCTCCGCCGTTGTAGAAGACGATTGGAACGTCCTGCTGAATCCCAAACACCCGGAATTCAGCGCAGTCCATATCGGCACTCCGAAGCCCTTCCACTACGACGAAAGAATGTTCCGGTAAGAGTCTTTCCTCTGCGGTTTCTTGGTGTTCTTAGCGCCTTGGCGGTAGATTTCAGAAAATGGCCCAACATGCATCTCTCCGCAAAGAAATGCGATGATAGAAGTTTGAGGTAAATCACGCATGGCCAATGCCGTAGCAAGCGACACCGCCCAGTTCATCCAGAAGATCGAGAACCGGTCCGCCCGCATCGGAATCATCGGAATGGGATACGTGGGCCTGCCGCTCGCGCTTTTGTTCAGTGAAGAGAGCTTCGCCGTCACCGGATTCGATATCGACACGCAGAAAGTGGCCACTCTCAATTCTGGCGGCTCCTACATCGTCCGCATTCCCGGCACCGAGATCCAGGATGCGCAGCAGCACGGCTTTCGCGCCACGTCCGACTATTCCGAAATCAGCAGTGTCGACGCCATCATCATCTGCGTGCCTACGCCGCTCAATGAGTACCATGAGCCCGATCTCAGCTTCATTGAAGCCACAACAAGTGCTATCGCTCCGCACCTGCGCGAAGGTCAGCTCATCGTCCTCGAAAGCACCACCTATCCCGGCACTACGGAAGAAGTGCTGATCCCGCTTCTCGAAGCCGGAAACGACAAAGGATTGCGCGTCAGCCGCGAAGCCGGCTCACCGGGTTTCTACGTAGCCTTTTCACCTGAGCGTGAAGACCCCGGCAACGACACCGTAGCCCGCCGCGACATTCCCAAAGTTGTCGGTGGAGTCGGTCCCGTCGCCCAGGAGCTTGCTTCCGCCGTCTACGGAAGCATCTTCAACCGCACCGTCGCCGTCTCGTCGCCCGCTGCGGCCGAGATGACCAAGCTGCTCGAAAACATCTACCGCTGCGTCAACATCGCGCTCGTCAATGAGCTGAAGCAGCTCTGCCATCGCATGGACATCGATATCTTCGAAGTGATTGATGCGGCGAAGACCAAGCCCTTCGGCTTCCAGGCTTTTTACCCAGGTCCGGGACTTGGGGGACACTGCATCCCCATCGATCCCTTCTATCTTTCCTGGAAGGCAAAGCAGTACGACTTCCGGACAAAGTTCATTGAGCTGGCTGGTGAAGTCAACGTAGCCATGCCGTATTATGTGGTCGACAAAACCGTCGCCGCGCTCAACGAGCAATCGAAGGCGCTCAAGGGCGCAAAGATTCTCGTCCTCGGCCTCGCCTACAAGAAAGATGTCGACGACCTGCGCGAGTCGCCCTCGCTCTCGATTATCGAACTGCTCAAGCAGCGCGGAGCTATTGTTTCCTACAACGATCCGTACTTCCCGCGCGTAGGCCGTGGACGCCACTACGACCTGAACATGGAAGGCGTGCCGCTCGACAATCTAGGCCAGTATGACTGCGTGCTAATCGTCACTGATCACTCAGACTACGACTACGCCCGCATCGTGCGCGAATCGAAGCTCATCGTTGATTCACGCAACGCGACACGCGGCATCCAGTCTGAAAAGATCATCCTCTGCTGAAGATAGGCGAGGGCTTTTAGCCCTCGCAATAATGTCAATGGATACAATGGGGCTTCAGCCCCTGAGGCACACAAAGAATCAATTCGCAGCTACGGGAGTCTGTTGCGAATAGAGCACATGCCACGCGTCGTCAGTCCATACATAGACATCCGTAAAGCGCGTGCTTTGCGATTTTCCATCGGCGGCAGTGGCCGTAAACACTCCATGGGCGATGGCCGTGTCCCCATGCATCAGCACATCCACCTTCGGCATTTCCGGAACGGAGAGATTCTTGCCGCGGTTGCGGCTCGCAGTTTCCAGCTCATCTGACAGCACACGCCACTTGCCTCGCCCCGATGTTTCGGCGTAACTCGGCAGCAGCAGGCATTTTTCAAAGTCTGTATCGCCTTTCAGGAAGGCGTTGGTGAAGGCATTTTCCAGCCGCTGCACTGTGGCTTCATCGTGCTGTTGGTGGGCAAGGTCAGGAATATTGTTGCAGCCTTCTGCGTACAATTGCGCAGAGAAGAAGGGAAGAGCAAGAAACGCAGCAAAAACGAAAGTCCTCGAAAAAATCAGCTTCACAGACAGCCTCCATGCAGATATGCATGGAAAGTAGATTCACGCGGTCACGCAAAAGACCAGTGATGCGTCCGTAGCTGCCTGAACTGCGCCCGGAGGAGAAAAACCCACGCTGAAACGCGCCTAGTCGCGCTGCCCGCTATGCTCCGGAACATTCCCGGGCTCGGGAAAATCCGTGTCGTTGTCTTCTTCGTTATTCTTGATCAAAGGATCGGCGTGGCGGTGAGGAAGCTGGCCGGCCAGATGACCGGGGGAGTGGTCGGCTGGCGATTCTGTCTCCACGGCCCCTTTCTGGGAATCACTGTCACGATGCGTTGGCATATGGTTCTCTCAGATGTCTTTCGGAGGCTGTGAGGTTGTAGTGAAAGTTAAGGACGGGAAGCAGGCGGCTTCTGTGCCGTAATGCGTACTCCAAGACCATTCAGCCGGCTGCGCGCCTGTGCGGCCTCCGGAGTTTGCGGATAGCGTTGGATAAGGTTGCGCAGGTCGCGGATTCCGGCATCGCGCTGGTTCATTGCAATTTCTGCCTCGCCCTTGCGCAGCTGCGCTGCGGGAGCCTTGGGGCTGCCCGCAAACTGCTCCAGCACCGCATCGTAATTCTGGATGGCTGTCTTGTAATCACCTTGGCGATAGGCAATCTCGCCCAGGTAGAACTGTGCATTTCCAGCAAGCTTATCCTGCGAATAGTACTTCAGAACATCGTTGAACTCGCTCGCCGCCACATCATACTTCGCGCTGTTGTAATCGCGGATGCCGCCTTGATAGAGCTGATCTAACGGTGGAGCAGCCTGTTGCTGCTGTTGCGGTGGAGGAGCCATTCCTGCATCAGGAGAGCCTGGGCTCTGACCCTGACCCGCTCCAGGTCCCGGGGCTGAAGACTGAGGAGGCTGCTGTCCACCCTGGAAGCCACCGCCGCCCGCAGGCTGCGCGTTCACATTCTGCAGCTGCGCCTGGATATCCTGAAGCGTTTTCTCCACGCGTCCGATGCGCGACTTCAGTTCATCGACGGAATCATTGACGCCCTGCAGTTGGCCGGAGAGCTGCTCGCCCTTCACCGCGCCTTCGCTCTGCGCCTGTACCTGTTGCTGCATGGCATTGACCGACTGCGACATGCGGTTCACTGTGTCAGCGGTCTGCTCAACGAGGTGCTGCAGAACTCCCATGCGCTGGTCGTTCGTGGACTGCAAGCGCTGCAGCATGTCCTGCAGTTGCTGCACCTGTGTCTGCAGCTGGATCATTTCTTTCGAGGCGGCATGAGCGCTTGGTGCAGGGCAGAGAAGTGCCAGCGATGCCAATGTAGTGAGGTGAATCAACGTCTTTCGCATAGAAAGTCCTCTGAGATGTGCGTACAAGCGTAATTCCTTAAGTTTAATCCTTTTAATTCGACTGTCATAACAGTCCTACTCCTTCCGAAGCAGCGGCAGCCTTCAGGTCCTGATCCAGAGTGGCTAATGGCAGTCCAGTTTGCTGAGCAAGTTCAAGGTACGCGGCATCATAAGATGTAAGATTGTGCTGCTTTGCGAGAGCGCGAATCCGTTCGAGATAAGGCGTGTCGTAATGCTGTTCCACAAGAATTGGAAGTGCGCCAACCATTACCACAAACTGGCGTGCGTCCGTTTCCGATATCCGGCCCCGTTTTTGGGCCTTGAGGATTCCATTCAAAATTTCGACTGGCCAATGGGCGGGAACTGCAGCTTCTTCGCCTCTCCGAAGCCTGAAGAGAAGTCCATTTGTGAATGTGGTGGCTTCATCAGCAAAACACCAGGGCAAAGTCGTGGAAGCATTAATAACGAATGCCGGCATTAGTATTTGTGACCTTCATGAATCAGGTCTTTGATCTTTAACCCGCCTAGTGTATTGCGCTTTTGGATTTCAAGGATAGAAGCAACGGCTTCTTCAGGCGAGTATTCATCTGTTCCGAAACGAATCCAGTCTCCGCGGTCCCCACGTGCCTGTTTCAGCAACTGCACAACATATGCCTCAACATCAAGGCCGCGTTGCGTTGCTTCAAATGCAAGCTGGGCTTCCATTTCAGGGCTGAGTTGGATCTGAATCATCTTGCACACATCATACGACGGAAACAAGAACGCCGCCACGCAGGACGGCGTTCTTGCGACCTCAATCAAAAGAAGACTAGCGGTCCACGTTGAACTGGGCACGGCGGTTCTGCTGCCAGCAGTCTTCCGTGTGATCGGTGCAGAACTGCTTCTCCTTGCCGTAGCTCACGGTGCGCAGGCGGTCCGGGCTCACGCCGGCATTCACCAGCGCCTGTTTGGCCGCATTGGCGCGGTTTTCGCCCAGGCTCAGGTTGTATTCGGTCGAGCCGCGCTCGTCGCAGTAGCCGCCGATCACCACCTTGATCCCCGGATGCTGGTTCAGGAATGCCGCGTCCTGCTGGATCGTCGGCTGCGCGTCCGGACGGATATCATAAGCGTCGTAGTCATAGAAGATGTCGTGCACATTCTGATGGAAGAGCGAGTCTTCCATGTCGCCCTCATTCAGATTGCTCGCTGGAGCAGTCGGTGAGTTCACCGTCAGACGCGCCGTCGCATCCGCCGATCCACCATCGCCGCGCGCAATCAGGTGATAGTTTGTCGACTCGGTCGGCTTCACATTCATCGTGCCTGTTGCGGCAACTTGCCCTACACCTTCAATCGAGATGTCCGTGGCATTCGAAGTCCGCCATGTCAGAACAGCGCTGTCGCCAGGATTAATAGCCGTCGGATTGACCGTGATGTCTGCAGTCGGGGCAGGCGCGGAAACCGTAGGCGGCGGAGGCGGTGGCGGAGCTGGTTTCTTCTTATGGCATCCGGCAACTACCAGGAGCGCCGCCAGACTGACTGCTGAAGCGATGGACTTACGATGGGCAAATTGCACGTTCTCCTCCTTAAGGAGCGTTCTTATATTTTTCTTTCCAAGACAGCGCAGCAGCAAACATCGCTACCGCACAGACACAGCAACTTTACTTCCAGCTCCAGTTCGGCATTGAGTTAGCGCCGCCATGACCCAGCGCATGTTGTTCTGTTCCGTCTGCCAGCATGGTCCAGAGCTGCGACCCGCCTTCACCTTCACGCTGGTAAACGATATGGCGCCCATCCGGCGACCACGATGGAAAATCGCAGCGCCCGGAGTCATGCGTCAATTGTGTCCAGCGCTTGCTGGCAATGTCCATAATATAGATGTCCTGCTCGCCCGGAGCACCCGGCCCATACTTGCGGTTCCACGCAAAGGCCAGGAACTGTCCATTCGGTGACCACGACGGCGATGTGGCATAGCCGCCATCGGTCATGCGCTGCACATTCGCGCCATCCGCATCCATGGTGTAAATCTGCGGCAGGCCTGTGCGCCCGCTCACCCATGCAATCTGCGAATTGGTCTTCGGATTCCACACTGGAGAAACATCCGGCCCTCGGAAAGCCGTCACGCGATGCAGTCCGCCGCCATTGCTGTCTGTGGTGTAGATTTCCGAGTCACCATCATGCGCTGACGAAAACGCCAGCTTCCCTCCGTCGCTCGCCCATGCCGGTGAAATCGTCGTTCCTGCCGGGGAAGAGAAGTTCACCATGCGGTTCAGCACCAGCGAGTACATGCGGATCGACCAGCCGCCCTTGCCCAGGCTGGCAAAAGCCAGCTTGGTGTTGTCCGGAGCAATACGCGGTGAGAGCGAGATGCTGTTCAGGTGCGTGACCTGGTGAGCATTCTCGCCGTCATAATCCATCACCCAGATTTCCTTGTTGCCCGTCCGCCCCGCGACGTAATAGATCTTCGTTTCACAGATGCCGGCAATGCCGCCCAGGCGCGAAATGATCTCATCGGCGAAGCGGTGTGCAATGTTACGCACATTGTCCACGCTGGCATTATCGGAATACTGCTTGCCGAGAATCTGCGGAGTCTGCTGGTTCTTCGCGTCAAATAAGAAACCGTTGACGCTTACTTTGCCATCGCCCACGCCCAGCGCGCCAAAGGCGACCATATCCGCATTCGAAGGAGCACCGGCCCACGTCGGCAGGCTGATCTCCTGCGGCGACCCCGGCATCAGCGGCGGAGCCATGCTCTTCGAAACCATGTCGAAGATGCCCGCATTCTGAAGATCATTGAATAGCGTCGTGTCGAACGCGGTCTTCAACTGACCTGTCTGTGGATCACCTGATGTAGGCTTGAAGTTCGCGGCCGCGAGACGGATCTTGGTAGCGCCAAGGTTGGTGCCCGTCTTTACCCAGTCCTGCGAGTATGCGGAAAGAGTGCCGCCGATGGTGAGGAATGCTAGAAAAAATAAAGAACAACGAATAATCGAAACTGCTTGCTTCTTGCCTGAATTCATTCTTCCGTCCCGCAGATTGATATGCGAAAGCTGGAGATGATCAACGTCCCGGCTCTTCACAATAGTACGACACCGAAAGCGTGCTTCCGTTATATCCCGGAGGAAGGGGACCGTATGAGTCAACCCTTTGCACAGCTCTTAGACACGATGTGTCCAGGCTCTGTGAGCCGCTCGACTGAGCAATACGCACCTGGCTGGGCGAGCCGTCACGCGAAAGAACGAACGAGAGGTACACTCTCGCTCCTGCCGGCGTGCCCTGCGCCACCTCCTGCGTCAACCAATTCTGCGCCGTCATCCTGCGTATCTTGTCTACATACCAGGGAAAGCGCGAACCGAAGTCTCCGCCATTGACTGCGACGGGATTATTGCCATTCGGGTTGCTTGTCGTCGACCGCGGAATGTTCGATTGCTGCGCCTCGCCATAGTTTGCCCGGTTCTGCTGGTTCGGAACCGGCTGCGGATGCCTGCTCTGTGTAGCCGTCGGCGTCGGTGGCGCCTGCTTCACCGGATTCTCCTGCTTCTGCGGCGCCTGTTGCTTCACCGGCGGTGGCGGCTTCTGCTTTTCTGGAATCGGAATCGCATCCGGCGGAGGAATCGGCGCGGCCTTCTGCGGAGCCGGAGGCGCCGGCGCAGGGCTCTGCTGCTGCGTCGCCAGAACATTCTCCGTAGGCTTTTGCTCGCTAGGCAACGGAATCGTGGGAGCCGAACTCACCAGTGTTGCCTGAATCGCTCCGGGAGCCGATTGGCTGTTGCCCCAGATGCCGCCATGAAACCGCCCTACAAGAAAAACGTAAGCCGCAATCGCGCCAACGATGCCGGCATGCAGAAAGAAAGAACCCGCCGCAGGCCCCGCCAGGCGGTCCGGTTCGATATCAACTCTGGCGCTCGTTCTCATACCTCTAACCAATTGTCATCCTGACCCTGAACGGAGTGAAGGGGAAGGATCTGTTTTCCCATCGAGCCGCACGAAACCGGGTGCCCCATACTTCGCGCTGATGTTGCGCGAAGTGTGGGAAAGCAATATCCCAACCTAACCCTACTTTGGGCCATTCCCAAGCGGCTGCGTCACAATGCTGATATTGGTAATCCCCGACTGCTTCACCGCATCCATCACCGAAGCAAACGCGCCGAAGGGAACGCGCTCATCCGCGCGCAGATAAATTACCTGGTGCGCCGGATCCGTATTCGGCTGACGCAGACGCGTAGGCAGATCGGCAAGATTAATCGGAGTGTCCCCAAGAAACACGCGCTGGTCTTTGTCGATCGTCAGTACAGTGCGCTGCTCTGTAATTTCCTTGACGGTCTTCGTTTTCGGAACCGCGACATCGATCCCCGACTGCAGCACCGGGGCCGTAAGCATGAAGATCACCAGCAGCACCAGCACCACGTCCACCAGCGGAGTGATGTTGATCTCCGCCAGCGCAGTTTGTGTATGGCCGCTTCTACTTGTGAAGGCCACGTGCGGCCTCCCTTTCCAGTGGATCCTGATCCGAGCCCACGGAGGCTTCTTCCATGCTGTTCAGCAGCTCGCGCGAAAAGTCATCCATGCGCGCGCCGAACTCGCGGCACCGCGCCGTGAACTGGTTGTAGGCAATGACTGCCGGAACAGCAACCACCAGTCCGGCCGCCGTCGTAATCAGCGCTTCTGAAACGCCGGGAGCTACAGCTCGCAGCGTCGCTGCGCCCGCCGTGCCCAGTCCATGGAAGGCATCGACAATACCCATGATCGTTCCAAAGAGTCCGACAAAGGGAGAAATCGCTCCGATCGTTGCCAGCCACGTCAACCGCTGTTCGAGCACCGTCAACACTTCGCTCGACGCCGTCTGCGCCGCGCGCTCGAGAGCGGTAATGTTCTTCGCCGGACCATAGCCTCCGGTTTGACGGCGGTACGTGTCGTAAACTTCGTCAAAAACATTCACCAGAGGGCTGGGCTTGAACTGCTCGCTGACTGCCGCAATCTCCTGCAGGCGATTGGCCTTGCGGAAGGCCCGCAGAAAACGGTTGCTCTGCGTGCGCGCCCGCTTGAAGCTGCCCCACTTGCCCAGGATGATCGCCCACGAGTAAAGGCTGGCAAACAGCAGCAGGCCCAGCACCACGAGCGCCACCGGTCCGCTGTTCTGCAGCATTTCAAGGATCGCGCTTCCGTTCGGAGGCGCCGGCGGAGCGCCTGCATCGGGCTCCGTCTGGAAAAGCAAAAAGGCTAGTGCAAGAAAAAAATGTGTCATCGCCTGGTAATAACGTTAGCAGACGCGATTCGCCCCCACCAAGTTGTCCGACGGCTGGGAATAGAAATGGTTACGTTTCTGATGCGTCTCATCGTGCTAACTGAGGATGAAACAGCCACATCGTAAATTCGGACAACTTCAATCCCTATTACACGAATGAGTTAGATCAATTTCTGTCTTTGTAATTTATTGCCTTTTCAAACAACTTACAGGAAAAAATCTTCGTCTGATCCCAACTAGAAATGTATGATGTCAGCCAATAGGGAGGAGTCATCATGGTTACACTGCATCCCGGACAATGTGGTCTCTGTGCTCACTTCGGAGAGCCTCACCCCGCCACCCCAGTCTTGACGCAGATTCACACCAGCAAACAAGCCCCCGAAACATTCCTCGACGACTGCGGCCACCCGAAGCTTTCGTCGCTTCACCTGAAAGTAACCGCCTCCAGCGGATGTGACGGTTTCGAACCAGCCGCCGCCGCCTAATTTTTTAGGTTGTCATCCTGAGCGGAGCGCAACGGAGTCGAAGGACCTGCTCGATAGCCACAAACAAGGGTGCCCCAGGTTCGCGTTAGCGAACCTGGGGTAGTTCATCGTTTCGTTAAATCACTCTTCATGCGCTATGCTGCGTTCGAGATGCTCCTCGAACTCCGCGCGGAAAATTATGCCGTCATCGATCACGCCATCGCCGTCTTTGGCCCCGGTTTGAACCTCCTCACCGGAGAAACCGGAGCAGGCAAGTCCATCCTCGTCGACGCGCTGGCCCTCCTCATGGGCGACAAGGCATCCTCCGACGTGGTCCGTCACGGAGCAGACAAGGCCGTGGTAGCCTGCGTTTTCGAAAGCACTTCCGGAGCCGAAGCCACGCTCGAAGCCAACGGCATCGACAGCGAAGGCCACGAAATCATCCTGCGCCGCGAAATTCTTTCGAACGGCAAAGGCCGCGTCTTCATCAACAATCAGCCCGCGACGGTAACCGTACTCCGCCAGCTCGCGCCAGAGCTTGCTCTCGTCCATGCGCAGAGCGAAACCCTCGGAGCCTTCGATCAGGCACAGCAGCGCAGCCTGCTCGACCGCTTCGCTAATATATCGACTGAGCCCGTCGCTGCCGCCCACGCAAAGTGGCACGAGATTCAGCAGAAGCTCGAAAGTCTCGAACGCGATGAGCAGGACCGTCTGCGCATGGTCGATCTCTGGAGCTTCCAGCGCAAGGAAATCGAAGGCGTCAAGCCATCCGAAGGCGAGGACGAATCGCTCGAAACCGAGCGCCGCGTCCTCTCGAACGCAGAAAAGCTTTACACCGCCGCCATGAGCGCGCACGAGCTTCTCTATGAAGGAGCAGCCTCGGCAGAGACCGCACTGCGCGCCGCGCTCAAGCAGCTCGAAGAGCTTTCCCGTTACGATCCGCAGTTTCAGGACGCGATCCAGCAGCTCACATCAGCCCGCGCCACCGTGCAGGACATCAGCGCCACCGTGCGCGATTACGCCGAGGGCATCCAGGCCTCGCCCGAGCGTCTGGCCGAAATCGAGGACCGCCTCGCCGCACTCGATCGTCTCAAGCGCAAGTATGGATCGACGCTCGCCGAAGTCATCGCCTACGGCGAAGAAGTATCTGCGAAGCTGAATGAAATAGAAAACCGCGACGAGATCGTGAAGTCACTGCGCGCAGAACTGAAATCCGCAGAGAACGAATACAGCAAAGCCGCGCAGGCATTGAGCACCGCCCGCTCCGAAGCAGCCAGGAAGCTCGAAAAGCTGGCCGAATCGCAGATCAACGACCTCGCCATGAAAGCGCGTTTCGCCGTGACTGTCACTCCCAGCGAAGATACCGCGCGCTGGACGCAGTACGGCTGGGACACAGTCGAGTACCGCATCGCCACTAACGCCGGCGAGCCGCTGAAGCCGCTCGATGAAATCGCATCCGGCGGAGAAATGTCGCGCGTGCTGCTCGCGCTCAAAGTCAGCGTCGAAGAAGGCGCAAGCAAAGCTCACAGCAGAAAGAAAACGCAGGTCCCGCGCACGCTGGTCTTCGATGAAATCGACATCGGCATCGGAGGCCGCGCCGCCGAAGCCGTTGGCCAGAAACTCAAAGCCTTATCGCACGCCCAGCAGGTGCTTTGCGTCACCCACCTCCCGCAGATCGCCGCCTTCGCCGACCAGCACTTCCTCATCGAGAAAAAAGAGCAAAGCGGCCGCACCAAAACTTCAGTCCGTTTGCTCGAAGACGAGGGCCGCGTAGAAGAAGTAGCCCGCATGCTGAGCGGCGCAAAACTAACCGATGCCTCCCTGAAACACGCCGAGCAAATGGTCAAAGCCAGCAAGTAATCTCCCACAACGTTGTCATCCTGAGCGGAGCGTAGCGCAGTCGAAGGACCCGCACGAGTTTGAAAAGCCTGCCCTGAGCAGAATAGAAAGGCTCGTGCGAATCGTTGCGCAGCAACGACCGTTTTCATCAGGCAACATCTCCAACTCCAGATAGACGACACCGCAGAACCACACCTGCTACACTCCAACGCGATGCAAGTACGCAAGCCTTACCTGATTCTCCTGACCATCATCCTCTGCGCTGCAACAGCGCTGGCCCAGCAGCCGCAGCATCTATTCTTCCGCGTGACGCTAGGCCAACAGATCTCCTCACCGGCCTCAGGCCGCCTGCTCGTCTTTCTCAAAGCCGGAACCGGAGCGAAAGAAGTCGACACCAACCCCTTCCAGCCCAGCGAAGTCTACATCGCCGCAAAAGAAATCTCCCACCTTAAGCCCGGAGAAGCAGTCGACATTGACACCGACGACCTCGCCTATCCCGCAGGCTTCTCCGCGCTCAAGCCCGGCGACTACGAAGCACAGGCCGTGCTCGACGTGAACCACTCCTACAACTACGGAGGCCGCTCTGCAGGCGACCTCGTCAGCGATGTGCTCCCGCTCAAGGCATGGACGCCGGGCAAGGGAAGCGATCCGTCCTTCGTGCTGAACACCACCGTGCCCGAGCCGCCGCCGCGCAAGTCGCCTTTATCGCCGGACGTGCAGAAAGCAGCAGACGAGGCCACGCAGCCCGCCGACTTCCCAAGCCCGCTGCTCACAGAGTTCTACGGCCGCGACACACACATTCGCGCATGGGTTATTCTTCCGCCCGGATACAGTGCGCATCCCAAAGAGCATTACCCAACGGTCTACTGGACGCATGGCTTCAGCGGCAACCTGATGTATTCGAAGAGCTCCGGTCAGATGATCTACGCGCGCATGGCGCAGAACAAAATGCCGCCCATGATATGGGTCATGCTTGACGAATCGCTGCCCACCGGCACACATGAGTTCGCCGACTCGGTCAACAACGGCCCATGGGGCGCCGCGCTCACCACAGAATTCATCCCCTGGATCGAATCGAAATACCGCATGGATGCAAAGTCCACCGGACGATTCCTCCAAGGCCACTCATCCGGAGGATGGGCTTCTCTGCAGCTGCAGGTGAACTACCCGCAAATCTTTGGCGGAACCTGGTCCACCTCGCCCGACCCCAGCGACTTTCACGACTTCAGCGAAGTCGATCTATACGCGGCACACGCCAATCTCTATCACAAGCCGGACGGCTCGCCATATCCCATCGTGCGCGACCACGAAAAGATCCTCGCTACTCTCGAGCAGTTCGCAAAGCAGGAGCGCGTGCTCGGCGACTATGGCGGCCAGCTTGCTTCGTTCGAATGGGTCTTCTCCCCGCGCGGCCCCGGCGGACGCCCACTGCAGATGTTCAACCGCGACACCGGCGACGTAAACCCTGCCGTCGTTGCCTACTGGCACGACCACTATGATCTCGCGCACATCGTTGCCCGCGACTGGGCCACACGCGGCAAAGATCTGCGCGGCAAGATCCACCTCATCGTCGGCACTGCCGACACGTTCTATCTCGACGGAGCCGCACACAGATTCGAAGCTGTTCTGAAAAAGTTAAACGGTGATCCGCACTTCATCTTCATCCCTAACCGCACGCACTTCGATCTCTACAAGGAAGGCGACGATCGCATGGCTCTCTTCGACAAAATCGCAGAAGAAATGTATGCAGTAGCCAGACCAGCAAAGAAGTAACTCTGTGTTCTCTGTAAAGGAAGTTTTCTTTGCGACCTTGGCGCACTTAGCGTCTTGGCGGTGGATTTTTCACCATCAATCCGCCACCATCAGCTCACCCGGTAGAATCGGCCGTGTACGGGGAAGCAGCCCAAACGTAGCCGCCAGCCCAACAACCACCAGCACAGCCGCATAAACCGCCAGCTTCATTACGTCGGTGGTGTGGTTCTTCGGCAGAGTCTTCCAGAGAAGCAGCAGGACAGTCTGCGCAATAGTCACAGCCCACACTGCGCCGTAAAAGTACCGCCGCTCTGTGCCTTCGCCTTTGGTGGATCGCCGCACTCGTGGCAGCACGCCGCAAAGCCCAAGCAACAGGATCAACCCGCAAAGCGGAAAATACCCGTAGCGATAAATCTGCATCATGTGCCACTGCTCGCTGACAACGGCATCCACCAGCCCGGCAAGATTCAGCAGCGCAAAGCTCAGCACAGCATTCCACGCAAAGGTGTAGCAGACTTTCCGATAGAGCGGATTCGGCCTGTCCTCATCAAACCGCAAGATGTAAGGCCGCGGCTCCGATCCAGGCAGCTTCCCGCGATACGCCGCGATACCCGTTCCTACCAGCACAGCCGCAAGCCATAGCAGGTTCCACTGGCTGCCACCCTTGGCAAACAGATCGAAGGTCAGCCACCCTGGAGCCAGGAAGAAAACCCATATCCAGATCGGCCAGTGAGCCATCCGGTAAGCCCGGGTATTGCGCTCGCGGATTTTCCGCTGCGCCGCATATTCCACTTTGACAGGGATAGCCATTGCGCGTGACCGCAGTGTACAGGAGTTGGATTTTAGGTGTCCCGCGAGCTTGTTCCGGTAGCCACAACAAGGGTGCCCCATCCTGACGGAGTCAGGGTGGGGTTTTACTCGTCCTTGTTAAGTAGCATGTTCTAGGGTTCATTCCCGAAGTCCGGCCAGCAGCAAAGCCCCACCCGTCACCCCGATATCCTTAATAAAATTCGACCCCGGAATATCCCGCGGATGCGCCAGCAGCGGAGGCCCCCAAACAATCAACCCAAACAGCAAAATGACTCCCGCAAGCCACAGACCCGCCGCACGCAGATTCCGGTTCAACAGAATCAACCCGCCAAGAACCAGAAATGCAGCTCCAGTCAGATATGCCCAGAACATATGCCCGGCAAGCGGCCACTGGACTGACGGGAGCATAGGCGGCACACCAGGAGCATAAGCCGGACTCGCAAAATGCACCACGCCAAAGCCCATCACCGGCAGACTAAAAAGAACCCGGCCCAGAGTGAAAACCCGGTTCCGTCCGCGCTCGATCCCAGCAAACAGGAAAGCCGCCGCGCTCAGTGCAAGATCCTTGCAAAAATTGCTGAGCTTTCCCAGATAAGGGAAGGCAAAGATCGGACCTCTCGCAAATGTATCTCCTGGAAGATAGAGCAGAAGCCGGCTGTGAATCAGCACTACGAAACACAGGATCATCGCTCCCAGTAGCATCCCGGCCAGATACGCCTGCTTCCGCGTCAAAATCGCCAGCCCCGAGGCAAGCAGTGCCGTCCCTGTGAGATACACCCAGAACACATGCCAAGGAATCCACGGCGGCACAATCATCGCTACAAAGCCCGTGTACAGAAAATGATCCACGCCGAAAACCACCATCGGAATCGCCAGTAGAATCCGCCCCGCCAGTTCAAAGGCGCCAGTGGCACGGTGGTTCGTAGTCATTTCCATGCCCGGAAATCATGCAACAGAGACAATGACAGCCGTCCACCGCTTTGCGTCAGACAGTTCTCCAAACGCACATCAGGCGAAGGAACGTCCCGACAGGCAGAACCTTGTCAAGAGGCATTGCCGCGAAAAAAATCCTAACTTGCTCACTACAAGCCACTTCTGCAGAGCTGAGAATTGGCGTATTCTTCTGTGGGATCAGTTATCCTGAATATAGGGGGCAAATTTCCCGCGATTCCTGCCGATCTTTCATGTGTTAGACGGGAGAATAAGACGTAAGTTGCTGAAAACAAAGCATCCCCGTAACAGATATACGACGTAAGTAATTGAAAATAAAGAATCTCCGTACAAAACCAGGGGGGAGGGTACCCCTGACAGGTACCGCGATTCTGAACCCAGATGAAAGCCTTCGTCACAGGTTCCACCGGATTCGTCGGCAGCCACGTCGCCAAGGCCCTTGCCAAAGAGGGGGCGCACCTTCGCCTCCTCGTCCGCAAAAACAGCAACATGGCCAACCTCTCCGGGATGCACGCGCCCCCATCCTTCGCCACCGTTACCGGAGACCTGCTCGAACCCGAATCGCTGCGTCCAGGCATCCGCGGCTGCGATTATGTCTTTCACGTCGCCGCCGACTACCGCCTCTGGGTACGCGATCCCAAACAGATGTACTCCGCCAACGTCGATGGCACCCGGGAACTGCTCCGCATCGCCCGCGAAGAGGGAGTCAAGCGCGTCATCTATACATCGAGTGTCGCCACCATGGGCTTTCAGAGCGATGGAACCATCGTGGATGAGAACACTCCCGTCTCACTCGAAGACATGGTCGGCCATTACAAGCTGTCCAAATTCCTCGCCGAGCAGGAGGCACTGAAAGCCGCTTACGACGGTCAGGAAGTGATGATCCTCAACCCCACCACTCCCATTGGCTCCGGCGATATCAAGCCCACGCCAACTGGCCGCATCATCGTCGACTTCCTGAACAAGAAATTCCCGGCCTATGTGGACACCGGCCTCAACCTCGTCGACGTCAACGAGGTTGCCCGCGCCCACGTGTTCGCGCTTACCCAGGGAACTCCCGGCGAGCGCTACATCTTGGGCGGCGAAAATCTGACACTCAAGCAGATTCTCGACAAGATGTCCGCCATTACAGGCCTGCCCTCGCCGAAAACCAAAGTCCCGCACGCGGTCGCGCTCATCTTCGCCTTCTTCGATGAAAACATCACTGGCCGCATCCTGGGCAAAGAGCCGCGCGCCACCGTCGAAGCCGTCCGCATGGGCAGAAAGAAGATGTTCGCCTCCTCCGCCAAGGCCATTCGTGACCTCGGCTTCAAGCAGGTCCCGGTCTACCAGGCCATGGTCCAGGCCATTAACTGGTTCCGCGCCAACGGATACGCTCCATGAATCGCGCAGGCATCATTGCCGCGCTCCCCGGAGAACTGGAGCCGCTGGTCGAAGGCTGGCAAAAGCAAGGCGAAATTTATAAGGGCCGCATTGGGGAAATCGAATGCATCGCCATCGCCGGAGGAATGGGCGCTGAAGCCGCCGCTCGCGCCTGCGAAACACTTCTGGCAGCAGGTCCACTCGACGCATTGATTTCCATCGGCTGGGCGGGAGCACTCTCCTGCGGACTCAAGCCGCCGCAAGCATATGTGATCTCGGAAGTCATCGACGCCGGCACCGGAGCATCCTTTCGAACAGCATCATCTGAAGGCCAGCGTCTGGTGACAGCCGATCACGTTGTCTGGCACGAAGAAAAACGCGAATTCGCTCAACGCTTCCAGGCGCCGATGGTCGATATGGAAGCAGCCACCGTAGTCCGCACCGCGCAGGGAAGAGACCTTGCCTTTTATGCCTTCAAGGGAATCTCCGACGGCTACAACGACAAGCTTCCCGATTTCAACCGCTTCATGAAGGACGGACAGTTGCGGACGCTGGCATTCGTCCTCTATGCAGCCCTGCATCCGCAATACTGGCCCGCGCTCAGGCAACTGGGCCAGAACAGCAAGGCAGCAGCATCCAACTTGGCAACCCTGGTTAAGGAAGCACTCGGGCAAACGCGATAATCTATAGAGAGCACGTTTCATCAATTCTGAGGTAGAAGCACCGGCCTTTAGGCCGGTGAATAGAGGCTGAAATTAGGGGGCTTTAGCCCCGGCTTATATGGCGACCATAACCAGCAATCCCACCGCTCAGGCGAGCGAAATCATCCCGGCAACCATGCAGGCCGCCGTCTATCGCGGCGTCAATGAAGTCCGCGTCGAGACCGTGCCCGTTCCCGAAATCGGCCCCGGCGAAGTCCTCATCCGCGTCCACTCCTGCGGCATCTGCGGCACTGACCTCAAGAAGATCCACACCGGCTCTCACTCTGCGCCGCGCATCTTCGGCCACGAAACTTCAGGAACCATTGTCAAAACCGGTCCCAGCGTCGAAGGATTCTCCGTCGGCGACCGGGTCATGGTCTTCCACCACATCCCCTGCGGACAGTGCTACTACTGCCGCAAAAAGACCTTCGCCCAGTGCGCCACCTATAAGAAGGTAGGCTGCACCGCAGGCTTCGAGCCTTCCGGCGGAGGCTTCGCCGAATACGTCCGTGTCATGGACTGGATCGTGCGCACCGGCGGTCTGGTCAAGATCCTCGACGGTGTGCCCTTCGAGCAGGCTGCCTTCATCGAGCCAGTCAACACCTGCCTCAAGGCCATCGTGAATCTCAATTTCGCCCCAGACGAGACTGTGCTCGTCATCGGACAGGGCCCCATCGGCATCATGCTGGCCGCACTTGCCGCCCGCACCGGAGCAAAAGTCCTGACCTCCGACCTCTATCCCGAGCGCCACGCCCTCTCCGCAGAATATGGCCTGAAGCACCCCATAGATGCTGGCAAGGAAAACGTTGTCGAAGTGGCAAAGCGCGAATCAGAGGGCCGTGGCGCCGATGCCGTCATCCTCGCTGTCGGTGGCAACGCGCTCATCCGCACCGCTATGGATGCAGCCCGTCCCGGCGGACGGGTGCTCCTCTTTGCTCAGACGCAGCACGGCGACGCCGTCATCGACCCGGCAGCCGTCTGTATGGATGAGAAGACCCTGATGGGCTCTTACAGCGCCTCGGTTGAGATACAGCAGGAGGGCCAGAAGCTGGTTTTCGAGGGCTACAGGAACGGCTTCGACCTGACAAAGCTCATCTCCCACCGTTTCCCATTGGAGCAGGCCGTCGAAGCCATTAAGATTGCTTCTAACCCGACCGCAGCATCAATGAAGATCTTTATCCAGCCGGGTCTGAGAAAATAGAAGGTTATGGCTAACACGATGACAGCCGCCGTGCTCTACGGCAAGGAAGACCTGCGCATCGAGCGGCTGCCCGTCCCAGCAGCGGGACCGGGAGAAATCATAGTTCGCGTAGCAGCAGCGCTGACCTGCGGAACCGACCTGAAGGTCTACCGCCGCGGTTACCACGCCCGCATGCTGAAGCCTCCCATCCAGTTCGGACATGAGCTGGCAGGAACAGTGGAAGAGGTTGGCCCGGGCGTTACCGAGTTCCACCCTGGGGATCGCGTAGTCGCGCTCAACTCCGCGCCCTGCGACGAGTGCTATTACTGCCGCCACAACCAGCAGAACCTCTGCGATGACCTGCTCTTCAACAACGGCGCTTATGCCGAGTACATCCGCATCCCCGCGCGTATCGTCGCCAAAAACACGCTGCACATTCCTGATGGAGTGCCTTTCGAGCACGCCGCGCTGACCGAGCCGCTGGCCTGTGTCGTCCGCGGGCTTGAAGAGACTAACGCGCTGCCCGGCGACTCCATCGTCATAATCGGAGCAGGCCCCATCGGGCTTATGTTCATCCACACAGCGCAGCTTGCCGGCCTGCGTGTCATCGCCGTAGTCAAGCGCGACGAGCAGGTGGAAGCCGCAAAGATCTTCGGCGCGGAAGAGGTCATTCAAATCACGGCCGTCGATGATGTAATCGCGGCCGTGCGCGCTCTCACACCCAACCGCCGCGGAGTCGATATCGCCGTCGAAGCCGTCGCCACTCCCGTTGCCTGGCAGCAGGCCGTCGACATGGTGCGCAAAGGCGGCACGGTCAACTTCTTCGGTGGATGCGCCGCAGGCACCAAAGTTGAGCTCGACACGAACCGCCTGCACTACAACGACATCACACTGAAGGCGAGCTTCCATCACACACCCGGAACCGCGCGCCGCGCCTTTGAGCTGATTACCAGCGGACGCTTTAAATGCCGCGAGTACATCACCGGACGCGCCCGCCTCATCGACCTGGGCGATGTCTTTCGCAAGCTGATGGACCGCTCCAACGACATAAAAACAGCCATCATCCCGTAAGAAGGACTGCGCCGACAGAAAACCAGGTGCCTCAAAAACAAGTTTCATAAAGTTGTCATCCTGACACTGAACGTAGTGAAGCGGAAGGATCTGCTTTTTGATCACGGTAGTCTCAGATTTTTGATCCAAAAATGACCGAGAACATCACACAAAACGAACTGATTGAAAAAGGCCGGTCTGCACTGTCTGCCGAATGCCGCATCTTTGAGGCCGCGTGACTCCATCCAGCGAAGCCAGGATAAATATCGATCAGGCATACGCCACCTGCCGCCAGATCGCGCGCCGCAAAGCCAAGAATTTCTACTACGCGTTCGTGGCGCTACCAGAAGCGAAGCGCAATGCCATCTGTGCGGTCTATGCCTTCATGCGCCACGCCGACGACCTCTCTGACGATGAGACAAAGTCGCGCGAAGAGCGCCGCGAAAATCTCAATGCGTGGCTGGCTGCATGGCACGAAGCCGCACACGGCAGCGAGACCAATGATCCGGTATTCACCGCACTGCGCGACGCCCAGGGCCGCTTCCACATCACGACTGAATTACTGGACCAGCTGGTGCAGGGAACAGCCATGGACCTGCATACCCAATCGCCGCAGAGTGAAGCCGTCCATGCCTTGCGCTTAGATACCTATGCGACCTTCGACGATCTTTATCGCTACTGCTACTACGTCGCCTCGGTTGTCGGGCTCGTCTGCATCCGCATCTTCGAGTACAGCGATCCGCACGCCGAAAAACTCGCCGAAGAAACCGGAATCGCCTTCCAGCTCACGAACATTCTGCGCGACGTGCGCGAGGACGCCGAACGCGACCGCATCTATCTTCCGCTCGAAGACCTCGAACGCTTCGGGGTCTCCGTCGACGACATCCTCAATCTCAAAGACGGCCATCACCTGACATTGAATCAGCGTGAGCTTCTCGAGTTCGAAGCCAATCGTGCCGAGCAGTACTACAAGTCAGGAGAAGCGCTGCTTCCCCTCATCTCGCCCGATGCCCGTCCTGCGCTCTGGGTTCTGATTACCATCTACCACGGTCTCCTGGATCGCATCGAGCGCGGCAACTTTGATGTTTTCTCGCAGCGTATCTCGGTGCCTACATTTACCAAGCTGCGAATCCTCGCCCGCGGACTTATCCGTATGTTCTTTGTGCGATTGCGGGGCGGCGGATAACTTCTGGACAGTTACCATTACCTCAGCGAATGAAAGAAAGCCTTGAGTTTTTCGTAGTCTGGCTGCTGGTTCGCATTCTGGGAATGCTGCCGCGTCCACTCGCCCGCATCATCGGCGCAGGAGTCGGCGCGCTGGCATTCCATACTGTTTCCAGCCTGCGCAAGACCGGTCTTAAGAATCTGGAGCTGGCATCTCCTCAATTCACGAAAGAAGAGCGGCAGCAAATCCTGCGCAAGCTTTACCGCAACCTCGGCTGGCAGCTTGCCGAGTTCTGCCAGATGTCCTCCTACACGCGCGAGAACACAAAGAGTTTCATTCGCTACGATGGCCTTGAAAACTATCTCGCCGCGCGCGACAAAGGCAAAGGCGTGCTCATTGTCACCGGACATCTCGGCGCATGGGAGCTCTCAAGCTTCTACCACTCGCTGATGGGTCACCCCATGAGCATGGTCATCCGCCGTCTCGACAATGCGAAGGTCGACAGCCTGGTCAACGGCATCCGCTGCCTGCACGGCAACCGTGTCCTGCACAAGGACGACTTTGCCCGTGGGCTGCTCGCCGCCATGCGCCAGGGCGAAACTGTCGGCATCCTCATGGACACCAACATGACTCCTCCGCAGGGAGTCTTCGTGCCCTTCTTCGGAATCCAGGCCTGCACCGCCTCCGGCCTTGCGCGCGTGGCTCTCAGAACTGGAGCCGCCGTGCTTCCCGGTTTCATGCTGTGGGAAGAATCCGAGGAGAAATATGTCCTGCATTTTGGCCAGGAGATCGAGCTGGCGTGCACAGGAGACGATGAAGCCGACGCCATCACCAACACGGCCCGATGCACTGCCGCGATCGAAGCCTGCATAAGGCGTTATCCTGACCAGTGGCTTTGGGTGCACCGCAGATGGAAAACCCGCCCCGAAGGCGAAGCAAAGATTTATTAGAGGCAGGGAAGCAGGGAATAGGGATAAATAAGTTCATGGGAAAATCAGGAATTCAATGCAATTAAAATATCTGGCAACTGCTATCAGAGCGGAATTGCGCAACGACAATGAGGCGAATATTGCCAGCGTAGCTAGTGCGTCGCTGGCAACATCGGACTCCATTGTTTTCGCCGAAGACGAATCCACTCTTCAGGAAGCTGTCGCATCGAACGCTGCGGCTGTGCTTGTAACCAAAGAGCTGGTGCAGCAAGCCGGATATATCAAGCCTCTGTTAGTAATGCGCCAGCCCAGGCTGGGCTTTGCGCGCGCAGCAAAAATTTTACAGATCACAGAATCAGCAGCGGCCATTCATCCCACCGCTATCATCGCTCCCGAAGTTCAGATTGCGGCAGGCGTTTCCATCGGCGCATACGCAGTCATCGAAAAAGGCGCGCAGATCGGGGCGCATTGCGCCATCGGCGCAGGCGCAGTCATCGGCTCTGGCGTGCGCATTGGAGATCATTGCCGTATCTATCCGCGCGTCGTGCTTTATTCCGGTGTGACTCTCGGTAACCGCGTCGTCGTCCACGCCGGCGCAGTGCTCGGCGCTGACGGCTTCGGTTATGTGCGCGACGCCGAAACCGGAGAATACCTGCAATTCCCGCAGCAGGGAACGCTGGTGATCGAAGATGATGTCGAGATCGGCGCCAACACCACCATCGACCGCGGAGCGCTCGAAGAAACCCGCATTGCGCGCGGCGTGAAGCTCGACAATCTCGTCCACGTCGGCCACAACGTCCGCATTGGCAGGAACGTCGTCATCGCTGCGCAGACTGGAGTCTCCGGCAGCAGCACCATCGGCGATGACGCCATCGTCGGAGGCCAGGTAGGCATCGCCGACCACGTTGAGATCGGTGACAAAGTTATCCTCGGCGCGCAGGCCGGAATCCCTTCCCGCAAGAAAATCCGCGGCCCGGGAATCGTCTTCTGGGGAACACCAGCCCGCCCCATCAAGGACTATCTAAAGGAACTGGCCGCGCTCGCCCGTCTCACGCGGTCCACTGGCAAAAGCAGGGAATGAGATATGGGGTTGTTCCCGGGTGTCTCCCTGAATCTCATCGAAAGCAGACTGAAGTTCATGGTTGCCCAGCCCGATTGCATGGCGCAAGATGTTGTGAGCTTCGTAGAGCAGCGATAAGCGTGCATGCGAACTCCAGATAAGAGGAGGAATCAAGCCATGCCCGGAGAGAGGCATTTGGGCGTATGGATCATGGTTCTTGTGCTGCTGTTCGTGATCGTCTCGGTGGCGCTGTTTGTGGCGTGGAAGCGCAATCAGAGCAGTGAAGACCTCAAACCGGGAAGAACTTTCATCGTCCGCAGCACCAGCTTTGCAGACAAGGGAATGATTCCTGCAAAGTACACCTGCGATGGTGGAGATCATTCTCCCGAGCTTGCTTTCTCCTCCGTGCCCTCCGGTACAAAGAGCCTCACAGTGATCGTCGAAGATCCCGATGCTCCTATGGGAACGTTTATTCACTGGGTAGCTTTTGACATTCCTCCTGGATCGCAGGAACTTCCCGAAGGCTCTTCCGCTCCGGGAGAAATCGAAGGCCGGAACGATTTCGACAAGATCGGTTACGGCGGTCCCTGTCCGCCGGGAGGGAAGCCGCATCACTACATCTTCCATGTCTACGCGCTCGATACCACGCTGCCGCTGTCGCAGGGCGCAAGCAGAAGGGAAGTCGCCGATGCCGAAAGAGGACACGTGCTCGCCGAGGGAAGGCTCGTCGGCCTGTACGCACGCGCGGGGTAGAAGCATAATGGATGTTACAGAGGCATCTATGGCAACAGCGCGCAATCTTCCTGTCCCGGTGAGCGAGTATCTCCACACCAGCTATCACCCGGATTGCGACTATGTTGACGGCGTCATTGAGGAGAGGAATTTGGGAGAGCTCGACCACTCGGAATTGCAGGGAGCGTTGCTGGCATGGTTTGGCGCACACAGGCACGAGTGGGGAATTAAAGCAGTTCCAGAGATTCGCATTCAGGTGTCGCCGACCCGCTTCCGCGTTGCCGATGTTTGCCTCATCTCCACCTCTGCGCCGCGCGAGCAGATCATCCAGACACCGCCGCTGGCAGTGATTGAAATTCTCTCCCCGGAAGATCGCTTCGGCCGCTACCGCGCCCGGCTCGAAGACTATCGCAAGATGGGCGTGAAAAACATCTGGGTCATAGATCCTAAAGACCGCAAGGGTTTCGACTGCTCCACTGGAAACTGGATCGAGATGAACGATTTCACCGCAGCCGGCACGTCCGTTGAACTGCATCTCGACACCATCTTTGCCGACATGGACTAGCCGTCCAGGCGAACGCGCCTTCGGCGCCTCTTTGCAGCAGTCTTGAGTTTTGGCGTTCTTCCTCGCTCCCGTTGGTCGCTGCCTTTCTGGGCTGTGTTGTCAGTGACCCCTCCCCTGGTTTTGTACGGAGAATGTTTGTTTTCATTGGTTTAGGGGGATATCTCTGTACGGGGATCGTTTATTTTCAGTGAGTTACAGCGTACAGCGTTCAGTGCTTTTCTCACCACAGAGAACGCAGAGGACACGGAGAAATCACAGAGAACAGAAAAGGCATGGCTTTTTGGGCCATGCCTTTTTCATTTCTTCTCTTACCTTCAGGATAGCAAATTTGAGGGTAATTGCCTGCGCTTTGGCTTGAGCTCTATGTTATTTGGATTGTTGGGGTTGCGCGGATGGGTGTTACTTTAGGGACTTGACGTGGGTTTTTGGTGAGATTCTGCGTCCTGCGAACCTCCCACGTTAGCTCCGCCTACGCTCCGCGAACCTGGGGCACCCATGGGTTTTTCTGTGCTATTGGGGCGAAAAGCAGGTCCTTCGGCTGCGCCTCAGGATGACAAGCTGGTAGGACGGTTCACTTCGCTGGGGGAAAAGGCTCTGCCTTCACTGATCCGTCGCGCTGTTTCATCAGGATCTGGACTTTGCCTTCGGCCTGTTCCAGGTACTCCTTGCACTCGGCGGAAAGGCGCGTGCCTTCCTCGAACAGCTTGATCGAGTCTTCGAGCGGCAGGTCGCCGCGCTCGAGCTGCTCCACAATTTTTTCCAGACGCTTCAGCGATTCTTCAAAGCTTGCCAACGCCAGCTCCCTCAGCAGGTTCTTCTGTTTTCGATTCGCCGGATGGCAGGACGCTCGCCAGCACTTCGCCGGCCAAGGCATAACGGCCAAAGGGCGCGCTCACCTGGACACCCTGCACCATGGGCCGCGCTGCTTCGAGCATCTCCTGTGCAATGCGGACACCTTCGGCCCGCGCTGCTTCGGGTGATGGAGCAGCCTGCATCCGCAGCATGATCGAATCCGGCACAGAAACGCGCAGGTCGTTCTTCATGAACTCGGCATTGCGCAGGCTGGTCAGCGGCCAGATGCCGGCGATGACAGGAATACGGAATTCCTCAATGCGTTTCAGAAATGCTTCGAGCACGCGCAGATCAAAGACCGGCTGCGTGATGGCATACTCGGCGCCGGCTTCTACCTTATAGGCGAAGCGGCGCACTTCGTTGTCGATGTCCGGCACGCCCGGATTGGCTGCGCACGCGATGGTGAATCCGGTGGAAGCGCCAATGGGATTGCCGCCGATATCGAGGCCGTGGTTCAGACGGTTCACGATGTTGACCAGGCCGATGGCATCCACATCGAAGACTGCGGTTGCATCCGGATAATTGCCCAGCTTCGGGGGATCGCCGGTAAGGCACAGAATGTTTTTCAGCCCAATAGAGGATGCGCCCAGCAGGTCGCTCTGGATACTCAGCACGTTCCGGTCGCGGCAGGTGTAGTGCAGGATCGTCTCGATGCCTGTCTTCTGCTGGATCTGGATGCAGAGACTCTGCGCGCTCATGCGGGCTGAGGCTCGCGGCGAATCGGGCACGTTAATTACGTCGATGCCTAGTCCGGCGAGCAGGCTTGCTCCGGCGAGCTCCTTCGAGCAGTCAATGCCTTTGGGCGGAACAATCTCCACCATGGTGACGAAGCTGCCTTCGTGAACCTGCTTGCCCAGTCGCGAGCGCTCTTCAATTGGAGCAGGCGGGGTCTCGGTCACGATGGGCGCGCGCGAAGTATGCGCGTGACTCGTCTTCTGCGCATCTACGGCGCGCATCGCTGATTTCATTGCGCGGATATGGTTCGGTGTTGTGCCGCAACAGCCGCCGATGAACTGCACGCCGGCTTTCAGAAACTTCCGCGCAAAGCTGGCCATGTATTCGGGCGAGCAGAGATAGATGTTGCGCCCATCCACAGCGCGCGGCATGCCGGCATTCGGCATTACCACCAGCGGGAGGTCGCTCACCGCCGCCATGCATTCGATTGCGGTAAGAATCGTCGCCGGACCGGTGCTGCAGTTTACGCCGATGGCGTCCGCGCCCACTGCCGTCAGCTTTGTTCCCGCCACTTCAGGCGTGGCGCCATCGAGGCAGTGCGCTTCTTCATCCACGGTGACCATGGCAATCACCGGGAGGTCAGGAGCCACCTCCTGCGCTGCCAGCAGCGCCTGTTCCGCCTCATTCAGAGCGGGCATGGTTTCGATCACGAGCAGGTCGACGCCGACTCCCGGGCCTCCATCAGCCAGCGCACGAATCTGCTCGGCAAATGCGGCGCGTGCTTCATCGAGCGAGGTCTTGCCCAGCGGCTCCAGATGAATGCCCAGCGGCCCGATAGAGCCTGCAACCCATGCGGTTCCGGCCTGCTTATCTTTAAGCTGGTTCACCGCCTGCCGCGCAATGCGGACTCCGGCTTTATTGATGGCGGCCACCTGGTCCTGCAGCCCATAGCGCGTCAGGCGGAAGCTGTTTCCACCGAAGGTGTTGGTTTCGATGATCTCGGCGCCGGATTGCAGATACTCCTCGTGCACGGAGCGCACTAGTTCCGGTTGCGAGAGGTTCAACTCATCGAAACAGCGGTTGATGAAGACGCCGCGATCGTAGAGCATGGTGCCCATGGCTCCATCGAAGAGCACCGTGCGGTCTTTGAAGATGTCCTGTAAGCGGTTTGTCATCTGAGTCCGTAAGGTAATGCTATGACAGGAGAGGGAGATAGGGAAATAGGGCTCAGGGTGCGGATTTGTTACGGATGGGGCACCCGTTTCTGTGGCTATCGATGCAAACTGCAGGTTCCTCGGCTTCGCTCGGAATGACAAACTATTTTTCTGTACGCTGCAGCCTGGGCGTTGCGCCCTGTTTTCTGCGACCTGTGACCTGATTCCACACATCGCGTCTAATCTCACGAGCCTGCCCTTTGTTATACTTGGCTTTCCTACAAACTCCGTGTTTCGAAGCGGATTGAGGTCTCAAGGATTGAATAAAAGAAGTCTGTTTCTCGCTGTTGGCATCCTGTGCGCCGTATCGTTTCTGACTGCATGCGGCAAGAATTTCTACTTTGCAGGCCGCAACCTGCCGCCCAGTGGCGTCCTGAACCGCGTTCTCGTCGCCGTCCAGAACCCCAGCGCGCTGGCACAGGGCACTCTGCTCTTCGATGATGCCAACTACGACATCCGCCACGCCTTCAACAATGTCAATGTGAACTTCTCCATCAGCGGGTTCTCCGGCAAGCTGCCAGTCACTATTCAGAACATGCCAGAGCAGCAGCAGGGAGCTGTGTACTCCATCGGCGACGGCAGTCTGACCATTATCAGTTATGCGGGGGAAAAGGTAAGTAGTACCGTTTCGGGCACCACCAGCCTGAACGGCATTTCCCAGAGCATCTTTACCTCGCGCGACCTGCTTTATACCTACGCTGCATCGCAGTCGGCGCATACGCTTTCTGTGGTCGATCACGGCGCCACCATCTCGCTGAACCTGCCCGGCGTCTATCGCGTCTCCATGAATCCCGGTAACACGGTCGTGCTGGCCTTTGTGCAGAACACCAATGAGGTTTACAGCCTTGTGCACCTGAACGCCGACCAGCAGCAGTTGGCCATCAATAATCCCAACTGGAATGGCGCGCAGGACTGTGAGCCTCAGAACCTTCCTGTGTACTGTGTCTTTCCCGTCACCGCTTCAAATGGCGCGTCGTTCGACCACCCGGTGAAAGCCGTCTTCTCATCCGACGGTGCATCAGCCTGGGTGTTGAACTGCGGACCCGAGTGCGGCGGCACAGCTTCGAGCATTACCCAGATTCCCATCACGACGACGTCGCTCAATCCCGAGGGAGTAGGCGCGAGCGGCATTGCTCTCGTGGCAACAAAAACTATCGCAGTGCCCGGGGGAGTTACCAACGGCGTCTTTAATGGAACTACCTTCTACGTTGCCGGCCAGCAGTTGCAAAGCGATGGCCTGCTTGCAGGGAACCTGTCGATTGTGAACACAACTACCGGGCAGGTTACTGGCACCTATTCCATCAGCGACGGCACGCATAACAAGATGATCCTGGCCGATGACAACACGCTCTGGATCGGCTCGGTCCAGTGTGAATCAGGCGAGCGCTATAAGCTCAGCCAGTCTACCGCTCCGGGGACGCCTTTCGGCTGTATCACCATGTTCAACACGGCTAATAATTCTGTGCTAATCGAGTCGTTCAAGGGCGACGGCACAGGCATCGCTGCCGTGACCGGACTGCACAAGGTCTATACCGCGGAAGGCGGGCAGGTATACATCTACAATACCGGGGATGGCTCGGCGCGCGATAACTCCAACGTGACTGTTACCGGAACCGCTTATGATGTCGCCTACATGGATGGCGGCAGCGACGCGAATAACACTACCTATTAGGGAAGTAGGGAATAGGGAAGTAGGGATTAGCGCACAGCGCTCAGGGTGCAGGGCACAGAATGAATAGGCATCCTGAACCTTTTGGCTTCACTCAGGTAACTCCGTCAAAGAATCGCAGTGATAGCCACAAAAACAGGTTGGAGTCGACTCCCTCATTCCCTATTTCCCTAATCACTATCTCCCTGCTTCATTGCTGCTTCTTCAGCTCGGCAAGAAATGCCTGCTCCCGGTCTGCTACATAATCCCTGTACCCATCGGGATCAATGAACGGGTTCGTGCCGCCATTTTTCAGACGGGCGAATTTCTCCTGCATATCGTAGTAGCCTCCGTGCGCACCGAGAAAGATGTCGCAGTGCAGGGACTTCATGACGCGAAAGGTCCGCTGGTAGTCCTGGGCAATCTGCGGATACTTCGCATTGTTCACGAGCTTGTATCCGGGATTGACATTCGGGCTCCCTACAATCACGACGTCATAGCTTTTGCCCTTGTCCTCGACCTTCAGTGTCCAGGTTGTGCAGCCCTTTGTGTGTCCCGGCGTCAGATGCGCGATCAGTACCACGTTTCCCAAACGGACTTCATCCCCGTCATGCAGAACGCGGTCTACCTTTGCTGGCGGGAAGAGCATGTTCTTTGACTGGCCGTACTTGAAATCGCTCCTGCCGCCGTCCTCCACTGCAGGCACATCGGCATCCATCACCATGTATTTAGCGCCAGTCAGTTGCTTGATCAGCGCGCTCCCTGCGCAATGGTCAATATGCGCATGACTGATGAGCAGGACCTTGATGTCACTGAAGCGGAAACCAAGCTGCTCAACGCTCTTTTTGATCTGCGCCGGCGACGTCTCGAGATTGCTGTTGATCAGGATGTGCCCCTGTGGTGTTGTGATGAGGAAGGCGGCGAGGTCTTTGCTTCCGACGTAGTACACATTCCCGATCACGCGGTGCGGCGGGAAGGGAGCGGTCCAGTCAGGATTTGTCTGCGCAGACAGAGAGTTCGCAGACACGAGGAAAAGCACAATGGCAAGCAGGCGAGAAAGCATAGGCACTCAGCATGACATTTTCCGGAGTGACTATGGCTTGTGAATTGTCCAGACTGTTGACATTCCGGATACACTCCGGTAAACACCCCAGGTTAGCTACGCGAACCCATTCGGCTTCGCTCAGGGCAGGCTCTGGGGCACCCGAGCGAAAGGCCTGCCAATCAGAAACTTCGGTATCTTAAAGAAATGCCGGAAACCTCCATTGCCGACATCCTGGCCATAGCCGCCCACCGTGATGACGTGGAGCAGACTTGCGGCGGCACTCTAATAAAGATGAAAACCCTGGGCTGGCGCACTGCCATCCTTGATCTGACGCAGGGCGAAACCGGAACCCGCGGCTCTGCCGAGGAGCGTGCTGCCGAAGCAGCCGAAGCCGCAAAGATTCTCAGCGTAAGCTGGCGGCAGGCCCTTGATATACCTGACGGCCGGGTCGAGAACACATACGAAAACCGTGTGAAGATCGTCCGCGTCCTGCGCGAAGTGCGTCCCCGCGTCGTCATCCTTCCGTATTGGACTGGCCGCCACCCGGATCACTACACCACGTCCACACTCGGATATGAAGCCTGTTTCCTGTCAGGGCTGGCAAAGCTCGACACTGGCATGCCACCGCATCGCCCTTACAAAATTCTCTACGCCAGCCTCTATGCCGACGTGCGCCCCAGCTTCGTTGTCGACATCACGCCATACATCGAGCAGCGTCACCAGTCGCTGATGGCCTACAAATCCCAGTACCAGAACCAGTCCACTGGCAGCAGCCTCTTTGTTCCTGAGGAGGAAATTCGCGAACGCATATTTGCCGAGGCTCGCCATTATGGCCTGCTGGCGGGGGTCCGTTATGCGGAACCCTTTATGCAGAAAGAGATTGGGCTGATCGAGGATATTATGCGGATTCCGGTGCAGTCGATGTGAGAAGGCCAGGGAAGTAGGGTGCAGGGGTCGGATTAGTTGTGGCCCGGATGGTTGTTTTGTTTTCCTACCCATCGCGGAGAATCTACCAACTTACCCAGGTTAGCTTCGCCAACCCATTCTGCTTCGCTCAGGGCAGGCCCTGGGGCATCCGGTGTTGTGGCTATTGATGCTACTAAAAGCAGGTTCTTCGCTTCGCTCAGAATGACAGCCTTATACTTACGCTCAGGATGACAACTGTATACCTGGGCGCTGTACCCCTTACCCTGAGCTCTGTGCTCTGTTGCCCTGAGCTTTGAGCTCTGACCTTTTTAACAGAACGTTTGCATTCTCTTTGCCGTCCTGGAGTAGCCTGAAGGAGGAATATCCCCAGCGCCTTGTTGCAGACAGGGCACTACGCGAGGTTGAAAACAAGCGTGAGTCAGACCGTATTTGTATTAGAGGATGACGCAGACATTTCACGATTAGTGCAGCATCACCTGGAAGCCGCCGGATTCGGCGCCCGGGTTTATGCGAACCCTACCAACGTCATCGCCGATGCTGAACGCCAGCCGCCCTCGCTCTTCCTGCTCGACATCATGGTTCCCGGCGGAGACGGGCTCGACGTGTGCCGCCGCCTGCGCGCTCATGCCGCGCTGAGCACGGTTCCCATCATCTTTCTTACTGCCCGCGCTTCGGAAAATGACCGCGTTCTAGGCCTTGAGCTTGGCGCCGACGACTACATCACCAAGCCCTTTGCGCCCCGCGAGCTCCTTGCCCGCGTCAAAGCCGTACTGCGCCGCTTCGAGCGGCCGTCGACGCCGTCCGTCATTACCTTTGAAGACATCGTTATCGATGCTGGAGCCATGCAGCTCAAGGTCCGCGACGAGCTTACCACCACCACCGCGACAGAGTTCCGTCTGCTCGACTACCTGGCCCGTCATCCCGGGCGGGTCTTCAGCCGCGACCATCTACTTGATGCCGTCTGGGGTGACGCCCGCTTCGTGACGCCGCGCTCCGTGGATGTGTATGTGCGCCGTATCCGTGAGAAAATCGAGGCTGATCCGGAAAATCCGCGCTTTCTAAAGACTGTGCGCGGCGCCGGATATCGCTTTGAGATTCCGCGGCCGGTGCAATGACGGGCAGAGTATTCACCAAACTGCTTCTGTCTTTCGTTCTGGTGCTGTTGGCCGGAACGTTCATCCTCGACCTCTCCCTGCGTCCTCTTCTCGAACGCGCGGTCAGTGAACAGCCCAACGCAACACGCGACCTGATTCTGGCTTCCGTCCTCGCGCTGGTCGCGGCCACGCTGCTGGCCGCATTTTTCACGCGACGCATCGCGAAGCGCCTGGACCGCATTGTTCTCTTCGCCAACCGCATTGCAGCGGGCGATCTTTCAGCGCGTTTGCAGGAAGACGATCTCGACGAACTCTCTGAGGTAGCCCGCGCACTCGACGTCACCGCAAGCCGCCTCGAGCAGAGCTTCCACGCCCTTGAGGCCAGCCGCCGCGAACTCACCACGCTGCTCGACAGCATGCAGGAGGCCGTCGTTGCCGTCAACGCGCAGAGCCAGGTCATCTGGTCAAATGCGGTCATGCAGCGCATCTGTTCAAGCGCTGTGCGCGAAGGCCGCCCGTTAGTCGAGCTGCTGCGCGATCCTGACGTTCTCGCCTGTGTCGAAGGCGCGCTCAAGCAGCGTCAGATCCTTACCGGCAAAGCTCTGACCGTCGCCCCCGGGAAAATCTTTGAAGTCAACGCGGCCCCCACGCCTGGCGGCGGAGCTGTTGCTGTGCTCCACGATGTTACCAGCGTGGAGCGCGCGGAAAAGACACGCCGCGACTTCATTGCCAACGTCTCGCACGAGCTGCGCACCCCGCTTACTTCCATCTCTGGATATGTCGAGACGCTTCTTGAAGGCGGCGAAGATGTCTCCCCGCAGGCGCGGGAATTTCTCTCGATCATCCTCAAGAATGCTACGCGTATGAACCGCCTGACCGAAGACCTGCTTGCGCTTGCGAGCGTTGAATCCGGCGATTACAAGCTTGCCCTCCAATCCATGCGCGCCTCCGCGCTCGTCGAAGACGCTATCGATTCGCTTACAGGCATGGTGCTCGATTCCGACGTGAGCCTCGAAGCCGCAGAGACCACCGACGCACTCGTTCTTGCCGATGCCGACGCCCTCAATCAGGTTTTCGGCAACCTCATCGAGAACGCCATGAAGTATGGCAAATCGGGGAAGCGAGTGGTGGCAGGCGCTCACCTGCTGAAGGACGAAAAGATGGTCGAATTCTTCGTGCGCGATTTTGGGCCTGGCATTGCCTCTGAGCATCTGGATCGTATCTTCGAGCGCTTCTATCGAGTCGATAAGGCCCGGTCGCGCGAATCTGGCGGCACCGGCCTGGGGCTGGCCATCGTGAAACACATTATTCTGGCCCACGGAGGCACCATCCGCGCTGAAAGCGAGCTTGGCTCGGGTGTTACTTTTCTCTTTACGCTGCCTCTGGCTCCTGAGAAAAAGCCGGTGTCTGCTGAGGCTGTTATGCAGGTAGCAGTAAAGCAAGTTTGAAAAAGAGGATGACTACTTCTGTTGTAGAGGAGGTACTTGTTTGGCTGCCTTGCGAAGAACATCTACATCGTGAAGGTCAATATAACGTCCCGAAGCCAGTTTGTTCTGGATAAGGTGTTTTCGAGAAATGAAATTCACCGGGACACCCTCTTCAAGAGTGCCTTCCGTCCGGTCATTCCACGCTTCATCAAAAGAAACTCCATCGATGACCTGGAGAATGTCGATCCTGTAAGGTTCGACTCCGAGCTGAAAGGCCGTTTTTCCAAGTATCTGGAAGAACGCCACTGAGAGGAGCACCATATGCTGCTAGTACTCGATAGACCGCTTCGCTGTTTTTCTTGCTGGACCGGATAAAAATGTCGAGGTCTTTCGTCGCGCGTGGCTCGGAGTAGACGCCAACAGCATGGCCTCCGACAATCAGATATTCAACCTTGTGAGCGTTGAATGGGAGCAAAAGTTCTTTCAGATCGGCGGGTAGCATCAAAACTCTTTCCGGCCATGGCATAAGCGTCTGCCGTGACCTGGATGATCGCGGCGAACTTCTCGGCAATGGTTCGCGATTGCCAATAGCGATAAGTCTCGGCTTTTTGGGCCCTTGGGTCGGTGATGACGCGAAATGCTCTGGTTATGGCCATGATGCATCCCTACTGAAAGTTTACCTGAAATCAGGTAATTGGAGGCGTTCCGCAAATGCCCGGATGCGACAGGAAATCCTACCCCTTTTTCGACCAATTCACACGTCTGTAAACGATCTGTAACAATTCGTACCCAGAATCAGAAAGTAGTTTCCAAGGGGGAGTTTGTGAAAAAAAGCACGTTTTTTGCTGCTGCACTCGTTGTGTGTTCGGCAGCTGCAGGGTTTGCCCAGAAAATCAATGGTGCCGGAGCAACGTTTCCGAATCCGATCTATTCGAAGTGGTTCAGCGAATACAGTTCCCAGCACCCAGGTGTTCAGATCAACTACCAGCCTATCGGCAGCGGTGGCGGCATCAAGCAGGTCACCTCAGGCACTGTGGATTTCGGCGCCAGCGACGGCCCGATGAGCGACGAGCAGCTCCAGTCTTCGAAGGTCAAGATCATCCATATTCCCACCGTGCTCGGCGCCGTCGTTCCTATCTACAACCTGCCCGGGATAGGCTCCGAGCTCAAGTTTTCGCCTGATGTCCTGGCTGATATTTACCTCGGTAAGATCACCAACTGGAGCGATGCCCGCATCGCGAAGGATAACGCGGGCGTGAAGCTGCCCAACACTGATATTGTTGTCGCCCATCGCTCCGACGGCAGCGGTACCACCTATATCTTTACCGATTATCTCTCGAAGGTCAGCAACGACTGGAAGAACAGCGTCGGCCGCAACACTGCTGTGGCCTGGCCGAAGGGAATCGGCGGCAAGGGCAATGAAGGCGTTGCCGGACTCGTCCGCCAGATGCCCGGCGCCATTGGCTATGTCGAACTGATCTACGCGCTCCAGAACAAGATTCAGTACGGCTACGTCAAGAACGCTTCCGGCAACTGGGTCAAGGCCAGCGTCGAAGGCGTAACGGAGGCTGCGGCCACCGTGAAGCAGATGCCTGCCGATTACCGCGTCTCCATCACCAACGCGCCCGGAAAGGACGCCTACCCTATCGCCAGCTTCACCTGGCTGCTGATCCCCACTCCGGCGCCCAATGCTGAAAATGGCAAGGTCATCAAGGATTTTCTGAACTGGATGCTCGATCATGGCCAGTCCGAAACCAGCTCTCTTTACTACGCTCCGCTGCCGAAGTCCGTGGCCGAGAAGGTCCGCGGCACGATTGCCCAGCTGAAGTAAGGTTATCCACCGGCATCCGGAATAAAGACGCGTCTCAAGGCGCGTCTTTATTCTTTGCCAACTGTTAATGCACGTAAGTGCCTTTTAGCCCTCACAATAAAATCAGGAAGTTGAAGAAGGCCTTAGCACCCTGAGGTATATTTCGCGCAGGTAAGTGCTTCTCCCAGGCCCAGATATTTCCTTATATTTCATAGTGTTTAACACGGCATTCAAGAAAGCCGTTTAGCCTAGAATATGGTGAATCTCAAAGTTCAGGAACCTCGTGTGTCCGGCCCGCCTTTGACCTCAGATTCTGCGGCAAAAAATCCGGCGGCAACGACAGAAAATCCTCCGCCGTCGCAAATTCGCGCCTTCCTGCTGGGCCGGGGAAATTCGTCGGCCGCCGACCACTCCTTCCGCTGGCTGATGCTGATCTGCGCCCTGTGCATTTTTGCCATCGTCGCCCTGATTGCCTGGGAGCTGGCGCGCCAATCCAACCTGGCCTTTTCGAAGTTTGGCCTGGGCTTCTTCTTCAAGCAGGCATGGGATCCTGTCTCCGGAGACTTCGGCGCGTTGCCCTTCGTCTACGGCACGCTGGTTTCCTCGATCGTTGCGCTCATCATCGCTGTGCCGCTCGCTGTCGGCGTTGCCGTCTTCCTCACCGAGATGTGCCCGAAAGTACTGCGCGCGCCGCTTGCCTTCCTCACTGAGCTGCTCGCTGCGATTCCCAGCGTAGTTTACGGCGTCTGGGGCTTCTTCGTTCTCGTTCCCATTCTTCGCGAGCATGTAAATCCGCTGCTGATGAAGCTGCTTGGCTGGACAGGATTCTTTGCCGGTCCGAACTTCGGCGTGGGTATCCTTGCCGCCGGCATCATTTTGTCGATCATGATCCTGCCCATCATCTCTTCGCTCACACGCGAAGTCATGACTGCTGTCCCCAATGCACAGCGCGAAGCTGTGCTGGCGCTCGGCGCCACTCGCTGGGAGATGATCCGCATGGGCGTGCTGCGCAATGCGCGCATCGGAATTGTCGGATCGATCATTCTCGGCCTGGGCCGCGCTCTCGGCGAAACCATCGCCGTCACCATGGTCATCGGCAACAGTCCCGTCATGAACAAGTCGCTTCTGGGGCTTGGCTACAGCATGGCCAGCGTCATTGCCAATGAGTTCAGCGAGGCAACGGACGACTTGTACCGCAGCGCGCTCATCGAGATCGGCCTGGCGCTCCTGATCGTCACCATCATTGTCAATGCCATCGCGCGCCTGCTGGTATGGGCAGTTACGCGCGGCGCGCCGTCGCAGGCTGCCTGAGCGCACAGAACGGACAAACCATCATGGCCTCATTACAAAAGACCAGCAAAGCGAATCATACCTGGCGCATGTTTGCCGACCACGCGGCTACGGGCATGGCTGTTGCGAGCACCATCATTGTCGTCGCGCCGCTGGTTGCCATCTTTCTCTACCTGATATACATGGGCGCCAGTTCGCTCAACCTGGCTTTCTTTACCAAGAATCCTGTACCTGTCGGGGAACTGGGCGGAGGCATGGCCAACTCGATTGTCGGGTCGGCCGTGCTGCTTGCTCTCAGCAGTCTTCTTGGCGTTCCTATCGGCATCGGCGCGGGCATCTATCTTTCGGAGTTCGGTCGCGGCAGCCGGCTGGCCAACCTGGTGCGCTTTACTGCGGATGTACTCAGTGGAGTGCCTTCCATTGTCATGGGCCTGGCTGCATATGCGCTGGTTGTTGTTCCGCAAAAAGGTTTCTCGGCGATCGCTGGTGGAGTGGCTCTCGGGATCATGATGATCCCTACCATCACACGCACCACGGAAGAGATGCTCGTAATGGTGCCCAATCCGATTCGCGAAGCCGCGCTTGGCCTCGGCGTGCCCAACTGGCGCTCCGTGCTCGCCATCACGCTCAAGACAGCATTGCCTGGTGTTATCACCGGATGCATGCTCGCCTTTGCCCGCGTCGCCGGAGAAACGGCTCCTCTCCTCTTTACCGCGTTCGGCAATGAGTTCTGGAGCGCCTCCGTCAACCAGCCGATCGATGCCTTGCCGCTCCGGATTTACAAGTATGCTCTCTCGCCGTATGACGAGTGGCATCGTCTTGCCTGGGCGGGAGCTCTGGTTCTCATTGTTTTAATTGTTGTGTCCGTTGCATTGGTGCGTTACGTTACCACGCGCGGTGTTTTGAAGGGAGCAAATTAAGTGAGTGTCGGAATTGAAGTTTCACAGTTCAATGCGTGGTATGGCGCAAATCATGCGCTGCACGACATCAACCTGCATATTCCGGCAAACCAGGCTACTGCGCTTATCGGTCCCTCCGGTTGCGGCAAGTCCACTTTCGTGCGCTGCATCAACCGCATGCACGAGACAAATCCCATCGGCAGAACCGCCGGCACCATCCGCATTGGCGACCTTGACATATATAACGATGTCTCACCCGTAGAAGTCCGCCGCCGCATCGGCATGGTCTTCCAGCGCCCCAATCCTTTTCCGACCATGTCTATTTACGACAACGTCGCCGCCGGCCTGCGCCTCAACGGCTTCCGCAATCGCCGCGTACTGGATGAGGTCGTCGAGCGTTCGCTGAAGGGCGCTGCTTTGTGGGACGAAGTCAAGGACGACCTGAAGAAGAAGTCCGGCGCCAGCCTTTCCGGCGGACAACAGCAGCGTCTCTGCATCGCCCGCGCTCTTGCCGTCGATCCCGAAGTGCTGCTTATGGACGAGCCTGCCTCGGCGCTCGATCCCGTCTCCACCTCGAAGATTGAAGACCTCATCTTTCAGCTCAAATCGCAGTACACCATCGTTATCGTCACCCACAATATGCAGCAGGCCGCGCGCGTTGCCGAGCGCACAGGGTTCTTCCTGAACGGCAAACTTGTCGAATTTGATACGACTCATAAAATTTTCACAAATCCAGGCGACAAGAGGACGGAAGATTACATCACAGGCAGGTTTGGATGATGCGCCTTCGTTTTCACAAAAGCCTTGATGATCTCAAAGAGAAACTGCTCGTGGTTGCGGGAATGGCGGAACAGTCTATTCACCGCGCCGTAGAAGCCTATCGTACCCGCGACATCTCCATTTGTGACCTGGTTGACCGCAGCGAACTCGCTATCAACCGCCTCGAGCGCGAGATCGACCAGATGGCTCTCGATCTCCTCGCCATGGAACAACCCATGGCCATCGATCTCCGCTTCATCCTCGCTGTCATCAAAATTAACGCCGATGTCGAACGCGTGGGCGACTCAGCCGTCAACATCACCGAGCGCGTGCGCGATCTCGAAGCCTATCCGGTAGTTGACCTCCCCATTGATATCCCCCGTATGGCGAATCTTGCCGTCGCCATGGTGCGCAAGGCGCTGCACGCCTTCATCGAAGCTGATGCAAAAATGGCGCAATCCGTTCTCTCCATGGACGACAGCGTCGACAAGTTGAACGAAACCATCCACTACGCGCTGTTGAACGTGATGCGCGAGCAGCCGCAGTACACGCCCCAGGCACTCAATGCGCTGGTGATTGCCCGCAGCCTGGAACGCGTTGCTGATCACGCCACCAACATCGCCGAAGATGTCATCTTTTGGGTGCAGGGCTATGACGTTCGCCACCAGATGAGCATAGGCGACGGCACCCGCGGTTAATCGTCGCGAAAGCAATGATCATCTTTTGCATCGGTAGATAAAGCAAAGATCAGAAGGAACTTGTCTAAACAACCTCCGACAGTTTCTCCAGAAACACCCTCTGCCTGCTCAAAATCTTCTCTCCGGCCTCCTCAAGTGAGAACCACCCCCAGCGATCCACCTCAGGAAACTCCGCCATCTTCCCCGACCTGGGAGGCCATTCCATCTGAAATGTATTGCTCTTCATCCGCGAAGGATCGCAATCTCCCTCAACCGCCCACACACTCACCAGCTTTCCGCCAGCCTGCTTCACATCGCCGAGTGAAACAAAATCCCCGTCGACTGTAACTCCGGTCTCTTCCTCAAACTCACGCTTCGCGACAGTCAAAGGTTCTTCGTTGTCCAAGTATTCACCCTTGGGAACAGACCACGCTCCCAGGTCCTTTCTAGCCCAGAAAGGACCTCCAAAATGCACGAGAAAAACTTCCAGCCCGCCATTACGACGGCGATACATCAAAACCCCGGCGCTCCGCTTCGGCATATCAGATATTTTGTCATCCCGAGAGAATCGGGGCGTAGACACGACAACTAAATCCAGGCGATACAATTGTTTCTCGTGGCAAACGACGAAATCCTTCAGGGCTCCGTCCGCGTCCTCATCCAGTTCGATGTCTGCGAAGAAATCCGCCTCGACAAGCTGAGGCAGATCTTCAGCGCGCAGACCGTGCAAAGGCCGCCGCTGAAGCACGCGCTGCCTAATTACATCCGCTATGAACGCCCGCCCGTCGTCGAATCCGCCGAGAGCCTCACCCTCGAAACCGGAGAGCGTCTGCATGGGCAGATCAAGTATTACGACTACGGTGTCGTCAGCGTGATTTTCGAGCTGCCTTTTACCGGAAACTGGCAGAAACTTGTCCAACTCTCCAGCCGTTGGGTGTGGGACGTCGATTTTTCTGCGCATGCCCTTAGCATCGCACGCAGGCGCCTCGATCAGGCCGCAGCTGCGCTGATCAAGCCCTATAAGAACTGGCTCAACGAAGACTACTTCATTTTTCATGTCCACGAATTGCCCGGAACGCCAACTGCAGCCATGCTGCTCGCACAGCACGGAAAGGAAATCTCGCAGATTGTGCGCGGCGACACGACAGAACTATCTTCCAGCGAACGCCAGGAAGTCCTGCAGTCCGGCATCTCTTACTCCGTCTGCGACCTTGCTGTTATCGGCTGGAACGCTGCCTTTCTCTATGACACGCCTGCCGGAGCCGAGAGCGCCATCCAGCTGCTCGAATATGCGAATTCACAGCTTCTAGAATTCCGCCACTACGATGACCTGCTTACTACCGAACTCGAAGGCGTCTACAACTCGCTCGACAAAGGCACAGGACTCTTTGCGCGCTGGCGACTGGCGCGCGACGCCACAAAGCTAAACACTGTTCTGCTTGAAGTTACCGAGCTGACCGAGCACGCCGACAATGCCATCAAGTTCCTGAGCGATATGTTCTCTGCGCGCCTCTACAAGCTGGCTGCGGCCAAAGTAGGAGTGCCCGACTATAAGGACCTCGTCACCAACAAGGTCCAGACCGCCCGCGAGCTCTACCACTTTATGGTCGACCAGTTCAACCAGAGCCGCGCCTTCTTTCTGGAGCTGACGGTCGTCATCATTCTTATCATCGAGCTCTTTTATCTGTTCCGCGGTCATCCGTTTTAGGCTTGCCAATACTCCAGCTTTCTTATCCTCGGAAAGTAAAGCGCAAATCGCAACGATATGTTCTCGCCGTGAATCTTCCGGAGCGCTCGTCCGTAGAGCGCAAGCTGAGGCTCGTACTGTTCCCGCTGTGCAGCAAGAAACCCAGCCACATCCGCGCCGGAATACTGCGTCGTCTTGTAGTCCACCACCCAGATATGACTTGTTCCTGAAGACAGCGGCTCACCGCCGGCGCGGAAAATGCGGTCTGCGCGCAGCGTACGCAGTGTTCCATCCATCCATCCTGTCCACGAAGCCTCCGACTGCGCTTCTGGATGCTCCGCCAGCAGCCAGCGGCCATAAGGATCGGCAGCCGCAGCTTCGACAGCCTCCACAATCTCCGCCTGCGTGCGCGCAGACGGAGATGAAGGCAGAGCTGCTGCGCGCAGCATCGCTGTCGCTTGCGTCTCAAGCCAGGGGCGTAGCTTGTCATCTGACTGCGGCCGCCGGCTCAATCGCTCCAGCAACGCATGGATTATGCTGCCCGTCAACCGTTGCAGTCGCGAACCCTCCGGCCTTTCAAAAGGCTCGCGCTCGACGTTTATAGGAGTCGCAAATGTGCCAGTGACAGTTACATTTGTCTCCACATCCGGCCACGCTATATCCAGAGGCAGCCGGTGCAGCATCAGAAAAGGATGTACAGGAGCCGCGACCGCTGCAATATCCACGACTCCGGGCTGCGGAGCAGGGAAGGGAATCACATTCTGCCTGTTCTTTTCCTCGTACACCGAAACAAATTCATCTTTCACCGCAGGCCATGCTGAATTCAGAAGGCTATCCGTTGTGCCTGCCAGAAGGTCACCACTATTTGTCACCGTGGCAGTTCCAAATAGGTGGAGCTCGCGCCTCGCACGTGTGCAGGCAACGTAGAAGATGCGCTTCCGCTCCTCGACATCGCGTATCTGACGCTGCTTCTGCACCCAGCGATACAGCGGATGCGTGTCGCTGCCCTTGCTGTCGATCGGGGCCACTAACAGCTCGTCCTCATCCGCATCATCAAGACGCGCGCGTTGCAGCATGCTGATCAGCGGTTTCGGATCACGCCCCGTATTGCGCTCGAGCCCGGGCACGATAACCGCATCAAAACCCAGGCCCTTGGCTTTGTGGATGGTCATCAGCTGCACACCAAAGCGTTCGCTCGCGCGCGGGTCGGGCTGAGCAAAGAGACGTTCCAACTGCTGATCCATCTCAATGCCGTCAGGAGATAGACTATCCAGCATGGAGAAGAAGACGCGTGCATTCTCACGCTCTGTCTCATCGAGGTATAGCGGGCCTCCCAGCGAGTGCCATGTCCGCTCGATCCACGTAGAGAACGCCTGTCCCTGCTGATATTGAATTTCAAGTGCGCGTTGAAGGATGGCGGAAACGCGCTTCAGCCGCTGCTGCCCGTCATTGGTCAGCAGTTTCGATCTTTCGCTGACTAACTGCAACACGGGCCGGCGCGCAAAGCGCTTCTCATCCTCGCCGCAGAGAACATGCAGGTCATCGAGCATCAGCCCGCACCACGGAGCACGCAGGACAGAGAGCCAAGCCACGCGATCCATCGGATGCAGCAGTGCGCGCGTCAGCGACACAAGGTCGCGGACCTCCTGCCGCTCGCCCAGGGTCTCCAGCTCAACCGAGCGATAGGGAATATGATTTTCACGCAGCTTCTGCGCAATCAGGGTCATGTGCTGTCGCGCCCGTGCCAGTACTGCGACCGTGAACGAATCATCAGGATTTGTCTCTGCCTGCTGGATGCGCGGCATGTATGTCCCGATAAGTTCCAACACCTCTTCGGATTCATGATTGCGTGCCTGCTCGGCGGTCTCCGGGTCGCCCTTGGGAACGAAGCGCGGATGCAGTACTACTGTATCGCCAGCATATGCAGGAGCAACTGCTTCAGAGGGCGAGAATGAAACCGCGGCTGCTCCGGGAATACGCGCAGTTCCAAAAATCGTATCGAAGTAGGCGTTCAGCTTTTCCGTCAATCCTGCATGGGAGCGGAAGTTTGCTGTGAGTTGCAGCGGTCTACATTCGTGCACCTGGCCATCAGAAACAATGCCATGCCGCTGCACCTGCTCGAACAATTCGACCTCAGCCTGCCGGAACATATAGATCGACTGCATCGGGTCGCCAACCAGAAAGCAGGTTCGGTGCTCATCGGTGCCCCACGCGCGCAGCAGCATTTCTACAAGCTTTAATTGGCGGCGCGACGTGTCCTGGAATTCATCCACCAAAAGGTGTCGCACGCGTTCGCCGAAGCGCAGAGCGCTTTCACTCGGATGATCGCTGTCGAGCACTTGTGAAGCGGCAATGCCCAGCTCGACAAAATCAATCATGTTCTGCTCTGCGAAGAGAACACGCAGCTCAGCAACCGCATAACGCAGGACTACGAACAAATCGTGCAGAATGCTCCACTGATCTTCGTTGTAGCGCGATGGCGGCAGCTTGCGGATGCTCGCAAGCGCTTCGAGCAAGCCATCCATTTTCGAAAGCCGCCCGATCAGCGACATCATGCGGTCTTTGTGCTGCTGCTCCGGCGAATCTTTCGTGCGGCTCTTTGCAGCAGGGAAGCCATCCTTGACTGTCACCTGTTTGCGCCACGCATCGCTGTTTTTCGTCAGCAGCAATTTGCAGAAGCAGAGCCACTGGTCGAGATACTTCTCCGTGGGCTCAGGCAGCGAACGCATATGAGCAACCGGTCCCAGATCGAGTTCATTCGGATTGCTCGCTGCATAGTTTGCGAGCTCGATCAGCTCTTTGCCGAGAGCCGGTATGGCCGTGAGTGTCTGATGGACGTCCTTGAGCGCTCGGCGGACTGCATTGCGGAAAGGTTCCTCCAATTGAAGCCGGATGTTATCCCAGTCTTCGCCCGACAGCTCGCGGCTCAGCGGAAGCACATGCAGCCACTGATCGCGCGCGGCGAGCATCGAGGCAATCAGCGCCTGAGCGTCGGGAAGGTTGTTGTCGCGCAGCGCGAGCAGGTGCATCAGCGCCGCATGGATCTCGTGTTTCCCGCCGAGATTTGCGAGCGTGAGCCTCGCTGCCTCATCGTAGAGCGCACGCGCATCCTCCTGCGGCGTCAGGTGCCCGCCCATGCGTGCCAGCAGCGGCTGTTCGTGCGCGATACGCATGCACAGCGAATCGATGGTCTGGATATTCAGGCGCTGCGGCTGCTCGAGCAGCTTCCATCCCCTGGTTTCGGAATGGGCAAGAGCCGCGCGCGCGGCAGCGAGCGCTACGTCGCCTTTTGTATGTGGTTTGTTGCGCGCAGACTCAAGCTGCTTCAGGATGCGTGAACGCATTTCCGCCGTAGCCGCGCGCGTGAAGGTGATGGCCAGAATCTGCTCCGGCTCGTCCACCTCGGAAAGCAATTTAAGAAAACGCTGCGTCAACAGTTCCGTTTTGCCAGAGCCCGCAGGCGCCTGAACAATGCAGGAGATGCGGGTGTTCAGCGCTTCCTTGCGCTGTGCTTCATCTGGAGCCACAACGCGCAGTTCAGTCATTGCCCGCTTCTTCTCCATCCGCAGCGATCTCTGCCTCGGCTATGCGGCACAGTCCCGGAAGCGCGCAGAACTTGCACGTCTTCAATCCTTCTTTCGGGTCGACTGACGCCTCGCCGCGCAGAAACTCTTCTGCCAGCCCGAGCAGCGCACGCTGCCAGCCTTCGCGCATGCTGTCGCCATAAGGCTCGTTGACCAGCGCGCTGCTTGGCGTGAGGCCGGCCTTGAATTGTTCTTTCGCATGAGCTACGCGGCCAATGAAGTCTGTCTCGCCGGCGCGAATCTGGGCAAAAAGCAGGCCGTTAACTTGTTCGACATTTCCGTAGACCGCGTAAAGCGGCAGCTGCGGCTCACTCGGCCGCTCGCCCTGCCAGTCCGCCGTCGATACCTTGCCTGTCTTGTAGTCGATGAGCAGATGGTTGCCGTCAGCCAATCGATCGATGCGGTCGGCGCGCAGATTCAGCTTCAGACCACCCACGTTTACATCTTCGAGCTTCTTCTCGCGCGCTTCCACAGTGAACGGCTCGCGCTCTGCTTCGCACTGCATCCATTCGCGCAGGCGGACGAGCAGGCGCTTCTGCTCGGATTCGAGATATGCACGCATCCATGCATCGGCGGAGTGCTCCTCGATTCGCTGCGCAAAGACCTGTCCGATATGAAAAGACAAAACATCGTCCAGGCTGTTCGCTGCGATTACCTTTTTCAAATCCTCAAGCGTGACCATACGGAACGCTTCCGGGGTTTCCGGCGACCAGATGCGCTCCAGAATCTCATGCATGATGCTGCCGCGCTCCATCGCGCTCAGGCCCCACTCCGTCCGGTTCAACGGACGCGCCGCCAGCCGCCGCGTAGCAAACGCCTGGAAGGGGCATGCTGCCTGCTCCTTGAGGATGCTTGCACCACCGGCGACGCGCTCCGCGGGCCATGGAGCGGCTTCTGAAGATCTGACGATCGTATCCAGCAGGAGGCGATTTTTTATCGGCTTGCTGATCGCCAGCCGATTGCGAAGGTCATGCGTGGTGATCGGCACGTGTCCCGTGCCAAAGACTGCCGTAAGCAATGGCGATGCCCGCAACTCGCCTTCCTTGTTCTGCCGCGCGTGGCTGAAGACAATCTCAGGCGCGCTGGCTGCGATGCGCTTCGTCGCTGCCAATGCAAGCTCGGTGTCAGCCTGAGTGCTTGAGTGCGGCAGCTTTGCCCTGTGCTGCAAAAAAGGCGGCAGAAGCGGATGCGGTCTGCCTGACTGAGGCCATTGCGCATCGTCTGCGTCCAGAAACCACAAGGCATCGAAGGTCTGCCCAGATGATTCAAGTGCTCCGAGTATCTGGATAGGAGCATGATGCGATTCGGGAGTAAAAATCGTATCGGCGGCGTGTCGGTCGAGCGTCTGAAGAAAACTTCTAAAGCCAATAGCGCGCCCGGAAAAATCGAGCAGCGCAATTTCATCCAGCAGCTTCTGCCAGCGCATCTGCGCCTGGAACTGCACGCTGTCCACGGGACGATAACCGGGCCAGCGGCTTTCCTTCAACAGTTGCTCCGCCAGCTCGCACCACTCGATGTAGGTCTTCTTCTCATCCGGAACTTTGCGCAGTAGGCGCTGTGCCCGTTCTCTGAAGGCATTTGGCTTTGTTCTCTGGATGAATGCTTCAAGCGAAGTCTCAGGAGAAAGCGAACCCGAATCCCGGAGCCTGCAGTCGAGATCGGCAAGGGTGAGAGTTTCCGTTGAATCAGTTGAAAAAAATCCTGAAAGCAGCAGCCAAGTCATCGACTCTTCCGGAAGCGGATCGATTGTCCAACGCAGCATGAGCAACGCAGCGCGCACAACGGGAACTCCAGCGAGCGGAACGCCTAGTGAAAACTCAAACGGCGCAGCAATCGCTTCGGCAGTTACATCGAGCGACTGCGGCATCAGGACTTCGCGGAAAACGCGCTCCGCCTCTGTTCGGATGCTGCTGATATCCGGGGCAATCACACCGATGCGCTTTGCCGGATCAGCTTCAAGCAGCTTTCTCGCCCACTGCGCGCAGGCAAAGAGCTCGTCGCGAGCATCATCGGCCACAGCCAGCGTCTGCTCCACCTGCCCCGGCTGCGCCATCTCGGCGTCTTCTGTTGTCGATCCCGCACTGCGCAGCGCTTCGAGTAATCGCTCCTGCACCGGAGTCGTCCGGTCAAAGCCCACCAGCAGCAGGTTTGCCGGAGGCACAAGCGCGCCTGCTCTCACTGCTGCGCAGAGCCTGTCTTCGAGATCGCTGCGGCTCATCCAGCGATTGCCGCTGCACAGCCGGTCGAAGGACTGGGCCCACTTGCGAAAACATTCCGCATCAGGCTCCGCCCATGACGATCGGCGCGCATCATGCAGCCGGTATTCGCTCAGCAACGCATAAGCGCTCTGCGCGAGCGATGCCATGCCGTCGGGCGAGACCACCAGCTCAGCGTCAGCCTGCTCGACCTGCCTCCACAGAGAGCGCTCCTGCAGCGGCGTGAGCAGCAGAGGAAGGCTTGGATCAACAAATCCCAGCTCCCGCCATAGGCTCCTTAACCATGTGTCCCAGTCAAAGATTGGCGGTGAGGCCCACATCTCGCGTCCGCTCGCGCGTTGCTGCTCCGCATACAGGAAGCGCAGAGACCGTGCGGCGCGCGCATTTGCCGTGACAACCATAGCGCCGTCGTGAAGGGCATCGTGCACTCTTTCTGCCAGAGTTTGCGGAGTCTCAGAGTCAAAGAGTGGGAGCACATAAAGAGTGTAAACTGACCTGTGAACCCGAAATTTCTGAGCCCAGTTTGCGCCGCCGCGCTTGCGGGCCTGCTCCTTTTTGGCGGCTGCCGAAGACAAAATACCCAAGCATCGTACGCTGGAGCGAAGCACTATCCTGTACGCGGCAAGGTCGTTTCCGTCGATGCGCAGCATGCGGAAGTGGTGCTCGACGCTGCTGCTATTCCCGGATACATGGAAGCGATGACGATGCCTTACAAACTCAAGAATCCGAGCATCATCAGCGAGCTTCATCCGGGCGACAGCATCACGGCCACTCTGACTGCGACCAGCGACTCCGACTCGATTGATGAAATTGTCATCGTCGCCCAGGCCAAGCCCGATTACAAGCCGAGCTACTTTTATCATCCGATCAAGCCTGGCGATCAGATACCCGACTTCAAGCTGCTCAACCAGAGCGGGAAGCAGATTCACCTCGGCGAGTTTCACGGTAAGGTGCTGCTCATGACTTTTATCTACACACGCTGCCCGCTTGCTGATTTCTGCCCGCGCATGAGCCGTAATTTTGCGCAGATTGACAAGACTTTGCAGAAGGAGCCCGAGCTCTACGGCAAGACACATCTGCTGAGCGTCAGCTTCGATCCCGATTACGATACGCCGCAGGTGCTGCGCAGCTATGGGAGTGCCTACACCGGCAACTACACGAAAGAGACCTTTGCGCACTGGGACTTCGCTGCACCCAATAAAGCTGATCTTGCTGCTGTGCTGCGCTTTTTCGATGTAGGCGCCACTCCGGAAAAAGATCGCACCATCACGCACTCGCTTTCGACGCTTGTCATCGGGCCGGACGGCAAGGTCTTCAAGTGGTATCCAACCAACGACTGGTCGCCGGACCAGATTGTCGATGATGTGAAGCAACTCATGGCGGAAAAGGGAAAGGCATGATCGTGATCGTGATGGGAGTCAGCGGCTCGGGCAAGACTACAGCTGCGCTGGCATTGCAGAAGCTCACCGGCTGGCAGTTTGCAGAAGGCGACGATTACCATCCGGAGGCCAACCGCCGGAAGATGTCCTCCGGCATTCCGCTCACCGATGAAGACCGCGCGCCTTGGCTGGCCACTCTGCACGGGCTCATCCGCGGATGGCACGAGCGCGGCGAAAACGGCATTCTCACCTGCTCGGCGCTGAAGCAGACATACCGCAACACGCTGGTTGGCGGACTGCCTGCGAGCGCTTATTGTTTCGCTTTGATGGAAGCACCGAAGCAACTGATCGCTGAGCGCATGCAGGTGCGGCACCACTTCATGCCTCCTGCTCTGCTTGAAAGCCAGCTGGCCACGCTCGAAAATCCAGCAGATGCGCTGCATGTTTCGGCGCAGCAGTCGCCGGAAGCTGCGGCCCGGCAGATTCTCGATGCCATTGCCGCGCAAACAAATTGAGTCGAGCTTATACCTTTCAGCGTCTGGAGAAGGATGACGGCACGTTTACACTAATAGGTATAAGTGGAGGCATATTCCCACGCATGGCAAGAACTACTATCGTCTTCGGCGTTATTCTGATTCTTCTCGGCATCTTCGGCTTTGTATCTACGGGCCACCAGCATCCCACTGCGCTGATACCCACATATTTTGGCATCGTTCTCAGCATCCTGGGCTTTCTCGCTATCACAGATGACGCGAAGAGGCGCATGCTCTTCATGCACATTGCCGTCACTGTCGGACTGCTGGGCTTTCTCGGCACAGCGAAGAGCATCTACGATTACTTCCAGTTGATCGGAGGACGGCAGTTTGCTTTTCCCGCGGCGGTTGAGGCCAAAGCGGCCATGGCTGCGATCCTGCTGCTTTTTGTTTTGCTTTGCGTGCGCTCATTTATTGCAGCGCGCCGCGCGCGAGCCTGAGATTTTATGCGACCCGGTTCCATGTCGATGAAGGCGGAGCGGACCAGCGGCGGACGCCGCAACGCTATCCGAGCGGCTGGCGACGATCCTCCGAAGAAGAAAGCTGATCTTAAAAAAGTGCTTCCCGAGGTGTGGAAGCTCATCCGCCCGCGCCGCTGGCTGCTGGTCTTCGGGCTTGTCCTGATGGCCATCAACCGTGTTGCCGGACTCGTCCTGCCGGCTTCGACCAAGTACCTCATCGACACGGTCATGCGCCAGCACCATGCAGAGAAGTTACTGCCGCTGGTGGGAGTGGTTTTCACTGCGACTGCAATTCAGGCCGTCACATCGTTCTCCTTAACGCAGCTTCTCTCGAAGGCTGCACAGCGCATGATCGCCGACCTGCGCAAACAAGTGCAGGAACATATCGGCCTGCTGCCGGTCAGCTTCTATGACGCCAACCGCACGGGCACGCTGGTATCGCGCATCATGACGGACGTGGAAGGCGTGCGCAATATTATCGGTACCGGCCTGGTCGAATTCCTTGGCGGAATGATGACGGCCATCATGGCCTTTGTGCTGCTGCTGCATACCAGCCGCAAGATCACGCTCATTGTCTTTGCCGTCATTGCCGTCTTCGTCCTCATTCTGCAGCGCGCCTTTAAGACCATCCGCCCCATCTTCCGCGAGCGCGGCAAGATCAATGCTGAAGTCACCGGGCGCCTCACCGAATCGCTTGGCGGAGTGCGCGTTGTGAAGGGTTACCATGCCGAAGGGCGCGAGGCTGGAGTTTTTGCTGAGGGCGTGCAACGGCTACTGGACAACGTGATGCGCTCGCTCACAGCCACCAGCGCGCTTTCGTTTGCGGCGACGACCGTGCTCGGCATCGTCGGCGGTACGGTAATGCTGCTTGGCGGGCGTGATGTGCTGGCGCACCGGCTCACGCTGGGCGATTACTTTCAATACAACATGTTTCTCGCCTTCATGATCGCGCCTGTTTTTCAGATTGTGAACATCGGCACGCAGCTCACAGAGGCGCTTGCCGGGCTCGACCGCACCACCGAGATCATGAGCGAGATGGACGAGTTCAGTGATCCGGAGCGCACGGTCACGCTGGGCGAGATCCATGGCAATGTCGAGTTTGAAGATGTCCGCTTCAGCTATGAGCCGGACAAGCCTGTGCTGCACGGCCTTTCGTTCCAGTCGAAGCCAGGGACAGTGACGGCGCTCGTCGGCTCTTCAGGCTCGGGCAAGTCGACGATCATCAGCCTGGTCTGCGGCTTTCACAAACCGGACTCGGGGCACGTGCTGGTCGACGGCATCGACCTTGCGACGGTGAAGCTCAGCAGCTTCCGCAGCCAGCTCGGCGTGGTGCTGCAGGAATCTTTTCTTTTTGACGGCACCATCCGCGAGAACGTGGTGTTTTCGTATCCGGACGCGACGGAAGAACAGTTTCTCGAGGCCTGCCGCATTGCGCGCGTCGATGAGTTCGCAGAGCGTTTTCCTGAGGGCTACGACACGGTTGTCGGCGAGCGCGGCGTGAAGCTGTCGGGCGGGCAGCGGCAACGGCTCTCGATCGCGCGCGCGATTCTTGCTGATCCGCGCATCCTTATCCTTGACGAGGCGACGTCGTCGCTTGATTCCGAATCGGAGCAGATGATCCAGCAAGGTCTCAGCTATCTGATGCAGGGGCGCACGACCTTCGTCATTGCCCACCGGCTCTCAACCATCCGCCGCGCTGACCAGATCCTCGTGGTCGAAGGCGGTCTGATCATAGAGCGCGGGACGCATGACAGCCTCTACGCCCTGGGAGGCCGGTACTACGACCTCTATACCCGCCAGCATGGTCTCGAGGCGAATCTGTTTCTCGCTCCTGGGGAAGGGGATGCGGTCGAGGAGCGTAGATAGGTTTCCCTGTTTTATGGGGATTGTTTGTTTTCAATGAGATAACGGGGGGCATTCCTGCTATCTCATTGATTCTTCTATATTCGTGATTCGTGGCAGAAAGCTGCCGGACACTGCGGCTCTCGATACTCTGTATGGATCCTTCGCTTCGCTCAGGATGACATTTCCTTAAAAGCAGAAAGCCCGCCAGTGAGGCGGGCTTTTTCTGTCTGATACGAATCAGCCGGTATTCCGGATTGATACCAGGTTTCAGTTCTGGATGGAGTGGGCTGAGGCCAGCGTGTTGGCTGCCGCTACGTTCGGTGTGGCCGGAGTTGCGGGAGTGGGAACGCCTGGCTGCGCCGTCGGCTTGCTTGCTGCGCTCGCTGTGGCGGTCAGGCTGCCGGTGGTGTGGTCAGGGCCCAGGCCGAGCTTGATCAGAGCGCGGGAGTCGGGGACCAGCCTGGTCTGCCAGCCGTGGTCGGACTGGTACTTTTCCATGGCTGCCTGGGTCTCATCGTCCCACTGGCCGGATGGCTCGCCGGTCAGATACTTTTCCTTGATGAGCGCGGACTGAATTTCACGGGCGCGGTCGTCGGTGATGCCTCGCTGCCCCACGACTTTCACTTTATGGGAAGCAGGTTTCTTTTTGTGGCCGGAAGTGGCGGCGCGATGGCTGCGTCCAGCAAAAGCGGGCGCGGCAACAAGCATGGCGCTTAACAAGAATGTTGAGCAAGCTCTGACTGAAAGCATTGCAATGGAACCTCATCTGGGGGAAATCAATTCAAACCTTTTGGTGAGACTAAAAAAGATCGCACCAGATTGCAAGCGAAACAGTACTGGCGTCACAATTTTTTGTGACGCCAGTACCAGACTAATACTATTGAGCAAAAACAGAGCAATTCACTTTCGATTGACTTTAAAAGCCTCTGCTGAATTGAGACTCTTAGCTAATGTCCACTCTTCTTTCTTTATGACTTCGGACTGATTTGGCGACGAAGTCCTTTCAGTTGAGTGATAACAGCATGGCATGCATCCCCTCAAACACATGCAATTCCAGTCACAGTCTGGAGCAGGACCTAGCTTTAAGCTAGCCGTGGGCGTAGCCCTAAAATTTGACGTTTGCAAAAGATTAGATGTTGTTGAGATGCTGGACTTTTGAACAGTGCACTGCTCATTGCTGGCCGCAAGTGCTGAACGGTTACTTCCGAATACGAACATCAACAGAAGTGCTAGGAAACAACACGGTACTAACTTGCTTTTCACGGGAATCTCTTATAACCAAAAAGTAACCACTAGCACATTAACTTATCATAAAGCCCACGAGATTAGACATCGCCCCGAAAACACTGGCCGATATCACGAACAGTGCCGTCCGTATCTCTTTTATCTAAGGCAGTGTTCCACCGAATAACTGTCCGCCTGCCTTTGGATGTTGTGGATCGACAACATCAAAGACCGCATCCTGTCCAGACTTGAGATTAGAAATGATCGCATTGTATTCAGCTTTGTTATTCACCGGACGTTTATTGACAGCCGCGATAACAGAACCTTCATAGCCAGACATCCCAATCTCGTCAGCAAAGGAGCCGGGCTTGACGCGCTGGATCAGCACGCCGTGCAGTCCCGGAGGAGCATTCTGCGGCAGGTCGCTGACGGTGATGCCGAGCTTGCTCTGCGAAGTATCATCGCCGCCCCTGCCCGGTCCGGCGTTTTGATCGTCGTTATCGCCGCCGGCTGCTGCGCGCTCCATGTCTGTGCGGTCAATGATGGAGACGTTTGCGGTGGACTGTTTGCCGTCGCGGCTGTATCCAAGCTGGACGTTGCTGCCGGGCTTGCGCGCGCTGATTTGGTTCACCAGATCGTCGCCATCCTTGACCGGGCGGCCGTCGATGGTGGTGATGATGTCTCCGGGCTTGAGGCCGGCCTTATCGGCAGGGAAACCGGGCTGCACGTTACGGATGATGACACCGCCATTCTTTGCGCCGTAGACACGCTGCACGGCGCTCGAGACTGCGGATTGGAACGTGATGCCGATAGAGCCGCGAACGACCTTATGGGTCGGACCGATGAGCGAGTTGTAGACATCGACAACGGTGTTCGACGGCATGGCGAAGCCGATGCCCTGATAGCCTGCCGACTGCGTGAAGATGGCGGTGTTGACGCCTACGACTTCACCGGCCATGTTGAGCAGCGGGCCGCCGGAGTTGCCGGGGTTGATGGCGGCGTCGGTCTGAATGAAGTGCTGGAACTGACCCTGAATGCCGGGCATGGTGCGGTTCTTGGCGGAGACGATGCCGGCGGTGACGGTTTGATTGAGGGTGAACGGGCTGCCGATGGCGACGACCCAGTCGCCTACCTGGGACGAGTCAGAGTTGCCGAGCTTGACGGTGGGCAGCGGGTGGTCGATGTCGATTTTGATGACGGCGAGGTCGGTGGACTTGTCAACGCCGATGACTTTTGCCGGATGGCCCTGGTTGCCGTCGGGATCGGTGGAGAGCTTCACGTAGATGCGGTCGGCTTTTTCGACGACGTGATTGTTGGTGATGATGTATCCCTTGGGGTCGACGATGAAACCGGAGCCGAGGGCTTCGCGCGCCTGGTCATCGGGCTGGCCCTGATCGGGGCCCATGCCGAAGAATCGGTTGAAGAAGTCCTGCATGCCGCCCTGGCCCTGATCGCCGCCACCACCCTGCTGATCCTGGTCGTCATCATTGTTGTCATCGTTGCCGGGGTTCTGGGGCAGCTGGCGGAAGCGCTGTCCGGGACGACGACGGCCCTGCTGCTGTTCCTTGGGCAGGGTTTCAGTATTGATGTTGACGACTGCAGGGCCGACTTCCTTGGCGATTTTGGTGAAGTCGGTGGAAAGCTCTTTTGGAGCAGGCACGCGCAGGGGAGTGGCGTCGGAGCTGTCAACTTTGGCTTCCTGACCGCGCACTCCGTGAGCAACGACCGAACCGATGATGATTCCGGCTGAAAGTGTTGCAAGAATCGTAAATGTAGAAGCGAGACGGCGCATGCGAAGCCGTTCCAGCAAAGATTTCATTCGAATCTAACCTCGTATCTGTTTCGGGAGTTGTTCTGTAGCACTGCCGGCGCAGTCACTTCCCAACACTTCAGTATAACTGCGGAAGCGGATGGCGTGCGAAAGGGCAGGTTTCACTTTCTCTTCTCATTTTGTTAGACGCAGGAAATGGTTTTGAGGTTACGTCTCTGTCAGTGGAACGTCTTTGAGGGAAGTTGGTTGCATGGGAGTGGGTGGGAAATTTTGTGGTGGGACAGAAAAATCCTAACTGCCCCACTCAAGCCAACAGAAGGCTTGAATGGGCCACTCTTCGGGATGACAGCACTAAAATTTACGGCTGTTTGCTGCGGATGTGGCCGGGATAAAAACAACCCCAGGTTAGCTCCGCGAACCTGGGGCACCCGGCAATCAGGGTATTCAGGGAGAAAACGGAAAGCTGCAACGGCACATTCAATTTCGTATGGATTCTTCCCCCCTTCGGTCAGAATGACGGATCACACTGAGGCAAAATCTGTAACTACCCCGTTCTTTTAAAGTTCGTGCGGGGTTGCGGGGATGGGAGAGGGCACGAGTTCGGTCAGTGTGATGCCGGCGAGGATGAGCACGGCTCCCATGGAAGCGCGCAGGCCGAGGTGTTCTCCCAGGACGACAAACGATGTGAGCCAGGCGAAGACCGGCTCCAGTGCGAGAATGAGCGCGGTGTGGGTGGCGGGAAGGTACTGCTGCGCGTAGGACTGCACGGTGAAGGCGGCGGCGGTGGCGAGCACGGCGGCCACCAGGAGGGCCAGGATGACGCGGGGCGTCCAGTGGACCTGAGGGTGTTCGACGAGCGGGCTGGTCAGGGCCATGAAGAGCGCGCAGAATCCTATTTGTAACAGTGCCAGTTGCGTAAAGGGGACGCGCGGCAGGGCGTGGGCGAGAGCGAGCACGTGGAGGGCGAATCCGAGAGCGCAGACCAGGGTGAGAAGGTCGCCGAGATTGATGGAATCAAAACCAAGTGATGCATGTGCAGGAATGGTGAGCAGGATGATTCCTGCGAAGGCTGCGAGCGCGCCAAGGTACGCGTTCCAGCGCGGAGCGTGCGCTCCGGGTGGGCGCAGAAACGGGATGGCCGAGAGCAGAGGCACGAGTACGACGACGAGTCCGGTAATGAAGGCGGATTTTGATGGCGTGGTGAGACGGAGGCCGGCGGTCTGGAACTGATAGCCCATGGCAAGGCAGAAGCCGGCGGCGGCTCCGCCTGTTAATGACTGACGGGTCAGGTGTTTCCAGTGTGTGCGGTAGACGATGGCCAGGCAGGCGAAGGCCACGGTCATACGGATGAGGTTGAAGAGGAGTGGGGTGATGTCCGTGAGCGCGTCCTTGATGACGACGAAGGTCGCTCCCCAGATGAAGACGACCGCGATGAGCATCAGGTGGGCGCGCAGGGAGCGGGACATGGTGGTGGCTCAGTTGGTTTTCAGGCGAACTGATTGCGCGAGCTTTTTCTGCTGGCGATCGAAGGTGTAGAAGTTGTCGGCTTTGAGTTCAAGGGCAATGGCTACATGCAGGAGATCGGCTGTTCTGATGCCGAGTTTTGCGGTGGACTGCAAAGAGAGAAATCTTGCGCGTTCAAAGGATTGCTCGGGGAGAGGAGTGAGAAGCAGGACCCCGTTCAGGATGTCGCTTTCAAAGTCATTGCGCGAAGAGAGCGCGCTGGCTGGAGAGATTTCCTTGCGAAAGACACGTAATTCAAGGGCATTGAGCAACTCCAATTCGCCCAATGTGGAAACAAGAAGGGCAACGGTTTGGGCGCGCAGCATGTGCGCGGCGAGTTGGGAATTTGCGTCAGGGCTGTAGAGCGATACCAGGAAACTGGTATCGAGGTAGGTTCTCAATAGCGGTCCCTGTCCCGGGCGATGATTTCAGCCCCGGTGACCTCGAGTGCCTTGTCGCCATAGATTTCACGCAAGCGCTTCATGAAGTCAGGCATCTTGACGGGCTCCTGTTTTTCCGGGAGCAGGCGAGCGATGACGCGGCGGCGCTTGGTGATCTCGATCTCCTCGCCCTGCCGCAGAAGGCGCTCGATCTTTGGGAAGCTGTAGCGGAGGTCGCGGACGGAGGCGCGTTTCATGTGATCTATTTTAGCATCACAATTTCCGAAGGGCTCAGGGCGAGGTGTGGCGGTTTTATTTTGTCAAACTTTCGAAGATTTCGCGGACGTCGAGATAGATCGGGGTTCCTGCGGCTTCGAAGCGCTGGACCTCGTGCCACCCGGCGATCCAGTCGAAGCCTGATTGCGTGGCGGGATCTAGCACCCAGATGTGCTTGATACCCATGCTGCGGTAGTCTTCGAGGCGGTCGTTGTAGCGGCGCACCCGGTCTTCCGGTGACAGGATTTCGATGATGGCGACAGGAGATCTGGTGATGACCTGTTCGATGGGCAGGTCGCGGGAGACAAGGCACACATCGGGAATGCGCACCCGACTTGCGGAGACGCGGACACGCTGCTCGGTCAGTGCATAGATATTCCATTCCTTGCGATGCGCATGAAACCAGGCTGCTAAGGCCGTTTGTAATTCAGCGTGATCAAATTCGCCCAAGTTGCGCTCCTCGACCTCGCCGTCCACGTAGTCGCGGTCGGGGTGGTAGGAGGTCTTGAGATAGGTTTCGAGCGCCAAGTGCGTCGTTGTGGCCATCGCTCCTCCTGACGGTATTTTAGCGGGCTTTTATACCGGCTACATACACTGTTTTGCCGCTTACTACTGTTCGGAGGACTTTGGTTTTGAGGATTTCGGCGGGGGGGATTGTGGTCAGGTCACTGTCGAGGACTACGAAGTCGGCGTAGTAGCCGCTGGAGAGCTTGCCTTTTTCCTGTTCGGCGAATTCTGCGTAGGCTGAGCCTTGCGTGTAGGCGTAGATGGCCTGCTGGATGGTGAGTTTTTCTTCGGGGTGCCAGGTCATGGTTCCGGCTTCGTTCATGCGGGTGACGGCGGCGTAGAGTCCGCGGAAGGGCGTGACCGGCTCGACCGGGTAATCGGTGCCGAAGGCGAGCGGCACGCCGGCATCGAGAAAGGATTTCCAGGCGTAGGCAGTCTTTGCGCGCTCTGGGCCGAGGCGCTGCTCGGCCCAGTTCATGTCTGTCAGAAGATGATTGGGCTGCATGGACGCGATGACTCCGAGCTGTTTGTAGCGGGCGAAATCTGCGGGGTCGACGACCTGCGAGTGCTCGATGCGGTTGCGGGGGCCGGTGAGAGTTGCGTGGAGAATTCTGTGTCCGGGGACGTGGAGGGTCTGCATGTTGGCTTTAAGGGGACCTGCGTTCTGTGCGGCGGCGAAGGCATCGAGGGCCATGCTTACGGCGCGGTCGCCGATGGCGTGAAAGCCAAGCTGGAAACCAGCCTGCGCGCGCTCGACGGCCATCTGGTTGAGCTTCTGCTGGTCGTAGCGCGGGATTCCGGAGTTGCCCGGGTCGTCAGTGTACGGAGCTTTGAGTGCTGCGGTGCGGGAGCCGAGTGAGCCGTCCATGAAGCCTTTGAGCATGGTGGTGTGGAGCATCGGGTCGTCCTGTGGATGAGAGGCGCGGTACTGCTTGAGCTGATCGACGGAGGCGTTGAAGGGAAGCCACTCGCTGATGCGGATGGGGAGCTTGCCCTCCTTTTCCAGTTGCTCGTAGACCTGGAAGTCTTCCGGGTCGGAGTTGTCCTGTACAGAGGTGAGACCGTGCTCTACGGCATCGGCAAGTGCGAGCTCGATGCCGCGGCGGCGCAGCGCTGGAAGCGGCGGAGGGATTTTCTTTTCGATCAGTGCCCGGGCTGTTTCGCGAATGATGCCTGTGGGGTCGCCGTTTTTGTCGCGGTCGATTTTGCCGCCTTGCGGATCGGGTGTGCTCTTTGAAATGCCGGCTGCGGTGAGCGCGGCGGAGTTGGCGATGGCGATGTGTCCATCGACGCGGATGAGAAACGTTGGATGGCCTGCGGTTACAGCGTCGAGGTCGGATTTTGTGGGGAGGGTCTTTGATGGCCAGAGAGTGTGGTCCCAGCCTCCTCCAGTGAGCCATGCTCCGGGTGCAGCGGCCTTGGCAGCGGCACTTACGCGCTGCTGCATCTCGGAGAGCGATTTTGTTCCGGTAACGTCGACGGAGAGCTTGATCTGTCCTGCGTTTCCCAGATGCAGGTGCGCATCGTTGAATCCGGGCATGGCGAAGGCGCCGCCGAGGTCAACCATCTGGGTTGAGGGGCCTTTCCATTTCTGAATGTCAGAGTCGCTGCCGGTGGCGACGATGGTTCCGTGCTGCACTGCGATGGCGGAGACGCGCTGCGTGTCTGTTCCAGTAAAGATGTTGCCGTGGTAGTAGATGGCGTCGGCTGGCGTCACGGTCTGGGCTCCGGCAAAGGAAGCGAAGGCAGCGAGCAGGAGAATGGCTTTCACGTTTTGGAGTCTATCAAGAGCAAGGTGGGAGAGTGCAGGGTATAGGGGATAGATTGTTGTGGTTGGGTGGGTGTTTGCTTTCCCACCCTTTTGTTGAACAACACGACAAAAGGATGGGGCACCCATTGTTGTGGCTATCGAGACGAACTGCAGGTCCCTCCGCTTCGCCTTTGGCTCCGGTCGGAATGACAATTGCCTGGCTTTGTGGCTTCTGTTGGTTGCGTTGGTTTGATCGGCATCCCGTCGGCCTCTGGCCGACCTCCCACGAGCCCTTTGATCTACTCAGGGCAAGCTCTTTCTGCTCGTGGGGGTCCTTCGACTCCGCGCTTTGCGCTTCGCTCAGGATGACGGCTTATTGTGGTTTTGTGCTTGCCAGAGGAGCCATGAAAAAACTGTTAGAAGGGAAAAGGCAGCAGGAGCGATTACGTTCAGCAGAGAATCACCGTGAAGCAGGTAAGATGCTGCTGCTCCGGTGAGCTCGAAAAAGACCCCAGCGTAGGCCCATTCCTTGATGCGAGGCCATCGGGGCACTAACAGCGCAACTGTCGCACAAATTTTCCAGAAACCAAGAATGGACATCATGTATGGCGGATAGCCGAGATGGCGCATCGCTTCCGTGGCCCAATTCGCCCGCATCAGATCCGCGATGCCACCGACGAACAATTCCGCTGCGAGGATAGCTGTAATTGTCCAGTAGAGTAGCACTTTCATCGCGTCTCCTCAGTTGAGGTATTGCGCCTTTATACCGCGATGATCGCGCAACGGTATACCGGTCCTCGATTGTAACGACTTTTCAGGAGGCCAGGAGGAGAAGCAGGATGCGGCGCAGGCCCAGCTCGCGGTTGCGCGCGTCGTACCACTCGGAGCGGGTGTGGATGCCGCCGCCGTCGCCGCCTGCTCCGAGAGAGACGGCGGGGATGCCGAGCGAGAGAGGGATGTTCGCGTCGGTCGAAGCGACACGCGGCTCTGTGCGGATATTGAAGTGCCTGTCGACGGCGCGCAGATTTTCCAGGAGCGATGATGCTTCGGGCAGCGCTCCGGCGGGGCGGTCGCCGATCTTGTCGATGGTGAACTTGAGCGCTAATTCTTTCTTTACGCCATGGTTGGCTTCGAGCACTGCGTCTTCGACGGCGCGATGGATTTCGACTTCGAGGCGGATGAGCTGTTCGGAATCGGTCGAGCGAGCATCGAAGCGGGCGCTGGCACGTTCGGGGATAGCGTTGATGGCGGTTCCGCCTTCAATGGTGCCGACATTGAGCGTGGTGCGCGGCGTGCCACTGAACTGCAAGTCACCGAGGCGTGCAATGGCACGGCTCAGGGTAACGATGGGATTGAGGCGGCTGGCGTCGGTCCACGAATGGCCTCCGGGACCGTGGATGGTGACCAGGTATCTTTTGCTTCCGAGAGCGTGGGTTACGGCGACTTCGTGGCCAGCTCCGTCGAGCACGACATGCGCTGCGATGCGGTCGCGCCATGGCGCATGTTCATAGATGTGGCGCATGCCGCGGAGATCGCCTTCGCCCTCTTCGCCTACGTTGCCGATGAATATAAGGTCGCCTGCGGGCCTGATCTGCGCGTGGCGCAGCGCCGAGGCAATGGCGAGAAGGGCAACGACGCCAGCGCCGTTGTCGCATGCTCCGGGCGCGGAGAGCTTCGTGCCGTCAAGCTGCGGGTGGATGGGAGTTTCGGCGGGAAAGACGGTATCGATGTGCGCGGAGAGGATAACACAGGGAGCGCTTCGGGTTTCGCCCGGGTAAATGCCGATGGCGTTGCCCATGCTGTCGATGGCAACATCTTCGAGCTCCAGCTCGCGGAAGCGCGCGCAGAGCCATTCGGCGCGCGGACCTTCTCCGAAGGGAGGAGCGGGGACCTCGACCAGCTCCTGCTGCCAGCGCATGATTTTCTGTTCGTAAAGATGCAGCCAGCCGAAGGCCTCGTGAACGCTCCGCTGCGATGCGAGCTGGGCGATGCGAGCGAAGGCCGTTGCTGGGAGCGTGGCGGACACTAGACTCAGCGTACAGGGTGCAGCGCTCAGCGTACAGGGCTCAGGGCTTTGATTGTTGTGGCTTGGATGGTTGCTTGCTTTTCCATCCTATCGCGCAAACCCAGCGCGACAGGATGGGGCACCTGTTGGTGTTGGATGTGGAAGAAACCGACAAACAAACCCAGATTAGCTTCGCGAACCTGGGGCACCCGGCGAGAGTATCACCTGGGTCCACATCCCGTTGGCCACTGGCCAACCTCCCACGAGCCTTCGGGTCCGTTCAGGGAAGGCTCTTACTGCTCGTGGGGGTCCTTCGACTCCCCCACCCCAGCCTGCGAACCCCACGCAGTCCGGGGACCCCGGTCCGCGTTGCTCCGCTCAGGATGACAATATTCGAGGTATGAATACCCTAACCTAAATAATCTACTGAAACCAGGAAGAGGCCGCGAGCGGGGGCGGTGGCTCCGGCGGCTGTTCTGGAGCGGGCTTCGAGGATGGTTTTGACTTCGCCGGGGGCGAAATGGCCGCGTCCTGCGTCGAGGAAAGTGCCGACCAGGTTGCGCACCATGTGGTGGAGGAAGCCTGTTCCGTGCACGCGGTAGGTCAGCAGGTCGTTTTCGTGTTCTTTCCATTCTGAAGAGAAAATTCTGCGGATGGTGCTGCGGGGCTCGCCGTCGGAGAGGCGTTGGGCAAGGTCGGAGTCGCTGGCGGCGAAGGAGGCGAAATCATGCTCGCCGACGACCAGCTCGGCGGCTTTGCGCATGGCATCTATATTCAGCGGCCAGTTGAGGGCGTAGACGTAGCGCGCGAGCCAGGGTGGGCAGATTTCGCCGCGAAAGATGCGATATTCATAGGTCTTGCCTGTGGCGTCGTGGCGGGCATGGAAATCCGGGGAAACGGGCTCTGCGCTCAGCACCCGGATGGGGGCAGGCAGGGTGCGGTTCAGTGCCCTGTGGAAATTGGCCGGGGGTATCGGAGCGGCTAATACGAAGCTTGCTACCTGGCCGAGGGCATGCACGCCGGCATCGGTGCGGCCGCTGCCCTGGGGCAGAACCCTTTCCCCTGTAACGCGTTCGATGGCATCGGCGAGGGTTCCCTGGATGGTGGCCCGTTCGGGCTGTACCTGCCATCCATGAAAGTCGGTACCATCATAGGCGAGGACCAGTTTCCATCCGGAAATGGGCCGGCTCACGGTTTCTTGATTCTTCTTAATCATTTTCTTGATTTTTCTCAATCATTTAGCGCGTCCAATGGCGAGGATAAAACATCCAATCGCTGCGATATACTCAGCTTTCCTGCAGGGGTTCGCCACGCGAACTGCAGCATCCCGGGGAACGAAGGGGAAGCCGGTCGCGTATATGACGAAGTAACCGTAAGCATTACGGCAATTCACGAGGTGCGTCCAGACGCAGCGGGGGCGTGCACAGGGGCAGATTGGCGCGTTCAAAACAGGACGTGGCCTGGGAACAGCTGCATTTTTTTCGATGGAGAGGCGAATGGAATTTTCTAACGGGCGCCGCGAATCATTAAGGCCGCAACACGCTTTATTTCTAAAATTACGGGCCGCAGCCGCTATTGGCTGCGTGCTGGCGGGGGCTATGCCGTCGTGGGCCATGGGCCAGCAGGCTGCTCCACAGAATCAGGCCAACACCACCGATCCGGCCCTGCAGGGGCTTCCGCCGGAGCCAGCGCCGAATTACACGCAGCCGTTGTTTATGCGCGCGACGAACCGCGATTTTTCGAAGGCGCGCAATTACTGGCCCAATCCGCTGGAGCCCTACCGGACAACTACGGTTGCTGCGCCGAACTTTCTTAACTCGCCCAGCCTCGACAACCTGGTGAAGGACGGGAAGATCTATCTCAGCCTCAGCGATGCGGTTCTGCTGGCGCTTGAGAATAACTTTGACATTGCCATCCAGCGGATGAACCTGGATATTGCCGACACCGATCTGCTGCGCGCGCGCGCCGGATCGACGCTTCTCGGCGTGAACAGCGGTACAGTCACGGGCACAGTCGGCGGCGCCACATCCAATGTAAGCTCGGTGGGCGGCGGCCCGGGTGGCACGAGTGTTGCTTCGGGTGGCGCGGGCACAGGCCAAGGCGGTTTGTCGCTCTCGACAAACGGCGGCGGTCCGGCCCCGGAAAACATGGACCCGTCGCTGACGGGGCTGATTGAGCTCCAGCGGCAGGTGACGCCCGAGCTCAGCCCGCTGTTTGTAGGCACGACGCACCTGAACACGAACCTGAACCAGTACAACTTTTCCTACAACCAGGGATTCATTACGGGCACCGCGCTGCAGGTGTCATTCAACAACAGCTATACGACTTCAAACAGCATCTATAACGTCTACAGCCCGGCTCTGCAGAGCACCTTTAACATGCAGCTTACGCAGCACCTGCTGCAGGGCTTTGGATGGGGCATCAATGGCCGCTTTATTGTGCAGGCGAAGAACAACCGCCGCATTTCCGATTCGGCCTTCCGCGCCCAGCTGCTTTACACCATTAATCAGGTAGAGAACATCTACTGGGGACTGGTGAGCGCATATGAAGACGTGCAAGCCAAGCAGCGCGCGCTGGCGCAGTCGACGCAGCTGGCTTCCGATAACCGGAAACAGCTGGAGATCGGCACGCTGGCTCCTCTGGATGTAGTCAACGCGGACAGCCAGGTCGCAAGCGACAAGCAGGCGCTTATTTCATCGCAGAGCACGCTGGAGTATCAGCAGCTGGTGATGAAGCAGGCGATTTCGCGCAACCTGGACGATCCAAGACTGGCAAATGCTCCTGTTATTCCGACGGACCGCGTGAGCCTGCTGGAGACTCCGGAAGAGAGGATGTCGGTCGAGGACCTGGTACGCCAGGCGGATGCCAACAGTCCATCGATCGAGCAGGCCGTTCTCGCTATCAAGAATGACGAGATCACGCTGAAGGGCGTGAAGAACGGGCTGCTGCCTACGCTGGATGTCTTCGGCTTCTATGGCGCACAGGCGGTAGGCGGTGCGATCAGCCCGTACTGCAACTCGGCAATCTTTGGCGCGAGCACTGGTTCGGATTTCTGCACAAGCCTGCCCACAGCCGGTTATGGGACGGTTTTCAGCAACCTCTTCAACAGCTCAGGGCCGAACAAGGGTGTCGGATTCAACCTCACGGTTCCTATCCGCAACCGCACCGCGCAGGCGGAGCAGGCGCGATCGATGCTGGAATACCGCCAGGCGCAGATGCGGCTGCAGCAGCTCTATGTGCAGACGCGCATGAACGTCACCAACCAGCAATATGCGCTCACCAATGACCGTGCTGCGGTACAGGCTGCACAGGCTGCGCGCGAGTTTGCCTTCCAGAGTCTTGACTCCGAGCAGAAGAAATACCGTCTTGGCGCTTCGACTACGGCGAATGTGCTGCAGCAGGAGCGCAACCTCGCCACGGCGGAGAACAATGTGATTTCGGCGACGGCGAAGTATGCCACGGACCGTTCCGGTCTTGCGCAGACGCTTGCCAATACTCTCGATCGCTATGGCATTAACATTGCCGAGGCAGCAACGGGCACGGTCACGCAGAAGCCTGTTGTTCCCGGGCTCGAGCCGGCGAAGCAGCTGCCGGACGTCGTGGTTCCTGGCCAGCAACAGAACCTGCAGCAGCAACAGCAGCAGCCTGTGCCACAGCCGCAGAATCTTCCACAGCCTCAGCCTTTGCCACAGCAGCCAACTCAGCCGCAACAGCCACAATAACTATGCCTCCGGAGGCCGCTGCGCGCAGGGCGGTCTTCGCCAGACGGACGTACCAATAAAAAGAGCAGGAGTAAAAACTCCTGCTCTTTTTATTGATTGCTATTCATTATTCGTATGGTCTGCCTTCGCGATAGCAAAACGGATGGAAAGCCTTAGCTACCGCTCTGCGACACGGTCAAGCAATTCGTAGAACTCTGGGAAGGAAATGGCTGCGGATTCGGCTCCGTGGATGACGGTTTCGCCGGTGGCGCGCAATGCTGTTACTGAGAAGGCCATGGCGATGCGGTGGTCGCCGCCGGAGTTAATCTCCGCTCCGTGGATCTGTTGGCCGCCGGGGACATCGAGGCCGTCTTCGAACTCTTCTACTTCGGCGCCCATGGCGCGCAGGTTATTGGCGACCAGCGCGATGCGGTCTGATTCCTTGACACGCAGTTCTTTCGCATCGCGGATGCGAATGCCGTTCTGCGTGTAAGGCGCGATGGCGGCGAGTACAGGCAGCTCGTCGATGAGCTGTGCGGCCAGGCTTCCGGAGATGGTGGTTCCAGTGAGGCCGTTCGCAGGCGCATTGACCTGCACGGTTCCTACGAGCTCGCCGTTCTTTTCTTCGAGGTTGAGTACACCGATGTGCGCGCCTAGTGCGGTGAGCACGTCGAGCAACGTGGCGCGTGTGGGGTTGAGTCCGAGCGCGTCGAAAACGAGGTTTGAGCCGGGGAAGAGCGCAGCGGCGCAGAGAAAGAAGGCTGCCGATGAGATGTCTCCGGGGACGGCAGCTTCGATGGCTGTGAGCGGCTGGCTGCCGGTGATGCTGACGGAATCGGTTGTACGCTCGACGTTCGCACCAAAGGCACGCAATGCCAGCTCGCCGTGATCGCGCGTGCGGACGGCTTCGCGCACCGTGGTGGTGCCTTCGGCCTGCAGTCCGGCGAAAATGAGCGCGGTCTTTACCTGCGCGCTGGGCACGGGCGTGGTGTAGTCGATGCCCTTGAGCCTGCCGCCGCGGATGGTGAGCGGAGCGTGGCCTTCGGTCAGCGTGATTTCAGCGCCCATTTGCGAGATGGGTTTGCGCACGCGCTCCATGGGGCGGCGGCTCAGGGATTCATCGCCGATGAGTGTGTAGGTGTGCGGGGTTGCGGCGAGCAGGCCTGTCAACATGCGCATGGTCGAGCCGGAGTTGCCGCAGTCGAGTGGAGAGCCGGACTCTTGCAGGCTGCCGCCTGTTCCTGTGACTTCGATGACGCCGTCTTCGAGGCGCGACACCTTTGCTCCGAGCGCGGCGGAGCAGGCGAGGCTGCTGGCGCAGTCGGCTCCGGTGGAGAAGTTGGTGATCTTCGTTGTTCCGGAAGCGAGCGCGCTCAGCAGCGCGTAACGATGGGAGATGCTTTTGTCTCCGGGGAGGCGAAGGCTGCCGAGGATGTTGCGCGCGGGCGTGATGATGCGTTCTGTTTTGGTGGCTAGCATTATTTTTTATTTTACAAGGGGCAGGGCGCAGCGTTCAGGGCACGAATTAGAGATGTGGCTCCCACACTTATGCGACATCAGCGCAAAGTGTGGATGCTCCATGTTGTGGCTTTCGAGACAAACTACCCCAGGTTAGCTACGCGAACCTGGGGCACCCGGCAGGAAGCGATTTTGTGACTGCCAATGGGTTGCATCGCCTCGATATGCATTCCCCGCTGACCTTCGGTCAGCCTCCCACGAGCGTTGCTCGTGGGGGTCCTTCGACTCCCCCACCCCAGCCTGCGAACACCACGCAGTCCGGGAACCCCCGGTCCGCGTTGCTTCGCTCAGGATGACATCTTTGTGGTGGTGCGATTTGTGTTAGCGATGCGCTTTGGGCGCTATGTCCTGTGATCCGAGTCCTGAGTTATGCAAGGACTTTCAGTACTACTACTGTTTCATCGTCGAAGCGCTCTACGCCTTTCTGGAATTTGCCTACTTCGTTGAAGATGGCTTCGGCGATTTTTGCGGCGGATTTCTGCTGGTTCTTTTTGACTACGGCGATGAGGCGGTCGCTGCCGAACATGTCGCCGGCGGCGTTTTGCGCGTCGACGATTCCGTCGGAGTAGAAGATGAGCGAGTCGCCGGGCTGGGTCGAGAGGGTGAATTCTTCGTAGCGGACGTCGGGGAAGAGTCCGAGAGGGAAGCCTTCTGCTTTTACTGTGTCCACGTCGCCTTCGCGACAGAAGAGCGGCTGCACAGCGCCGGCATTCGATATCTGGAGGGTCTGGTTGTCGTCGTCCCATACAGAGTAGAGCATGGTGACGTACTGCGAATCGAGATGGCGCTCCTGCAATGCGTCATTTAGCGTCTTCAGCATCTCGGAAGGCGACAGGTGCTGTGTCGCTTCGGAGCGCATGATGCCGCTGACCAAAGCGGCGTAGAGCGCAGCCGGCGCGGCTTTACCGCTTACATCGCCGAGCATGATGGCGCTGCGGTTTCCTTCATAGGTGATGAAGTCGTAGAGATCGCCGCCCAGCATTCTTGCGGGGAGAAAGCGCGCTGCGAATTCGGCGTGTTTGTGCTTTGGCTTGGCGGAAGGCAGCAGACGCAGCTGCACTTCGCGCGCCATGGCCAGGTCGCTCTCGAGGCGCTGTTCCTGCTGCGCTACGCGCTGGTAGAGACGCGCGTTTTCGATAGAGATGGCGATCTGCGCGGCGAGCGTGGTGACGGCGCGCTCGTGATCTTCATTGAAGAAGTGGGCGCGCGTGTGCTCGATGTCAAGAATGCCGATGACCGTGCCCTTGTAGATGAGCGGCATTGCCATCTCGGCACGCGTTTCTTTATTAAACATGTGATAGCGCGGATCTTTGCGCACGTCTGGCGCGTAGATCAGGCGGCGCTCGGAGATGGCCGCGCCGACGAGTCCGCGATCGAGCGGCAGTTTTTCATCCGGGTAGAAGCGTTCGCCGAAGCGCACGGCAAAACGGTTTTCGAGCACCTGGTCGCGCTCGTTGACGATCCAGATGGAGAACATCTGGTAGTCGATGATGCGGCGCAGAAGAGTGCCGATGCGCTCGAGCAGCGATTCAAGGTCGAGGATGGACGTAAGCTCGCGGCTGATTTCGTTGAGTACCTGAAGTGTCTGCGCCTGGCGCGCGACGCGCGTGTAGAGGCGCGCATTCTCAATGGCCTGCGCAATACGCGAGGCGGTGAGCTTGAGCAGGTGCAGGTGTTCAGGCTGGAAATAGTTCAGCTGCTCGGACTGAATATCGATGACGCCGATGAGCCGGTTCTTGACGATGAGCGGCACGGCCAGCTCGGAGCGGACATCGGGATTGACATTGATGTAGCTCTCGGCCTGCGAGACGTCGTTGACGAGCACAGGCTGACGCTGCTGCGCCGCCTGTCCGACGATGCCTTTGCCGACGCGTATGCGCAGACGCTCAGCCTCCGGTGTGTGTCCGAGCTGGAAACGCATGCGCAGGTCATGAGTGCGATCGTTGAGCAGCAGGATGGCGAAGATACGGTAATCGATGGCAGCCCGGACGAGATCGGCGGTACGCTGCAGCAGCGTCTGGAGGTCGAGCGTGGTGTTGAGCGCGTCAGCGAGGCGGACGAGGAATTCTGTCTGCAGTGGTTCGACTCGAACCTGAATTGGCGATTGCAGTTCGGAGGCCGGCCGATAGTCGCCTTCGAAGCCGGGCTCCCCGGCATGCGCGTTTTTCGTGGGCGGGGGCGGAAACCCCGGATCTCCGGAGTACTCCGCGCTGTCCAGACCCGTGCCTGTATTCTCGGCTGCTGGTGTTTCATTGGTTTTGCTGGCTCGGGTCTGTTCTTTGGTCACTGGGTTCCTGGTTGATTTTAGACACACAAAGGTGAACGCCCCATGATATCGCGGCACAGAGGTGAAGGGTTGCGTGGTCCGGTTGGCTAAGATGGTTCGGCTATATGAGACGAACGCAGCTCGAAACCGTTTTGGCGAGATCACCTACCTCTGCAGCCGGGAAGACGCTGAAAAGTTCGTTTGACTTGAGAAGCGATCCCGCGGCTAAAGCCGCGCTGAATTCTGAACATTTTATGGCACGGCTGAAGCCGTGCCCCTTCAAAGCCAAAACTTGTTCAGCACCCTCTAAGTCCTCGCCTGCCTCAGGGTCCGCTTTGTTTGCAAAACTACCCCAGGTTTAGCTACGCGAACCCATTCGACTTCGCTCAGGGCAAGCTCTGGACACCCGAGTTTAAATGCGAATGATTACGTCTGGTCGAATTCGCGGAGGATGTTGACGGACGCGCTGGCTCCGATGCGGCTGGCTCCGGCCTCGAGCATGGCGCGCGCGTCGGCGAGTGTGCGGATGCCTCCTGATGCCTTGACGCCGCAGCGGCTACCGGCAACGCCACGGAGCAGGGCAACGTCTTCTGGTGTTGCGCCTCCGGTGGAGAAGCCGGTGCTGGTCTTGAGGAAATCTGCGCCTGCGGCGATGGCGAGCTCAGAGGCGCGCAGTTTTTCTTCCACGTTGAGCAGGGAGGTTTCGAGAATAACTTTGACGATGGCTCCGGCGTCGCGAGCTACTTCGACGACGCCGTGAATGTCCTGCTGCACACGATCGTTCATTCCAGACTTGAGCATGCCGATGTTGAGGACCATGTCGAGATCATGCGCGCCGAGCTTGATGAGCTCGACGGCTTCTTCGCGCTTGGTGATAGAGAGCGTTGCGCCCAGCGGAAAGCCGAGGACGGTGCCGACGGGAACACCGGTTCCATTCAATGCCGCGCAGGCTGTGCCGACCCATGCGGGGTTGACCATGGCGCAGGCGAAGCGGTGTTCGGCTGCCTCTTCACAAAGTTTGATGACCTGCTCGCGTGTCGCTTCCGGCTTGAGCAGGGTGTGGTCGAAGACGGCGGCGAGATTATTTCTGCTGGAAAGGGTTTGCCCGGTGAAGGCTGCGGCGTCGAATGTGCCGTTCGTGAATTCTTCTTCTATGGATATGGCGGATACTGCTTTGGTGGTCATCAGGTACAACTCCGGGAATACTTACTCCGGATAATCCGGAGGCATGAGACAGATGTCAGGCAGATTGCGAAAACGCTCGGCATAATCCATGCCGTAGCCTACGACGAAGTGGTTGGGGATGGTGAAGCCGACATAATCGGCATCAATTTTCACCAGCCGGCGCGATGGCTTATCGAGCAGAGTGGCGATACGCAGGGAACGCGGCTGATGCTGCTCGAAGAGCTTCTTGAGAAAGTCGAGCGTGAGGCCTGTGTCCAGAATGTCTTCCACTACGATGACGTTTTTTCCTTCAATTGACTGGTCGATATCTTTGATGAGCCTGACCGCGCCAGTGGTTTGCTGACCCTTTCCGTAACTGGCGACAGCAACGAAATCAAAGGTGCAGTTGACCGATGTGTTGCGGGCGAGATCGGCGAGAAAAATGGCTGCGCCTTTAAGCACGCCGAGAAGCACTACGTTCTGGCCGGCGTAATCACGGTCAATCTGGCGGCCCAGTTCGGCGACGCGGCTGGAAATCTGTTCACGACTGAAAAGAACTTTCAAGGCAGGAAGTGTGGCTTGCGCGCTCATGATGGACATAGGATAGCTCGAAAGCTACTACTGTCTATATTCAATCAGGTGTGCCCCTTTTATACTCAATTATGTGTACCCCTTTATCCACATTGGCCGGTTTTCCATCGGCACCTTCGGCATTATGCTCTGGCTGGCCGCAGTCTGCGCCTGCTGGGTGCTCTATCGTAATTTTCGCCGCTGGAATGTCGCCGCTGATGCGATCGGCATTGTAGCCATCTCGACTGTTGCGGGCGTGATTGGCGCGAAGCTCTGGCATGTTCTGGAAACACCGCGACTGCTGATGCAGGACCCTGCGGGGTTGCTGCTGGACCGCGCCGGATTCGCCTGGTTCGGCGGCCTGGTTGCTGGAATTCTTGTTCTGCTGTGGCAGGGGCGCAGTGCAGGGTTGAGCAAGCTGGGGATGCTTGATCTGGCTTCTCCGGCAGCGGCGGTCGGCTATGGCGTGGGCCGGCTTGGCTGCCTGACTTCGGGCGATGGGGATTATGGCATTCCTACCAATCTACCGTGGGGGATGAGCTTTCCCAATGGGCTGGTGCCTACGGCTCCGGGTGTGCGCGTGCATCCTACGCCGATTTATGAGCTGATTGTGGCGTTGGTGATCGCATGGTTTTTGTGGCGGCGCAGCCGTCCGGAAGCGGCACGGCCCGCGGGGGCGATTACGGGCGAATACCTTGTGCTGAGCGGCGTGGCGCGCTTCCTGGTGGAGTTTATCCGCATCAATCCCAGAATTTATTGGGGCATGAGCAATGCACAGGTGGCGAGCATCGGGTCAGTGATTGCCGGAGGGCTGCTGATTCTGTGGGCGCATAAGGCGGGGAAGGCCGTAGTGCTGCCTCGTACAGCCGATGTGGCTCCCTAGGCTCCAGCGTTTCGGGGCCTAAAAACGAGGTAATGGCATCAGGTTTGTGCTGTCGGGGCAGTTATTTTTCGATTCAAAAATTGTATACAATTATGAATTTATTTGTGATATCAAGGATTATCCGTATCGGGATTCAACATCACGAAAGGAAAATCGGTGGATCGTCGGAGATTTCTGCAAACTGCTGCCGCGAGTGCTGTTGTCTTGAAAGATTTTTCTGCGATTGGTCAGATGCGCGATCAGCATAAGGGCGTTTCGGCGACGGGCGGTTCTGTGCCTGCGAGCGAGGCGAATGTTGCGGGGCATACGCAGCTGGCGAGGTTTGATCGTAATGGCGAGACGTGGACGGTCTATGAAGACCTGACGAGGCGTGAGGGCGTGATTACGTTTGTTTCGTCGAAGTCCACGGCGCGTGTTCTGCGCAAGACGGCGGAAAAGACTTTTGCCGATGACGGGCCGCAGTATCTTGGGTTGCCGCTTAAGGATATCGCCTTGTCGGGGCCGGACCTGCTGGCCGATAAGCTGCTGGCGCATGGCGATCCGGATGAGGAGGAAGTGCGACGCGCGGCGCCTCCGATGGATTCGGCGCGAAACGACAGACCGAATGCCAGGCCGCGGTGGAACACGATTGTGGGCACGCGGGAGTGCAGCGATACGATGCCGGTTTATCCCAGCGGGAACACGCGCACTTATCATCCGGTGCAGTATTTTCATGAGCTGACGCAGAAGCGCACGGAGCAGCGCTATGAAGGGCTGGTAGGCGGATGGATGCCGGCGGTGCGCAAGGTGATGCCGAGTGATGACGGGTCCTACTTTGAGGTGGTTGTTTTTGGCGATGTGCTGGCCAAAGACCGTTTCATTGTGCAGACGTGGCATCGCACGTCGCAGATAAAAGATGGTCATGTGGTGAAGGTCGAGTACGGATACAGCTATCCCGCATATACGCGGCGGCGGCAGGAACCATCCGCCGAGGAGTTTTATCGCGGGCTGCTGGAATTTGCTGAATACTGGGAGCGGCAGACGGAAAACATGGTCCGCATGACTCTGCCGGATGCGAGCTGGATGGACATGCCGCGGTATGCCTTTGTGAAAGAGCTGATGGTGCGTCCGGGCGGTGTTTATCCCAAGTATGGCGCGGTGGACCGCGACTACTATGGGCCGGAGTATGACGGATTTCAGGACATCTTTACCATGTCGCTTTACGCGAACCTGGAATGCGGGCGCTTCGATGCGGCGCGGGAGATATTCGATAACTACTTTACGGACTTCACGGACGCCAAGGGCATGGTGAATATGCGCGGGCCGGAGACGGGGCAGTATGGCCTGACGCTCTCGCTGATTGCCCGCTACTTTCATTACACGGGTGACCGGTCACTGCTGGCGAAGCATCGCGGCAAGATTGAAGCTATCGCCGTCATGCTGGCGGAGCTTCAGGATGAGGCTTTGAAATTGCCTGAGTCGGATCGTGGGTATGGGCTGATTCATGGATGGTGCGAGTCGGATGCTTGTCTTGCGCCTGATCCTGCAGTGTGGTGGAAGCCTTATTTCTCGAACAGCGCTTTTGCGGTGCGCGGATGGCGCGATCTGGTTGAGGTCTGGCGTGAGCTTGGATTCGGCAGCGGGGACTGGTCTCACCGGGCGGAACAGCTTCATGCTGCATTGACGAAGAGCATCGATGTCAATACGCGGCATGAGATGAAGCCGCCGTATATCGGGCCGCTGCCGGGGACGACGCTGACGTTCCGGGAGGCGCTTGAAAAGGAACATCCGAGCGAGCAGGGATGGCCGCATCGTTGTTATGCGGAACTGCTGCAGCCAGATGTGCTGACGGACGCTCAGGCAAACATGGTGATTGACTGCATGCGCGCTTATGGAGCGACGACGCTGGGTGTGGTGGCCAATGTCGGGCGGCCGAATGCGGAGGGGCGCGATATTCTCGGGTTCATTTCCTATGGCTACGCGCAGATGCTTTTAAGACTGGGGCGCATCGAGGAGTACATCCTTTTCACATATGCGCATCGTTATCATGACCACTCGCGCGGAAGCTGGACGGCGGGTGAGGTTTCCGGCATTACCGGCGGCGGTGCGCTCTTCTGCATTCCTGCGCAGCAGACGATTCCTCTGCTGGTTCGCTGGATGCTGGTGTTTGAGGAGCAGAATGAAAGCCGCCTGCACTTTGGACGCGCTCTGCCACGGGAGTGGATCCGCAAGGGTAAGCCGATTGGAATTGAAGGCGCTCCGACACGGTGGGGGCGCGTGAATTACACGCTGAAGCCGCGCGGCGAAAAGACGCTGGCGGCAACGATTGAGTTCGAGGGGAAGAGGGAACTGCCGGCGGAGCTTCATGTGGCGTTCCGTACTGCTGAAAAGATTACGAAAGCAACCGTGAATGGGAAAACGATTTCGCCGGGGGAGATACGCAACCATACTGTGGTGATTTCTCCTGCGAAGCAGCGGAGTTTTGAAGTCGTCGTAGACATGTAAAGCGCGGGAGATGAAATAAGCGTGATGCGTACAGGCAGCAGGATGCTATGCGGTGCGATGGGTGTGCTCGTGTGTTGTTCGGGCGTGGTTCGGGGGCAACTGACGAAGGCGGATTACGAACGCGCGCTGGGATTAACGGCGAAGTATCGCGATCTGACCGAGGACGTGGTGACGGCCCCGAGCTGGATCAAGGGCGAGGACATGCTTCTCTACAGCAAGACCGTGCCCGGCGGCCATGAATTTTTTCTTGCGAATCCTTCGGATGGAAACAAACAGATTGCATTTGATCATCAGCGCCTGGCTGCGGCTCTGCATGAAGCTGCGCATACGGATGTGAAGCCGCTGGACCTGCCGCTGATGCGGGTGCAGATGACGGATCACCGTACAGCTCTTGAATTTACGGCGGAGCAGAAACGATGGCGGTGCAACCTGAACAGCTATCATTGCGAAGCGGTTCATCGCCGCGATGAGGACGATGATGAGGAGGGTGACGGCGGTCCGGTTGCTTTGCGCAACAGTCTCGATAAGTTGAAAGCGTCTCCGGATAAGAAGTGGGAGGCGGTGATTGCGAATTACAACGTTGTGGTGCGCACGCCCGATCGTAAGGAGACGGTCACGTTAAGCACAGACGGATCTGAAGGGAATTACTACGACTTCGATTCGATTACGTGGTCGCCTGATTCGAAGTATCTGGTGGCGTATCGCATCAAGCCGGGATACAGGCGGATGGTGCACTATGTTGAGTCGTCGCCGGCGACGCAGCTGCAGCCGCTTTATCCGTCGATTGTGTACACGAAGCCGGGCGATACGCTTGATCTGCAACAGCCTGTGCTTTTTGATGTAGCGGGGAAGCGTGAACTGCCGATTGACAATGCGTTGTTTCCCAATCCGTATGAGCTGAGCAATGCGGCGTGGTGGAAGGACAGCCGCGGCTTCACCTTTGAATACAACCAGCGCGGGCATCAGCTCTACAGGGTGGTCGATGTGGATGCGAAGTCGGGCGCGGCGCGCACTTTGATCGATGAGCCGAGCAAGACATTCGTTGACTACAGGCCGCTGGTGAAAGACCAGGCGGACACGGGGAAGAAGTATCGCCATGACCTGGCGGATGGGAAGGAGATTCTCTGGGCTTCAGAGCGCGATGGGTGGGAGCACCTTTATTTAGTGGATGGCGCGACCGGCAAGTTCAAGCACGCGATCACGAAGGGTGACTGGGTGGTGCGCGCGGTGGACCGCGTGGATGAGCAGAAGCGGCAGATATGGTTTGAGGCGAGCGGCATGAATGCGGGTGAGGACCCGTATTTTGTTCATGCGTACCGCATCAATTTTGACGGCACGGGACTGACTCCGCTGACGCCGGGGCCGGGGAATCATCGGGTGGAGTATTCCGATGACGGCAAGTTTTACGTGGACCTGGTGAGCACGATTGATACTCCGCCAGTGCTGACACTGTATCGCACGGATGACAATCAGAAGGTCACGGAACTCGAGCACGGAAAGATTGACAAGCTGCAAGCGGCGGGATGGCATGCGCCGGAGGTATTCGTCGCGAAGGGTCGCGACGGCAAGACGGATATCTGGGGAGTGGTGTGGAAGCCGGCGAATTTTGATCCGGCGAAGAAGTATCCGGTGATTGAGGACATTTATGCGGGGCCGCAGGGGTCGTTTGTGCCGAAGACCTTCAGCACGCGCGCGGAGCCGCTGACGGAGCTTGGCTTTGTGGTGGTGCAGATGGATGGGATGGGCACGAACAACCGCTCCAAAGCGTTCCACGATGTTGCCTGGAAGAACCTGAAGGACGCTGGATTTCCGGACCGCATTCTGTGGCACAAGGCATATGCTGCGAATCATCCGTGGTACGACATTTCGCGCGTCGGGATCTTCGGCACGTCTGCCGGCGGGCAGAGCGCGATGGGCGCGCTGCTGTTCCATCCCGAGTTTTACAAAGCAGCGGTTGCGAACAGCGGCTGCCACGATAACCGGATGGACAAGATCTGGTGGAATGAGCAGTGGATGAGCTGGCCAATCGGGCCGCAGTATTCCGAGTCGTCGAACGTGGACAATGCATGGCGGCTGCAGGGCAAGCTGATGCTGGTGGTGGGAGAGATGGACGATAATGTCGATCCATCTTCGACGTTCCAGGTGGCGGACCGGTTGGAGAAGGCGAACAAGATGTTCGATCTGCTTTATGTTCCCGGAGGAAAGCATGGGGCGGGCGGCGATTACGGCAGAAAGAAGCTGATGGATTTCTTTGTGCGCAATTTATTGAATGAGGCGACTCCGGATTGGAATGCGGATGGGCATTTTTGAAGTTGGTTTCGTCTGGGTATATAGGAAGAAAAGTCATCCCTCTGGGGTTAAAGCAGTATCTGATGAATCATCCGCGTGCCGGCTGGGGCTGAAGCCCCTGTGTTTCAGCCATTATTCACCGGCCTAAAGGCCGGTGCTTCTACCCGAAAACTATGCTTCCTGATTCGTCAGATACTGCCTAAAGCCCCGTGAATTCCCATTCATCTTCAGGCGAGGGCTGAAACCCCTCGCCTACCTCAAACTCCAAAGTTTATTGTGGCCTGAGTGTGATGGTGGTCTCTGTTGCTTTGAGGGGAATGGTGTAGGCTCCGGCATCTGTGGTGGTTTTTTCTGACAGCGTCCATGCGTGGGTGTTCGGTGTGGTGATGCTCAGGCGCAGACGCGCGGCTTGATTATTGGGACTGGCGGGAGCCAGGTGGAGCGCGATGGTGTTCTTCTTCGAGTCGTAGTCGAGTGAAGAGATGCGGCCTGCATCGAGGGTGATCCACAGAGAGAGCGGCGCGAGGAAGACGCGCTGCCTGAGTGAATCGAGCACGGTTACGTGAATGCGGCCGTGGTCTTGTATGACATTGCCGCCGAAGCATAGCCAGCCCAGGGCATCGTCGTGTGTGAGGTAGGTGGCCGTATTCATCGCGTGACCGAAGAAGTTGGGGCCGTAGTCTCCGGTGTATGGGTCGAAGGCCATGCGATCGGGGAAGGAGTGGAATGCGGCTGAGGCGAAGCCTTTCTGATCGATGTTGGTGAGCGGGCCCATCACTCCTCCATAGCCGGCGCGGAGGAGATAGAGGTCATCGGGATGGGCGCGATATTCATCGAGCAGGGGAATGGCGTTGAGGCCTGAGCCGTAGTGATGCAGCTGGCGCTCGATGCGCGTGTACTTGCCGCCATAGAGAAAATCCCAGTAGCGGCGGGCGCTGCCGTTGTATCCCCAGCTAGGTAGCACGGGAGTGTAGGCGAGGACGGCGTTGAGGGTTACGTCGGCTTTGTCGTTGTAGCCGAAGAAACGCGACCAGCCGTAGACTTCTTCCTGCCCGGTGGAGTCCCATGGCATTTCGCTGCCGAAGGGATAGGCTTCGGTCTTCCAATGATCGGCACGCAAGCGCATAACGCTTTCGAGGCGCGTTGCTTTTTCTGTCCAGCCTTCGGCGCGCAGGTCGTCGAGCAGGCGCAGGAAAATGGTTCCTTCCATCAGGCCGAATTGCGTGTAATACGGGGCCTGGCTGCTCATGGCGAGAGTGGTTTCATAGGCCTGGTTCAGGTACCAGTCCCACTTGTGTGTGGTGGCGAGACCGGTGGTGTTGCGCGCTATGCGATAGAGCGACCAATAGGCAGCGACGACGTGAGGATAGTTGTAGGTGCGGCCTACATCGTCGGCGCCTTTCTTATTCCAGCTTGTCCAGCTCTTCCAGTTGAAGGAAGGGTTGTATGGGTAGTTAGGGAGCAGGTCCGGCTGATAGAAGAAGAGACTTTTGTGGACGCCATATTTGTGTTCGCCGGAGCTTTCCTGCAGATGTCCCCAGAGCACGCCGTCGATGAAGCTTTCAAGCTGCGCGACTTCCGATCGAGTAGGCTCGGTGTATTCCTTCATGGCGGCGGCGAGCCAGGATCCCGCTCCGGCTTCATCGGAGAGGCCGGCAATCCAGACGCGCGGATCCTGAACGACCTGCTTTCCGGTGGAGTCGTCATAGCTGATGATCGACGGCGCGCGATGGAAGGGATCAGATGCGTCGGTGAACCACTGTTCATGGAAGAGGAAGCGGCCCATGTCGGCGACGGCTTGTGTTTCCGGTTTGATGGTGCGGTAAGCGATGGCCTGTATTGTGCCGTCGGCGTAGGTGATGACGAGACGCGAGCGTCCCCATTGTTTGCCGCGCAGCGTGTAGGCGTGCAGGCTGGAATGCGTTTTCCCGTCGTCGTGAATTTCGATGGCTCCGGCGGGCTCGCTGACGATGGAGCGGACGGTGGAGTCATAGCGGAGGAAGAGGCGCGCTTCCATATCCTGAGGGAGGATGTAACCGGGGATGCCGACTGCTACGGGGCGATGATGCTCGGCCAGGGTTGATTCGATTTTGCGGAGCTCCGGCGCGACGATGAAGCGCAGGCCGAAGGTTGTGCTGCTGTTGGGCGGCAGAGTTTCTTTTGTCGAAGGGTTCCATTCCTCTGCGCCTTTCCAGTCGGTCTGCGCATAGCCTGCGGAGTGGACCATCCAGTCATACGATCCTTCGAAGGTGGTGCTTCGCGGGGTGGGATCGTTGGCGGGGAGTCCTTTGCCGGTTGTGCGGTCACGGTGGTCGAGGATCGGCTTCCAGGCTTCGAAGGGCGTGTGGCCGTCGGGGACCACGAGTAGTACGGGGCCTTTGCCGGTCAGGCGGACGACCTGGATGTAGCCTGCGTCCTCGCCTATATATGGATCGTAGAAAGAGCAGGTGCGATAGGCCTGGTCGAGTGTGCGTCCGGTGAGGATGTTGTTGAAGACCATCGGTATGCCGATGGCGCCGATATCGACTGCATGGGGCGAAGTATTGCGGATGGTGAAGCGCAGGACGAGATCGCCGCGGTCAATGAGCCATGTGCGCACTACTTTGATTGGCAGATTGGCGGGCAGGGTGGGTGTGAGGTCGGTTTCGAAGTGAGTCGCGTCAGCGGCGGTGAGCTGAACCGGGTGGCGCTCGAAGGCGGTGGAGAGGTCGCGCCAGTCTGAGTTGCTTGTTCGGATGCGGAGGTCGAGGTCGCCGAGATAATAGAAGGTGTCGGCGGAGCGCTGGGTGAGCTGATCGCCGGGAGTGTAGTCGAGGGTGGTGTCTGCGGACGGGGTGAGTTTTGCGGCTGTTCCGGAGTAGCGCAGCAGGTCAATGGACAGGGAGGGAGTTTGCAGCGTAATGTGGCCTCCATTGAGCATGGGGCCTGGCGGCAGAGGATGTGGTTGCTGAGCCCATGCCAGGTTTGAAGCAAGGAAGAAGAGCGCGAATTTCAGGAAGCATGGTCTCATCGGTTTTGTATTAATGTATACTAAATTGTATTTATAAAATGCACTTTTAAAGTGATACCTGGCGAATTGGGTGAGGGCCGAGGCTAAAGCCTCTGGGTTTTTGGTTCTTATTCACCGGCCTCAAGGCCGATGCTTCTACCGAAAACCCAATTCCTCTGACTCGTCGTATCTCTTCTTGAGTGCGTCGAGAGGCAATCAAGGAGCTTTGGTCATGGGTCATCTGGTTTCGCGAAGACGTTTTCTGGGAAGCGCGGCTGCTGCGAGCGGCGCGTCCTTGTTTTCTCCTGTAACGTTTGCCAAGGACAAGCCGGAGCAGAAGGCAGCGGCCGGCGCTGCGGAAGATGTTGCCATACGTGACCTGACTCATGCTGCTGTGGCGAAAACGCAGTGGAAGGTTGTGCCGTTTTCGATGACCGAGGTCAGGCTTCTGCCGGGCTTCTGGAAGGACACGATGGAGCTCAACCGCAGCTTTCTCTACTCACTGCCTAATGAGAGGCTGGCGCATAATTTTCGCGTGACTGCGGGCATTCCTTCGGATGCTGATCCGCTGGGCGGATGGGAAGCTCCGGACTGCGAGCTGCGCGGACACTACGTGGGACATTATCTTTCGGGCTGCTCTCTGCTGTATGCGGGAACGGGCGACAAGGCGATTCTGGTGAAGGCGAATGAGCTTGTCGGGATGCTGGCGGAATGCCAGGCGAAAGATGGATATCTCGGCGCGTATCCGACTTCTTTTTATGACCGGCTGCGCGCGCACCAGAAGGTGTGGGCGCCTTTCTACACGTACCACAAGATTATGGCCGGGCTCGTAGATATGTATGAGCACACAGGGAATCGCCAGGCACTGGAGATGGCGTTGAAGATGGCGGACTGGGCCTCGACGTATGCTCATTCATTTTCTGACGATGACTGGCAGCGTGTGCTGCTGGTGGAGCATGGCGGTATGAACGAGGTTTCGTTCAATCTTTATGCCATTACGGGCAATGCGAAGTATCGCGACCTGGCTTACCGATTTGAGCATAAGAAAATTTTTGATCCGCTGGCGAATAACGAAGACAAACTGGCAGGGAACCATGCGAATACGAATATTCCGAAGATGATCGGCGCGGCGCGCGGTTATGAGCTGACTGGAGACGGGCGCTATCAGACGATCAGCCAGAATTTCTACCGCATTGTGACCGAGCACCATGCGTATTGCACGGGCGGCACCAGCAATGGCGAGATGTGGCATGAGGCCGATCAGATTGCTACGCAGCTTGGGCCTGCAGCGGAAGAGTGCTGCTGTTCCTACAACATGATGAAGCTTTCAAGGCTGTTGTATGGGCAGGATCCGGATCCGAAGTATTTCGACTATTATGAGCGGCTTCTTTACAACGTTCGCTATGGGACGCAGGACCGCAACGGCATGCTGATGTATTACGTGCCGCTGCAGCCGGGCATGTACAAGACCTTCGGCACTCCTTTTGACGCTTTCTGGTGCTGCACGGGAACGGGCAGCGAGGAATATGCCAAACTCAACGACTCGATCTATTTCCATGACAACGATGCGGTGTATGTGAATCTGTTTATTCCTTCGAAGCTGGACTGGAAGGATCGTTCATTTGCGCTGCGGCAGACGAGCAAGTTCCCTGAAGAGGAGCGCATCACGTTCACGATCGATAAAGCGCCTTCGAAGGCGACGGCGCTGAAGATCCGCGTTCCTTACTGGGCGACGTCGGGCGTTGCGGTATCTATCAATGGCGAGGCTCAGCAGGCTGCGGCTGCGCCTTCGAGCTACATCACCTTGAGCCATGACTGGAAGAGCGGCGATACCGTTGCGCTCGATCTGCCTTTGCAACTGCACATCAATACGGCTCCTGACGATAAGCAGGTGCAGGCAGCGATGTATGGTCCGCTGGTGCTGGCTGTGCTGCAGGGGACTGAGGGGCTTACGACGTACATGATTTATGGAGGATCGGGGCCGTTTGGGGATGATGGGTATCCATTGCCGACTGTGGACCTGCGGCCTGTGCATCGCCGGGGAAGCGATGCGCAGACGGTTGCGCCGCCGCCGGATGGCGTGTGGTTTGAGCGTATCGAGGCCTCGCGGCGTTATGCGCTGCAATTCAGGACGAAGGGCAGAGGGCCGACGCACACGCTTGTGCCGATGAACCAGATCATGGATGAACGATATTCGGTCTACGTGCGCAATCTGTCGATCACGTAAAAGCGATTCACACGACAGAACCAGCCATATTTATTGCTGGTATTTAAGATCGAAGCCCACATAATAGTAGCGATGAGGCAAGAATTCAAAAGGCATGCGTCCTGCCTGCTTCTGGCGGCTGGAACCATGTTGCCGCAGTCATCGATAAGCTACGCTTCCATCCAGCAGGCGACGGCTGCTGCTGATCCGCAAAAAGCATTTCAAACGGGTGCTTCTCTTACCCGGGCGGGAAGGCTTGAGGAAGCAGTGCCTTATCTTGTTGCGGCGCGCAGCAGTGCTGCGCTGAAGAATCCCGCGAGCTTTGATCTTGCACTGTGCTACCTGGGCCTGCGCCGTTATGCGCAGGCGATCGAGCTTCTGGAAGCGCTGCGCGATGTGGACTATAACGGCGCCCAGGTGAATACGCTGCTGGCGCAAACGTACATCGGTGTGCGCAAGTCTGATCAGGCGCTGGCCGCTCTCAAACAGGCGAGCAGGCTCTCACCCGCGAGCGAGAGGCCCTACATCTTTGCTGCGGATGCATGCACAGACAATAAGCAGTACGAACTTGGACTGCAAGTCGCAGAGCTAGGGCTGCAAACGTTTCCTTCTTCAGCGCGATTGCATTATGAACATGCGATGTTCATGGCGCAGCTCGACCGTTTCGAGCAGGCAAAGCCGGAATTCGAGCGCGCTGCGGCTTTGGATCACGATGGCAATATCGCTTATCTAGCGTCGGCGCAGGAGGCGCTCTTCGAGAGCGATATCAAGCGGGCGACGGAAGCAGTTCGAAGCGGGATCCGCGAAGGGCATCATGATGCAGTTCTGGAGACGTTGCTGGCGGGAATACTTGTGCATGGAGGCGCAACTCCCGGGCAGCGCGATTTCTCTGAGGCCCGGCAGCTTCTTGAAGATTCTGTAGCGCAGAAACCGGACTATTCCACGGCGCAGATCGCGCTGGGAAAACTTTATCTGATGGAAGACCGGTTCAAGGACGCTATCGGGCATCTGGAGATTGGGCGCCGGCTTGAGCCGCAGAACCAGGCTGTTTATACGAGTCTCGCGCATGCGTATCGCAGGGCGGGCTACGAGAAAAAGGCAGAGGAAACACTGCATCAATTGCAGGGGCTGCTTCAGATTGCGGACCAGCCGCAATAACGCCTCTTTCTTCTAAATAGGCGCTAAGTCTTTGAAAAGATTGCCTTATTATGGATGCAAAATAAAATCTTGATGAAAATACAAAACTAAATACATAATTATGTACGATTCTTTGAGCCGATCCGGGAACAGCGATCCAGTAGGAGAACAAGTAAAACGGGAAATCGTTTTCCCCATCGTGTACGGCTATTCAGCTCGTGGACGACGGATGCGGCGAGATTTGGAGGAAAGAGATGCGTCAGCGGATATTCAAATGCAACCTTGCCTGTTTGCTCGCCTGTTGTTTGCTGAGCGCGGGTGTTTTTACCTTGCCAGTACGTGGACAAAGCGGATCGCAGGGAAGCGTGGCCGTCTCTGTGCAGGACCCGAGCGGCAGCGTGGTGCCGGGCGCAACCCTGGAACTGATCGACAGGTCAACCAATGACACGCGCATGGCTGAGACCCGTGAAGGGGGAACGTATACCTTCGTCAATCTCAACATCGGCACATACCGGCTCACGATCACAAAGCCCGGATTTGCGCAGCAGCAATTCGAATCGGTGGTGGTGCATTCTTCGCAGGTCACCAGCATCAAGGCTGAATTGAAGGTGGGGCAGACGAGCCAGACGGTCCAGGTATCGGAGAGCGCGACGCCGGTGATTGAGACTTCGTCCAATGCCATCGGCACTGTGGTTGACATGAAGCAGATACAGGACCTGCCGGTTGCCGACCGTGATCTTTCTTCGCTGTCGCAGTTGACTCCGGGCTACAACGGCACCTGGAACGGACTGCCTTCGATCGACCAGGGAAGCAATATCGACGGAGTGATGGGCAGCCCTTCGCGCATGAAGTTCGGCGGCAATGCCGCACCGGCGGTCACGGCGCGTCTGGAAGATATCGAGGAGATGACCATCCAGACCGATCAGCTTGCTTTGAATACGGGTTTCGGCCAGTCGAGCATGCAGATCAATTTTGTAACCAAGCGAGGCACAAATCATTATCACGGCGGCGTGTTCGGAGACTTTCAGAACTCCGGATTGAATGCCAATACATGGACGAATAATGCAGCGGGCGTTCGCAGAGATAAATACATCAAGAACAGCTTCGGCGCGAATATCGGCGGCCCCATTCTGCATGACAAGCTGTTTTTCTTCGGCAGCTTTGCGTTTACCAAGCAGCCGGCCACGATTACAGCTCACAACAACGTGTTTACGCAGAATGCGCAGGCCGGAAATTTCACGTACACGGGAAGCGACGGGCAGACGCACACGGTTAATCTCTTTCAGCTTGCGCAGCAGACGAATCCTAATCTGCCGACTACCTTGAATTCGGCGATCGCAAGCCAGTTCCAGACCATCAATAACTCTTTGCAAGGCGGCAGTGTTTCTTCGAGTTCAGACCCGAACTTCAACATCGTGCGCTGGAATGTGCCGTCGCCCACCACCTACTATTATCCGACCGTAAGAGTGGATTACGATTTCTCACAAAAGCTGCGTATGTATCTGGCGTGGAACATGACGCAGGTGACGCAACCGAGCGTCAATCCCCCGAACTTTCCGGGCAGTGATTTCAGCGACCAGACTACAGGGAACTGGACCCGGAGCTACGTTACGTCTTACGGTCTGGACTGGATTATTTCGCCGTCGCTGATCAACCAGTTCAAGGCCGGGTTTCTCTACAACGCAACGAAGTACTCTTACAATGCGAAGCCGCTCTATGCGACGGAGCCTACCATTGCGTGGAACTTTAACGGCTATGGCTCCACGAGCAACAACTGCAACAACAATGGCATGTCCGGGCAGTGCTATCAGACACCGATCGGGCCTTATTACCCGGTCTTCAACATATCGGATGCTGTGACGTGGCAGCACCAGTCGCATACGCTGAACTTCGGCTTCTCATGGTACCGCGAGCAGGACCACTACTGGAACGGACCGCTGGGTTTCCCGACCTACAACCTCGGGCTCTCCACAGGCGATCCTGCGCTGCAGGCCTTCAACGCTACGACGTTGCCCGGAGCCAGCACGCATTTACAGGGTGAAGCGCAGCAACTCTATGCTGTGCTTACGGGAAGAATCGGCGGCAGCGGCTCAGGGGCGAGCGGGCCTGTGAACGGCACCTTTGCTTACAATCCGAAGACAGGCACCTACTTCAACGGAATCGGCTCTTACAACCTCGATGAGCTTTCGAAAGCCTGGGGCGTGTTCTTCGAGGACTCCTGGCATATAACGCCGACCTTCACTTTGAACTACGGATTGCGCTGGGACTTTACCGGCGACAACCACGACATGACCGGGGCCTACCACTCGGTTTCTACGAGCGGCATCTTCGGGCCTTCGGGCGTCGGAAACCTCTTCAATCCAGGCTCGCTGCAGGGCGAGATGGACCCGCAGATCACAGATCAGCCTCATGCCTACAATCCGTGGAACGTGTCTCCACAGCCGGCCATCGGGTTTGCATGGAACCCGAAGCTGGGCGATGACAGCGTGCTGGGCAAGCTCTTTGGCGACGGCAAGACTGTTGTCCGCGGCGGCTTTAATCTGCGCCGTTTCACTGAGCCGTATCAATACTTCTGGGACGCTGCTTCAGACTATGCCGCGTTCTTCTATCAGACCTTCTATCTCAATGCGAACAATACCGGGCAGCCCGGCACGTTTGCGCCCGGCAGCCTTTCGCTTGGAAACAGCCTGCCTCCGTATGGCCTGGCGCCTGCAACCTATCAGAAATCCGAGCCGCTGGCTGACTTTACTTTCAACAACGCAGTGGGGACGAACGGCATCGATCATGGAATCAAGCAGCCGTACAGCGAGGCGTGGAACTTCGGAATCCAGCGGCAACTGGGGAGTTCGCGTGCTATCGAGATTCGATACAACGGCAACCGCACGATTCACCAATGGCTCAATCTGAATCCGAACGAAGTGAATATTTTCGAAAACGGATTCCTGAACGAGTTCAAGAATGCGCAGACGAATCTCGCTCTTAACGGCGGGGCGTCGTTTGCAAACAACGGCCAGGTCGGGCAGAAGCCGCTGCCGATTTTTGACGCGGCTTTTGCCGGCGAATCTTCGGGCGGCCCGGGTGCGCCTTTGCAGGATTATGCCAACAGCCAGTTCATCACCTATCTGCAGACAGGGCAGGCAGGGGCGATGGCCAATGTGCTTGCTGGTATCAACGGCACTGCTCCGTACTTCTGCAACCTGGTAGGTTCGAGCTTTGCTCCCTGCGTCACCAATGCCGGATATACCGGCGGCGGAGCAGGCTATCCAATCAATTTCTTCCAGGCCAATCCCTTTGCCGCAGGGTCGTCGACGGGCTATATGACTGCGGCCGGCTACTCCAATTACAACGCGCTGCAGATCGATTTCCGGCAGAACTCGTGGAACGGCTTGCAGTTCGATGCCAACTATACGTGGAGCCATTCGCTGGGGCTCTCGACCTTTAACGACTGGACCAGTGCTTTTGCCGCTTACACGCTGCGGGACCTGGCGAAGAGCTATGGACCATCGCTCTTCGATGTGCACAATGTGCTTCATGTGAGCGGGACGTATGATCTGCCACTGGGAGCAGGAAAACCATTTCTCAGCTCCGGCCATCTGGTTGACAAACTGCTAGGCAACTGGACGGTGGGAACTATTCTTACTTTCCAGAGCGGCGCTCCATGGCGGCTGACCGGCGGCTACAACACCTTCAATGACTACGGCGACGGCGGCATCGTGCTGAACGGCGTCACGTCTTCACAACTGCAGCATTCGGTTGGTGTGCGCCACATTACTCCCGCACAAAATGGAGGCAGCGCGGCAACGTTTGTTGACCTGATGGATCCGAAATATCTTGCAAGCCCGAGCGGCGGAGGGAATCCGACATATATCACTCCGAACACGACGCCCGGCACTTTCGGTCGTACCCTCTACCTCTATCAGCCGCACACGTTCCAGGACGATGTGTCGCTTACCAAGGCGTTCCCGATTAACGAGAGCATACGCGTCAGGTTCCAGGGCGAGTTTCTCAATGCGTGGAACCATCCGCTCTTCGGCAACGGCGGTAGCGGCAACACATACTACAACGGAAATATTCAGGGCACGAGTTTTGGAACCGGTACGGAGCTTTCTTCAGGCACTACACCGGCGTATACGCCGCGCCAGATTGAGCTGCGCTTCAACGTGGATTTTTAGGTTATTCGGAATTTAGTAATGAGTCAGTTTGAATTTCCTCAGGGGCTAATGAAGGTGCTGAAAAAGTGCAATTGATTTGAAAAACAATCCCTCGGCGGCTAAAGCCGCGCTGATTTACGGTACTTTTACGGCACGACTAAAGTCGTGCCCCTTCAAAACCGATTAAACTGACCCGCTACTCGGAATTTTCTACAGGGGCCGCGGAGGGGAGTCTTCCGCGGCTTTGTTTTGTCAGGTTGTGAGACGGTCCGGGCTGATGGGCGATAGCTGCCAGAGCTTCAGGCTGGAGATGCTGGTTGTTTTTCCACTGATTTTTATTCCTAACTGCGGCGTTGATGTTCCGGAGTCATAGAAACGCTTTGTATAGGCGGTGTGTTGATTCACGAAGGTTTCGATGACGGAGCCGTCGATGTAGAAGTGGAGCTCGAGTTCTCCGGCTGTGCCGGAGGGGAATGGTACGGTTTTCTCGTCCAGCTTGATTTCATCGGGATGCGCGGGATCGTACTGTACGCTGAGCCATGGCCTGGCGACGCTGTTGCTCACCAGCGAGAGCGCGAATACACCGGATGCGGGTTTCACCTTGCACAGAATTTCGCCGCAGCCATTCTTAATCTGCAGTTGCGCGATTCGTTTTTGATTCTGTTCTTCGTTGCTCGATAGGTGCAGGGTCTGAGGGCTTTGGCGCAGCTTCTCTACTGCCGGAGCCAGGCTCATGCTCAGATTCGATTTGTCATCGAGGGTCAGGACGCGCGGGAGGGACATGACGCCTGCCCAGCCTGATGCCCGGTATTCTTCAAGCGGGCGCTTTTCCTGAATCCATCCCCAGAGGATGCGGTTCTGGTGCTCGTCGAGCTGCGTTTTCGGTGCGTAATATGCGCCGTAGTCGAGTATGCCGCTTTGTTCGGGGTGGAAGATGAGTTGTTCGGGGTCGAGTACGCCGACCTGCCAGAATGCTTTTCCCTGGGTGGAATGGATCAGCACATGCTTGTCGCCGAGGGGGAAGAAGTCGGGGCATTCCCACATATCTCCATCGAGCGGGTTTGCGGTGTTCCTGCCGCTATTCGAGCCCTGCAGAAGCACGTGCAGGTATTCCCAGTGGCGCAGATCTTTTGATCGATAGAGCAGGATGGCTCCGCCTTTGCCGCGAATGCCGGAGCCTACCACCATGTGCCACCAGTCGCCATGCTTCCATGGGGATGGATCGCGGAAGCCGGTCACATCCAGTCCGGGCGGGGGCGCGGCGATGACGGGCTGCGGCTTTTTGGTCCATGTTGTCAGGTCCTGATCAGAGCTGACGGCCAGGCACTGCAATTCGTTGAGGCTGTGTTGTCCGTCGCGGATGGTCGCTTCGTTTTCCGGAGCAGGGACAACGCCGGTGTAGAGCATGGCCACTTCATCGCCGTTCACGACGGCTGTGCCGGAGAAGACGCCGGCGGAATCCGGGCCACCGGGCGTGGGAGCGAGCGCGACGGGAAGATGCTGCCAATGGACCATGTCGGGGCTGACGGCGTGGCCCCAGTGCATATCTCCCCAATATGCGCCGTTGGGATTGTACTGGTAGAACATGTGGTATTGACCCTTCCAATAGACGGGGCCGTTGGGATCGTTCATCCAGTTCGCAGCGGGCAGCAGGTGGAATTGCGGACGCCGGGGATCGGCAGCCATGGTGACAGGAGAGACGGAAGCCAGAGCCTGGCGCAGAGACAGAAGAGGATGGAAGGCTGCGATGCTGAGCGTTGCAAGCGATCTGGACAGGAAACTGCGGCGATTCAGCATCATTGATGGCCCTCGGAAAATTGTTATGAACGAGTCAGTTTATCTTTGCCGGTATTGCGCTTCAAGGACGGTTGAGCACCGGTTGGCCGCGAGCCGAGGATGAGAATGTCCACGAGTCGTCTTGCACTTGGCTGCCAGTCGGGCGCGGAGGCCACGTTGGAAACGCCGATGAGGGCGCGGAGGAGATCGAGAGGCTCAAGGTCTGCGCGCAGATCGCCGCTCTTGATAGCACGCTCGACTAATGTGTCAATGGCTCCCTTGATCTGTTCGCCGGTGGCTTCAAAGATCTTTGAAGGCTGTTCGACAAGCCGGTTCAGAGCGGGAGCGATGATCTGCTTGGCTGCGATGTAGTCGATGAAAAGTAGCATCCATGCGCGTAATGCTTCGACGGGAGGCATTTTCCGCGAGAACTCGCGCTCGGCTGCCGCGAGCTTTCCTACTTCGGTGCGGTAGACGGCCTCAAGGAGCGCTTCTCGCGTGGGGAAGTGACGATACAGGGTTCCTGCTCCAACGCCTGCTTCTTTGGCTACGTCGTCGAGGCTGACATCAACTCCTGAGCGGGTGAAGGACTGCTTTGCGATTTCGAGAATGCGCTCCCGGTTTCTCTGTGCGTCGGCGCGAGGCTTTCGGGGGGCAGGTTTTGCAGATTTCTTCGGCATGCGGAATATTTTTTGCAACCGGAGACAGTCTCCGGTTCTCTATTCTGTTATGGAGACACTCTCCGTTTTATTTGCTGATGCAATGCGAGTCAATCAGGATTCAGAGTGTCCCGTAAACAGGAGAAATGAATGGCAGAGACATTTGGCGCGACCTCGACGACGGAAGATGTTTTGTCCGGCGTAAATCTTAAGGGAAAGCGAATTCTGGTTACCGGGGTTTCGGCCGGACTGGGCGTGGAAACTGCGCGGTCGCTGGCTGCGCATGGCGCTTATGTAGTGGGTGCGGCAAGGGACCTGGCGAAGGCCGAGAGGGCGACTGAGCAGGTGCGGAAAGACGCTGCAGCCAATGGCGGAGGCTTCGAGCTTATCGAGCTCGATCTTGCCAATCTGGCGAGCGTTCGCGCTGCTGCTGACGCGTTGCTTAAAAAGGGCGAGCCTTTCGATGTGATCATCGCAAATGCAGGAGTGATGGCTACTCCATTGGGACATACGGTTGATGGGTTCGAGACACAGTTTGGCACCAATCACCTGGGCCACTTTGTTTTCGTCAACCGGATTGCACCGCTGATCCGTGACGGCGGGCGGCTCGTCAATTTGTCTTCTGCAGGGCACCGCTTCTCGGACGTTAACCTGGAAGATCCGAACTTTGAGCGGACGGAGTATCAGCCCTTCATCGGGTATGGCCGGTCGAAAACGGCAAATATTCTTTTTGCTGTTGCCTTTGACAAGCGGCATCGGGACCGCGGCGTGCGCGCTGCGGCTGTGCACCCGGGAGGCATCCAGACAGAACTGGGACGGTATATGGGCGCGGCAGAGATCCAGGCGCTTCAGGAGAGGATCGAACAGATAAACCAGCACCTTGCGGCAGAGGGCAAGCCACCCTTCCAGTTCAAGACGGTTCCTCAGGGTGCGGCAACTTCAGTGTGGGCAGCTATAGTAGCTCCTGCTGACGAGGTTGGCGGACGCTATTGCGAGAATTGCCACGTCGGTAATATTGTGCCGGACAGTGTGAATATTAATGTGATGAGCGAAGGTGTGCGTCTATATGCGCTTGATCCTGTGAGTGCCGAGGCGCTCTGGAAGAAAAGCGAAGAGATGGTTGGGGAATCGTTCTAACGATCTGAAGGGCCAAGAAGAGCGGCGTCCGTCTGAGACGGACGCCGCTCTTTATTCCGGTCTATGAATCGCTTTTATTCTTTGTCACCATCATCGTCTCTATCACCGGATTCGCTGACGTCGGAAATGGGACGATAACGATGCACCGGCGCGGGCATGGCTGCGTCCTCGCCTTTGACGCTTTTCCAGATAATTTCATTCAGAGCGTGCATGGGCGCGCGGTCAACGTCGGAGAAGTCCATTCTGCTGCTCTCTTTTGCGCCGTAAGACTTTTCAGTGTTCTTCACATTCACGTCGATGAGAGGCTTGATGGCGGTGAAAGGCGTGGTGACCGGTGTTGTGCCGAAGGATGCGTACATGGGCATGGCAGCGGCGTCGTACTGGCTCATGGGGGGCAGACCGAGCAGGAGCTCCATCGAACGCACCATGGAACTGGTGGAGTACAAGGTGCTGTCCACGATGCCGCGCTTGACGTAGGGGCTGATGACCAGGCCCATGGTGCGGCGGCCATCTACATGATCGGCTCCATCCTGTGCATCGTCTTCGATGATGAAGATGGCGGTATTGGGCCAGTAGCGGCTGTGGCTTACGCCTTCGACAAGCTGACCGATGGCGTAGTCGTTGTCGGCAACCATGGCCTGCGGCGTGAATGCTCCTGGGCGCGCGCCTTCGGTGTGATCTCCGGGCATGCTCATGACGATGTAGTTGGGCAGGCGCTTTTGCGGATCGGGGCTGTCGTAGTTCGCTTCGTACTCCTTGAACTCGCGCAGAAATACTTCGATCTTGGCGGTGTCGCGTACCTCAAGCCCGTTTATATAATCCTTCGAGACATGACCGACCAGACCTTTTGCTCCGGGGGCTGCGTCCATGGTGGTGCCGGTGCTGGCGCGCGCGGCGTTCTCACCGTATGAGCGGTAGGTCAGGCCCTTGCGCTGCGCAATGTCCCACAGATGGCCAGCAGAGGGGACCATGGCATTGACGGTGTAAGCAGCGGTGCTGTGGCTGCCGTATTCCGGAGGCCACTGCTTCTCATTGAAGTCGGTGGCGTAGGAGGAGTTTGACCAGGAGTGGCCGTCGACACTGACTTCTCCGTCGCAGTAGAGATTGTCGAGGGTGACATACTCTTTCGCCAGCGCGTGCTGGTTGGGCGTAACTTTTTCGCCGAAGATGGTGAGATCCGGGTCACCGTTAGCGTTTGGCAGATCGCCGAACTCCTGATCGTAGGTGCGGTTCTCTTTAATGATGTAGATGATGTGCTTGATCTCAGACGGCGTGCCTACGTGCTGCGGGATGATGCTTGGCTCCTGCGGCGGGCGTGCTTCAGAGAGCAGGGAATCGTTGTAGGGAGTGTTGTGCGTTACCTGTTCGGTCCAGTGCGGAAGCTGGGCCTTCAGATCGATGATGGGCAATACTTCGAGACTGCTCTTCTGCAGGGATTTTACGCTGTCGGTTTCGCCGGGCTGCGCCAGAGGGCTGTGCGGGCCGTGCGGATCGGGATGGCCTTCTTCTCCTTTTGCATTGCCGATGTAGAGCGTGCGGTTGTGGTCGGCCAGGAGCAGGGCAGAGGGATACCAGCCTGTCGGGATGAATCCGACGACGGTGCTGTGGGCGCGGTTCTCGATATGTGCGACGGCGATGGAGTTGTTGTCCGCGTTCGCGATGTAGAGAAGCTTGCGAGCGTCGTCGATGGCGAGTGCGTCGGGCGTAGATCCTTCAGGGGCGAAAGGCGTCAGCGTGGTTGACAGGCGCTCGATGACGTTGAGCGTGTGCGTGTCGATGACGTAGACGGTGTTGTCGTTCGAGCAGGCGACGAAGAGACGTCCATCGGCGGAGAGCTTCATGTCGTTGGGATTCATGCCGACGCGCAGCGTGCGGATGACCTGATTTGTGTCTGTGTCGATGACGCTTACCGATTCGCTCGACCAGTTGGAGACGAACAGGTGTTTGCCGTCGGGAGTCAGGACGGTCTGATATGGGGTGGTCTCAACGGGGATGCGCGTGACGATCTGGCGGGTCTTTGTATCGAAAACCACGACATTGCTGGGGCCGTTTCCTGTGCCGCGATTGGCTGCGTACAGCCAATTTTTGCCGGAAAGGTAGGCAAGGCCGGACCACCATACTAATTTAGGGTCGATGGTCTCAGTCAGTTTGCCGGAGGGCGTTTCGCTCAGGCGGCCATTTGCATAGGTGAATTCGTAGACCGGCGCTACAGGATCGGCTTTGCTCCTGGTACCCGATGCGTTGCCACCTGCCACATATAAGGTATTGCCGTCGGGCGACCAGGCCATGCCCAGAAAGGTCGACGTCAGATCGATGTGCTGGATGGGCTTCTGCGTTTTTGTGTCGAAGACATCGATGCCGTGGGGCAGGAATCCGGAATTGACGGAGACTACGATACGGCCGTCGGGCGAGGCGGTGAGGTTCGTTACCAGATCTCCCATGGAGCCGATGGCCTTGCCTGCGGGAGTGATGCGCCAGCCGTTGGGCAGATCGGCTCCACCGTCAAAATGTTTTGGCAGCTTCTGCCCATGCATTGCTGTTACGTGCCCGTCGGTGCTCTGCGCCTGACTGGGCACGGGAAACATTCCAGGAAGAGTCAGCACTACAGTAGCCACAGCGAGCAAAGAGAATTTGGCAGACATCATCGGAAGTCCCTTTTCAGTTTTTTGGGTAGGTATTGAGTAGAACACTGCAAGATGATCAGAACGTTAAAAATCATCTTTCATGAAGTACGCAGCTGTTGGAATGGGGGATGGAGCGTTACTGCAGATGGGGGAGCGATTTCTCAGCTACGGTAAGTATCGGACAACTCGCTTCTCTCACAAGCTCAGTCACGATTCCGTGCAATCGTGTTCCATCCGCGAGATCGCCGCGATGAACGCCCAGTACGAGCATGTCAGCGTTCTCTTCCCGGGCGAACGATACGATATTTTCAGCAATGCGGCCCTCCAGCGTGAACGCTTCCACTCGCGCTGTCTGTTTTTCAATGGACTGGACCAGCTTGCTGAGTTCTCTGTGGCAGAGCACTTCATGCAGCGCGTTCGGATCGCAGACATGAAGAAGGAGCAGCCTGGCGTCGAGCTTTCCGGCAAAGGAGATCGCCGTGGGCAGAGCAGCAAGCGAGACGGCTGAGAAGTCTGTCGGGAAAAGCACAGCCTGCGCACTTGCAGAGGAGAAAGGCCGCCTGACGTTGGGGCCTACTGTCAGCACGCTGCATGACATGCCGCGCAGGATCGCTTCCGCGATGGAGCCTAGTCCCTTGCCATGTCCGGCCTTGCGTCCACTTGAGCCGAGCACGACGATGTCTGCAGAATATTCCTGGCAGGCCTGAAAGATGACATCCCTGACATTGCCGTGACGCACCAGTACTTCTCCTGCGATTCCCTGGGCCGCAAGCAGGCTTTCTGCTATCGATTTCAATTCGCTTTTTGCGGAGTGGGCGAGGTTGCGCAGCTCTGAAGGCGAGGTATTGCTTAAGGAATTGGCGGCCTTTGCCGGATCAAGCACGTGAACGAGAAAGAGCCTGGCCTTGTATATCGACGCCAGTCCGGCTGCATAGCTTAAAGCGATGTGCGAATTGCCGGAAAGGTCGGTGGCAAAGAGGACAGCGTGCGTCGTATTGGCTGTGGTGCCCGGCATGCAGCATCACATTATCGCGGTTCAGGCGTGGATGACGTGATGTGGATCACTTATGTGAACTCTTGAAGCAGTGTGAATTTTCATCTTCTTTGTGACTGGTGTCACAGCCGGCGGCTAACTGAAGCCGCTACATTTTGCTTGTAGGTCGGCGCAGGGAAGTAATCACAAATCGCGCCGCATGGGAGACTGCTATGACAACCCTGGCTCCAGCAAAGATTGCCTTTGAACACATCCTGATTCCGACGGATTTTTCCGACTTATCGCAACGCGCTGTGGAGTATGCCGAAGGAATCGCAAAAGAGTTTCATTCGCAGCTTTTTCTGCTGCATGTGAACGAGCCTATTAACCCTATCACTCCGGCAGAAGCAGTGTGGATCGACCAGGAGTCAATCCGGCGGCAATGGTCGGTGCGGCTGGCGAAAGACGGGGAGAAGTTGCGCTCTGCGGGATTCCAGGCCGAGACGAGTTGTGTGATCGGCGGAGTGAAGGATGAGGTGCTTTCGTTCATCAAAGAAAAAAAGATCGACCTGATTGTGATGGGCACGCATGGACGAATTGGCCTGGAACGGCTGCTCTTCGGTTCTGAGGCGGAAGGTTTATCGCGGCGCGTACCGTGCCCGGTGCTAGTGATCGGCCCGTCTGTTGCTGAAGATACCAAGCCCGTATGGCCGCCCAGGTATGTACTTTGCGCAACCACGCTCGATCCGGATAGCGCATGGATCGCCGCCTATGCATTCCAGCTTGCTGAGGAGCACCAGGCAGAATTCCTGATGATGAATGTGGGGAATACACTGCTCCTGAACAAGAACGGAGACTGGACCCGCTTTGAGGATGCTTTCAGGAAGAATCTGCCGCCGGGCATCGCTCCTGCCAAGCCTTTGCAGGAACTGTTTGGAGACGTACCTGGGGACAGAATTGTGGATGCTGCAAAGGAGCGCCAGGCGGACCTGATCGTGATGGGCGCGCGCAGTGCTTCATCTGCCGTTACTCATCTGTTACGCGGAACGGTGCCGCAGGTGTTTACTGATGCGCCTTGCCCGGTCATGACACTTCACCAGTAGCGATCGGGGCTTTCACATGAAGGAAGCAGACAGAAAACTGCTGCAGCAGGCTGCGTCGAAGCTGCGCGAGCTATGCGCGGACATACTCGATCTTGAAACCGCGCTGCTCGAGCATTCTCCTCCGGTACATGAAGATCATCGCCGGAGCGCGCGCAACCTGGTGCATTATCTGGCCCTGCGGCGGCACGATCTTCGTGAATTGCAGGCGGAGCTTGCGGTTCTGGGTCTTTCTTCTCTAGGCAGGACTGAGGGCCATGTCCTCTCTGCTATTCAGACTGTGTACCACGTGCTGGCCACTCTGCTTGGATCGGAAGATGAGCTTCCTCTGCTGCCTGAGCCTCCGGTAAAAATGGGCGAGGGCTCCGATCTGCTCGATCACAATACTGAAACGCTTCTGGGGCCTGAGCCATCGGGGCGCAAAGTTCGCATCATGGTGACTATGCCCACCGAGGCGGCAACCGATTATGAGCTGGTACGTGATCTGGTGAAGAACGGGATGGATTGCATGCGCATCAATTGTGCGCATGACGGTCCGGAAGCGTGGCTGGGGATGATCCGCAATCTTCAGAAGGCAAGGGAGGAAACAGGCCGCCTCTGCCGCATTGAGATGGATCTTGCAGGGCCCAAGCTGCGAACAGGTCCGATTGTGCCTGGCCCTGCGGTGATTCGCTGCCGTCCGGAGCGTGATGATTTTGGCCGCGTCACCAAGCCGGCGCGCATCTGGCTTGCTGCGATGGAAAAGAATGAACGGGCTCCGGCAGGCGCAGCGGCTGCGCTTCCGTTGCCGCAGCGATTTGTTGCTAAGCTGCAAGCCGGCGGTATGATTCGTTTCCGCGACGCCCGCAATGCGCACCGCATGATGAGGATTGCGGGGGTTGAAGATTCGGGTTGCTGGGCTGAGTTAAGACGGACAGCTTACTTTGTTCCAGACATGGAATTGCATGCTATTGCCAACAAGAACTCACATCATGGCAAAGCGAAGCCCTGGAAGGGCCGGATCGGGCCTGTTCCGGCACGGGCGCAACGGCTGCTGCTTAAGCCGGGTGAGACGCTCATCCTGACGCACAATGCGCAGCCGGGCAGGCCGGCGCGGCGCAACAGGGAAGGCCGGGTTACTTCGCCGGCGCGAATCGGAATCACTTTGCCGAAATACTTCGAGCACATAAAAGCAGGTGAGCCGATCTGGTTTGATGATGGGAAGATTGGTGGCGTTGTTCGTTCCGTGAACAGCGAGAGTGTGCATGTTGAGATTACGCAGGCGCGCCCACAGGGCGAGAAGCTTGGCGAGGGAAAAGGAATCAACCTTCCTGACACGCGTATTGATCTGCCGGCGCTTACCGCGGAAGATCTCGAACATCTGAAATTTATTGCTGAGCACGCTGATCTTGTTGGCTATTCTTTTGTGCGAAGCGAAGATGATGTGCACCAGCTTCTGGCCCATCTGCGCGAGCTCAAGGCGGAATCGCTTGGCATTGTGCTGAAGATCGAGACACGGAAAGCGTTTGAAAATCTCCCCGGATTGGTTCTTGCCGCGATGGCGTTGCGCGCAGTCGGCGTGATGATTGCACGGGGCGATCTGGCGGTGGAGTGCGGTTACCAGCGCCTTGCGGAGATACAGGAAGAAATTCTCTGGATCTGCGAGGCGGCGCATGTTCCGGTGATCTGGGCAACGCAGGTGCTTGAGAGCCTGTCTAAAAATGGCATTCCTTCGCGCTCTGAAATTACAGATGCGGCCATGGGAGAGCGTGCCGAATGCGTCATGCTCAATAAAGGGCCGTATGTTGTGCAGGCTGTCAGCGCACTTGCGGATATTCTGCAACGCATGCAGGACCATCAAGAGAAGAAGCGCTCCATGCTTCGGCGTCTCAAGGTTGCTACAGCGTTTGCAGATGCAGGCTAATGTTGTTTCGCCGCTACCTGTTTTGGCGTCGGCAACTGCGATGCATCCCATCCTCCGCCCAATGCTTCGATGAGCTGGACGCTGGCGACCATTTGTTGTGTCTGGAATGAGACGTAGGTCTGCCGATATACGAGGAGGCTTACCTGAGCGGTGAGAACGTTCAGGAACGGATCAAGTCCTGCCGTGTTGCGGATCTGCGCCTGAGCTAAGAAACGCTGCGCGGATTGAACTGCTTCGTTCTGCTGTTCGATGTCCAGTGACAGAATCCTCAAGGCTGCGAGATTGTCTTCTACCTGCTGAAAGGCGGTGAGCGCGGTCTGCCGATAGTTGGCTACTGCCTTGTCGTAATTCGCCTGATACTGTCGGACTGTGGCTTTACGGTATCCGGCGTCGAAGATGGTTTCCGCTGCGGACGGGCCGACTGACCAGAAGCGGCTGGGCCAGGTAAACCAGTCGGCGATGGTCAGGCTCTCGAACCCTCCGGTAGCGCTGAGCAGAATGTTGGGGAAGTAGGCTGTTCTGGCTGCGCCTATCTGGCGGTTTGCCTGGGCCATCGAGCGTTCTGCCTCGGCAATATCCGGCCGTCTCTCAAGAAGTTCGGCCGGAAGGCCTGTTGGAATGGCAGGCAGATGCAGCTCAGCTTGCGAATAGGGCAAAGTAAATGAGGAAGGGGACTGCCCCATGAGCACTGCTATCGCGTGCTCGTACTGGGCACGCGTGATGCCAAGGTTGGTGTCCTGCGCCTGGGTTGCTTTCAGTTGAGATTCGGCGGCGGCCACGGCTTCGTCTGCATCGAGGCCGCTTTTGTATAAGCCGCGGATCAGGTCGAGATAATCCTGATAGGCTTTGACGGTCTGCTCGAGGATCTGCTTCTGCTGTTCTACGCCGCGAAGCTGGAAGTAGTCTGCGGCCAGCTCCGCATGCGCCAGCAGGCGCACATTCTCAAGATCGGCAGCGCTTGCCTGGGCTGCGAAGGTGTTGGCCTGAACATTTTTTCTGACACGCGTCCAGAGATCAGGCTCCCACGATGCCGTCAGCGGAAATTGATATTCGCTGTAGGTGTAGCTTTTTTCTGTTGCGCTGGGGATTGTAATCGCAGCGACTCTGACATTGGTGATCGCGGGATTGGTTGTGAGCGTCGGATAGTATTGCGAGCGTACCTGCCGCACCAGCGCGCGCGCTGCGGAGTAGTTGGCGGCAGCAGCGGCAATGTTCTGGCTGCCTGCGTCGATCTGCTCCTCTAATGCGTTGAGCTGCGGATCATGGAACACCTCCCACCACTTGCCGCGGATCGCGTTGTCGTTTGGCTCGGCGCTCTTCCATGAGGCGGCGTCCAGCTCCTTATATGCGGGGGCGGTTTGCACGGATGGTTTTTGGTACTTTGGGCCGACGCTGCATCCGGACAATAAGACGCAGCCGGCCGCTGCGCATGCAAGAAGGACGCGAGTAGAGCGCCGCGTGCCGCTACTGTCCGATGTATACATCGACTAATTCCCCGGGATAGAGGTTGACGTTCTTCGGCCTTTCCAAGCGGAAGATCACGGGCAGCACGCGGACATCGACTCTTTCCTGCCGCTGGTTGGACAGCTCAATTTTGGGCGAGACAAAAGGCTGGATGCGATCGAAGGTCAGCGGGATATGAATGTCCGTGCCACGAATCGTCATCTGCGCTTTGATCTTTGTTGGATCAGGGAGGTGCGAGACCAGAATTTCATCGACATAGCAGCGCACATGCAGACTATTGTCGCTATCGCCGACGATCAGGATTGGGTCCGTTCCCTGGGTGTAGGCGTTATACGCGCCCTGCGAAGAGACATACGCGCCTACGACCGTATTGATGGATAACACTACTCCATCACGTGGAGCGTGCAGAGTGTATTTCGCGAGTAGAGCGTCTGATGCGAGGTAGGCCTTCTGCAGCGCTGCCTGCTGTTTTTCCTGGTTGCGGATGTCATAGACCCATGCGCCCGCTTTGGTCAGCGTGTATTGCTTCTTTGCTACTTCAAGATTCGCCCTGGCTACTGCGGCGCTGTTGATGGCACTGTCGAGAGCATCCTTGCTGACGGAGCGCGGGTCGAACCTGAACGCTGCCTGCTGCTTGTCGAGCGTGTCATTCGCGGTCTTGAGCGAAGACTGCGCGGAATCTACCTGCGCTGCTGTCACGTCGAGCGTTTCTTTGCGCGGTTCGGCTCTGAGCTCTTCGAGCAGGGCCTGGGCGGCCTGTGCCTGCGCCTGCTGCTGCGCTACGGTAGCGCGCTGGATGGAGTCATCGACCAGCAGTAATGGTGTGCCTTTGCGTACGACCTGGCCTTCACCGACGAAGATCTCTTTTACTGTTCCGGCAACTTCGGGATACATGTTGATATTGACGCCGGTGGACTGCACGCTTTCGACGATGCCCTCGGCATAGATGCCTTCTCCGTAGGGATTCGAGGCCGGATTGAATACCGGGGGCTCGGCGGCCTTCGTGATGCTCGAGAAGTATGCCGCAATGCCTGCGCCTACAATGCCGGCGATGGAGAGAACGAACACCCATCTGTTCTTCATGACGCTACCTTCTCCTCGCCGGTCAATCTGCCGTCCTCCATGTGCAGGATCCTGGTGGCGAATTCATAGATTCTGCTGTCATGGGTGACGATAACGATGCAGCGCTTCGCATTGAGGAACTCGGTCTTCACAAAACCGACTATCGCGCGGCCGGTATCGCCGTCGAGCGATGCGGTGGGCTCATCCATGATGAGAATGTCCGGCTGGCTGATGATGGCGCGCGCAATGGCCACGCGCTGCTGCTCGCCGCCGCTGAGTTTTACCGGCATCAGGTCGGCGCGGTTTTTCATGCCGACAATGTCCAGATACTTGTGTGCTTCCTGGACCGCATTGTCCCAACTCCAGCGCCTGAGGATGAGGGGAATGGCTACGTTTTCAGCCGTGGTGAGGCGCGGGAAGAGATGGTAATCCTGAAATACGAAGCCGATTTTATTCAGGCGGAAAGTTGCCAGCTCATCTTTGCTGAGGTTCCAGATGTCGATGTTTTCACTCAGGACCCGGCCGGCATCCGGGCGGAGAATTCCGGACAGGACGCTGAGCAGCGTCGTCTTGCCGCTACCGGATGGGCCCACGATATAGGCCATCTCTCCAAAAAAAGCTTCGAGACGGACATCTTTCAGCGCATTGGTCCGCGCTTCGCCTTCTCCGAACCATTTCACGATGCCCTCGGCTTTGATTGCTGTATCTGGCATATCAACCTCGGAAGATGTCGAAGGGCTCGATGCGAAGAACCTTGCGCACGCCCCTGTAGCTGGAGAAAGCAGCGATGACCAGGACATTCAGCAAGGCCAGGCCCATGTTGAAGTAGGTGATGCGCGATGCGTAGTCGGGCAGGCGCATCTTTGCAAGTTTGGTAAGCGCGGCACAGAGTCCTACGCCCAGGCCGTATCCGGTGAGCGCGGTAAACACTGCCTGAAAGAGAATCATGAGCATCAGCTCGTGGCTCTTTGCGCCTATGGCTTTGAGCGCGCCGAACTTTTCAAGGTTCTCGAGAATGAAGGAGTAGAAGGTCTGCCCCGAAATGGTAAGGCCGACAACGAAGCTGATCATGGTCATGATGAGAATGTTCATGCCCAGGCCGGTCTGATACTCGTAGAAGTTCGTGATCCGGTCCTCAAACTGCTCGCGCGTAAGAGCGAGATAGCCCAGGGCGTGCACCTGCTTCTGAATCTCGGGAATATCTGCCGGGGATTTCGGCTCGACGAGAATGTAAGAAATGGTGAAGCGTGGATTGGGGATGTACTGAATGGCGCGGTTGTAGGTTGTATAGAGCGTGGGAACGCCGAAGAGACCGCTTGATGCCACATCGGCGATGCCGACAACAACGCCGCGGTGGTCGTTCAATTCAAAGACAGATCCGATATGAGGATTGCCGAACTTCGGGAACTCCGAATCGTGAACAACGATGAAGGAGTTTTCTGCAAAGATATCGCTGATCCGGCCCTGCACCATCGTTGGTCTACCGAAGAGGCTGGTGTCATCCAGTCCCACGACAGACACCGACTGGTAGGCGCCGTTATCGAGCTTCACCAGCGCTCCGCCTGAGAAGAGCGGCACAGCGTACTTGACGCCGCGTATGCTGCGGACGGCATCGAGCAGATAGTCGGGTATCCCTATCGTGTTGGCAACGGTTTGCACTGAAGGGTCCATGACCCACATATCCGCTCCGATATTGATGACGGTCGACGAGGCGCGGTACAGGACGCCGGAGAAGAGGGACATCATGACCACCATGAGAAAGGCGGCAAAGGTTACGCCAATAAGCAATGCAGTGAACTTTGTCCTGTCATTCACCAGGAGTTTGTATGCCAACTTGAATATCCCCAGCACTCTGCGCTCCTGTGATCTCAGTATGAAGCCCGCACGGCGGCCTTACCGTCTGCGTGCAAAGCATGATGTTTTCCGCATGTTGCACAGAGTGATTCGCGCAGCGTGAGCACCGGGCACGGGGACTTTGCGATCAGTTCGTAGGCGACACCGGTGTGCGCCATGGCTGCCAGACTCGATGTAGGCACGGCGCCCAGAATGAGCAGATCCGGCTGCAGATCTTCAGCTTCATGCAGGATCTGGTCGGCGGGATCACCGAGACGCGTGATGCTTTGCGGCTGGACCATCTTGCCAGCGGCTTCCTTCACGAGATAGCTCATCTTTACTCTTGCATCGAGCTCTTCCCATGCCTCGATCGAGGAGTGCTCGATCACGTGAAGGATGGTGAGCTCCGCCTGATGCGCCGCGGCGAAGGCAACTGCGAATTGCAGGCTGGCTTCCGGCTCGTGACGCAAAGAAGAGGCGTAGAGGATATGACGCGGATGTCTGAGTCCCTTTGGTCTGACATGCGGCCCGATCGTGCAGACCGGGATATCGACGGTGCGAATCAGATCTTCCGCGACCGAGCCGAGGAGAAGCTTCCCAAGCTTGCTTTTACCTGATGTGCCGATGATGAGGCGGCCGATCTTTTTCTGGTGTATGAATGCGGCGATCTGTTCGGCTGCGAACCAGCGGCGAATCTCGTATTCGCAACGGAGGCCTTCTTTACGCAGGCAGTCCGCTTCTTTCTCCAGTACTTTTTCTACTTTGCGATAGGCCTGTTCTTTCGGCGAGCAGGGATACGCGCCTGATGCTGGAGAGACGTAGATTTCTGGTGGAATGACATGCACCAGCCACAAGGCTGCTCCGGTTGCGGCGGCCTGGGCCTTCGCATGGGGAAGAAGATATTCGAGGTCGCTCAGGTCGGTGGCGACGGCGATGGACTCAGGGTATACCCAGGCGTGCTGAACATCGGTATGCATTACGAACCTCCTTTGTTCCAAGGATGCAGCGTCAATGCATCCCATCGCCGTGTCGCAGCACACATACAGGTGTGACGGGCATCACTTTCAGATTTGGGGCTTGCCTGAGAGGCGGAGATAAGTGGAGGATGTGAGCTATTGTGACGAAACTGCTTTCTTTTACAGGCACTATTATGGCTGGGGCATGTCTGGCGCTGGCCCAGACTTCTTCAGTGCGCCCGACACCACCTACCCGTGACCCGCATACGCCCGGCTACGTTGCGGCTACGGAATTGCCTGACGGGAAGAATGCTCCCGCGGTTGCTGATGGCAACTTCATTCTCGGTCCTACGCATGCTCCAGCTCCGGAGAGCTCGACGCAGGCTGTGCCGCAGGGAGATGTGCTCGAGTTCACGATGAATTCGGCTGACAGCAGGATGTATCCGGGCATTGCGCGGGAGCCGAATACATTTGGCACGCCGGACCCGGCCAATCCGGCGAAGCTTGTTTTGACTACGAGCCATCCAGCTCCTTATACGCGCAAGGTGACGGTTTACATTCCGAAACAATATGTTGCGGGCAGCGTCGCGCCGTTTATTGTGGGTGCGGATGGACCGGACCGCTTATTGTTTGCGGCGCTGGACAAGGTCATTGCGGAGCATCGCGTACCGGCGATGATTGCTATTTCCATCGGCAATGGAGGCGGCGATGCACAGGGAAGCGAGCGCGGCCTGGAGTATGACACGATGTCAGGCAGGTACGCCGAATTTGTGGAGAGCGAAGTATTGCCCCAGGTGGAGGCGCGCTACCACGTGAAGCTGACGAAGGACCCTGATGGACGGGCGACGATGGGTGGCAGCTCAGGCGGCTCGTGCGCTTTGATCATGGCGTGGTATCACCCGGAGCTGTACCATCGCGTGCTCACTTATTCCGGCACCTATGTGAATCAGCAATGGCCGTATAACCCTGAGATTCCGCATGGAGCGTGGGAATTTCATGAGCATCTCATTCCGAATTCGCCGGTGAAGCCGCTGCGCATCTGGATGGAGGTTGGGGACAGAGATTTGCTGAATCCGAATGTGATGCGCGACAACATGCATGACTGGGTGCTGGCCAATGAGGAAATGGCGAAAGTTCTTGCGGCCAAGGGATATCATTACCAGTTTGTTTTTGCGCGCAATGCCGGGCACGTCGACCGCGCGGTGAAGGAGCAGACGCTGCCGGAAGCTCTTGAATATGTATGGCATGGATACGGGAAGTAAGTTCCTGCTGAAATGTGCGTGTGGCGCATCTAATGATGGTGAGGAAAGAACGATGAAAGCGAAACTTCTGCTTATCACCTTTATGCTGTCAGGGGCGATGACTGCTGTTCTTGCTCAGAGCCAGTCGAGTGCGCAGCCCCAGAAAAAGGGAAATGGCGCCGGCCATGAGATGGCGAGCGGGAGCGGCGACATCGGCAAAGGCGCGGCCAAGGGCGCGGGTAATCTTGCTTCGGGCACCGGAAAGGGTGCTGTTGATCTGGTGACGCTGCATCCTGTGAGCGCGGCGACCTCTGTTGGCAAGGGCGGCGCTTCCGCAGGCAAGAATGTCGCTGTCGGCACGACAAAAGGGACCGGTAAGATTGCCAAGGGCATTGGCAAAGGCGTGAAGCATATTTTCTAATCTTTAAATAGAGTCCATTTTGTTTTAAAAAAGGCAATCCCTCAGCGGCTGAAGCCGCGCATAATTCTATGCTTTTATGGCACGACTAAAGTCGTGCCCCTTCAAAACAACGACTTTTCAATACCTTCTAAGGGCAGGTGCTTCGCCCAAAAATATGCTTCCTGATTCGGCATAGATCATGTAGAACGCCCGGGTCATTTCACAGCGGCTTCCATTGATGAGCTGGACAGCACGCCATTGAACAGAAATTTGAAGGTGCCGTGCGGTTGGCCTCTGAAGGTTATCTCGGGTCCATAGAGGACGACTCTGCCTTTGCCTACGGATGCTTCTGCTATGGCGGTGGTGTTGTGGATGTACTGCTCGCCCCACGCCCAGCCGCTGGCGAGCAGAGGTTCACTGCCATACCACGCGACAGTCTTGATCCCCTTCTGCGCTGCGTCGGGGGCCAGGATGAAAGACGGGCTGTGATCGAAATCGACGATGGTCCTTGAAGGAACGCCGTAGGCAATCGGGTCGGTGGTGTTCACGCGAGCATGCAGAAGTGATCCCGGAATGTAGAAGCGGTCGGGAGAAACCGGCGTTTGGACGCCTTTGACCATTTCGGTGGGAGCGTTCTGCAGCGGCAGCTTCATGAAGGATGCAACGGATGTGGAGGAGCCGATGGCGAGCACGGAGCCTCCGTCCTTGACGAAGGCTTCGAGCTGCGGGATGGTCTTGTCCGGAGTGATGCTTCCTAGCCAGGGCCGGAACTCGGCGGGAATTTCTTCAGGCGCGGGCTGGCGGAAGCCAAATCCTTCTCCGCCGCCACGTGATCCGCGAGCCTGGCGTATGAGGCCATCAGGAAAGACGAGGACATCGTATTTCGCGTGAAGATTGCCTGCGTCGAGTTCCTGCGGGTAAACGACGGTGTAGGGGAATTCGTACTGCTCGAAGAGCCAGCGAATCCAGCCTGAGGGCATGGAGCCGCCGTACTGGTCGGCGAGTCCGATGCGCACAGGGTGCAGTTGAATAGTCTCGCCGGAGGGTGCCTGCGCTACAGCGACTGCATGGATGCCGAGTGTCTTCGTCGCGGTATCGAGCAGCCTGGCGGTCTCGGCAGAGTACGGCAGCCAGAGCGCGCCCGGCGGCAACTGCTTGTCATCTGCAGTGACAGAGTCTTTCAGCCAGTAGACGGGTTGTCCTGCTTTCAACAGGCGATTGGTGAGCGTGTAGGCATCGTTGTACTCATGGCTGACGAGATAGCCCGCGGGTGTGCCGCTGGCGCCTGAGATTCCGCCAGCGATAGGTTTTGCGAGATCGGTCTTGATGGCTTCAAACGGGCCGCTGAAGGGCTCGATCTCGCGATCGAACTTGACGCCCATCTGGTACGCGAGCGTCCAGCCTGTCGTGTCGTAGGGGCGGTTCGGAGGGCCTCCGGGATAAGGAAAGTCGTTTGGGTGGTCCTGCGGCTCAAACTGGTCGAGGATTTCCGGACGGAATGCCTGATTGCACATCACGACATAGGAGCCGGCGGGATAGTGCTTGCCGGCTACGTTGAAGGCGGCAGTGGCCTGCTGGACTTCGATGCCGCTTTTCATCAGAGTGTTGATGAATTTAGTTGCGGTGGGGAAGTCGGGCTGATCGGCGGTGATGATGTATCCGCGTGGGTCGCGCTTTGCCGGATCATGCAGCACGGAGTTGTAAAGCGAGGCCGGCACGCCGTTGCCTCTGACGCTTCCATTAGGAGCATCGGGATCGAGTACACCACGGCCAGCTCGATGAATGGCATCGAGAGATGCTCCGGTCTCCTTCGCTGCTGCTTCTTCAAGCGCGTCGACGCGTTTCGGTGTGATGGTCCATGAGTCTGTGTTGCCTGCATCGATGGACTTTTTGCCCATGAGGTAAATGTTGTAGAGCAGGTGCGTGCGTTCGCGCGAAGCGTAGTCCAATACGGCGCGGTTGTTGGTCTGCTCGTAGGCGATGGACTGCGCATAATGCCATGTCTGCGGAGGAACAGGGAAGACGAGGTCGTTCCTCGGCAGCTGATTGGCTGGAATGAGAGGCAGTGGTTCTGGTGTTGGATTGCCGATGATTTCCGTCAATAAGCCGATTTCATTGTGGAAGTAGGAAATGGTGCGCAGGCCGCCGTTGAACCATGTGGAGTAGGTCGAGCCTGACTTCGAAGTAGAGCCGGGCTTGTTTTCTTCGACAAGACGCTCGTGCATCGCTGTGCCGACAGCTTCGATTCCCAGAACAAGCAGCGGGTCGTAATGATAGCTGTTCGGGTCGCGGAAGGGCGGCATGAAGATGACCGTGCCTGCGGGACCTGCCTGGTGATGGTTGTAGACAATCTGCGGATACCATACGCGGAACAGGATGCGGTTGATGTTGGTCGATTCCGGCATGTTGCTCATGTAGAAGTCGCGGTTGTTGTCGTGACCGATGTACTTCTGCCAGAGACGGGGAACGCCGGCAAGGGAACGTTTCGTTGGATCGGAATTGCGCATGTACCAGTTGGAGACAAGCTCCATGCCATCTGGATTGGCGAAGGTGCAGAGCGCAATGTCGTCATGCAGAAAACGCAGCGTCTCCGGATCGGTCTTGCTGTTGAGCTCGTAGATGGTCTCGATAAGCTGCTGAGCGCCGACAGTTTCGGATGCATGCAGGCCGCCGTCAATCCAGACGACTGCTTTGCCCTCCTCGGCAAGCGCATGTGCCTGGTCGTCAGTGAGGTTTTTTGCGCGGGCGAGCTTTTCGCTGATCTCGCGATAGTGCTCAAGTTTGGCGATGTTCTCCGGCGCGCTAATGATCGCCATGTATTGATGGCGGCCTTCGGCAGTCGGTCCGATATCGACCAGCTTCATGCGGTCCGATTCTTTGGCGAGCTTCTGGAGATACTCTGTTTCCTGTGTGTAATTCACGAGCTGGTAGTCTGCGCCAATGTCGTGACCAAACTGCTGCATCGGAGTCGTGATTTTGCGAGGCGCCTGAGACCATGCAGGCGAAATGGCCAACACTGCAACTGTGAGCGTAAATGCAATCCGTGACGCAGAGCTGCGACAGTCGAACATGAAGTTTCTCCGTGAGAACCAGATTGACAATAGCTTGAATAGATACGTGCACACTGAGTAAATACAATCCACCGTTGGCAGAATCATGCTGCGGTGAGAAAGTGATATTTCATTCGTAAATCGAAACCGTAACATGAAATACATTTCACGCAAGAGGTTTTTTGATCTCTCCTGCAACTGGAAAAATTGAAGCCGGCAGTGAAACTTAATCAGAGGCTGACTCGTACTACAGCAAAAACTGCGTCATTTATTTCATTTCTCTTTGCGCGCTCATTGAGAGCGTATACGACCGGCATTTACGAGGGGGCGGCATGGCAAGAAGTGTAAGCAGCGTGCTGAGCGCGGCGCTCATGGTTACGCTGGGGCTACATTCTTTTTCCGCGACGAAAGCGCAGACGCTTGATCCGAAGCTCTGGTCTGGGTTGCATTACCGCATGGTCGGACCTATCCGTGGCGGCCGCGTCACGGCGGTCACGGGCGTAGCTTCGCAGCCTTATACCTTCTACATGGGATCGACCGGCGGCGGCATCTGGAAGACGACCGATGCGGGGCACACCTTCGTCAACGTTTCCGATGGCTTCTTCTCTGTGGGTTCGATTGGAGCGGTGACTGTGGCTCCATCGGATCCGAATGTCATCTATGTAGGCACTGGCTCTTCGAAGATTCGCAGCAACGTGTCGATTGGCAGAGGGATGTACAAGTCGACGGATGCAGGGAAGACGTGGAGCTTTACTGGCCTTCCGGATACCGGGCAGATTGCGACGGTGCGCGTTGATCCTGCGAATCCTGACGTCGTCTATGTTGCTGCGCAGGGCAGTCCCTTCCGCGCAAATCCCGAGCGCGGTGTCTATAAGTCAACAGATGGCGGCAAAACATGGAAGCAGGTACTGCATATCTCAGACACGGCCGGTGCGGCGGATATTGAGATCCAGCCGGGGCATCCTGATGTGATCTTCGCGTGCATGTGGCATGCTCTGCGCAAGCCCTGGACGATTATCAGCGGTGCGGAAGAAGGTGGCATCTACAAAAGCACCGACGGCGGCGAGCACTGGACGAAGCTTGCCGGAGGACTGCCCACCGGGCTCATTGGGCGCAGCAATGTCGCTGTCTCGAATGCGAATCCTGACCGCGTTTATGCGCTGATGGAGGCTAAACCGGGACAGGGCCTTTACCGTTCAGACGACGCGGGAGCTACGTGGACGCTGGTGAATCATTCGGCGGAGATTACGACACGGCCCTTCTACTACACGACGTTGAGCGCTGATCCGAACAATGCGGATGTTCTCTGGCTGGGCGATGAAGGCTGGTTCAAGTCAACCGATGCGGGAAAGACGTTCAAGCACATGCCGATTCCGCATGGCGACAACCATGATGTGTGGATCAATCCGACCAACTCGCTTTACATGATTCAGGGCGATGATGGAGGCGCTACAGTTTCGCTGGATGGTGGAAATACATGGACTCCGCAGAACAACCAGCCGACTGCGGAGATTTATCAGATATACGTGGACAATCAATATCCGTATCGCCTTTACGGCGCGCAGCAGGATAATACAACGCTCATTGTCCCGAGTTTGCCGCTGGGCAATGCTCAGGACTTTCGTGAAGGGCCGGGATGCGAGACAGGGCCGATCATTCCGGATACGACTGATCCCAACATCGTCTATGGCGGGTGCAAAGGGCAGTTCACCCGCATGAACATCAACACGCGCAATGAAGAGAATTACTGGATCGGTGCGGAATCGCTCTACGGCAATGCGGGCAGCGACCTGATCTATCGCTTTCAGCGCGTTGCTCCGATGGAGGTCTCGCCGAACTATCCGCACGTTGAGTATTACGGCTCGCAGTATCTGCATCGCACCAAAGACGGCGGAGTGACCTGGGAGCGCATCAGCCCTGACCTCACGGCACATCCACTGGGAACGCAGGGAGCGAGTGGCGAGCCGATCACGCGCGATGCGACCGGCGAAGAGATTTACAGCGTGCTCTACAGTATTCGCGAGTCGCCGATTCAAAAGGGAGTGATATGGACCGGCTCGAATGACGGCCTGATTTATGTGACGCGCGATGATGGCAAGACGTGGACGAATGTGACGCCCAAAGGGCTTCCGCCGGGAGGGCGTGTGCAGAACCTTGAGCCCAGTCCGCATAAAGCTGGTACTGCTTACGCGGCTATCTATCGCTATTTATACGATGGCGACTTTGCTCCGTACATTTACAGGACCGACGACTACGGCAAGTCATGGAAGCTTTTGACTGACGGCAAGAATGGCATTCCGAAGGACAGCCCGACGCGCGTTGTGCGCGAAGATCCGGATCGCGCGGGACTGCTTTATGCGGGAACTGAGTTCGGGATGTACGTCTCCTTTGATAATGGCGAGCACTGGCAGCCGTTTCAGCTGAATCTGCCGGTGACTCCTGTGACCGACATCAAGGTCACGCATAAGGACCTTCAGCTGGCTACGCAGGGACGGTCGTTCTACATTCTGGATGACATTACGCCGCTGCACCAGATCACTGCGAAAACAGAAAGCGCGCCGTTCCTCTTCAAGCCGCGCGAGGCTGTGCGCACTCCGGGCAGCGGTGGTTTTGGTGGAGATGCTATTGAGCACTATCCACCTTCGCCTGCCTATCCTCGACCCGGCGCGCTGATCGATTATTATCTGCCGGAAGAGCCAGCGGGGGACATCACGCTTGAGATTCTGGATGGCAAGGGCAATCATATTCGGACCTTTACGAGTGCTGCGCCTGTACGTCAAAGATCCGCGAGTGATGCATCCGGCAATGATGAAGAGGCGCAGGAGCCGCGCCGCTTTCGTGGCGCGGCAGCGCGTCTTGACAAGACGCCGGGGATGCATCGCTTCACCTGGGATCTGCGTTATCCGGGACCTTGGATGAGCATGAACATGCCGGAAGGGCCGAATGGTCCGACAGCAGTTCCGGGGCAGTACGTGGCGAAGCTTACTGTGGGTTCTTATACTTCAACGCAGCCCTTTACGGTGATCGAGGACCCTCGCATCACAGCAGATGGCGTAACGACTGCCGATCTGCAGGAACAGTTCGACCACAATATGAAGGCGCGCGATCTGGTCAGCGAGGTGAACAAGAGCGTCGCGCGCGTGCTTGAAGCAAGGAAGAAAATCATCGATGATCCGGCCAAACTTGCCAAGGTGAATGAGGTGGCATCGCACCTGATTACTCCGCCGATCCGTTACAGCAAGCCGGAGCTGCAGACGCACATTACCTATCTGTATGGAATGACCAACAGCACCGACCAGAAGATCGGCCGCGATGCTGTGGAGCGGTACGATGTGCTGCGGAAAGCGCTCGACGCGCAGAATGCACAGTTGCAGGCGATACTCGGACCGCAGTTTGCCGATCTCGGAACGCCTGCGTTTCCCGGGGATGTATCCGTCGCTGTTGGCGATGATGACGAGAACCAGTGAGGCCTATTTACGCAGCTTTCCGTGCTTTGCCGGGGCCGTGGACTTGCGGACAACTAATTCTGTCTCGAGGCGATAGTCAGCGCCGGTGCGGCGTTTCAGCTTGAGCATCTTGTCCAATGCGTGAAATGCGGTGATGCCCAGGCGTTCGCGGGGAACGCTGATGGTCGTGAGCGGCGGGCGGGCGAGATAGGCGAAAGATATGTCGTCGATGCCGATAATGGAAATATCTTCCGGAATTCTTACGCCTGCTTCTTCGAGTGTGTTCATGGCGCCCATGGCGATGAGGTCGCTTCCGCAAAAAATCACTGTCGGCCTTTCGGGCGCTGAGAGGATCGCTTTAACGGCGGAGGCGCCTGCATCGATGCGGTAATCGGAGCTGGTGACAGGGAAGGGGCGGATGCCTCTTCGTTTCAGGCCGGCCAGGAGGGCCTGCTTGATATTCGCTGCGGTGCGGTTTGTTTCCGGCCCGGCGATGACGGCGGCACGTTGATGTCCGAGTGCCACGACGTGCTCGATTGCCTGCAGCACGCCGCGCGCATAATCAATCGAAATATTGCTGACGAGCTTGCCCGGCGGGCACAGGTTGCAGAAGACCACGCCGATGCCTGCCTTGATGAGGTCGGAGGTCATGCTGTTGTCGATGGAAGAGGTCACGATGGCGACGCCGCGAACATCGCTTTGTATCAATTTATCGATCACGGACGCGGTGCGCTCGGGGCTGTACTCGGTATTGCAGAGCAGGACATCGAAACCGCGATCCCATGCGGCGGCCTGAAAGCCGCGGATGATTTCAGGGAAATAGGGGTTGGCAATTTCTGAAATCACGAGGCCGAAGAGGTCGCTCTGGCCGGTGGAGAGCCGCTTCGCATGAACATTCTTGTAGTAGTTGAGCTTGCTGACTGCTTCAAGCACGCGCTTTTCAGTTTCGGCAGAAATGTAATGCGTGTTATTGAGGACGCGCGACACCGTGGCAGGGGAAACCCCGGCCAGTTTCGCAACTTCCTTCATCGTATGAGCCATTCACCTTCCTCGTGGGTGTAATTCGAGCCAACTTACAAACGGTATTTCAGGAAGAAGAGCGACGGCAATGTTTTTGCAGCAGAGTCTTGAAAAATCCACCTCAAAAAGTAACACGGCGGCATGAAATAGCGCGAAGCGCCGGATAAAAAATATCAATCCTGAAAATATTTGTTTGACAACCATGGCCCAGAGGTTGAGAATTTCGGAAATCGATTTCTGAAACCGATTTCCTATCGATAATTTTACAGGCGTTCCCCTTTGAGGAGATAGCTGCTGCGCGTATCACTGGACGCCCAGGAACAGGTTTCAAACGAAATCGGAGCAGTTGTTTTCGGAGGATTGATGGCCATGAACATCAACAGAAGACGCATATGCTGGAGCTGGCTGCTTGCGGCAATGAGCCTGGCTGCGGTGAGGCTTTCTGCACAGGCTGTGGGATCCATCGCGGGCACAGTCACTGACCCTAGCGGTGCTGTCATCACCCACGCGAAGGTAACGGCTGTGCGCGAGGACACGAAGGTCGGCCATTCTACGGTGACAAACGATTCCGGAACCTTTCTGATTCCGAACCTGCCGGTCGGAACTTATACCGTTCAGGTCGACGCAGTGGGCTTTTCGGCAAGAAGCATCTCGGGAATTACGCTTGATGTGAGCCAGCAACGCAATGTTGATTTCCACCTTACAGCTGCGGGAACAGTGCAAACGGCTGAAGTGACTGCCGCTCCGCCACTGATCAATACGAGCGATGGGTCACTGGCCGGATTGGTGTCTGAGCAACAGGTGCAATCTCTGCCGCTGAACGGGCGCAGCATACAGAACCTGGTGATGCTGCAGCCGGGCATGGCGCAGGACTCGGGCAGCATGGGATGGCTTGCTCCGCAATGGATCAGCAACGGCAACCGGGGAGAGACGGAGGTCGCGACGCTCGATGGCTCCGATGCTACGGACACAGAAATGGGCACGGTGCAGTTCTGGAATTTCAACCTGGACGCCATCGCGGAGTTCAAGGTACAGCAGGCGAATTATTCGGCTGAGTTTGGGCAAGGCGGCGGCACGATCACGCAGATCGTAAGCAAATCAGGCACGAACCAGTTTCATGGAAGTGCGTTCGAGTTCATTCGCAACAGCGTATTCGATGCGGCCAATTATTTTTCATCATCAGGTGTTTCACCTTTTCAGAGGAATGAATTCGGGGCAACGATCGGTGGACCGATCATCCGGAACAAGACATTCTTCTTTGGCGAGTATGCGGGCTTCCGTCAGCGATATGGCCAGACAACGGTGATGGAAGTCCCGACCCAGGATCAACGAAACGGCCTTGTCACCATTAATGGCTACCAGTATCAGGTTCCTTTGAACTCGGTTGCGCAACAGGTACTGAGCAAGTATCCGTTGCCCAACCAGCCGTCGGGAATCTACGGCGACCAGACCTATAACACGCTCTTCAAGCAACCGACAGATGTCGATCAATTTTCTGTGCGTATCGATCACAAGATTTCCGACAAGGACAGCATCTTTGGCCGCGCCTCCTATATCAACAACAGCCAGAAAGATACTGATCCGATAGCTGCCATCGAAGATCCATCTTTCTCGGCGGAAAATATCAATAACCCGCGCAATTATGCGATCAGCGAGACGCATATCTTCTCGCCCGCCGTGATCAACAATCTCACCTTTTCGGTCAACCGGCAGATTGAGGGCAGCACGCCGCTGTCGCAGCAGTACACACAGACCTCGACGGGTGATGGGACGCTCTCAAACTGGGGCCCGGACACTTTTATCACTAAGTATGTAGAGACCTATTACATTGCCTCAGATAAGCTGCGATGGAACTGGGGGCGGCATTATCTTTCGATTGGGGGAGACTATCGCTATGGGCAGGACAATGGCTTCGGTGTGACGAGTGCCGGCCCGAACGGGCAATATACATTTACTGCAGGCACTCCGCTCACAGAAGATATTCCTTCGACGAATGGCGGCCCTACGATCACAGCGGGAACCGGCAGCCCCAGCGGTCTTGTCAGCCTTATGGCGGGCGACGCGCAAAGCTACAAGCGCTCGACAACGATTCCGGGTTTTGGTCCTCCGGGAGGTGGTGGTGTTCACTGGGGACTGCGTGTGTGGCACATTGCACCCTTTATACAGGACGATATCAAGTTCACGCCCAAGCTCACGGTAAACCTGGGCTTGAGGTATGAATACAACTCCGTGCCGTATGAGATTGAAAGCCGTCTTGGCGGCATTGCGGATACGGGCTCGCTGTATGGGCACTTTGTACTGAATCCGAAGCCTCTTTATCCGCCTGATCGTTTGAGCTTCGCGCCGCGCTTTGGAATTGCCTACCAGGCGAAGGAGAAGACAATCCTGCGCGGCGGCATCGCCATCTTTACAAATACGATTCCGATGGTTTATCCCGATCAGGCTGCAGTGAATTTTCCGCTAGCCAGTTACAGCTCCCTTTCAAATCCGCCATACTCTCTTACTCCTCTACCTGTGAGTCTGCCGACTCTGCTGAGCACGTCAGGCGCAGTGATGCCGCCGAGCGGTGGAACGAAGAAGATTCCAGCGAACACGCCTGTTGATCTGTCTCCGATTGCCGCACAGACGGGACCGATCATCGGTGACTGGCCATCAGACAAAATGAAGAATGGTTATACGCTGACCGGCAACTTCACGATTGAGCAGCAGCTGCCGGGCGATCTCGCTCTGCAAATGTCATTTATCACCAACAACGGAATCAGTCTTTATCAGAGCAGCTATCCCAATGCATTTACCGGCGCGCAACCGCAGTACACTCCATTCACAAATGTGACTCCGGGGCTTGGCGAGGTAGAGGTCTTTTACAACAATGCTATCTCTCACTACAACGCCATGCAGCTACAGATGCGAAAGATATCTCCGCTGCATGGGCTGCAGTACCAGATCAACTACACATGGGGGAAGAATCTGACGGATGCTGATGCAGTCTGGAGCGCTCCGGGCACGAGCGGTGGCGTTACGCAGAACAATCCCACCTGTATTCCTTGCGAGTATGCGCGCGCCAGCTATGACTTGAGGCAGCGTTTCGTTGCCAACTTTTCCTATAACGTACCGGGTGTATGGGGGTTCGTTCCCACAGCTCTCAGCAAAGGTTGGCAGTTGTTGGGCATTTATTCAGCGCAGAGCGGATTTCCGTTCACCATTGTCGGTCCGTTGGGCACCAACCAATTCGGATTTGACACTTTAAATGGTGTTGGCGCGCGGCCTTTCTTCATCAAGTGGGCACAGCGCGATCCGCAGCATCGCGAGCAGTTTTTCACGAGCGACGCAATTAACAATACCAGTGCCTATTTCAGTGAGCCGACTATGACCAGCACTGTCGCGGGCGTTGGCACTGTGCAGACGGCGCCGGGAAACCTGGGGCGCAATACTTACACCGGGCCAGGCTGGTGGAACATGGATTTCTCGGTGCTGAAAGACACTCGTTTGACGGAAGCACTCAATATGCAGTTCCGCGCTGAATTCTTCAACATCTTCAACCATCCGACGTTCGGGACGCCCAGCGGGAGCATCGGCAGCTCGAGCTTCGGACTCTCGACAAGCACGGCTACCTCCAGCCTGGGGGGAACGGGCACGGGCGAGCGTGAGATGCAGTTTGGCCTCAGGTTCATCTTCTAGCTGCGTGAAGAAAGAAGTTGAAAACCTTATCAGTAAGAGCTTGTAATGACTCCGGACTTTGTACCGGTCAAACCGGAGAGGAGAATCGGAACTATGAGTAAAGCCCTCTTTTCGCGGCGCAAATTTCTGCAGACAACTGCAGGCGCCGCGGGTGCTTCGTTGATTTCAGGAGCTAACTTTCTCAGCGCTGAGCCTATTCCTTCTGCGTCGCAGGCAGTTGCGCCCAGCGATCAGGTTCGCTTTGGAATTATAGGCGTAGGGATGGAAGGCTCGGGACTGCTTACGACGGCCATTCAGCTCCGCGGCGTGGAGTGCGTGGCTGCTGCCGATCTTTATGACGGACGGCATGAGGTGGCGAAGGAGATTGTCGGCAAGCCGATCCGGACGACGCGCCGCTATAAGGAACTGCTCGACTCGAAGGACATCGACGCCATCATTGTGGCTGTTCCTGACCATTGGCATAAGCAGGTGGTAGTGGACGCGCTGGCCGCGGGCAAGGATGTGTATTGTGAGAAGCCCATGTCGCACAATCCGCAAGACGGACTGGCGATGGTGGCGGCGGCAAAGAAGACCGATCGCATTGTTCAGATCGGCGCGCAGCGCACGAGCTCCGTGCTTTGCGCAAAAGCGAAAGAGCTGTATGAGAAGGGAGCCATTGGAGAACTGAACCTGGTGGAAGCGACGTATGGGCGCAACGATCCTAATGGCGCGTGGGAATATCCTCTGCCAACGGATTTGTCGCCTCAGACTCTGGATTGGGATACATGGCAGGGGACAGTCCCGAAGATACCTTTCGATGCGGCAAAATTCGCGCGCTGGCGCTGCTGGAAGGAGTATGGAACAGGAGTAGCGGGAGACCTGCTCGTGCATCTGATCAGCGGCATGCAAACTGTTCTAGGCATCAATGAAGTGCCGAAGCGCGTGTCGGCCTTCGGGGGCATTTTTCACTGGAAGGACGGGCGCAATATGCCGGACGTGCATCCTGTTCTTTTCGAGTATGGAAACATTCCTGTTTATATGCGGTTGACGCTTGCGTGCGAGTCGACTGAAGTCACGCGCTTTCAAGGACCGAAGGGCGCGATCGAGCTGCGCGAATTCAGTGTGACCTATATTCCGCAGCCGGGTGTGGATACATCGCCGAGTTATTATTCGGCGTCGTTTCCATCGAGCATGAGGAGCGCGTACGTGAAGCAATGGCATGAGAAGAATGATCCTGTGCCGGGGCAGGAACCGGCGCCGGAGTCGATTACCTATAACGGAAACGACTATGACGATCTCAAGCCGCATCTGTGGAAGTTCTTCGAAGCGGTCCGGTCGCGGAAGCCTGTGCTGCAGGATGCGGTCTTCGGCCACAATGCAGCATTGGCATGTCATCTTGCGAATGAGTCGTACTTCCGCAAGAGTCCGGTGTATTGGGATGCAGCAGCTGAGAAGATCAAGGCGGTCGGATGAGTCTACCTTCGGAATTCAAAGTAAGAAACCTAAGGAGTTCGGATTGGTGAAGTTAAAGAGAATTGGTTTCGTTGCAGTATTCTTTGTCAGTGTCTTGATGTATTCACAGACAGCAGGCAATTCCGCCGCGCCTTTTCTTGGGCGGTGGGACCTTACTTTGAAGGCCCCGGATGGTGAGCATCCTTCGTGGCTTGAAGTAAAAGAAGAAGGCGGTGAGTTGAAGGCGCAGATGACTGGCCGCTGGGGGAATGCGCGCCCGTTGCCCAAAGTTGAAGTATCCAATGGCCAGCTCACATTTGTTTCTCCTAAGGATGAGGAAGGCAGCAAATCTGATCTAGTATTTCAGGGCAAGCTCACAGGCAAGACTCTGACGGGCACAGTCAATGGTCCGGATGGAAAGACATGGCAGTGGGTCGGCGTAAAGGCGCCGGCTCTGATAAAAAGTGGCACTCCAGTGTGGGGCAAACCGGTGCAGCTGTTCAACGGAAAGGACCTGACCGGATGGAAGATGAGCAAGCCCGGTCCGCCGGAGTGGACAGTGAAGGATGGAAACATCGTCAGTCCAGGGAATGGTCCTGAGCTCATCAGCGACGCGAAATTTCAGGACTTCAAACTGCATCTTGAATTCAACTGCGGTAAGGATGCAAACAGCGGAGTCTATATTCGTGGACGCTACGAAGTGCAGATTGAAACAGAGTCAGAAGCAGAGCCTCCGAGTCACCATACGGGAGGCGTGTACGGTTTTCTTAATCCAACACCAGAGCAGCCGCGCACGCCGGATGTATGGCAGACATATGACATTACTCTGATCGGGAGAAAAGTCACCGTAGTTCTAAATGGCAAGACCGTTATCGACAACCAGGAGATTCCCGGCATTACCGGCGGCGCAGTGGACAGCCACGAAGCACAGCCAGGGCCGATCTACCTGCAGGGCAGCGAGAAGGGGCACGTTGCCTTTCGCAATATCGTGATTACGCCGGCGAAGTAAGCCATGCTGAGGGAAATGAATGACCCGTTTTTTGCAGGACATACTTCGTCAACCGGATGAACTGCTGCGAGTGATCGATTACCTGAATGGGGCGGGGCGGGCCATGCTCGAATCTGCTGCCCAGACGATTCGCGGTGCGCGCCACGTTTACGTCACCGGTATAGGCGCCAGCTGGAATGCGGCGCTGAGCGCGGGATCGATCTTTCATGCCGGCGGCCGGCCCGCGTACATGCTTGATGCGTCGGAGTTGCTGCAGTTCGGAAAAATTCCTACGGATACAGCGATTCTGGTTCTCTCGCGCAGCGGCAAGAGTATAGAGATCGTAAAATTGCTGGACAAGTTTCGCGCGGCTGGCTCGACTGTGATCGGCGTGACCAATTTTGAAGATGGTCCACTGGCACAGGAAGCGGATATTCCCTTTGTGATTCCTGTGAAAGCTGATCATGGGATATCCGTGAATACTTACTCTGCACTTGCAACAGCAGCAGCAGCCATTGCGAGCGCCACAGTGAGTTCGTTTGATGCTCAACTGGCCGCTGCTCTCTCGGGCGCTGTTGCGGAAACTGCAAGGAGAATTCCGCAGTGGCAACAGCAGCTTAAGCATGCGTCGTGGCTTCTGCCTGGTGCTCCGTATTATTTTCTGGCGCGCGGCGTGAGCCTGGCGAGCGCTTATGAATCCGCACTCCTTTGGGAAGAAGGAGTCAAATTGCCGGCAACCGCGATGGGAACCGGCAGCTTTCGCCATGGGCCGCAGGAAGTGATGATGCAGGATGTTCGCATTGCCATCTGGATTGATGAAGAGCAGATGCGCGAACAGGATCTGGCCATCGCTCATGACCTGCGGGATCTGGGCGCATCCGTAGTGCTTACGGGCTATGACATACCGTCTGATTCCGGGGACCTGGTATTTGAGCTTCCTCGATTGCCTCGACAGTGGCAGTTTCTGGTGGATGTTTTTCCGGCGCAGCTTGCTGCGGAGCGTCTGGCGCATCTGGCCGGAGTTGACTGCGATTCATTCCGGTTCGCTTCCTACATTGTGGAAGATGATCACGGCCTTCTGCCTAACGGAATTACTGGATCGAAGGTAAGTGAAGCATAGTTGTCTATGACTGCGATTGGCGCAATAGATATTGGCGGGACGAAGATAGCCGTTGGCATTGTCGATGAAAACGGCCATCTCCTGTCACGCATGGAAGCTCCGTCGAGTGAAGTCGGAGCTTATCGCGATGGAGTGAGTCTTATCGCAGAAATGTTGCGCAAGGCGATGCGGGAAACAGGCCTGAATATTGCAGGGATCGGTGTCGGTTCAACCGGCCCGGTCGAGCCATCTACGGGACGATTCGGGAATGTCGACTTTCTTCCGCAGTGGAGCGGCGAAAGCATTGTGGATGATCTTGAGCAGAGCTTTCATGTTCCGGTGGCGCTTGAAAACGATGCCGATGCTGCAGCACTGGCTGAAGCGGGCTGGGGTGCGGGACGAAGCAAGTCGCGGCTGATCTACGTCACTGTCGGAACAGGAATCGGTGGAGGGATCATTCTGGATGGAGAGCTCTATCGCGGCGTGGATGGAGCGCATCCAGAGATCGGCCATCAGGTAATCGATACATCCGGGCCTTTATGCTCTTGCGGATTGCATGGGTGCTGGGAAGCATTGGCTTCCGGTCCCGCCATGGCATTGTGGATGGAGAGCCATCCCGAGTATTCCGGCGACGAAGAGCTTACGGCGAAGCTGGTCTGCGAGCTTGCTTATTCTGAGGATGGACTGGCGCTGAGCGCTGTCCAGAGAGAGAGCTTTTATCTGGGGCTTGGACTTGCCAATTTGGTGAACATGTTTGCTCCTGATGCATTGGTGCTGGGTGGAAGCGTGATGAAGAGCGCTGGTCTCTTTCTTGACGGAATCCGCAAGGTGATGCATCAGGGTTGTAGATTCGTGCCGCTGGAAAAAGTGGAGCTTGCTCTGGCTTCGCTAGGTGAAGACGCAAACCTGATTGGAGCGGCCCGCGCCTGGCATCATCGCTTCGCAACGGATGGTGTCTATGGCTAGAAATCGCTACATGGTCTGCCTGGTCCTGCTTACATTCTTCGTGATCTCTCTGCTCACGAACATTCTCGGTCCAATTGTGCCAGATATCATCAACAACTTTCATGTGAGTCTGACAGCTGCAGGGTTTCTGGTCTTTTCTTTTTTTATTGCATATGGAGTGATGTCGATTCCTGCGGGATTTCTGGTAGAGCGTTACGCAGAAAAGCCTGTCATGATTTCAGCCTTTGTTGCTGCGGCTGTCGGCTCCCTGAGCTTTGCGCTTTTTCCGGAATACAAAGTGGCTGTCATTTCGCTGTTTGTTATTGGAGCGGGGATGGCGATTCTGCAGGTTGCCATCAATCCGCTGCTGCGCGTCTCGGGCGGCGAAGAACACTTTGCCTTTAATGAGGTGCTGGCGCAATTATTATTTGGCTCCGCGTCGTTTCTCAGTCCCCATATCTATTCGTACCTTGTCCTGAATCTGAATCGCAGCTCGCAGAATTCGAGCCTGCTACTTGGGGCCCTTGGAAAAGTCACTCCTACTGCGCTGCCGTGGGTTTCTCTGTACTGGATTTTCACGGCGGTTGCTCTCGCAATGATTCTGGTGCTGTGCGTGTCGAAGTTTCCACGCGTTGAGCACAAAGACGAAGAGCGGCCGGGCACCTTCGAGATGTACAAAAGCCTGATAAGCCGGCGTCTGGTGTGGCTCTATTTTCTTGCGATCTTTGCTTATGTTGGATGCGAGCAGGGTTCCGCCAACTGGATGTCGCAATTTCTGAGCCAGTATCACCATCTCGATCCTCATACGGCCGGAGCGCGTGCTGTTGCGTGGTTCTGGGGGCTGATGACTTTCGGCTGCCTGGTAGGCGTGCTGCTGCTGAAACTCATCGATAGCCGTTACGTGTTGATCGGCGCATCGGCAGGCGCGCTCTTCTTTCTTTCTTTCGCACTGTTCGGCCCGGCTGGGACATCAGAGATTGCATTTCCTCTCGTGGGCTTGTTTGCGTCGGTCATGTGGCCCATTCTGATTTCGCTCGCGCTCAATTCAGTCGCGGAATATCACGGCTCGTTCACCGGCATTCTCGCTACTGGAATCATGGGAGGCGCGATACTGCCGGCAATTATCGGGCGCATCGGCGACCACTTTGGATTGCGAAGCGGGCTGATGCTTCTGTATTTGACCTTCGGTTTTATTTTCAGCGTTGGCTTCTGGGCGAAGCCCCTGGTGAATAACGCTACGCTTCGCATGAAGCGGACTGATCTTTCTACGGCTGTTTGAATATCCCCAATAAAGGAGCCAGAGTTATGCCGGCCCATCCATTAGAGCCGCTGTCTTCATCCGAGATGCAGGCTGCAGTCAAGTTGCTGCAGGCGCAGCCATTCTTTACTTCCACAACACGGATCATCAGTCTCATGCTGAAAGAGCCGGCCAAGTCGAGTGTGCATGCGTGGCCTAATGGCGATATCCCGGACCGCGAGGCCATTGCTGTTCTTCTGGACAATGCTGTGAACGCTGCGTCGACGGCCACGTTGAATCTTACTTCCGGTGCGTTGGTGAAGCTTGAAAAGGCTCCGCCTCATTCACAGCCGACACTTTCGATGGATGAGCAGACCGAATGCGAGCAGGCTGTCCTGGCGAGCGAGGAGTTCAAGGCGGCTCTCGAGAAGCATTACGGCATAACAGATACATCACTGGTTATGGTCGATATATGGAGCGCCGGAAATTATGGATCGGAAGAAGACCGCACACGCAGACTGACGAGGCCTCTTTGTTTTTTGCGCAGCGATCCTACAGATAATGGTTATGCGCGTCCCATTGAAGGGATTCGCCCAGTCGTTGATCTGAATCTGATGCAGGTGATTCGCGTGGAAGAGTATGGCAAGTGGCCGCTTCCTCCGAATCCCGGCAACTACTCTGCTGAGAAAGTGACGGAACACCGCACGGACATCAAGCCACTGGTGATTACGCAGCCCGATGGCCCGAGCTTCACGCTCGAAGGCAACCACATCAGCTGGCAGAACTGGGATTTTGTCATCGGCTTCAACGCGCGCGAAGGACTCACTATTCATCACGTGCGCTACTCGGATAAAGGCCGGAAACGCCCGATCCTGTACCGTGGCTCGCTCACGGAGATGGTGGTGCCTTATGGTGATCCCCGTCCGACGCAGGCCCGCAAGAATGCATTTGATGTCGGTGAATATGGCATGGGAATGTGCGCGAACAGCCTGCGGCTGGGTTGCGATTGTCTGGGCTATATTCAGTATCTCGATGCGCATCTCTGCGATAGCCATGGGCGCGAGCTGACTATCCCTAATGCAATCTGCATTCACGAAGAGGATTATGGAATTCTCTGGAAGCATACGGACCGCCGTCTTCCGTATGCTCCTGAAGTGCGCCGGTCGCGCCGTCTGGTCGTCTCTTCCATCTCGACGGTGGAGAACTACGAATATGGATTCTTCTGGTACTTCTATCAGGACGGCAATATACAGTTCGAGATTAAATTGACCGGCATTCTTTCTCTCGGCACTGTTCATGAAGGCGAAACGCCCATTCATGGAACGATGATTGCGCCGTTGTTATATGCACCGAATCATCAGCACTTCTTCAATGTGCGCCTGGATATGGGCATCGATGGAATCAACAACACGGTGCAGCAGCAGGATGTAGTGGCGGATGCGCTGGATGAAGCGAACCCGTTTGAAAATGCCTTCTATCTGAAGACCACCGATCTGGAAACAGAGAAGCAGGCCAGAGCAGGCCTCAATGTAGAGACTGCGAGGACGTGGAAGATTATCAACCCTTCGGTGAAGAATGCAGTTGGTAACCCGGTCGGTTACAAATTCTTTCCCGGTGACAATTGTGTTCCTTTGGCCTCCCGGACTGCCTGGTGGCGCAAGCGCGCCGGATTTGTAAATCATCACGTGTGGGTGACGCCCTATGAGGAAAACGAGAAGTACGCGGCGGGCGATTATCCCAACCAGAGCAGCGGAGGCGATGGCCTTATAAAGTGGACCGAGGCCGACCGGCCTATCGCGAATACTGACATTATTTTCTGGTATACCTTCGGGCATACGCATATTCCGCGCCCGGAAGACTATCCTGTGATGCCAACGGCGTATATCGGATTTCTGCTGAAGCCGAACGGCTTCTTTGATCAGAATCCTGCAAACGATGTGCCTCCGTCGCAGGCTGCATCAGATCATAAAGAGTGCCATCATTGCTCTTGAGATCTGGCCATCTTATATAGGGACAAAGAAATGACAAATGAGTAACAACTGACTGCCGCGGGCGCTTGATACTCGGGCTTAACGCAACAACGCTGTCGAGCGATGAGTATGAAAACACCCTGCGGAATTTTACGATGCTGACCATTGCAGAGATTGAGTCTGCCTGCGATGTTTCTTTGCCGCTCGATTTCTCGCGGCACGATATTGAAGCGCCTGAGCTTTCACTGAGGGCAACTTTTTATCCGTATGGCTTTCCTGCCGAGGTGCGGACCAATTCCCGTGAAGTGCTGGAGCAGTATGAAGAGCTCTGGGGGAAGTTCGAGAAACTGCATGACACTGAGCCGTTCGTCACCGACGTACAACTTGTGGAAAGCGATTCAACCGAGTGCCCGCCAGCACCGAGCTATCGCATCATGCAGCCGCTTCTTATGTTCGTCGCAGACGCAGACAATTACAGCATTGTCGATCTTGAGCGCTGTGTAACGAAGATCGCTATCTCCCGCGCTGCGCTGCGGTATCCGCTCTATTCTGAATATTTTCTACTGGGAGCTTCGATCTGCTGCCTGGCATCACGACATGCAACGCCGATCCATGCCGGATGCGTGGCACTGGATGGATGCGGTGTTCTGCTGTGTGGTGATTCGGGAGCAGGGAAGTCAACTTTGTCGTACGCCTGCGCCTGCGCCGGATGGACCTATGTGAGCGACGATGCATGCTATCTTTTCAACGGCGGAGGGGAGCGCATCGTTATCGGGAACTCGCATCAGGTGCGTTTTCGTCCATCAGCCGCGGAACTTTTTCCTGAGCTCACGGGACTTCCGACTACGCCGCGGGCTGCGGGCAAACCGTCCGTTGAATTGCCCACTGCTCCGATGAAGCACATTACCTGCACGGATACCACAAGGGTTGACTTCATGGTTTTCCTGAAGCGAAGCGCGCATGGAGGTGCCGAGCTTGTGCCCTATCGTAAAGATGTGGCGCGGCACTTCATGCAGCAAATGCTTTTCGGGCCGCCTGAATCGCTCCCCGCGCAACGCGCGGCAATAGAGCGGCTGCTGACCGCCGAGGTGTTCGAGCTTCGTTACAGCCGGCTGGAAGACGCCATTGACAGGCTGCGGATGCTGGTGCGGGAGGGCGATGATTTTCTCTGAAAGATTACTGGGCTGCTGCAGGACGCGTGCTTGTGCGGCTTGGGATCTCGGGATAGGGAGCAGCGGCCGCGCTGCAATGTCCTTTCTTATCGCAGGAGCGGATGCCGAAGTAGACATTGTCTTTTGATATGGGGACGGTGATGGTGTGCGTGATGCCATCTACCTTGTCGTTGTATTGCGCTGCGTCGCCTGCATATTGCCAGTCAGATGCATTGGTTTCGCGCCATACAACCTGATACCACGTGTCGGAGGGAGCTCCATCAGGAGCGGTGAACTTCATTACAGAGTTATTGTCCTGATTGCGCGCTGACATGGTTGCGTTCTTCGGCTGTCCAGGCGCGGAGGCCATGGTTGCAAGAGTCGCAGCATTGATGCGCGCTACCCTGGCAATGTAATCGAAGTCATCAAACTTGAGCAGGTCGCCGTATTCAATGCCATTCTCAGTGCGGACATTCTGATGTTGATGGTTGTAATCCTCGCGCCACTCTGTGACGCGCACACCGGCGAAGCCTTCCTGGTTAAAGGAGCGATGATCGCCTCCACGGCCGTAGCGATCAAGCCGCATCTCCATGACCGGCTGAATCGCGTAAGGCGCTTTTGATTCTGCAGAGGCACTGGACGGGACATGGAAATAGATGCGCGATACGTCGAGCACTTCACGCGCGAGCTCGCGCGATGGCGTGTCGCTCTCATTGCCGTACATGACGAGGCGGCGCATCTCTTCGACAGTCGCATTCTGAGGGACGTTTTCTGAGAAGATGCGAACGCGGGTTTTGCTCTGGTGTGCTTCCCCGGGAGTGGTGTTGCCGCCAACGATGTCGTTGTTGAGCACGCCTTCGAGGTCCCAACCCTGGTCCTTCGCCATTTTGGCGAAATGCGCGCTGCCGTTCAGGCCCTGTTCTTCGCCGGGAACCGTGAGGAAGATAATCGTGGCAGGGAACTTGTGCTTGCTGAGAACGCGGGCGCATTCCATGCTGACGGCTGTGCCGCTGGTGTCATCATTCGCGCCGGGAGCAGGGTCATGCGTGTTGAAGTTGTCACTGTTGCGTGTGTCGTAATGTCCGGAGACGAGATAGATGCGTTTGGCCTGCGCCGGATCCGTTCCCTTGAGCACGGCATAGACATTGACGAGGCGCGTGTCTTTGGTGACGCGCGAACCGGGGGCATTGGAGCCGGGGAGAATAAAGTCGTCAGTCTTTACTTCAAGACATCCGCCGCACTCTTTGGAGATCGCTTCGAACTGGCCCTTGATATAGTCGGCGGCGGCAAGGACTCCGGTGCCCGGAGGCAGATCGGTTTCCATGCTGCTGAGGGTGCTCCGGTTCTTGAAGTTGACCAGTGTCTCGATATTTTTGTGAATCTTCTCGGGTGAGACATCACGCAGAGCAGCAGCTATCTGCGGATCAGTGGGAGCTGGTTTCAGCGGGGCGCCGGTGTCGAGGAAATCCAGTTTCTGAGCTTGAGCCGCGCTTCCAATACAGAGGACGACGCCGGCTGCGGCGAGAGCCAAAACTTTCACGATCCATCTCCTGACTGCTGGGTTGCACTAGAGACGCGCGCGCCTGGAATAGACGCACGCGCTGCCTGCTTCAAAAAAACCTGATTTCGCCAGATAACTGGAACTGCCTGAAAACAATAAATGTCTTAATGAAGTATTTGCTGTAAATTTATGACAATAAAGGGATCTTGTGCAAGTAATTTTGAGTCTCACACCTGACTTTTTAAGTGCGACCGTCGTTGTTTTCACGAACCCATAAGCCGGCCTGCAGATTTGGATTGCAGAGTGGGCTAATAGAATGTTAGGCAGGTTACAGAAGGGAACCGCGAACCGGGGATTTTCGTATTTCTGGTTTGAAGGAGTGATACATGGCAGTCTATTGCGGTAATTGCGGCAAGTCTCTTGGAGATGATGCGCGTTTCTGTTCCGCCTGCGGAAGGCAGGTATATCCTGCAACTCCAGCATTTGTGCAAACACGGATGGTTCGGCCACGGTCTGGACGTATTATTGCCGGGGTGTGCCAGGGACTGGCAAACAACTATCGCTGGGACGTAGTATGGGTGCGCGTCGTTACCGTATTGGCAACGATCTTTTCAAGCGGCGCTGGTCTCATCGCATATATTGTCTTCTGGCTGGTCATGCCTGATGAGCCTTACCTTCTGCCGTCGGTAACAACTACCTATACGCAGTCGAACGGTAACTAGCCTGTGTTCTATTCCTCGAATGGAGCGCGGCTTTTTGTAGAGACCATGGGCGAGGGGCAGGATGTAATCCTGCTCCACCCCACGCCTGTTCATAATGCATTCTGGGCCCCGGTGGCGGAAATTCTGGCACAGAAGTATCGCGTCATCATGCCCGATCTGCGCGGTCATGGGCAGTCCGAATCGGGCGAAGGGCCAATCACGATAGAAAGGCTCGGAGCAGACATAGAGCGTCTGCTCGATGAACTTGGCATCCGCAAAGCGCTTTTTGCCGGGTGCTCAATCGGCGGCTATACGCTCTACGAACTCTGGCGCAGGATGCCCGAGCGCATCACCGCGCTCGCATTCTGCTGCTCGAAGCCGCAGGCCGATGCAGACGCAAACCGCGCCAAACGCAGGGAGTGGGTCGAAGGCATCCAGCTGCGCGGCACAGGCGACTTCTTTGAGCAGATGCTGAACAGCCTGATCGGCCCGACAGCGCGCCGCCGCTTTCCGCAGAAGATCGGCGAAGCGCGTGAGATGATGCAGGCGATGTCTGCTAACGCTGTCATCGCTGTGCAGCAGGGACTAGGCGCGCGCCCCGATTCGGTAGCCACGGCAGGCAGCATCCGTGTGCCGTGCTGCGTTGTCGCTGGAGCGGAAGATACGGGCAGCACTGTGGAAGACATGAAGCTGCTCGCTGAGACGATCCGCAATGGTGGCTACGGCGCCGATTTCCATGTGCTGCATGATGCCGGGCACTATGCTCCGTGGGAACAGCCGGAGACTGTCGGCCCGATACTGCGGCGCTTCTTTGATTCTGTAATTGGTTAAGGGAACTCCGGTAGTTCACTTTGCGTACGACAGTCGAGGAGCATTCATGTTACGTTGGCCTGTACTTTGCAGTGTGCTTTTCCTGATCGGCGGTCTTGTTCCTCAGGCGCATGCCTCTGCGGATCGCGTCTCCTTTTTCCATGACATCACCGTGAACGATACAGAAGAAGTCGATGATGCTGTCTGTTTTCTGTGTTCGATCCGCGTGGATGGAAAACTGAGCGGCGATGCTGTGGCATTTTTGGGAGGGATACACCTGAACGGTGAAATTGGCGGCGATGTGGTCTCCTTTTTCGGCGATGTGGCCATGAGCGACGAATCACGCATTGACGGAGACTGCGTTGTTTTTGGAGGGCCGATTCATCGGCGGGGCAACAGCACTATTGGCGGCGATACGGTCAACTTTCCGTTGATTCTGGTTCTGCTGCCATTCATCGTTCTCGGTTTGATGATCTACGGATTGATCTCTTTTGTGCGCCGAAGAAAGTACGCTGCATATCCGATGCCTCCGCCACCGATCCGATGAACCTTATTGGAGTTCAATCACGCGCAGTCCAGGAATCATCTGGAAGTGGCGCAGATTTAATGTGACGAGCGCATATCCATATTCAAGCGCGGAAGCCCCGATGAATAAATCTACGGATGGGATTGTGATGCCTTGAGCTCGTTGCTGGCCGTCAATTTTACCTGCGAGCAGGGCGGTTTCTTTTGTATATGGAAGCACCTCGATGTCGAGCAGCAGTTCCTGAATGAAGCGATCGCGGCGGTCGCGGATAGCAGGAATTTGCGCTCGATAGATGGCATGAACGAGTTCGGTAAGGCCTATGGCTGAAAGTACAGCTTCCTGGTCTCCAGCAGTGGAAACGACTTGTTTCAGCAATTGAGCGACTGTGTCACCTCGCCGCTCTGCTGCAATAATGATGCTGGAGTCGAGAATCAGTCCCATTCCGGTGGATTAAGTGGTTCCCTATGACTGTTGATAATCTCTTCAAGATCGTGGCCGAAATTCTCATCCAGCGTTGTATTGGAACCGCGCTCCTCAGCAGAAGCTATGGATTCGGACAATAGGCGACCAGGACGAACAGCAGCTGGTTTTACAACGGCGACAGCACGTGTTCCGCTCTCAATTACAACCTCAGTGCCTTCACGCACACGCGCTATCAGGGAAGCAAAGTCCCGCGCGGCATCAGCTTCCGAGATGTGAATCACGGCCATGCATTGATGATACTGCTTAACCCATATCTGGTATAAGTTTTAAATATTCCCTCTGTTCTTATTCACTTTTTGAGGCTGCTTGAATTCACGTCCGTTTGCTCATCCTGATGCTCAGTCGCCGCTTGGCTGCGATGGCGTTCGTCTAGACTTGCTCGCAAAGAAACACGGCACGCCACTTTATGTTTACTCTGCGAATCAGATCCTTTATCGCCTGCAGTTGTTTGCCGATGCCTTTCAGTCCGTATCGCACCTGGTCTGCTACTCGGTAAAGGCTAATTCCTCGCTGGCAATTCTCAAGCTCCTTGAAGAGAAGGGTGCAGGCTTCGACATTGTCTCCGGCGGTGAGCTGGAGCGTGTACTGCGCGTGAATCAAAAAGCAGCAGGGCGCGTGGTCTTCTCCGGAGTAGGGAAGACCGCAGCAGAAATGGATCTCGCGCTTCGTTCCCGGATTCTCATCTTCAACGTGGAGAGCGCGGCAGAACTCGAGCTGCTGGCTGAGCGCGCCAGCAAATTGCGTATCCGCGCGCGCGTGGCTCTGCGCGTTAACCCCGATGTGTTTGCTGAAACACATCCTTATATCTCCACCGGACTACGGGAGCACAAGTTCGGCATCGATATCAAAGAAGCAAAAAAGGTTTATAAACTCGCGGCGAAGCAGAAGTATCTTGAGCCGTATGGCGTCAGCGTACATATTGGCTCGCAGATTCGGAGCGCCGATCCATTTGGAGCAGCTGCACAACGCGTTGCGCAGCTGGTACTTGATCTCCGCGCCGATGGATTGCCTATCCGCTCCGTAGATGTAGGCGGTGGCCTGGGCATCGAATATCACGCAGACCACAGCTTTCATCCTGAAGAGAAGATTCACCAATATGCGTCGGCTCTGCTCAAGGCGCTCAAGCCGATCGAAGATCTGCAATTATTGCTTGAACCGGGGCGCTTCATCATAGCCCAGGCTGGAGCCTTGGTGACGCGCGTGCTCTATGTCAAGAAGAATGGCGAGAAGACCTTCGTTGTTACGGATGCTGCGATGAACGATCTTATCCGTCCTGCTCTCTATCAGGCTTACCACGACATTGTTCCGGTAGTGAGGCTCAAAGGCGCGCGCAAGCGTGTTGTCGATGTAGTTGGCCCTGTATGCGAGACAGGGGATTTTTTCGCCCGCGACCGTGAGCTGCCGGAACTCAAATCGGGCGATCTGGTGGCTATTTTGGACGCTGGCGCCTATGGGCTTTCGCTTAGCTCGAACTACAATTCGCGGCCCCGTCCGGCCGAGGTATTGGTCGAAGGCAAGCGCGCACGCCTCATCCGCAGACGCGAGACGATGAACGATCTGCTGGACGCTGAAGTCCTTTAGAAAATACTGCCCAGCCGCTAAGGACCCTAAGAAACCCCAGGTTAGCTGAGCGAACCCATTCGACTTCGCTCAGGGCAGGCTCTGGGGCACCCGGTACCCGAATTTACCAGGGGAGGGCTTCGCCGAGGTGAATGTAAGCACCCGTGGGGCCGTCGGCTGGCAGCGTGGCGAGTGCCACGCTTGTCTTTGCGCCGTCGGGGATTTCCATGGGGGCGGCTTCTGTGCCCATTTCGGTCTTTACCCAGCCCGGATGAGCAGAGTTGACCTTGATCTTCGTGTCGCGAAGCTCATACGCGAGGTGGATAGTAAAGGCATTCAAGGCGGTCTTGGATGCGTTGTACGCCAGTTCCTTGGCGCCGGCGATGGGTGAGCCAGGATCGGCGTGCAGAGTGAGCGATCCAAGAATGCTTGACAGGTTTACGATGCGGCCTTCAGGGGCTTTCCTGATCAGCGGCAGCAGTGTTTGTGTCAGTTCGATGGTTCCGAAAAAGTTTGTGTCAAAAGTTTCGCGCAGAACCGACTGTGAAACGCTGCTAGCATTTTCTTTGAGGAAGTCTGCTTTTGAGACGCCGGCATTGTTGATGAGGATATCGAGCTTGCCATAGTTTTTGTCGAAGTAATCGTAGGCTTCCTTGTAATCAGAGGGTTTGGTGATGTCGAAGCGGATGGCCTCTACATCGGCTCCTTCTGAGCTCAGGGCTTCAGCAGCTTCCTTCCCCTTTGCAAGGTCGCGCGAGCCGATGACAACCTTAATGCCATCAAGTTTTCCCAGCTGACGGGCGGTTTCCAAGCCGATGCCCCGGTTTCCGCCGGTGATGAATGCGACTTTCTTTGTAGCCATTTTCTTCCTCCCAGATGTAGTTCATCTGATGCTGGTGGGCGAAATCGGATTCGAGAGAGCTTGCAAAGGAATCTACCACAGAGAGCACAGAGGCTCCGATTGAAACATCTCTGAAACAATAGGGATCATGCCTGCATTTTGCGATGTTGCTTTGCCTGTTCCGCTGGACCGCGCGTTTACGTATGCGTTGAACGGCGAGATTCCGGATGTGGGCTGCCGTGTACTGGTTCCATTTCGTAACGAGAAGATGGCCGGGGTTGTGGTGCGGGGGCATGATGATGCTCCTCCGGTGGAGGCGAAGGCGCTGCTTACGGTGCTGGACCGCGAGCCGGTTGTGTCGGGAACGCTGCTCGAACTGGCGCAATGGATTGCTCAGTACTATATCGCCCCTATTGGCGAGGTTCTGCGCGGAATGCTGCCGTTGATGGCTGAAGTACGGCATGTGACGCTGTTCCGGATTACGGATATGGGGCGGCAGGTGTTGTATGAGGGCGCGGAGAAGGGATCGTCGCGGCGGTCGAAGCTTTCTCCGGAAGAGCAGAAGATTGAATATGCGGTTCTGAATTATCTCGAGAATGGAGAACTGGCCCGGGTTGCGCGGGTGCGTTCGGCTACCGGGGCTGGAATGGGTTTACTTCTGGGGATGCTTCGTAAGAAGTGGATTGTACGGGAGACTCAGGCGGATGCGCGGGATGCGCGGCGGTTGGTACGGTATGTGGTGCTGGCTGGTCGAGGGATTGTTCTCCCATCCTTTGCTGATGCAAAGGATGGTGTGTCCGATGTCGTGTTTACCGATATATCGCAAAAAGCAGATCCTTCGGCTTCGCCTCAGGAGGACAAACTTGTAGAGAACCTGGATTCAATGGCAGGGAAGCGACTGCCTAAATTGAATGAGAATCAGCAACTGATTCTGGCGGAGCTGGCTGGAGCGGGTGGCGAGCTTCCGATGGCGGAATTGCGCAGGCTGGAGGTGCCGCAGTCGACGCTGGCAACTCTGGTGAAGCGCGGGCTGGTTGCGGTCGAGGAGCGAGCTGCGGATTTTCACCTGACACGGCTGGGCGTGAACCATCCTGAATATGAGTTGAATGCGCAGCAGAAGGCGGCGTTTGATGCGATCACTTCGGCGGTGGCTTCAGGGGAGTTTCGTCCGCATTTGTTGCATGGTGTGACGGGGTCGGGCAAGACGGCGGTATATCTGGCGGCGATGCGGTATGCGCTCGATGCGGGGAAGTCGGCGATTCTGCTGGTTCCGGAGATCGGGTTGACTCCGGCGATGGCGGCACAGCTGCATCATGTCTTTGGAACGGAGGTGGCGTTGCTGCATTCGGCGCTGACTCCGGAGGAGCGGGCGGAGCAGTGGCACCGTATCCGCAAGGGTGAGGCGCGGATTGTGGTGGGCACGCGGTCGGCAGTGTTTGCACCGGTGAAGGATCTGGGATTGATCGTAGTCGATGAGGAGCATGATTCGAGCTACAAGCAGGAGGAAACGCCGCGGTACCATGCGCGCGATGTGGCGGTGATGCGGGCGAAGCTGTCTTCGGCGGCTATCGTGCTGGGGTCGGCTACTCCATCGCTTGAATCGTGGCAGAATGCGGAGCGCGGACGGTACATGAAGATCGAGATGCATGAGCGTGTGAACCAGCGTCCGCTGCCTGTGGTGGAGCTGGTAGACATGCGGCGCGAGTTTCAGGAAACAGGGCAGGAGCATCTGTTTTCGCGCGCACTGATCGAGGAGACCAAGGCAACGCTTGATCGCGGCGAACAGGCGATCATTCTGCTGAACCGGCGCGGCTATTCGTTTGTGGTGATGTGCCGGGCGTGCGGCGAAAAGCTGGAGTGCGAGAACTGCGCGATTTCACTCACGTATCACAAGGCGGTCCCGAGCGAGGATGCGCGCGCGCATGTGGGGCAGCGGCTGGAATGTCACTACTGCGGGTACAAAAGGACGGTGCCGAAGCTTTGTCCGAAGTGCGAGAGCGAGCACCTGTATTTTCTCGGAGCGGGGTCGCAGCAGGGTGAGGAACGGCTGCAGGAGATTTTTCCCGGCGCGCGCATCGGGCGTATGGATCGCGACACGGTGCGAGGACGGCATGATCTGGAGCGGTTGCTGGTCCGGTTGCATTCGGGGGAGATCAATCTGCTGGTAGGGACGCAGATGATTGCCAAGGGGCATGATATTCACGGAGTCACCCTGGTTGGTGTGGTGGGCTGCGACCATGCACTGGGGATGCCGGATTTTCGGGCGGCGGAGCGTGTTTTTCAGTTGATGACGCAGGTTTCAGGACGCGCGGGACGCGGCGAGCTTCCAGGGAAGGTGATTGTTCAGACTTACCATCCTGACCATTATGCGATTGAGTATGCGGCGAAGCACGACTTTCACAGCTTTGTAACGCGGGAGATGAAGTATCGTCGGTGGATGCATTATCCGCCATTCAATGCGCTGGCCAATGTACTGATTCAGAGCCAGCAGTTTGAAGAAGCTGCAGGATGGGCGGCTACTCTGGGGCGGTGGCTGCAGCAGACGCAGCTGACGGGCGTGCGCGTGCTGGGGCCGGCGACTGCTCCTATTGCGAAGATCAAGCGTATTTACCGGTTTCATCTGATTATGAAGTCGGAAAAACGGCAGTTGCTGGCGCAGGCTCTGCGGGCGATGCTGGCGCATGCGGAGGAGCGGGGGATTCCTCGAAGGAACCTGGTGGTGGATGTGGATGCTGTTTCTCTTATGTAGGGACTTCGCGTCCAGCGACACGCGCAGTCATCTGATTTATAACCCTCCCACCATTTTGCTTCGCAAAGGATGGGGCACCCGAGGTTATGGGCAACCAACACAAAAAGCAGGTCCTTCGACTTCGCTGCGCTCAGGATGACAGCAATAAGTTGTCAGTCGATCAGGTGGAGTTCTTTGCCGGGCTTGAAACGGACTGCTTTGCCGGGAGTGATGTTGACCTCGGCTCCCGTGCGGGGATTGCGGCCTATCCCGGTCTTGCGTGGACGCACGTTGAAGACGCCGAAGCCGCGGAGTTCAATGCGGTCGCCGGCGGCAAGGGCCTTCTTCAGGCTTTCAAAAACTTTGTCTACGGCGGCCTCGGCCTTGTTGCGGGGCAGGCCGGTGCGCTCAATCACATGGTGAATAATATCTTGTTTAATCAATGCCTTCACCCTCTGTTTTCAAAGTTTTACCTGCACGCTGAAACTAACTTGGATAGTAGAAAGCTTTTCCACTATTTGTCAATGCGCCGGATGTCCCTTAAGATGCAGATTTCGGGGTAATTATTCTGATTTTTTCTAACGGTATAGGCAAGGAGTTCAATGTCGATTAAGAGTGACCGCTGGATCCGCGAAATGGCCACGAAGCACGGAATGATCCATCCTTTCAGCGAAAAACAGGTGAAAGAAGGCGTAGTTTCCTTTGGATTGTCTTCGTACGGCTACGATTTGCGAGTTTCTGATGAATTTAAAATATTTACAAACGTAAATAGCGCTATTATAGATCCTAAGAACTTTGATGAGCGGTCCTTTGTGACCGTGCAGGCTGATTCGGTGATTGTTCCGCCGAATTCGTTTGCGCTGGCGCGCTCGGTTGAATATTTCAAGATTCCGCGGGATGTTTTAACAATTTGCGTAGGCAAGTCAACCTATGCACGGTGTGGAATCATCGTAAACGTAACCCCGTTTGAGCCAGAGTGGGAGGGGTACGTGACCCTGGAGATATCGAATACGACGCCGCTACCAGCTCGCGTCTATGCGAATGAAGGACTTTGCCAGATTCTCTTTTTCCAGTCGGACGAAGTTTGCGAGATAAGCTACGCTGACCGTAAAGGGAAGTACCAGAAGCAGCAGGGCATTGTATTACCTAAGCTTTGATGGAAGATCAGCGCCAATACGGAAAGAATCTGCGGGTCGGGCTGTTTGCCGTTGAGCCAATACGCCACGCCGGACTGTGCAGCGTACTCGAAGATGTCCGCGGAATCGAGCTGGTGGACCAGGGTTTCGAGGGCTTACTCCGCGTCGAGAATGTGGATATTGCCATAGTCAGCCTGGTAGACCATGAAGAAGTTTTAACGTCGGTAACCCAGCTTTGGACCGAGCGCCCGGCACTCCGCGTAATTGTTATGAGCCCGGATCGCGATGATGAGAGCATCATTGCGGCGATCTCTGCCGGCGCCAAAGGCTACTTGGCAGACACGGCTACTCCTGAGGAAGTGATGCAGGCGGTGGAACTGGTGGCCAGCGGCTCGATCTGGGCCCCGCGGCATACCTTATCGATGCTGGTCGACCGCATTCTTGCGAGCGGACCTCTCTCTGCACGTTCAGCGCCTCAGTTTACCAATCGTGAGCTGGAAGTGCTGCAGCTGCTGGTATCGGCGCGGTCAAACCGGGAAATTGCCCAGGCACTGGGAATTGAAGTTCGCACAGTAAAGTCTTATATTGGGCGGATGATGAAGAAGGTTGGCGTGGGTAACCGGATCGCTCTCTCGATCCATGCCGCCAAGCATTCCCTGGGTACTACCGGCCAGGATTCTTAAGCTCTCCTTTCTTTCCTTCTCATTCAAATTGCACGGAGGTACATACTACCTCCGTTATCTTGTGCAGGAAACTTCCATGGCTTACAAACGTAATCAGCAACAACGCAGATCTGGGGAACGGGGCTGTCAAGATACAGCCCCCCTTTTTTGGTATCGTTTCCTTCCGTTGTATTTCTGTGTTCTTCCTGACACTCCCTCTTCAACCTATCGAGAGCACTTCGCATCCGAGTATGTGGAAGCGGCCTGTATTCCCGCAAAAACGAGAAAAATGAGATGTTTAGATGTGGCTGTCATTCCGAGGAACAGACACGCCAATGAAAAGGGAGATCGAAAATCGATATGAAGAAATTTTTGACTTTGCTATGTCTTGCAGGCGTTTCCATCCCCGCTCTTGCCGCGAGTGATAAGGCGACACTCGATGAACGGCTGGAGAATTCAAGAACCATCATCGACCAAGTTATGCAGACGCCGGATAAAAGCATTCCGGACGGCATTGTGAAGCAGGCCACTTGTATTGCAGTTGTGCCCAGCCTGAAGAAGGGCGCATTCATTGTGGGCGGGCAGTATGGACAGGGTGTAGTGACGTGCCGTACGGGACGCGGATGGAGCGGTCCGGTGTTTATTCGGATGGCCGGTGGATCATTCGGCTTTCAGATTGGCGGACAGGGAACAGACCTGATACTCGTAGCTGTGAACCAGAAGGGTATGCAGGATCTTCTGAAGAATAAATTCAAGATCGGTGGCGATGCTGCTGCGTCTGCCGGTCCGGTCGGCCGCAATGCTCAGGCTTCTACGGACTGGAAGATGGGCGCGGAGCTGCTGACGTATTCGCGCAGCAAGGGATTGTTTGCAGGCATCGATCTTGATGGAACGAGCGTGAGCCAGAACACCGAGGACACGACGACCTTCTACGGAGCGCCGCATACCTTTGAGGAAATTCTCAAGGGCAATGTGCTGCCTCCTGAGGATTCGAAGCCCTTCCTGCGCACGGTTGTGAAGTACTTCCATTCAACGCAGGAATAGCCTTCGGCAGCTTCACCAAATGAACCCCAATCAAAAGAAGCGGGAGGCTACTCCCGCTCCTTTCTTTCTGACCTGCCTGAGTCACGATCATCGCTACATTTTTAATCGGCGTGCACCGCTGGTTATTTTGCGGCTGTTTCCAATGTTGTTGTGGCGCGGTTAATGGCCTCGGTCAGGACGGTGAGCTGCGCTGCTCCGCGGCTGCTGTCCTTTGCATCGATGGCCTCGTTTACCCCGGGGATGACGACGGCGGCATAGCCCGTATATTCACCGGGCGCATAGACCGTGTGTTTGAACCAAGGGCGATTCGGCAGGCCATCAGATGAGAGCAGATCACTTTCCACTTTGCGCAGCTGCGCGTTGAATTGTGTGAGATTCGACCGCAGATTTTCCTGCTTTCGGTGGACAGATTCTGCAGCGGTGGTGAATCGCTGCGCAGCTGCGAGAGCTGGCGCGAAGTCCAATCCCGAAATCCTGGCTTCACCGGCTTTTTTCTTTGCCGTGTTCAGATAATCGGTGATCTCTTTGCCGTAGGTTACGTAGTCGTAGGGCAGAATGTCTGTGTCGGCCATGTGCAGAGCTTCGAGGCCAAAGACACGTGCCTGCTGCTGTTCAAAGACAAAATCAGGATCGGCATTTTTAATGAACCAGTTGTAGTTGTCGAAAACAGAATGGTAGACGCCATAAGGACCGGCGGAACCGACGTCGGTCGAGGGCACTCCGAGATGCTGAATGAACGGCGTGTAGTCAGAACCGCTGCCGAGGTCGCCGATTTCTACATCGCTCTGGGCAGCTGTGCCGTGCGGAGAATGTTCATTGGCTGAATGTCTGCGCGATTCTTCTTCCACGCTTCTCTTCCACTGCTCGTAGACGGTTCCGCCTCTCGGACTTTGGACTTCTTTCGTGACTTCGCGGATGAACTGCTTGAGTGAGGGAACAGCGGAGGCATCGAAGTTGGGACCGGAGACACCTACATCTGTATTGAAGTAGGCAACGGCATGGCTGAGGGCTGCAGCGTTGTCCTCTGCCCATTCAGTTGAGCCGATCAGGCCTTCTTCCTCCGCATCCCAGCTGCCGAAGACGATGGTGCGCTTCGGTTTCCATCCAGATTTGAGGAGTGCGCCGATACCATGGACGGTTTCAAGCATGGCCGCGGTTCCACTATTGGGATCGACGGCGCCATAGACCCAGGCATCGCGATGGTTTCCGGCGACAACCCATTCATCAGGCCATTCGGTTCCTTTTATCTTTCCGATGACGTCCCAGATGGTGCGGTAGGCGTAATCCTGCTTAAGGACCATGTGCACTTTCACGCCGCCAGGACCGATGTGGTAGGCGAAGGGCAGAGCTCCTTGCCAATCGCGAGGTACGTTAGGGCCAGAAAGTGCTTCGAGGATCGGAGCCGCGTCGTGATAGGAGAGCGGGTTCGAGGGAATCTGCGGCATGCTGGCTGCGGTCTCAGGATTCAACCGTTTTGCATCAGGCAAATCAGGCATGGCGGCGATGCCGGGCGTGCTGGCGTCACCGGGATACTTGAAGAGATATTGCACGGCGCCGCGCTGCACTGCGGTTTCCGGGCGATATGGGCCTTTAGGATACATGTCGCCGTGGTAGTAGCCGTCGTCGGCCGGGTCGGAGTAGATGAGGACACCTGCTGCTCCGCGCTGCTGCGCGATGTAGACTTTCACGCCGCGGAAGTTCTGCCCGTAGCGGACAAGGACGATTTTGCCTTTGACGCTGATACCGAGGTCGTCGAGCTTCTTGAAGTCTTCAGGGCGGCCGTAGTTGGCGTAAACGACCTCAGCGGTCACGTCTCCTGAGGGGGATGAGCCATTGAATGCGGGGGTGACGCGGGGATCATCCTGAAAAGGGTCGCCGTTCACGACATGCTCCGGTGTGGGACCGGTCATCAACACTTTTCCGCCTGAGGTGGTAGCGGTGATGCTGATTTCTTTAGGCATGTTGAGCCAGACCTTGTAGGGCACGATGGCTGTATCAAGCCCGGCGGCCTTGAATTCTTCGGCAACATAGACGGCGGTGTCGTGGTCTTCTTTTGAGCCGGCAATGTGCGGCGCAGCGGTGAGGGCTTTCAACTCTTCTCCGGCGAGTTTGGCGTCGGGTATGGCAAGGAATTTTTGGTCGATCTTTGCCTGCGCAGAGAAGTTGCGATAACCAAACAGCGCCTGTGGAGTGCTTGTGGTTTGTGCAGGAAGAGAAGCGGCAAATGCGGAGAAGAAAAGGCAACTGACAAGGGCGCGATGCGTCAAAAGGGTGCTCCTTGGATTGGAAAGGTTCTGGAAAATGCGGATATGAATAGAAAGCTTACACTATGCGGGGAAGAGGCTGGTTCACTCTCTTAACCTAAAATGTTGTGAACGGGAGCTCAAGTCATGGAAGGATTCGAACGCATTACTCAGCACCCCGATGCTCGTTGATGCCGGGTTGAAGCTGTTCACTGGTCGGTAACTGGTCCTGTTACTGCAAAAGATTCAGAGATCATGTCATACGCTGCGGCGAATGATTTTCTAGTTCCTACTCATGATCTGGATTTCAGCGCAATTCTTGCGGCGACGCATGGCAACAACCAAGCGTGATTCAGATACAGGCAAGTGATCTTCGCCCGAGTGAGATTGGAGAGCGTGTCATCCTCGCCTTGCGGCAAATGCAATCGGAATTGGAGACAGGTGCGTTGATCACAGTTGATATGCAACGCACCCGGTTGCGATCGCTGCCACTTCCAAGAAAAACGTCTAGATAGAACTTAGTTTCCTACGCAACAGGTTGTGCGCAGTGTGCGCAGCGCTTTGCTGAGAGTGGAATATCGCTAAGGCATTCCGGGCAGGGCCTTGTTGCCGGGGGTTCGGCTTTGGCCGGGAAAAAGCGGGCCATCAGCTTGTTGATGGGCAGGACAAAGAAGAAATAAACCGAAGCTGAGATCAGTATGAATGAGATGATGTCATTCAGGAACGTTCCGTACTGAATCTTTCCTCCGTTGATATCGAGCACCAGGTAAGAGAAATCCGGTTTCTTTACCAGTGCCGCAATCAGCGGGTTGATAAGGTTCTTTACCAGCGAGTTCACAATTGCTGTGAATGCCGCGCCGACTACCACCGCTACAGCCAGGTCAACTACATTACCGCGAAGAATAAAATCCCGGAAACCTTTTAACATGGAATCCTCCTGAATTCGCCAACTCGTTGTCATGCTATCGCAGAAGCCCTGTTTGCAGGAATGGCTATGTTTATCCATCGGGCCGCCGTTATGCAGGAGAGGCGCGGCTCGCGTATTCTGCTCAGTGCTTTTAAGTGAGGAGACCCATTGAAGAAGGTAGTTGCCAGCGCAGATGAGGCGGTAAAGGACATTCCCGAAGGCGCGACGGTGATGCTCGGAGGGTTTGGGTTGTGCGGGATTCCTGAGAACCTGATTACAGCGCTTGTGCGGCGCGGCGTAAAGGGCCTGCATACCATCAGCAACAACATGGGCATCGATGGATTCGGCATGGGGCTGATGCTTGAGGCGGGCATGATTGCGTCGCATACCGGCAGCTATGTGGGCGAGAACAAGCTGCTCGAGGAAAAGGTCATTAAAGGCAAACTGGATCTGAGGCTCATTCCGCAGGGGACGCTGGCGGAGAGAATCCGCGCGGGCGGCGCGGGGATTCCGGCATTTTATACGCCGGCCGGCGTGGGAACCCTGGTTGGAGAAGGGAAGGAGACGCGTGAGTTCGATGGCCGGCATTACCTGCTAGAGCGCTGGCTGCGCGCGGATTTTGCATTGATTCATGCCTGGAAGGGCGATACCGCCGGGAATCTTATTTACCGCAAGACGGCGAGGAACTTCAATCCCATGATGGCTGCGGCTGCGAGGGTCACGATTGCCGAAGTTGAGGAGCTAGTTGAGCCGGGCGAGCTTGATCCGGATCATATTGTCACTCCGGGGATTTATGTGAAGCGCATTCTGAGTTGTGAGAAGTGCGAGAAGCGCATTGAGCGCCGGACGGTGCGCAAGACCTAGTCGATCACTTCATCTGCTGAATATGCTGCTGCAACTGGCTGCAGATTCCGCGGTATTTGATGACGAAGCGCGCATCAGCGAAGAGTGTTCCTGCTGCGATTACAAGCGCGGCGATGATCTGCCATTTCTGTATGCCTGTAACAGCGCGCCCTACCAGGCGGAAGCATAATGCAATGGCGAACGCCGATAGCATGGCCAGGATAGCTATGGAAGGCAAACGGTCGCAGTAGATTTCTTCAGAACCCTGTATCAGCCAGAATGATGCTGCAGCGGTGAGGAGCGCGATGACCAGCGCTCCGAGGCTTCCGGATTTCAGTCGAGGCATGAAGAACAGGGTAACAAGTTGATGGTTTGCGCGCGCGCGCGCTTCCTTGCATCATCCTGCAAAAACTGCAGGTTCTTCGACGGCGTCTTCGCTACGCGAAGACGCCGCTCAGAATGACAATTTCGTGCTAACAAGCCATCTCTTTCAGCGTCGGGCTGACGATTAAATTTGCTTCTGTGGCATTCTGCACGTCGCCTGCGCTTAGTCCTGGCGCGACTTCTTCGAGCACCAAACCCTCTGGAGTCACGCTGATCCAGGCCATTTCTGTGGCGATGGTATGGACTACTTTCAATCCTGTAATGGGGAGCGTGCAGCGCTTGAGGATCTTCGGGCGGCCGTCTTTTGTGGTGTGCTCCATGGCAACGATGACGCGACGCGCGCTGGCAACTAGGTCCATAGCGCCGCCCATGCCTTTTACCATCTTTCCGGGGATCATCCAGTTGGCGAGGTTGCCTTGTTCGTCGACCTCCATGGCGCCGAGGATGCTGAGATCGATGTGGCCTCCGCGGATCATGGCGAAGGAGTCGGCGCTTGAGAAATAGGATGTGCCGGGGAGCTCGGAGACAGTCTCCTTGCCGGCGTTGATGAGATCGGGATCGACTTCGTTTTCGAGCGGGTAGGGGCCAACGCCGAGCATTCCGTTTTCCGATTGCAGAACGACTTCGATGCCGGGAGGAACGTGGTTCGCGACCAACGTCGGCATGCCGATGCCGAGGTTTACGTAGAAGCCATCGCGCAGCTCACGCGCCACGCGTTTGACGATGCGTTCGCGTTTTTCGATATCCTGCTGTTTTCCTGAATTCGATACAGTAGTCATAACGGTTGTTTCCTGGATGCCTCCGGCGGTCTTCAATCTTCGAGCACGGTCCTTATTGCGCGGAACCATTCTAGTCCTCGGCAGCCTGCTTCTGTCGTTTCTGCTGTCGGGCTTTCCCAATCCACGCCCTTCGCTCAAGATGATTCTTCCTGCAGTGCTCGCGCTCTATGGAACATACGACACATCGCGATGTCTTCGCCTGCGATGGAGCTTTTATCACGGAGGCGTGCTGCTGCTGCTGTATATGGATGTGATGGCGCTCGCGATGATCTTCTTCCTTTTGCTTTATCCATATGAAGGCTGGCTTCAATAGACATGAACAGGCGAACTTTTCTAGGACGGAGTCTGGCTTCGGCTTTGGTGGCTATGGTGGACAAAGCAGATGCCATTTCAGAGACGTTTTCTGCTCCCGTTTTTTCAACGCAGAATGCGCAGTGGCAGGCAGCTTATGACAAGGCGCTTGAGATACTGGGAAACAATGTGCAGGTGCTGCCGCGCTTCGATAAGCCTGTGCTGATTGAGGGATCGGAATACGCGGGCATCTGGCAGGAATGCGGGCCGCTGGAGGCGCTGGTCTACAGAAAGTTTCGTGCTGATGTGGCGCGGAACAGCCACATGGTCTTCTTCGCTCTCCAGCGGCCTGACGGACAGCTTCCGGCAAACAACAAGCGCACTGAGGCTGGCTTCGGGCAGATTCAGATGGTTGTGCCGATTGCGGCGACGGCGTGGGAGCTGGCTCATGCGACAGGCGATCAGGAACTGCTGGAGACAGCTTATGCAGCCTGCTCGCGCTGGGATGCTTGGTTGATGCGCTATCGCAATACGCGAGGAACAGGGCTGATCGAGGGCTTCTGTACTTATGACACGGGCATGGACAACAGTCCGCGGTGGGAGGGCATTCCTCCGCAGTGTCCGGGCAAGGATGCGAAGAACCATGCGGCTATTGCGACGCTTCCCCGGCTCAGTCCTGATCTTTCAGCCACTGTTTATGGCGCGCGGGTTGCTTTGGCTGAGATGACTAAGGCTCTTGGCAAAACATCGGACGCTGCGCGTTGGGTGGAAAGCGCGGAGCATCTTCGCAAGCTGATTCTTGAAAAGCTTTATGTGCCGGAGGATGCTGCGTTTTATGATCTCGATGCGAAGAATCAGTTCGTGAAGGTTCGCTCGTGTGTCATTGCGCGCATGTGCGGGGAGCATGTGCTCGACCAGAAACTGTTTGATGATGTGTGGGTACGGCAGATTCACAATCCGAAGGTATTCTGGGCGCCGTTTCCTCTGCCTTCCATCGCGCTGGATGACCCTTCTTTTGTCCGGCCCATTCCGCGCAATTCGTGGGGAGGGGCTTCGCAGGCATTGACAGCGCTGCGGGCAGGGCGCTGGTTCGATCATTATGGGCGTTCTGCTGAGTTCAGCACGCTGATGGATCGATGGTGCACAGCGATTCTGCGCGATATGAGTTTCCGGCAGCAGATCGACCCTGTAAGCGGCATCTTTACGGAAGGTGATTTGCCGAATTACTCTCCTGCGGCTCTGGTGATGATGGACTTTACCTGGCGGCTTGCCGGTGTGAGGGAAGAGCGGGATGAGTTGCACTGGAATGTGCGTCCCGGCCACACTGTAAGCCAGAATGCAAGTTTCCGTGTGCGTACGGATGCAGGAGCAGATGTGGAGATACGCTACGATTCACGCGGAGCAGAGCTGCGCTTCCGTGGAGTTTCTTTAGCGCGCATTGAGGGCGGAGCGGCTCGCCTGGTTACAGACAAGAGCGGGAAGGCTCTCCGGCTGGTTGGCATCAGTGAAGCGGCACAGCACGTTACGTTGCGAAGCGGAGGACATACGCGTTCGTTACTATTGCAGGCGAACAAACGCGTAGCCCTTTGACAGATCAGAACTGTTGAAATCAGAAGCTATGCTAGTGGTCACGTACAAGAATTGTCAACCGTTCCGAGTGGTATTACTCGATAAGATAACGTTTTCTAATTTAATGAATGACTTTATCCCCAACAGGGGCCGGATCCAGAAATTGGTGTTTAGATGCATCGATTTGAATAAATTGATTGACTGAAATGGTAAAAGCATTTTCTTTAAAAGCAATCTTTCTCTGGAGTCCGGGATTTTCTTCTCTTTCAAATTATGTAAATGTTTACTCATTTGAAAATATTACCAATCAATTGCTGCTGTCAGGAATGTGATCCTGCTCCTATAATGGCCTCGCTCAAAAACAGGATGTTTACCAACTCATTTACAGGAGACGACCTTCGCATGCCGAACTTCCGCGCGCGCATCTTCCCAGGTTTCTTCGCTGTACTCACGCTGCTTTCGCCGTGCGGGCATGCGCAGCAGCAACCTGATCCCAAGAGCCTTCCTTTTATGAACCCATCGATTCCCATCGACCAGCGCGTGAATGATCTCATCGGCCGGATGACGCTAGAGGAAAAGGTTTCGCAAATGCGCGATCATGCTCCGGCTATTCCGAGGCTGGGTGTTCCAAAATACGACTGGTGGAACGAAGGACTACATGGTGTGGCTTTTGCCGGCTATGCGACGAACTTTCCGCAGGTGATCGGCATGGCGGCGACCTGGGATACGGGCCTGGTGCATCGCATGGGGCAGACCATCTCCACTGAAGCGCGCGCGAAGTATAACGAGGCCATGCGCCAGGATCACCATGAGATGTTTTTCGGTCTCACGTTCTGGGCGCCGAACATCAACATCTTTCGCGACCCACGCTGGGGGCGCGGGCAGGAAACTTACGGTGAAGATCCTTTTCTTACGAGCCGGATGGGTGTTGCCTTTGTCAGCGGCATGCAGGGAGATGATCCGAAGTATTTCAGGGTGATCTCCACGCCAAAGCATTACGCTGTGCACAGTGGCCCTGAGCCTATCAGACATCAATTCAATGTTGATGTATCGCCACATGACCTTGAGGACACGTATCTGCCAGCTTTCCGTGCAACTGTAACGGAAGCACATGCTCAATCGGTGATGTGTGCGTATAACGCGATTGATGGCGCTCCGGCATGCGCGAACGCGATGCTTCTGCGTGAGCATTTGCGAGATGCGTGGCATTTTGATGGCTACGTGGTGAGCGATTGCGCCGCAGTCGCTGATGTGAATACCGGACACCACTTTGCTCCGGATATGGCACATGCTGCCGCAATTGCCGTTAAAACCGGAACGGACATTGAATGTGGATTCGGCAAAGGGCAGGCGTATCCGGCGCTGGTGGATGCGGTGCACCAGAACCTGATTACGGAGGCAGAGCTTGATACGGCACTGCACCGGCTCTTTAACGCGCGATTTCGCCTCGGCATGTTTGATCCGCCTTCGAGCTATGTTTACGGTCGCATTTCAATGACCGAGAACAACTCGGCTGAGCACCGTCAGCTTTCACTGAAAGCTGCGCGCGAGGCGATGGTGCTTTTGAAAAATGAAAACCATACGCTTCCGTTGAAGGCCGGCAGCCTGCGCCAGATTGCGGTCATCGGTCCTACAGCGGAACTGGTGCAATCGTTGCAGGGCAATTACAACGGGCCGCCGCCGTCGCCTGTGTATCCTCTCAACGGAATTGAGAAACAGTTCTCCTCCGCGAAGGTGCTCTACGCGCAGGGATCGAGCCTGGTGGAAGGCATGGATATGCCGATTGAGCATACGGCGCTTCATCCGGCGAGCGGCTCGGGCAATGGGCTCACCGGCGAGTATTTTGACTCGAAAGATCTGAGCGGCCAGCCTGTGCTGACGCGCGTTGACCGCAGCATCAACTTCAACTGGGACAAGGTTGTGCCGGTTGAAGGTCTTAAGCGCGACAACTACTCCGTGCGCTGGACAGGTACTTTCACGCCGCCGGCTCCGGGCGATTACAAGCTTGGGGCACGAGTGAACTATTGCTATGCGTGTGAGAATTTTGAGGGCTTCAGGCTCTATCTCGACGACAAGCTGGTTATCGGCAACGAAAGGGGAACGGGAGAACGTGGAGCTGTTATCGATACTGCTGTTCATTTCAGCGATACTAAGCCGCATCCGATTCGCCTGGAGTATCTGCACGGCACCGGCAGCGCCGGCATTGACCTGACGTGGCAGGCTCCTGCAACTGCTCTTCGCGAGGAGGCCATTGCGGCGGCGAAGAATTCTGATGTGGTCATTGTCTTTGCCGGCCTTTCGCCTTCACTCGAAGGAGAAGAGATGCCTGTCAAGCTGCCGGGCTTCAGCGGAGGCGACCGCACGGCCATCGACCTGCCGGCGGTGCAGGAAGAATTGCTGAAGGCGCTTGCCGATACGGGGAAGCCTCTGATTGTTGTTCTTCAGAACGGGAGTGCGCTGGCGGTGAACTGGGCGCAGCAGCATGCCAACGCCATTCTTGAGGCATGGTATCCAGGAGAAGAAGGCGGAACTGCAATTGCTGAGACACTTGCCGGAGACAATAATCCTGCCGGGCGGCTGCCGCTCACCTTCTATTCCTCGCTCAGCCAGTTGCCGCCATTTCAGGATTATTCGATGAAAGAGCGCACGTACCGGTACTTTACCGGCAAACCACTTTATGGTTTTGGGTTTGGGCTCAGTTATTCGACTTTTGCCTACAGCAATCTCAAGATGCCATCAGGGAATGTTAAGGCCGGTGCCCCGGTAACAATCGAGGCCACAGTAAAAAATACAAGTTCTGTACCTGGAGATGAGGTGGCCGAACTATATCTCACTCAGCCGAAGTCGTATGAGACTACAGTCCATATCCTGGCGGGTTTCAACCGCGTGCACCTCAATGCCGGACAATCCACTGAAGTGACGTTCAAGTTGGATCCTCGCTCGCTTGGCCAGGTGGATGCGAATGGAAGCCGCGTCATTCTTCCCGGGGACTATTCTGTTTCAGTTGGAGGTTCACAGCCAGGCAATGATGCGGCTGTTGAAACAGGTAAGTTTACCGTCTCGGGCACTGTGACGCTGCCTAAGTGACTTTGTGAAGCGGTTCGATAAAGCTTGATAGTTCCATCAGACTAAACAATGTAAATTCTGTCACGTTTTTGTCACCGCTCTGTCATTTCTCCTGCAATCCCTCTCTTTATGTCACGGATTGGTGGAAAATTAAAGGGAAGTTTCGAACGAATGGTTTGCCAAGAATGAGTACGATTCTGATTATTGAAGATGATGCTCGTATACAAAAGGCTTTGCAGCATTTGTTTACCGCCGAAGGTTACGAAATCAAGACTTCCACTGATGGCCGCCAGGGGTTAGACATCTTTCGCACGGCCTCCCCTGATGCAGTGGTTCTGGATCTGATTCTGCCCAACATGTCTGGCCGCGAGGTATGCAGGGCGATGAAGCAGACTTCGCCAGATATCCCGGTTGTGGTCCTCAGCGCCATTTCAGAGGTTGCAGATAAGGTGTTGCTGCTAGAGTTGGGAGCGGACGATTATGTGACCAAACCCTTCAGCCCAAGGGAATTGTTAGCGCGCGTACAAGCTGCAATGCGGCGCTCAAAGCGTACACAGCCGAATCCATCGCTGTCTTTTGGTGACGTGCAGGTTGATTTCCTCCGCATGCAGATCACGAAACAGGGCAAGCGCGTTATTTTGACTGCGCACGAGTTCAAGCTTCTCCGGTTCTTTTTAGATAATCCGGAACGGGTGCTGAGTCGCGAAGAGCTTCTCAACGAGGTGTGGGGCTATAATTTTTATCCTTCAACCAGGACAGTGGATAACCAGATGTTGAAGCTCAGGCAAAAACTAGAGGCCGATCCCACAAACCCGGTACATTTCTGCACGGTACATGGGGTGGGTTACAAGTTTGTGCAGTCTCCGCAAACATAAGAGGAAATGGGGTGAAGGGCTAGTGGCAATGCGCATGCGAACGACACTGCTTCTTTGCCTGATGTCCGTTTCCTTCGGGGTAGCAGCACTGAGCCTCCTGGTGGTACATAGCATTCTGGCCAAGCAGATTCACAGCGAGATTGCATCGGATTTACAGCGTTCTATCCTGACCTTCCAGAATATCCAGGAGCAACGGCGGCAGATGCTTTCCCGCGAAGTAGCTCTGCTTGCTGACCTGCCTCCACTCAAATCGCTGATGACATCAAATGATGGCCGCACGATACGTGATGCATCTGCTGAGTTTTATCACCTGAGCGGCAATGATCTTTTTGCGATAGTCGATGGCAATGGAAACCTGACCGCGCTCTTTGAGAATGGTTCGTCGTGGAATGGTGTCCCTGATGCGCTGATTCCAACTGGAGCCGCTTTCGTTTCGCCAAGCCCGCATTATGTCAGGGTTAGAGGACGGCTCTATGAAATCGCATCTCAGCCTCTGTATTTTGGTTCGTCGCAGAGCGGCTCTCTGCTAGGTTATGTCGCTACCGGATACGAAATTAACAGCCTGATGGCTCAGGAAGTAGGCCAGACGGCGGCGGCCGAAGTCATTTTTTCCAGCGATAGCGAAATCGTGGCTGCTACGCAGAATCTCAATAGCCTGGGAAAGAATATCAATCTCAAGGATGCATTGCTGCATAACTCCGGCAATGGAAATGATATCTGGTTAGGTCATGAGCACTATGTGTATGCAGGCATAAACCTTTCATCGCATGGCGACCTGCCAGTTCATCTTGTTGTTCTCAAATCGTATGACCAGGCCAGCCGCTATCTGACTCATCTGAATCATCTGATGCTCGCTCTCGGTGTTCTTATTCTGGCAGTCAGTGGGGCTCTGGCGGTCTACATATCAGCAACCATCACTCGCCCATTGGAGGCTCTGGTAGCGGGAGCGCGCGCTCTCGGCGCGGGCAACTTCGATTACCATTTTCAAATTGCCGGCGCGAAAGAAATCCAGGAACTCGGAGCTGCATTTGAGCGTATGAGCAAGCGTCTGAAAGCGACGCAGCAGGAATTGCTTGCTGCAGAGCGGCTGGCGACGATCGGAAGAATGGCCAGCTCCATCTCACATGATTTGCGGCACTATCTCTCAGCCGTGTACGCGAATGCCGAATTCCTTGGATATGATTCAACTCGCCCGGAGGAGCGCTCCGGATTATTGGCAGAAGTCCGGCTTGGAGTGCAGGGCATGACGGAGCTGCTTGATTCGTTGCTTCTCTTCAGCCAGACCGGCCAGTCCCTCCGGCCCACTTATGAATCTATTCCTTATATTGTGGAACACGCCCTTGCACTGGTGCGGACACATCCCGATGCTGCGAATGTAACCTTCTCTCTTGATCCGATGCTTCAGATCGAAGCCTGGGTAGACACGCTGAAGATTGAGCGCGCAATCTACAATCTGCTGCTTAACGGAAGCCAGGCGGCAAAGTCCGGTATCGGACCGGCGAAAGTCCATATCTCTCTTGCTGAAACAGCAGAAAAAATAAAGATCTCTATTACAGACAATGGTCCTGGAGTGCCTGATTCCATTCGGGTCACGCTATTCCAGCCTTTTGTAAGCGAAGGAAAAATGAGCGGTGTTGGCCTGGGTCTGACTCTTGCAAGCAAGATCGCAAGTGAACACGGTGGCAGTGTTGCACTCGAAGAATCAAGACCTGGAAAAACTGTTTTTTCATTGAGCCTGGCGAAGACGGCTTTAAAAGAACGGGCAGAATATGAGGAGAACGCCGGAACATTTGTTGCGCACGAATAAGAAAAGATAGCTCCACCCGGCGTGTCCATTTAAGGATACCCCCATGAAACGAGCACGATGCGGAAAGATCTTAACTGCTATGCCGATACTTGCAGCTTTTCTCTCTGCCGGTATTGCCGGAGCGCAGCAAAACAGCGCTGCTCTGAGCGAACCGCAGCAGCTTGAAGCGCGAGTGAACCGTCTCATGTCTGCACTTGACGGCATGCGACAGCAGCTGGATGAGTCTCAACATGAGATGGAAGAGTTGAGGGGCGAGATTCGAGGCCTGAAAGAGCAGCTGGCACAAAAGAATGGCGGCGCCGATGCCACACAAGCTGCCTCTGATCTGCAAGCCAGCGTGCAGCAGCTTCAGGAACAAAGCGAAGTATTGCAGGCGGAAGTGAAGCAGCACGATCAGACAAAGATTGAGAGTCTGTCAAAGTATCCTGTTCGTCTCTCCGGCATGCTCCTGTTTACATCATTTATGAACAGCGGCGGTGTCGATAGCATTGATTTGCCCATCACAGCTACCGGCGGCACAGGGCAGGGAAGTCTCGGAGCGACCGCACGTCAGACAATCTTGGGGCTCGAAGCATCCGGGCCCTCTCTTTGGGGAGCCCGAACTTCAGCTGATATCAACGTCGATTTCTTTGGGGGAATCCCTTACGCGGATTACACCACGAGTGCGGGAACAGTGCGCCTCCGCACCGCGCATGCAAATCTCAATTGGTCGCACAGGTCGCTAACAGCTGCATTTGACAGGCCGCTGATCTCGCCGCTGCAACCAACCTCATTTGTTTCTATAGGAGAGCCTGCCCTTGCGTGGTCGGGCAATTTGTGGACATGGGCACCGCAGCTTCAATTTAAAGATAGTGAGCTGATCCCTAATAAAAAATTAAGCCTGGAACTGGGATTGATGGATGTTCCAGCGCCGGGCCCGCCTCAAAATAACGGCCTGCGTCTGGCAAGCCCATCCGAACGAAGCCGCCAGCCTGGTTATGAAGCAAGACTGGGATACTCACTCCCGCTTGGAGATCATGTTATTGAAATAGGCGCAGGCGGGCATTACAGCCGACAATCTTATGACTATGGCCGCCATCTTGATGCCTGGACAGGAACAGTTGACTGGCGAATTCCTTTTACACATTTTCTTGAGTTATCGGGCGAGTTCTACCGTGGGCGCGGTATTGGCGGGCTTGGCGGTGGCGCATTCAAGGACTACATCATCGATTCGGAAAACAATCAGCTGCGTGGTGTGAATGCAGAAGGCGGCTGGGGACAACTCAAGATCAGATTCTCGCATTCAATCGAGTCGAATTTTGCTATCGGGGAGGATAATGCATTTGCTGGTGACCTGCATTATTCCTCCCTTACTCCAGGAGAGACGGATTATGCTTCGTTAACTAGAAATCGCACGTTCTTCGGAAATATCATTTTCCACCCCAAGACTTATCTGCTTCTCTCTGGTGAATACCGAAATATTTACAGCTGGCCGATCGCTGGACAAGTCAATACAAACCACAGCCTGGGTCTTGCCGCGGGGTATCTCTTCTAGATGATGCGTTCCTTATCTCAATTTCGACTATTCCTGCTGGTCTTCGTATCAGCTGTATTGCTTCTGGTGGGACAAATCCGAGCTCAGTCTGTGGATGTGACTGCTCAAATAGAACTGAAGCATCCTGGAAAACAGCATGCTGCGGCGCAGAGCCAATCGTCAGGTGTGGTGCTCTGGCTGGACCCGATTGCCGATACACCAGCAAAGATCACGCCTGGGCACTTTCGCCTGGTGCAGAAGGACAAGAAATTCAATCCTCATCTTCTGATTGTGCCGGTAGGCAGCGCAGTAGATTTTCCTAATATGGATACTTTTTTCCATAACGTGTTTTCGCAATTTAATGGAAAGCGCTTTGATCTAGGTTTGTACGAGGCAGGGAGCACCAGGACCGTACATTTTAACAGGGAAGGCATATCTTACATCTTCTGTAACATTCATCCCGAAATGAGCGCAGTTGTGATTGCTCTCACCACTCCTTACGTGGGTGTTTCTTCCGATAATGGCAGCATTATGCTGCATAACATTCCTGCCGGGACATATAGAGTGCACATCTGGGGAGAAGGGGTGGATACACAGCAGCTGGACCGCCTTAGCCATAACGTGCAGATCGATTCATCTGAAAGCAGTCTAGGAGTTTTTGCACTTACAAAGGCAGATACGATTGCGCCGCACAAGAACAAATTTGGCGAGGACTACAAGCCGGAGGCGTCCCCTGTATATGGTCCCAGCATGCCGTAGGCAAACGAATATGAATCTTATAACTACGAACCAAGTTCGCGTTGCGATACCCACCACCGAAAGCCATGAAGGATAGTTTCGGGAATGATACGTGCCTGCGCAGACAAACGCGAAAAAAGATAGAACACATAACGCGGCAGAGGATGCAGGCCGGAAATCCTTGCGGGCTTTTTGTTGCGGTACATGGTTGCATTGTGATTCATGCCGACGATTTTTTTCGGTACCAGTACGTGCCATACAAGCCGGCGCTTATCCTGATGAGAATGGAGCAGCGCCGCGTGCAGCCATATCCAGTCCTTGTTTTGCCGAAACATTCCTTCAAGCGATGCACCAATAAAAAGATGGAGCCATTGTCGTACTGCGGGAGATAGCCGCGTGATCTCAGCGTCTAGGTCCTCGTAAAGATCGCAACTGAACCATGCGCGCGCATGAGCGAACACGATGGCTTCCAAGGCGCGAAGAGTGCTGCTGTGGTTTTGCCGCCAGAGATTCCAGAACTTATGGTCAGTGGCATGATTGTGAAGAAACACGGCCAGTTCATACACGTGATTAACGACCCAATCGCCCTGGAGAAGATTGCGCAAGATGTGGAGCGTGAAATATCCAAGATGATCTACAGAATCAAGATCGGGGAAGGTAAGATCTTCGATTGTCCTGGTAATACGTCGCTGCCAGAAGGAGTCAAGTCCCTTCACCGAAATATGAGAGGTACGGTCATTCCACAGGCAGTAGTGGAGTTCGATGGAGAGCGGCATATCGGGATCGAATACATTCCCTCTCCATTTCCAGTTACCTTGACGCATCAGGGTCGGAACGTGATCTGCCCGGCTGTAGTCCGTGACAAGCTCTGGTTGATATCCGATTGACTGGAGCGCTTGCTGGGCATGTTCCAGCATTTTAGGTGGGCAATATAAATCGATGTCACCCTGTGCACGAAATCGGGGATTCGCAACATAATGTGGCGACTGGGTGAAACCTTTGAGAACAAGGTGTTCCACACCTGCAATTTTTAAAGTATTCGCGACTTCACGATACGTTGTCTTTACGTGTTCAAACCTGGAGAAGTTATCAGCAACATTTTTCGCAAGCCGGGCTGTTACCAGAGAAGGAAAAGCACGATTGTTTATCTGTGCCAGTTGCAGAGTCAGCTGCGCTGGTTCGCAAAACTGTAACAGGGACTGCCATTCACGATCGGTCAGATCATCTAGTGCATCGGTACTTCTACCCTTGAGCTGGAGAGCAACCATGAGCGCCGCAACTTCGCGTGGAATGCGAGGAGCAAGTGTCCCGTTTCCAATGGGGTAAGGGCGCATGAAAAGCGGCTCTCCAGAGACTGGGGGTACAGTTTTTGCTTAGTGCTCTTTCACGTGAACAACAAAGTGCATTGAGCCGTGACCAATTCCGCAAAAGCGCCCACACTGCCCCTTAAAATCGCCCGCATGGCTGGGAGTGAATGAGAATTCTGCCGGATGATTTTTCGATGCCAGTTGGTCGATGCCCAGGTCTTTGATCAGCAGGCTGTGTGGAACATCATCGGAAATAAGCTTCAGCTTTACGGTTTCTCCGTTTGTTACCGAAATCTCAGCCGGCTCGAATGAATAACGACGCGCATGAATTTCGATTGTACGGTCCTCTCCATGTGCATATGAAGCGGTCAGAGGAGCCGCCAGAGCGACGAAAAACGCAGATATAGCGACTATCTTCTTCATTAAGAATTCTCCCTGTTATGTAATTAGTAAATTAAGGCGCCATGTACTTAAGCAAGAGCTGCTCATCATGGCTGGACAGCCTCGCACGGACGCGCATGTGCATGATGACTGTTCCCGTGCTTCGTTGTGAGATTGTCATAGGCGGCGTGTGGCAACGACCGCAGTTCCGCTGAAAGACCTGTTCTCCTGTTTCAGGCGAGTGGCTGGCACGGGCGTTCTTCGCGGGCGGCTGCTGCTGATCAAGGCCAGCTGCGACAATTCCTCCGCACAGTAGAACTGCTGCCAGAACAATAGATGTAAGTAGAGGTTTCATCTGCTTTTTCCCGGCCAGAGCGGCAGCGCAAAACGATAAGTGAATCCTGCATTCCAGACATTTGCATCTGTCTGCGAGCTGAAGGTTCTTCCGTAGCTCGATATGAAACGTAGATCGTCGCGCAGTTGATAGTTCAATCCGAAGTCAAACCGCTGGGTATTTATCTGGGGCAACGAATTACCTCCACCATTCAAAGGAAAGAACTGTTGCATACGGCCTACCAGCTGAATTCGCTTGAGTACGGAGGGGATAGGAAGTTGCTGTAGAAGGTAAGCTGACTCAATCCAATATCCATTGCCATTGTGGCTGTAGTCATATTCAGCTTTTAAATCGAGTGAAGTTTGTGGAGGCTGCCAGGAAACATAGGCGGCAATGCTATTGATCTCACGCTGCTGCAGAAAGCGCTGATACGATGTGCCGATCTCAAGATGCGGCTGTGTCAGAAAGACACTTACATCACCGCCAGCAACGCGCGCAGAGCCTAATTCATTAATGCTGCTGCGAGTGGAAACGTATGCCGTGTACTGCAGCGTATATTCCGGTTGCTGTACGGCAACTCCCCGGAACATTACTCCATTGCCGGATCCGGTTGTGCGTGTACCGATAGTTGCATTGATGGGTGAGTCCTGGAGGTTTCGGATCCAGATAGGCTCCAGACGTTCGTTATACAGCCCGAAGGGTAACAGATACCTTCCGGCCGTAACTACCAGGTGAGAGTCGGCCAGCCAATCGACCTGTGCGAATTCGACAGTCTTGAAAACTTTGCCGGTAAATGGCCCGCTGGTCTGGTTCTGCCTTTGAAAGAATCCTGTGAAATCTGTGCGGGACTCGAGAAGAAAGTGCGAGCCGAAAGGTACGAGAAGAACAGGATTGATTTGGGGTTCGAGTGTGGGGATGCCTCCGTTCACGTTGTGGATATAACCCATCCCACCGGAAATGATAGGAACGTGGCCCGCATGATTCTCATCTTCTGTTGTTTGAGCATGTGCCCAGAGACACAGACTCACAACCATGACCAGCGAGATGAATTTGCATTTACTGTGTCTGCGTCCTGCGACAATGTTCAAAGGTGTCATGCTTTTCTGTTTCCGGTCTCAATGAGGCGAGTATAGGAACAGGCATGGGACGCGATTGTCACGGCGGTGTCATCGCTTCGTCACTCTTCTGGTGATGAAAGAGAAGGTCAGCGGATGCGTCTTCCAGAGATTTGCGCAAGGCGCGCAGGAGTTGCGAAAGCAAGCTGTGCTTTTTGTGCAGCTATCCATGCATGAAGCATAGATTCAGTTGCAAGCTTTGACTTGATTGGAGCGGGAGACCGGGATCGAACCGGCGACATTCAGCTTGGGAAGCTGACGTTCTACCACTGAACTACTCCCGCTTCTATACGAATAGCTTACGTTGATATCCGCCTTATTATCCAAATGTTGTTAGACATACTACGGCTTGCCGACCTTCACACTGTTGGAAAACCACTGTTGGATAGCAAGCATGGCGATCAAGATCAACTTCAAAAAGTATCTCAAGATCGACAGCCGTTGGCAATCCGTGCCAGGGGCTCAGAGTGAACGCAATACTGAAGTCGGCGCGAGCTTGTCAGGTCTGAATCTCCGCTATTTTATCGATCCTGACCGAACTCTGAATCAGTTCTTTCTTTGCGCGCATGAAATCCAGGAACGCTTTCTGGATGCCGCCTTCTCGTTCCGGAGACCAGGCCATGACCAACTCAACTGATCCTGTGGGTTCGATCAGCGGGCAATAGGAAAGATCATTGAACCGGTAATGCTGCAGGCTCGCCGGAATGAGAGTGACGCCCTCGCCTGCCTGTACCAGTGTGAGCACACTGGAGAGGACGTTGGACGTCTGGATAATCCTGGGAGAGAAACCTGCCTGCGCACATAGCGCAGTGATCTTATCGAAGAGCGTGGAGGAAAGGCTGCGATCGCACATGATAAACGGCTCGTCAGCCAAGGCCTGCAGGCGCAGCGGACGGTTGGCCAGCGGATGATCTACCGCAAGCACCGCAATGAGCGGATCGAAATAGAGAGTTTCCGAGCGCAACATGCGGTCATAAGGCGACTGCAGAGGGCGGGTAAAGCCAACGTCAAGGGAACCATTCAGTAGTGCTTCAGACTGTTGTATCGGAGACATTTCCATGAGCGAGAGACGTGCGCCGGGATAAAGGCGGCGAAAGTCGCGAATGATAGGCGGGAAAAATTTTCCCGCAGCCCATACAAGAAAACCAACGGTGAGTGTACCCGCTTCTCCCCGGGCAGACTGTTGGGCGAGATCTACCGCCCGATCGGCAGCAGCGAGCACTTTACGCGCTTCCGCGAGAAAGATTTCCCCGGCTGGAGTGAGGCTTATCTGTCGCTGCATGCGATTGAGTAGAGACACGCCGATTTCGTGTTCGAGATCTAGGACCTGTTCGCTGATAGCTGATTGTGAGACGTGCAGAGCACGAGCTGCGCGATTGAAGCCATGCCAATCGGCCACGGCACAAAAGTAGCGAAGGTGACGCAGTTCCATAATTTATATTATCGCTATTTCCGATCATCCCATTCGGAACAAACTGTGCGACCTATTGATTCCGAGCCGCTCAATATATATGTATGTTGCTGCGTGTTTAACGCATGCACAAACCAGTAATTTCCCCTCACGGAGACAAACAACCACATGTGGATTGTCAGGGTGGCGCTGACGCGGCCTTATACATTTATTATTCTCGCGCTGCTCATTCTCATTCTGAGCCCGGTGATCATTCTCCGCACTCCTACAGACATCTTTCCTAATATCGATATTCCGGTGGTCTCGGTTGCGTGGACCTATACCGGGTTGAATCCGGAGGAACTGGAAGGCCGGCTTACGTCGCCATATGAAAAAGCGCTCACCACGCTCGTGGATAATATCGAGCACATCGAATCCACAACATATAACGGCACAGTCGTCGTAAAGGTTTTTCTTCAACCCAATGCCAGCCTCGATACGGCTAATGCGCAGGTCACGGCAGCATCGCAATATCTGCTTCGTCAGCTTCCGCCGGGCACGCTGCCTCCCGAGATCATCAACTTCAGTGCATCGAGCGTTCCGATTCTTCAGATTGGCCTTTCCGGACAAAACCTTTCCGAGCAGCAGCTCAACGATCTTGGACTGAACTTCGTCCGCACGCAGATGGTGACGGTTCCGGGCGCAGTGGTGCCGCTTCCATATGGCGGCAAGCAGCGCCAGGTAATGATCAATATGGATCAGGGCCTGATGCAGGCGAGAGGTGTTTCGCCGATTGACGTGCTGAATGCAGTAAGCGCGCAGAATCTGACGTTACCTTCTGGAACAGCGAAGATTGGAGAAAACGAATACGATGTGCGCCTCAATACGGCCCCGCACACCGTCCCTGAACTGAACAATGTTCCGATCAAGCAAGTGGGGAACACAATCATCTATCTGCGGGATATTTCCACGGTGAGCGATGGATTTGCGGTGCAGACCAACGTTGTCCGTCAGGATGGACGGCGCGGCGTGCTTATCAGTGTGCTCAAGGCGGGAAATGCTTCGACGCTCGACGTTGTGAAAGGCATCCGCGCCATGCTGCCGCGCATTGCGACGATTGTGCCGCCTGAGCTGCACATGACGCCGCTTGCCGACCAATCGATCTTTGTTCGCAGCGCGGTCAGCGGCGTGATCCGCGAGGCGGTGATTGCGGCTGCGCTGACTGGATTAATGATCCTGCTGTTTCTGGGCAGCTGGCGCAGTACGCTGATCATCGCTGTCTCGATTCCGCTGTCGATTCTTACGTCGATCATCGTCCTTAGTTTTCTGGGGCAGACCATCAATATCATGACGCTCGGCGGTCTTGCGCTCGCTGTAGGCATTCTGGTGGACGACGCGACTGTGACCATCGAAAACATCGAGCGCTACCTTGAGCAAGGACTTCCTCTCGAGCAATCGATTCTGGATGGCGCTGCGCAGATCGCAGTTCCGGCGCTGGTCTCCACGCTGTGCATCTGCATCGTTTTCCTGCCGATGTTTCTGCTGGGCGGCGTGGCGCGGTATCTCTTTGTACCTCTGGCTGAAGCCGTGGTCTTTGCCATGCTTGCATCCTATGTTCTTTCAAGAACGCTGGTGCCGACGCTGGCGATGTATCTTCTTAAAGAACATGACGAAGAAGGCCATGCGTCGCGCAACATCTTTGCGCGTTTCCAGCGTGGATTTGAGCAGGGGTTCGAGAAGCTGCGCGCCAGCTATCGTGCGCTGCTCACACGGCTGGTGCTGAGTCGCAAGCTCTTTGTTCCTTCATTTTTTGGAATATGCTTGTGTGCCTTTCTTCTGCTGCCATGGCTGGGACAGGACTTCTTCCCCAACACTGACAGCGGAGAGTTCATTCTCCACGTACGCGGCAAAACCGGGCTGCGCATCGAGGAGACAGCACGTCTCTGCGACCTGGTGGAAGACAACATCCGTAAGGTGATTCCGGCAAATGAGCTGGACAGTGTACTCGATAATATTGGCCTGCCTTACAGTCCGATGAATACCATGCACTCGACTTCGGGCGTGATTGGCGCGAGCGACGCCGATGTCATGGTCGCTCTGAAAGAAGACCATCACCCCACGGCGGACTACATTCGCAAGCTGCGGCAGCAATTGCCAGGCGCGTTCCCGGGGACTACGTTCTACTTTCTTCCGGCGGACATCGTTACGCAGATTCTGAATTTCGGCCTGCCTGCGCCGATTGACGTTCAGATCGAGGGTAACAACGTAGAAGCGAGTCATGACATTGCGGATAAGCTGCTGACACAGTTACACCAGGTTCCGGGCCTTACTGACCTTCGCATCCAGCAGCCGTTTGATTATCCGACGCTCAATGTCGACGTCGACCGCACCAAGGCGCAGCAGGGTGGATATACCGAGCGCGATGTTGCATCGAGCGTGCTGAACACGTTGAGCGGCAGCTTCCAGATCACGCCCATGTTCTTCCTCAACTGGAAAAATGGGGTGAACTATAACCTGGTCGCGCAAACGCCGCAGTACCATGTACAGTCCTTGCAGGATTTGCAGAATATTCCCATCACCGCGGCCAGCAAGCAGCAGCCGGAGATTCTGGGCGATGTGGCTTCCATCGGAAGATCACGGGAGATGGCTGTTGTTTCGCACTACAACATCCGCCGCGTCGTCGACATTTATGGCTCAGTGCAGGACCGCGACCTGGGAGCAGTAAGTCGCCAGGTAGAGCGCATTGTCGACGCCAATAAGAAAAATCTGCCGCGTGGCACCTTCATTTCTGTTCGCGGACAGGTGCAAACCATGCGCACTTCTTACACCGGACTACTTACTGGCCTTCTCTTCGCCATTGTGCTGGTCTACATGCTGATCGTCGTGAACTTCCAGTCGTGGCTTGATCCATTCGTTATCATTACGGCGCTGCCTGCTGCTTTAGCCGGAATCGTGCTCATGTTGTTCTTCACGCATACTACGCTCAGCGTCCCTGCCCTGATGGGAGCGATTATGTGCATGGGAGTGGCCACTGCAAACAGTATTCTTGTCGTCTCGTTTGCAAAGGAAAGATTGCAGTTCCATGGTGATGCCGTACGCGCCGCCATTGAAGCGGGCGCAACACGCTTCCGCCCTGTTCTGATGACGGCCCTGGCCATGATTATCGGCATGATCCCGATGGCGCTTGGCCTGGGCGATGGAGGCGAGCAGAATGCTCCGCTTGGCCGCGCTGTAATTGGCGGACTGCTGTGCGCGACCCTAGCCACGCTGATCTTTGTGCCTTCAGTATTCGGCCTCCTGCATGGAAGCCGGCCGCCAAAGCAGGTGGACTCCATGGAAGAAGAAGGGCACACGAAATATGCATGAGAACGACGGAGAAACACATATGACGATCGATGATCCAGGCAATGCGACAGTAGAGCAGCAGCCCGAAGGCATTCAAGCGCAGTCTGCATCCGCATTGCAGCCACAAGGAGGAAAGCCGCGCATCATCGTATGGGTTGTGGTGGTTTTGGTGTGCCTCGCCATCGGCATTGCGATCCGCTCTGGAATTCATTCGCGCGTAGAAGCTGAGGCAGTACTGACCCACTCGACGCAGCAATCCGCTGCTGCAACAGTTGCTGTTGTTTACCCCAAGCCCGGCTCTGTGGCTGCCGAGATTGCACTGCCGGGCAACACGCAGGCCTTTATTGATACGCCCGTCTATGCGCGCACCAGTGGCTACCTGAAACAGTGGCACGTCGATATCGGCAGCCGTGTACATAAGGGACAACTGCTTGCTGAAATCGAAACACCGGAGCTCGACCAGCAACTGGAGCAGGCCCAGGCCGAGTTGAAAAACGCCCAGGCAAATCTGCAGCTTGCGCAGATTACCGCTGCGCGCTGGAAGCATCTGCTGGAAACCAACTCTGTCTCAAAACAGGAGACTGACCAGGCCATCAGCGACCTGAGTTCCAAGCAGGCCCTCGTTGCCTCGAACGAAGCCAATGTTCGCCGTCTTGAGCAGCTTCAATCCTTCGAGCATATCTATGCTCCATTCGATGGAGTCATCACGGCGCGCAACACGGATATTGGCGCGCTGATCCAGGCCGGAGAAAACACTACTCCGAAAGAACTGTTCCATCTAGCCGCGATCAACAAGCTGCGCGTCTATATTCCTGTTCCAGAAGTCTATGCGGCATCCGTAAAAACGGGAGAGAAGGTCATTCTCACGCTGGATGAATTTCCCGGAGAGACTTTCACCGGAACGCTGGTGCGCAACTCCGACGCTATTGATCCTGCATCACGAACATTGAATGTGGAAGTGGATGTAGATAATCCGAAAGGCCAGCTCTTACCTGGAGCCTATGCCTTCGTTCATCTCAAGATGCCACCCACTGCAGGTGCGGTAACAGTTCCTGCCAACGCGCTGCTCTTTCGCAAAGAGGGACTCCGCGTTGCTGTTGTGCGGGATGGCAAAGCGCAACTGATGCCCATTACTGTTGGCCATGATTATGGCGACAGTGTCGAAGTGCTTGCTGGCCTGTCTACAAAAGATGCCATCGTAGTTGATCCATCCGACTCGCTCGAAGATGGGGCCTCCGTGCAGATTGCCGCAGCGAAAGGAACTGCGCAATGAAGCGGTTGTTGCCAGTCTCTGCAGGCTTTTTCCTGGTATTGCTCTCCGGCTGCATGGTTGGGCCGAAATACGTGAAGCCCTCCGTGCCCATGGCGCCTTCCTTCAAAGAGGCCTCCGCTACGACCACGTCGTCACAACAGACCGATGGCTGGAAGATTGCCCAGCCTGGCGATCAGGGATCACGCGGCAACTGGTGGGAGGCTTTCGGAGATCCTCAGCTCAACGCGCTTGAAGATCAGGTGGACCCATCGAATCAGACTCTGAAGATCGCTGAAGCCAACTTTCGCCAGGCGCGCGCTGCGATTCGGTTTAACCGCGCAGCAGAAGCGCCAACTATCGGCGCCTCGCCGAGCATTTCAGCAATCCGCGATTCGGCCCACCAGCCCTATTTCCCAGCATCATTGGCTAACAATGGTGAAGGCAATTTCACGCTGCCTGTCGACCTTTCCTGGGAGATTGATCTTTGGGGGCGCATCCGGCGCAGCGTAACCGCAGCGCGAGAACAGGCGCAGGCCAGTGCTGCCGATCTGGCTTCAGTGCAGTTAAGCCTGCATTCGGAGCTGGCCATTGACTACTTCGAACTTCGCGCCGCAGATGCGCAGAAGAAGCTGCTCGACGATACAGTGAAGGCATACAGCCAAGCTCTCGAGTTGACGCAGAATCGTTTCGACGGCGGCGCTGCTCCGAAATCGGATGTAGAGCAGGCACGCACGCAGCTGGAACAGACGCAGGTGCTGGATTCGGACGTCTCGGCGCAACGCGCACAATATGAACACGCCATCGCTATCCTGATCGGCAAGCCGCCGGCATTGTTTACGCTGCAGCCACTTCCGCTCGATGGGAAAGGACCAGTGCTGCCGTCGACTCCGGTTGGCATGCCTTCGGAGTTGCTGGAACGCCGTCCTGATATTGCCGCGGCAGAACGGCGCATGGCTTCCGCAAATGAGCAGATTGGAATTGCCCAGGCTGCCTATTATCCAACATTAAGTCTAAGCGCTCTGGCAGGATTTCAAGGCACATCGGCAACGAACTGGTTGAACTGGCCCAGCCGCTTCTGGGCTGTCGGTCCCGGCCTGTCGGAAACGCTCTTTGATGCAGGACGGCGTCGTGCAACTAAGGAAACCGCGGTTGCAGGATATGACGCGACAGTTGCAAATTACCGGCAGACTACGCTCACCGCATTTCAGGAAGTGGAAGACAACCTGGCGATGTTGCGTATTCTTACTACGGAGTCGCAGCAGCAGCATAATGCAACAACTGCAGCAGAAGAAACCCTCCGTCTCTTCCAGAATAGGTATGAAGGCGGAGTCGACACTTATCTTCAAGTAGTAACAGCGCAAACGACTGCGCTGAATAATGAGCGCAATGACATTGACATTCGACGCAGACAATTAGATGCGAGCGTTCTGCTGATTAAGGCAACCGGTGGAGACTGGGATATCACCAAGCTACCTAAGACGTAATGTCAGAGTAGTTGTGTCATAGATGATTCGGTAATTCAGACGGGTTGGTTATAGCTCCTGTCGATTGGTAGTTGAGGGAGCAGACGCATCTTTGGCATATCGGGTTCTGAGCTATATCCAAAGTCCGTCGAAAATGCTGCGCGTCTGGCGAATTAATCGCGTCTTTTAGGGTTGCTCCCTGCACACTTCCAACTGTCCTGTGAAAGAAGCAAGGACGGACTGATCCATCGATTTCCAGGACTGCTGAGACCCATGGCGCATTACAGATTGGAGCTTTAGGAGGCATCTCTCCCAGGTGCTCGCGAAAGCGGTGCGCAATGTTCCGCAATTTCTGCGGAGACTCGACAATATAATGGTTTGCGATCTCGTGGCGATATTGGTCAATCAACAACTCGATCTCATATTCCAAAACGGTGACCTCGGCAGGTGAGAGCGCGACTTCAGCCTGGCGATCACCCGGCCAGATAAGTTCGCGGTTGAAAGCATGTGATGTAATGTCCGTCGCCAGGAAAGAAATGGAATCAAACTGCAGTTGCTTCGCCGCTTCCACCGTCTGCCGCAAGAACTGAAAATTACTCCGCTGTACAGTACTGCGTGCGAGTATAGGTAGCGCAGACCGATACTTCCGGATGGCGAGAATACCTGCGCCGATAAGCTCGAAGCCTCGTTTTACACGGCGAATGCTGTCGTGTACAGCCTCAGGCCCATCGAGTGAGGCAATCACATCGTCGACCCAGGCGGCAATGCTTTCGGCGCGCTTCTGCAGCAGCAGTCCTGTTGTCAGCAGCGTGATGCGAAGGCCTTGTTTTTTCAAAAATGAGCACAGATCTTCAAACCGTGTGTGCAGCAGGGGCTCGCCGCCAGTCAGTACAACATGGCGTACACCGAGAGCGCGCAACGAATCCTGAAGGCGGGCAAGGAGATCGAGGCTGAGTTCTGATCCCGCAGGCTTCTTCCAGATGTCGCACATGAGGCACCGGCAGTTGCAGTTCTCATGTACGTTCAATATAAGGATTGGCAGTGAATCCAGTCTGCCTGAATCTGTAGCCGTTGAGACCGGCGCCGGCATGAGATCAGCAGACATTGACAGCCTCTGTCGGCAGCTCTTTACCGGTAATCAGTGAACGGCGTTTCACAATTCGGTCGAAGTGTTTCGACAGCCATATCTCCCATGGAAATGAATACTGATTTTTGCGAATGCGCCATTGCACTGGCTTATCGATGAGTTGCTGTATCAGTCTTCCGACAGAAGACGCTTGTCTGGAAGATTGTTTGCGGGAGAGTTGCCCGTTCAGCAGAAAATATTCCAGCATCCGATTGAATCGATCGAGATTTGTATCCTGCAACCAGGGGAGCATGTTGACCCCAAGAGCCAGATCACCCCAAGCCTGCAGCGATTTTGGCTCGTCTACGCCAAGTTCGCGAAGCTGCGGCCAGATAGGAATGCCTGGATAAGGTGTGAAGATATTAGGGGAGAAGCGGACATTCGAATATTTTCTTACAATGTCGCTCATCGTTCTGAATGTGATCTGACGATCTGCTTCTGTTTCTCCAGGATATCCAAAAATAAGATTAAAGGTGACGCGAATACCTCCGATGGCTGCGCGCCGTGCTGTTTCGTACATCTCATCCACGCGCTGGTGCCGTTTGTTCATCAGCTTCAGCACCGTGTCAGAGGTGGATTCCGTTCCAAAACCCATGTAGGAAACGCCACTTGCTCCGAGAAGCCGAATATCGTCCTCATTCATGCGGCAGATAAAGTCCGTTGAGGCTTGAAAGGTCCAGCGAAACTTTACGCCCGAATCGTAGATGCCTTTGGCAATTGCGATGGCGCGTTTCAGGTCTACAGGAAAATTCGAATCAAGCAGGGCCACTTCTTCAATGCGATACCGTGTGACCAGATCCGTGAGTTCCTGTACTACTCGCTCGGCGGAAAGGGCATTGAAGCGCCTTTTGTAGAAAACCATGTCTGTACAGTAGTTGCATGCGTAGGGACACCCGATGCTGGTTGCATAGGCAAGCTTCCGAGTGCCGCCCACTCGTTCGTATGCATCGAAATCAACCATGTCAAATGCAGCCAGAGGCAGATTATCGAGCGGTTCTACCTTGCGATCAGGATTGTGTGTCCGCATCGCACCTGTTTTCCATGAAACGCCGGCAATTTCTCTCAGAGATGTTTTAGCTGTGAATGCTTCAGCAAGTTCGCAGAGGGTAATTTCGCCTTGGCCCCGGACGACAACATCGACATAGGGCGCGGCGAGTGTTTCATCTGGCAAGAGAGTTGGATGCCAGCCGCCAAAGACTACTGGAAGTTTGGGGAACAGCTCTTTTGCCGTTTTCGCTACCTCGATGGCGCCGCGGATCATTGGTCCAGTCAACACAGAAATGCCGAGACAGAGAGCACCTTCCAATGCATCACAGACGGCCTTTTTATAAGCTGGCTCGATTGCAGCGTCGATGATGATGGGCTCGAAGTGTTTTTCACGCAGCTTGGCTGCAAGCGCGAGCAGACATAATGGCGCACCCAGAGGCTCTCCCTCATAGGGAGGATAGAAGAGCACTACTTTGCGGGACATTATTATACCTCCACCGCAGAAATCCGTAGCTGGCCTAAATGAACATTGCCCTTTCCGAGGACATATTCCGCGGCCTGCAGCATGGTGCTTACCGGTCCGCGAAACCAGCGCAGTTCGCCTTCCATCATCAAGGGAGTGAGATCGTGCACTACATCTTCAGGAAGGCGGCCAAGCATCGAGGTCGAGGCTAAATGCACTCGTCCACCAACAATTACAAGCTCAACATCACGCCAACTCAGCTCTGCGAGGATCCCGGCTGGCGTTCCTGCTCTATGGCGCACTGCAACCAGATCGGCCACTGAGCCGGGTCGCGACGAGCCTTCTCCTTGCTGTAGTCGCAGGATATTTGCTGCCTTGTCGGTGACCATGGGATAGAGCTCTTCTGCATGCAGACTGCAGGCTGATTTCGCAAAGCGCAATTCATCGAGAAGGTCTCCTGCTGCCGTGAGAGGAGAATCGCTTCCAAGCGCAAGGCGCTCGATAGAAAGAAGGTTCTCGTGCGTATGCGTTGCTTCAAAGAGAAAACTGTTGGATGAAGGGCAGATAATCAGAGATGAGCCACGCTGATTGAGTAACGTTATGCTTGCCTCGTCCAATGCCAGGCCATGAACCAGTATGGTGCGTGGCTCAATGGCATGCAGAGCGTAGAGTTCGTGAAACTCCTCGCTTGCCTCGTGATCAATGCCTTCGCAGGCGTGGATGAGAAACGGTTCGTCTGTACCAGCAGCTTCTAATGTGCCAGCGATATCCCTGGCAAAGTCAAGAGAGTGTTCCCAACTGTAGCGGGTTACAACACGAATGGGAAAGTCTTCGGCTTGAAGTAGCGGATCAAGCGGGTTGTGATGGCAGACCGTTGTTGCTCCGCAGAGCAGATTGCGAATGCCTCCCCACCAGAGCCGCACGTCTTTAGGTACCTGTTTATACAGAGCAATCGTCGCAGCCTGAGTTTCATGGATGTCCGTTGCCCAATGTGTGGCATTTCGATACGGCGGGTAACCTAGCCGGGGGAATAGAGAAAATTCGAGGTGGTCATGAGCGTTGATCAGTCCGGGAAAAAGAAGATATCCGTTTAAATCTATCGACTTCTTATTTGAAACTCTATACTGGCGTGACAATTTGTCAGTGCTTACTAATGAGGAAATCACGCCTTCTTCGATAGAGACCGAGGCCGCTGTAAGCTCGTTTGGACCCAGAGCGCAGTGAGCGCCATGCATCCGGAGTTGAGTATGTGCTGCTTTGCTGGTGGTATGAGTCGGACGATTCCGCAACCGACGAAGTTGGAGCAGATAGATAGCCGGCATTTCAGCTGATCGCTCCCAATCGGCATGCTTTGAGCGCATCCTGAATAATTCATGCTCAACTTCGCCAAACGATGGCTCTACGCAGGCGACAAGTTCAAAACCATTTGCTGCGAAGGTATTCTTTACTTCTTCGATAGACCATTGCTGCGCCTGCAGAGTATGGGTCGACCCCGCTGAGCCAAAGCTTCGTTTCCAGCCAAGCGTAGACGCGGTGTCCGGATGCATATCCGAAACCATGAGGTCGCACCCATGACGTGCAACACGTGCCAGCTCGGCGGCGCATCGCGCAAGATCTTCCACGTAACTCAATACAAATGAGGCGAGCGTCAAATCTATGCTGCTGGTTGCAACGGGCAGCGCAGAGAGTGTCGCCTGCGTCAGCTTTGTGCCTGGCAGTTGCTTGCCGGCCGCTATGTGCAGCATCTCCGAAGAGCCATCTGCTCCATGGAGAGACGATGGTTTGCCGGCGGCAAGCCGTTCCAACCATCGGCCAGTGCCGCATCCTGCATCGAGCACATCTTTATCTTGAATGCATGGGAGAAGACGAGTGAGATAGCGTTCCTCCAGAATGAGCAGAGGGTTCGGCTGCTCGTCGTAGATCTTGGCCCATGATGCAAACAGCCCGGCATTGCTGCTTGCGATTTCGGATTCAACCATGGTGTTCACAGGCTCTCCCGTTTCGGCTTGCGCAAGTTAATGAAGCTGTGCGCCCACTCAAGCTCCAGCGGATAGCTGTAGAAACGCAGTGCATACCGCCACGCACTCAGTGATTTCAATAGAACCCGACTCCATCGCGGAGCACGGATATCCTGTACCGTAGGCCAGCGCGATGCTACGACCAACTCAAAGTCATCAATCAATTTCTTGGTTTTGCGTTTCAGCCACGGCGCGCTGGTATCGATGCGCAATGTGAAATCCATCCATTGCTTTGTGGCCCATTCAGCTGGTGTATCAGGAAAAGAGATTTTGCCATCCACATCGCCGTACATCGAGCCTCTCTGCGGAGTAGGAGTGTAGTGTTGGACGATGATTTCTGAATCCGGATTGATCCGCTTGATTTTGCGAATGAAGCGCAGCGTCTCGCGTGTGTCGCGTTCCGGATCCTTAGGGTTGCCTACCACGAAGGAAAATTCAGGAATGATGTCGACTTCGCGCGTACGCTTCGCCATCGTAAGGGTCTGCTCGGTAGTGATGCCCTTTTGCATATCCTTAAGCGCCCAGTCTGAGCCGGACTCCGCGCCGAAGAAAATCATCGAGCAGCCCGCACGTGCTATCGCCTGCATCGTTTCATCTGAGTAGCGCGACATGATATCGACGCGCCCTTCGCACCACCAGTGCAGTTTCAAAGGCTCCATCAGTTCGCAGAGTCTGAGTGTGTGATCTTCGCGGAGAAAAAAATTCATATCGTAGAATTGCACGGAATCCGCGCCATAGTGCGTGACAAGATGCTCGAGGATGGCGACGGTTCGCTCAGGTGACTCCATGCGTTCTTCGCGTCCATAGGCGGCATGCACACCGCAGAAACTGCAATTGAAGGGACAGCCGATGCTGGCATGATGTACTGCTGTGCGTTTTCCGAAGAAGGATGGCCGCAGATACTTCTCTACTGGAAGGCGATGGAATGGTGACCACGGAAAGCTATCCGGTCCCTTCATTGGGCGTTCGGGATTGTTGCGGTGCAGCCCGAATGCATCTTTGTAAGACAAGCCGCGGATAGATTCAAAATTGCGATTGCCCCGTATTGCATCGATCAGTTCGAGCAGCGTGTCTTCGCCCTGTCCGCGTACTACGAAGTCGACATACTTTGCATTCAGCGCAGTATCGGGATAGATAGAAGGGAAGTATCCGCCCCAAACGATCTTCACGTGTGGATGCAGCTTCCGTATCTCACGTGAAGCTTCCATAGCGGCAACCATCTGCGGGCCGGGCATGGTTGAGACACCGATAAGCTCAACCGGGTGAGCATCGATTAGTTTAAGCAGCGCCTCAACTGGGTGATCTTCAAGATTGCCGTCAACGATCTCGTACTCTTCGCGACCTTCAAGCACAGCAGCGAGCGCAAGCACTGCGAGCGGCAGGCGGCAGTTGCGAGGTTTTGTTGCGCGTGGATGAAACAGAAGGATCATGCCACCTTCCAGGCGCAGTAGATGCGGAACCGCGCCGGTTCCCGCCGTCCATGAAGACGGGCTAAGTGTGGCCGCAACATCCAGCGAAGGCCATAGAATGGTGTATGCCGTTCCCAGCGAATGCCGAAGATCTCTTCTAATTCGTTGAGCCGCACATCGGTCAGATATTCCAGGCTTCTTATGGAGTCAGAAGCAGTACCGAAGCGATGGAGAAACGCCATCCGGCGCTCAGCAAGCATGCGCTCGCCATTGGCCTGACTTGAGTACCACGGCGTATCTGCGATGACAATCATGCCGCCATGTTTTAAGCAGCGCATCGCCTCACTCGCCGCAGTCGTATAGTCTTCCGCATAGTGAAAGGAAGCATTGAAGATAACTGCGTCGAACTGTCGCGAAGCAAAGGGCAGCTTATTGCTCTCGGCCTGAAAACGGGGGAATAAGTCCGGGATATGACTCTGATAGTGCTTAGCAGCACCGAGGCCATCCTGATCGTTTACCAATAGATCCACGGCAACTGCCAGGAAACCCATCTGGGTGAGGCGGTAACTCATCCATCCATTGCCTGCTCCCAGATCAAGAATCCTGGCTCCACGATTCTTCAATCGCGGCAGAATGCGGCGGCTCATATAAGTAAAGGTGCGGGCGCGAATCTTCCATTGGGCTCTGTTGTTGCCCGATAAATCTTTATAAGGAAGACCAAGGTAGTAGTCGGCGGATTTACTGCCGCGGCCCTCAGCGGCACGGATCATCTGATAATCGGCCATGAATTGTGCGAAGCGAGCAGCACGTTTCGCGGGAAGAGCTTGCCAGACTCCGTCTTTTTGCGTCAGGCGAAAATGGCATTCCTGACAAACCAGCGTTGACTCCTGCGCCGAATCGCGCAGACTGCCACTACAGTGCGGGCACTGCAACTCAAGGCCTTCAATATCGTAGGCGGGCGTCCTGTCTATGCTTCGTGCAATGCCTGGCATCTCTACACTCTCTCCATATGCAACAGCATGTGATCGCCTAAGACGCGCACTCCGGGCCACGTACGCACCGCCGCGTCAATGTGTTCCATCGTGGCCAGCAGGCGAGGATGCGAGCTTATCCAGAATTCGAGGTAAGAAGGAGGAACGGCAATGCCAACACCCGCGACGGAAAGCAAGCGGAAATCTGGAGCGAACGCTCTGCGCAATTCCGTGAGTGTGGGGTAGTAGACTGTGAATTCCAGACCGTTAACACGTGCACGTGTTGATCCGCTGCAACGGCGCAATGCCTTGCGCCAGTTCGCTCGCAGCAGATAGTAGATAATCTCCCAGGCGCAGTAGCGGGTTGAGAGGCAAAGAAGGAGAGGCATGCCTGGCTCCAGTCTCTGTGCAAGCTGCTGTGCAACAGTCCTCAAATCCTGCACGCAGTTGAGTCCCGAGAAGTTTGAGAAGACGCCTTGAAACCTCTCATGCTGCGGCAACCTATACAGGTCTTCTGTGGCCAATTCTATGAACTCAACAGAAGCATCCGGCATTTCCATGGCCATCCTATGGCGCGCCTGCACGATCATGCTTGTGGAGGCATCGCAGGCAGTGACTCGTATTCCGGCTCTAGCAAGAAAGAGCGCATCTATTCCGGTTCCGCAGTTCAACTCCAGAACATGGCTGCCTGGCTTGAATGTAGCCAGAACCTGCTCCCAGACTGCGTTGCGTTGCGACCTTCCGACAGAGGTAAATGTGAAGATCGAATCGTAACTCGCAGCGATATGATCGAAAACCAGCCCTGCTACAGCCGTCATCACTGTTCCACCTCGTGATATGTCGCCAATAGGGCTGCCCTCGAGCTTGCAATGTTCTGCTGTAGAACGGTTATTTCAGCCGTGCCAAGTTTTGAAACGCCGGAGAGAGTCTGAATCCGAGAAAGTGCTACTTCATCGCGCAGAAGTTTATCTGCGTGCGAGTAGAAGAGGCGAGAATGACGTCCGCTGATCTTTAGCTCGCGATCAGAGGTCTGGTCCCACGGGGCGATTTGAACAAGTTTCTGCGCGATCCGGTTATAGTAAGGCGTGCCCTTGATCGGGTAGGAGACGGTTGTAAGGAAAATATCGGGCTGCGACATGCTGACGTGTTTAATGGTCGCTTCAATATCTTCCAGGTCTTCGCCTTCGTAGCCCCACATCAGGAACATTCCGCTCTGAATGCCGCGTTCCCGGCACATTTCGACCGCCTTGTGGACCTGCTCAATTTTGACGCCACGGTCCATTGCATCCAGAATGCGCTGCGAGCCACTCTCTGATCCGATCCACATGCGGAAGCAACCGAGCTCTGCAAGTACATCCATCATCTCGGGGCTTAATCTGTCTGCGCGTGAAATGCACTCGAATGGAACCCGGATTTTGCGCTTCCGCATTTCTGCTGCGTAGTTTCTCAACCACGCATGGTTAATGGTGAAGACGTCATCCGAAATCCAGATCATGTCAGGCCGGTATTCATCAAGCAGCCATTCCACTTCATCAACAACTTTCACAGGATCGCGCCTGCGATGCGATTGTCCAAAGACCTGATGACTGCACCAGTTGCAGCGGAAAGGGCATCCGCGAGCAGTGATGAAGTTTACCGAGCCCTGGCCGTGATGGGTTCTCCACGTGTTGACATAACGATGGATGTCGATAGCGTCGCGAGCTGGCCACGGTTGCAGATCAAGGTTTTGAATTTGACCTCGAGGCACGTTCTGGCAAAGGTTCCCATCTTTATCAAGGAAGGAAAGGCCCGCGATCTTTGAAAAATCATGCTCTCCGTTGCGCAATGCCAGCAACAGTTCTTCCGTAGTGATTTCTCCTTCTCCGGAGACGACAAAATGTGCGCCGGCCTGCAGATATTCGAGTGAATACGCGCCAGGCTCAGGGCCTCCCACGACTGCTGTCCAGCCGGCATTTCGTGCGACTGTGAGAATCTCAATGACATTGCCGCGCGTCATCAGGTTTGCATAAATACCAAGCACAGATGGTTTCTCTGTCTGCAGAAAGTGAAAGAGTTCCTGACGGCTGGAGAATGTGGTGTCGAATACATCAACATCGAACCCTTTACTGCGCAGATGCGAACAGAGGTAGAGCAAGCCCAGCGGCGCGTAGGGCTTCATGATCTGCCGTTCTTTGGGGTCTTCCAAGAGGAAGTAACCGTGTGTGAGAAGCAAGTCTCGCATCTACACCCCCGAAGTTGCCGTCAACCGCTCGATAGGAACAAAACCAGAAATGGCCGAGCTATCGGCCTTCTGCAGCAGGTCGATAGCGTTTGGATTTCTGCTCACACGTTCCAGAGCATAGACCTCATTCCACATCTGACTCACGCTGGCATTCTGCCCCCAAGAGTGATCGATAGGATGGGACCATGTTGTAACTTCTGCGTGGAGGGCGTTCCGTACAGTCCGATAGAAGTCACTGGTGTACTCAGCATGAAACATAATGCAGAGGTCGTCACTATCAGTCCAATTGCGTTTTTGTCCGAGCTGAGTCTTTACCTGTTCATAAAAGGCTGTTCCAGGAAGCGGATAAGAGAATGAAATTCCAATATCCTCGGGTCGCGTATGGCGGACAAGTGCAATGGTCTTTTGCAGGTCTTCCCATTTTTCTCCGGGATAGCCAAACTGCAGGAAGTAGCATGCGCGAATTCCTGACTGCTGCAGCCGCTCACGCGCCTTGCGCACTGCAGAGAGCCGCAGTCCTTTATTCATGGCATCCAGAACTCTCTGTGATCCGGACTCTACTCCCATCCACACTTCGGTACAGCCAGCTGATTTCAGCGCAGCTACATTTGATTCGGTCATCAGATCAGCGCGAGATTGAATCTTGAATGGAAGCTGAGCATTTCTTGCCTTAACTTCAGCGGCAAAATCCTGAACCCAATGATGGTTGAGCGCAAACACGTCGTCGCCGAACCATATATGCTCAGCTCCGGCCTCAAACTTGAGCTGTCTCATTTCTTCCGCTACAGCGTCCGCAGGGCGTAAATGAAATTTGTTGCCTGAAATTGGCTTGGCGCACCAATTGCATTGGTATGGGCATCCGCGGCTTGCCACCATATTTACCGAGAAATATCCGTGGGCCTTTTTCCAGGCCTCTTTATAGGAGCCAAAGCTGGTGAGGTCTTTCGATGGCTGAGGTAAATCGCTCCAACCTGGATTTTTTGAGAGTCTTTGTGCGCTATATGCGAATTTCCCATTGTTCGCTCTATAGACGAGACCATCAATATTCCTAATGGGCTCCTTTGCGAGAAGCGTGGAGCAGAGTTTGACCAGCGTTTGTTCAGACTCGCCACATAAGACATAATCGATGCCGTGGCTGAGAAACAGTTCCGGATGGTCAGTAGCATCCGAACCATGGGCGATCACAGGAATGTTCTTCTGTTTCGCAAGTCCGGTAATGTGCCACGCGACGTCCCGCATGCGGGTCAGGCACATCTTGGTAAGAAAGTTGAAGTCATCTTCGTAGATCACTACGATACGCGGAGAATGTTCCGTTAACGACGCGGCAAATCCTTCTTCGGGATTCGAAAGCATAGTGTCGAAGACTGCAACAGAAAATCCGGCTGCGCGCAGGGCAGCAGCCGCATACAACGTGCCCAGTGGCCGGTAAGGCTGCATCTTGCGCAGTTGCTTCTGGTCATAGGGCAGGTGGTACGAATGTGTGAGAAGAACGTCTACCAAAAATCACCTCTGACTGTTCGTTCTGTTGACAGTTCGCTCTTGCCTAACACGCTGCCTCGGCGGGAGTATTCGCCAACCGCTTTGCATCGACGGCGGGTTTCATCGCAGTGTGCTGCTTTAGCTTGTTATTCAGCCAAAGCTCTACCGGCATGCTGTACACGTCGTGATCCAGCCGCCAGCGGGCAGGCAGCGAGATGCCCTTTTGTACGAGCCGGGTAATTTTGCCGCGCCGGTCTGCGCCGATGGGGATGCGGTCGAATGCCATGCGCAGATAATCGCGCGTCACCTGAAGCCGGTTGTGCTCCTTGCCGTCGAGCCACGGAAGCCTTGTATAGCGCGGGAAGTAATCCGCCCATGCTTCCAGCGACTCAGGCAATTCAATGCCGAGCTCTGTGGCCTTTGAAAAGATAGGTGACCCGGGATAAGGCGTGAAAATATTGGTCCAGAATTCGGCGCCAGGAAATCTGCGGCACACGCTCATCATGAAGTCGATGGTTTCGCGCCGCTCTTTCCTGCCTTCACCAGGGAAGGCGAAGATGATGTTAAAGGACGGTCGAATGCCAGCTTCGAGACAGCGGGCCGCGCTTTCATAAATGGATTCGAAATCCTGCCAGTCTTTGTTCATTGCTTTGAGAATGGCCGGCGATCCGGAGTCGACTCCCTGGCAGATCTGGTGCAGGCCCGCACGATACAGCATGCGCAGATCCTCAGGAGTCAGGCGGGCAACCACATTGCTCGTGGCCTGGATGCTCCATTTAAAGTGGGAGTTTTCACGCACCAGCCCTTCGGCGATGCCGCGTGCGCGATCCATATCGACAAGGAAGTTGTCGTCGACGACCCAGATCATTTCAAGCGCATATCTGCGGCTCAGATCGACGGTCTCTTCGACAAATTGTTCCGGCGGCAAGGCATTCCACTTGCGGCCGTAGACGCCGGAGTTCGTGCAGTAGGCGCAGTTGAAAGGGCATGCCAGGCTCGACGTGTACATCGCCCAGCGCCGGCCACACTTGCGCTCATAAGCATCGAAGTCGGCGATATGGTAGGCCTTCGGCGGCATCTCGACCAAAGGACGGAGCGGACGTTCCGGTGTCATGATCAGTTTCCCGTCGCGCTTGAAGCCAATGCCAGCGACGAAGTCCGGTGCGGAACCCGCGCGCAGGTGGTGGACCAGTTCCAGGAAAGAGTCCTCGCCTTGTCCCCGGACGATGTAGTCAATATAAGGTGCTTCGAGCGTCTGCTTCGGCAACAGGGAAGGATGCCATCCACCAAGAACAACCGGAAACTCCGGATCCCATTTCTTGATAGCTTTAGCAATCTCCACCGTTTCCCGGATCATGGGTCCAGTGACGAGCGATATGCCGAGGCAGAGGGCGTCTTTGACCTCGAGGAGCACGCGCTCCTTGAAGTTGGGAGTGATGGTGGAATCAATCAGAACAATTTCATAGCCGGCCCGGATCAGAGGTGTTGCTACGGCGAGAATGCCGAGTGGCGCTGTTGCCTCGGAACTGGCAAAGGACGGAAAGAAAAATACTATTTTTTTGGATGCCCGCACGCTGTGACTCCACCCTTGCTTCATGGATGATAGCGACGGGGGTACTTACGCTTGTCACCGGCTTGTCACGAAAACGTCATTCGATAGTCATGGGCTGGATAAGGGAATGTTTGCCTGGTTTGGGAGAGGGCAAATGAAGCAGGTGGTGATGTCATTACCAGACGACATGTATGATCACTTATTATCATCGAGACGAAGTTTACTGTTTCCAATATTGCTTTCAATCGGAGAGCGTGTAATGCCCGAACGGGGTACTGAAAATCAGCTTTCACGACGCCGGTTCCTGAGCCTGTCTTCAGCCACTGCTGCAACGTTAGGTATTGCGCCTCTGGCTGGCAACACTAGGGAATCTGTTGCTGAGGACGGTGTTTCATCTGACGACTACTATGCAAAGCTCGGCGTGGCGAAGATTATCAATGCGGCCGGAACCTATACCTATCTGACGGCTGCATGCATGCCTTCCCAGGTGCAGCGCGCTGTGGCACAGGCAGCTTTGCACCCCGTCCGGTTGAAAGATCTGCAGATTGCGGCAGGTGAATACCTGGCGAAGAAACTGCGCTGTGAGGCCGCGCTGGTCTCGTGCGGGGCATCGGCGGCGCTCACCCTGGCAACGGCTGCATGCATTGCCTCGGCCAATGGAGTGAGTCCGCAGGAGATTCCGGAAAACGTGGACAAGATGAAGAACGAGGTGGTGGTGCAGAAAGCCCACCGCTACGAATATGACCACGCTATGCTTTTGTGCGGTGCGCGCATCAAGGAAGTGGTCACGCTGGAGGATTACAAGCGGGCGCTTGGTCCGAACACGGTCATGACCAACTTCTTTAATTCGGCCGAGCCTGGACCGAATGGAGCACAGATTGACCGTGAGACATGGCTGAAGGTTGCTCATGAGCACGGCGTGCCCTGTCACAACGATGCTGCTGCCGACATGCCGCCGATTGAAAATCTGTGGAAGTACACCGGTATGGGCTTCGATCTGGTCTGCTTTTCCGGAGGCAAGGGAATCCGTGGCCCACAAAATGCCGGACTGCTTCTTGGCAAGAAGCACTTGATTGACCTTGCCGCAGCTAACAACAATCCCAACTCCGATGCTGTCGGGCGAGGGATGAAGGTTGCAAAAGAACAGATTGTCGGCATGGTTGCAGCCGTCGATTGGCTGCTCGAGCAGTCAGACGAAGCCAACCAGGCCGAGTACATGCGATTGGCTGACATCATTTCAAATGCTGTGAAAGATGTGCCGACCATGAAGACGCGTGTCTTTATGCCATCTATAGCAAACCACGTTCCGCATTTGTTGCTTTCCTATGATCCTTCCGTTGTGGGCATGACTCCGCGGCAGGTGCAGGAGAAACTTCGCGCGCAGACTCCTTCAATCGAATTGAACCCGGCTACAGGCACGAGCTCAAGAATCGGCATTCCATCTGATGAGAATACGATTGTGCTCTCTACGTGGATGCTGCAACCGGGAGAAGCAGAGATAGTCGGCCACAGCCTGAGAGCGACGCTGATGAAGAGTCATGCATAGAAGCAAAGGTGCACATGCCCTTCACAGAAGTACAACGAAAGAGATATTCTTCAGTACCAGAAATCCATTGAAGCTATCGAAGGAGAATTCTTGCGTATTCCTGGGAAACGTTTCTGCACTCTCATCGCTTTCGTCCTTGCAATATTCAGTCAGACAGGCAACACGCAACAACCATCCGGAAAAGATTTGGGCGTGCCTCCTCCACCGCACGCCAAGCCGACTCATCTGAAGCATGTTCTGGTCATCGGCCAGACGAAAGGCTTTGAGCATGATTCAGTTTCCGCTGCGATGAATGCCATTTACGACATGGGTAAAGAGAGCGGTCTGTGGGATACGGAAATGCGCACCGATACAGAACTCCTTACCAAGAAAGACCTGGGGCGCAATGCAAAGAACCTGAATTACTTCGACGTCCTGGTCTTTACCAGCACAACAGGCGAACTCGACATGGATGCCGATCAAAAGCGTGACATGATGGCCTTCATTCACGACGATGGAAAGGGTTTTGTAGGAATCCATGCAGCGCTGGATACAAACTATACCTGGCCCGAGTACGGCGAGATGATCGGCGGATGGTTCGATCAGCATCCCTGGATGACCTTCAACGCTCCGATTATCAATGAGGATCCTGATTTTCCTGCTGTGCGGCATTTCCCCAAGGCATTCGTTAAATATGACGAGATCTATCAGCCGAAGAGCTGGTCGCGCGACAAGGTGAACGTGCTTCTTCGTCTTGACGAATCGAAGCTCGATTACGACAACAATCCGCGCATCCATCGCCAGGACCATGACTTTGCCGTGGCGTGGAGCAAGATGTACGGCAAAGGACACGTCTTTTATTCCACGCTCGGGCATACCGAAGAGGCGTGGAATGATCCGGACATTCGCAAAATGTACTTTGAAGCAGTCAAATGGGCGCTTGGCATGACGGAGGGAAGCACTGCTTCGCATCCTCGCGTAGCGGCTCACTGAAACCGGTCAGTATGAATCGGGCCCGGTTTATCCCGGGCCATTGCTTTCATGGGATGGCCCCGTGTTGCGATGGCTGGCTTTGATCTGCTTGTAGATTTCCAGCTCGCGGTTGGCGTCCTCTGTGCGGCCAGCCTTGCGATAAGCAATTTGCAGCTGGTAATGGATGTAGTCAGAAGATCCATCGAGTTTTGCTGCTGTTTCGAGATAAGGGATGGCCTCGCCGGTTTTGCCATCTTCGAGTAGTGTTTTTCCGATCTGATATTGGGCTTGAGAGTGGTCGGGCTTTTCGGTTATCACAGTTTGGAGCAGTAACATGGCTTCATCCTTCTGCGCGGTTTCGAGCAGGGCAAAAGCCAGGTAATATTGCGTCTCCACGTCCTGTGGGTTGAGCTTGAGCTCGGCGCGCAGTTCCGGTATAGCGTCACTGGGATGGCCGAGGTGGACGAGCGTGGCTCCTGTCTGGAAGTGTGCACCAGGCATGGAGGGATTTTCCGACGTCAGCTTACGGAAGCAGGGAACTGCATGCTCATAGTTCTCAGTTGTGTTGTAGAGCTGGCATACAAGCATACGCACGTCAGGAGCGAGATCGCGGGCGGCAAGAACATCGACAATCTGATTGGCTTTTTGCTGCTGGTTCGTGCGCGCGAGGGAGAAGGCCCAGGCATACGCCGAGCGCGTGTCCTGCATGGCCAGGTCGCTGATCTGCGCGAAATTCCTGGCGGCATCTGCAAATTTCTCGATTGGAAAAAGCGACATGGCCAGCATCAAACGCGAGCGCTGGTCGCCTGGGTCCTGTGCAACGACAGAAGTAAGAGCGCGAACGCTTTCAGCATAGTCCTGCAACAGAAAGGCGGCGGTGCCTAGATTGCGCATGAGATTTGGCGCGCCCGGGTCCCATTTCTCGGCCTGCTGGAAATGTACAAGCGCCTGCGGATACTGCTGCTGGCGCGCCTCGGCTGTTCCCCAGTCATTGAATCCGTTGCCCAGAATCTGGTGAAGCTGCTGTTCTTCTTTCTTGAGCTGTTGTTTTCTTGTCGCCGTGAGGTGTGGCTGATTGAGCTGCGAGGTAACAGCTGTTACGTGCTGAGCAGCGGCACCGGTCAGCTTCTCGGAAGTATCTGCGATCTGGGTGAGATCCCCGGAATTCTTTGCCACCTGCAGCGCATCGATGAGGTGCTGCAGTCCCACATCAGCTGTCGGAGTCTGTGCAGGCACGGACAGGCAAATACAAAGAAAGAGGAGAACAAGCCATAAAGCCATGACTATTCGGGAGCCGATAATATTTGTGGGGACACTCATCAAAAAATTTCTGAACGCTCGAAGATACATAGATATATTTTTGCGATCTTCTGTGCGTTTGCTTTTATTATGGCGCAGCTGATGGGAGCGTATTGGAGGAAAGGGAAGAGGGCGCCGCCTCGTAGACAGCGGCGCCCTCATTGAAGCACTCAGAAACTGAACTTCGCTCCAAGCTGCAGGCGCCGGGCATCGTAGGACTGGGTCACCTGCCCGAAGTTCGAGTCCGCCGAACTGAAGTCGATAGCGTTGAACTGAGTATGGTTGAAGGTATTGAAGGACTCGAAACGCAGTTCGAACTTCGGTCCGTTTTCGCTTGACGTGAGTGGAATGTCCTTGAAGAGGGACATGTTGAAGTTAAAGAGCCCGGGCAGGACTACTGCATCTTTTTTAGCCGTACCAAACCCTTGATTCGTACCACCATTCCACGGGGCTATTGGATCGGCGAAGGAACTGGTGCTGAACCATGCGGTCTGTTTCTTAGGATACGAGACCTTTGCCACCTGACTTTCGCGATTCGTAGCGCCGTTGCCTCCCAGTCCAAGCACGTCCGGGCCGGTGTAATTGATGGCTTGTGGCACTCCGGATTGAGCTACCGTAATTCCGGAGAATACCCATCCTCCCAGGACTGTGCGCTCCAATGCATTTGAGCTGTGCAGGAAGAAGGGAAGGTTGTAAATATAGCTCGCATTAAAGATGTGGCGACGGTCGAAGGCGCCCGCCCCATAATCATAAGCCGCGTTAAAAGGATTCGTGAGATTGTTGAGATCGTTGCTTACGTCGTCCAGCTCATGCGAAAAGGTATAAGCCAGCTGCAGCGTTACTCCGTGACGGTTCTCCATGCGCAGACCTGCCTGGAGAGCGTGATAGTTGAAATTGGTTTCGTTCTCTTCCTGCGTAATTGTGCTGTAGCCCGGATAGATTCGATACAGATTTGCAGTTAGGGATGGCAAAGAATTTCCCTGACTATCTTTTAAAGCTCCAGCAACGCCCTGCCTGTCGTAATAGGGATTACCTGGAGCGGCCGGATCATTATGAGTTAATGGGAGTGTATTGATGTTCCGGTCGTTGTTCTGGCTCCAGCCGAGCGAGCCAACATACTGAATTTGCACCACAATCGATGGCGCAACCTGCCGCTGTACTCCCAGGCTGAACATTGCCGTGCCTGGTGGATTGTACGCATACTTCAGATTGGTGAGCGTGGAAGGAAACGTCTGCGACGTTGTCGCTCCGGTAAGGGCGCTGGTATTCGGATTGGAGAAGTAAACGTTGTTCGCGGAAGGCTGATATGCAAAGGGCGGATTCAATGCCGCGTTATACACATCGTTGCCCTGGACGCGTTCGAAGAACATGCCAAAGCCACCTCTGACCACCGTCTTTCCATCTCCAGTAGCATCGTAAGCAAAGCCGACTCTGGGCTGCCAGGTGGTGTATTTGTTCTGAACGTTTCCGCGGGGGAAGCCGTTCACGCCCGCCTCCTGCATGCCATTGAGGTAGAACGCCTGCCCTCCGAAATTGGTAAGCGAAGCCGGGTTCAGAGTGCCGTCCGCATTGAGCGGATAACCCTGTGATGTCTGGTAGTCGGCGGGAACGAAATTCGCAAACTGATTGAATCGTTCGTAGGCATGAGGCAGCCCGTCAAAACGTAACCCGAGGTTGAGGGTCAGCCGCGGAATGACGTGCCAGTTGTCATTGAAGTAAAAGCCATAGTTGTTGTTCACCCAGTGCTTGCCGGCGAGAAACTGCAGCTGCGTAAAGCTGAAAGTATCACCCAGCAGGAAGTTGATGTATGAGTCCTGAGCAAAGGTGCTGTTATTGAAAACGGCAGTGCCCTGCGTGTTGGCCTGCAATTGCTGGTTTTTCACCGCGTGGAGCCAGCTGAAGCCGAATTTGAATTGATGCTTGCCATGCGTCCACGAGACATCGTCTCTAGGCTCATAGCCAAAAAAGGAGTTCTTCCACGGAAAATAGCTCGAGCTCCAGGTAGTGTTGTACGGCGCGCCCAGCTGGATCTCCGGCATGCGGGTTCCTAAGTTGTTGGCCAGCGGAAAGAACGTTGTAGCCGACCAGCCGTCTGGCTGCTGCGAAATGCCTACGGGATCAAGATTGATGGTGTTGCCGCTGAAGAGAAATGCTGTTTCGTTCAGCAGGGAAGGCGTGTATGTCTGCGTCAGCTTCAGGCTTGACGACCACGATGGGTTCAGCATGGCAGTGCCTACCGTCGGGTAGGTGCTGTCGCCCCACAACGGCGGATAGTATGTCTGGCTGACTGCATCGTGAAGATAATGACCGCTGAATTGAAATTTCTGGTTGAAGGTGTGGTCAATGCGAACCACATCTTCTCGTACATTGGTGGGCTGCGGGATTGAAGAGATGTATTGGCTCGTTCCCAGGTTTGGTTTGGGGAAGGTCCCGGCATTCAGCTCCAGCACCGCGTTCGGGTCGATCAGGTTGGCAGGAATTACGCATTGTGTAGTACAAGGCGCTCCTGATGCATCTTTAAACGCCTGTCCTGGAGTCAGTCCATCCTGTGCGTATAAGGCCAACTTGGCCGGATCGCTCGTGACAGGCACGATCGGGACATTTCCCTTGGGCGGGACCGTATACGTCAAAGGCTGCCCGGCCACAGGGAAATTGCTTGCGGCGATTGTATTTGCTATCGAGGGAGTGCTTCCTTGAATCAGCCTGCGCCATTCTTCATTCACAAAGAAGAATGTCTTATTGCGCGCGTCATTATAGATGTGAGGAATCCACACGGGGCCGCCGATGTTGAAACCTGGTTCATTCAGGCGAAACTCAGGCCGCGGCTTGCCGGCAAAGTTAATGAAGTAGTTGTTTGCGTCATAATCCTCATTCCGGTTGAAGTACCAAACGCTTCCGTGGAAGTCATGCGTGCCGGATTTAAGGACCATGAGGATCGTCCCGCCAGAGCCAATGCCGTAGTCCGGTCCGTAATTGCTGTCCAGCGTCTGGAATTGGGCGAGTGCATCGATTGAAGGCAGGGAGCTGAAGCATCCGCCGCAACCGCGGTCATTCAGCTCTCCTCCGTCCAGCAGATAGATGTTGTGGGTTGAGCGTGTGCCATTGAAGCTGATGCCATTCGCGGATGTGAGCGCATTCACGCCGCTGAAGGAAGGCAGGGTGTTGGACTTGCCCATTCCCAGCGCGGCCAGCGCTGTCACATTGCGCCCGTTGGTTGCCAGCTGCGTGACCTGTGCGCCGCTGATCAGGTTGCTGAGCTCGTTCGTTTCGGTCTGTACCTGCAGGGCATCGGCCTGAACGGTGACCGTTTGGCCTGAGGCACCAATCGTGAGGTTTACATCTTCTTTCAGTGTCTGGCCTGTGTTCACGACAATGCCTGTCCGGGTGTAATTCTGGAAGCCCGTCGCCGAGGCGCTCAGCGTAAAATTGCCGACTCCGACATTTGCGAAGAGATATATTCCGGAGCTATTGGATACAGTTTGTCTTACCTGGCCGGTGGCCGGGTTTGTGAGACTGATGGCGGCATTCGGAATTGCCGCTCCGCTCGGATCAAGGACGTTTCCTGTGATTGTTGCATTCTCTTGAGCCCAGGTATGAAATGCAGGTAAGAGCACAAGAAAAACGATACCCGCCGCGATGAATCGGGAACGACGCATCAGAACCTCCTGACAAAGTAAATCGTTACAGTAACGCCTATCTGCCCCTTCGCCGTCTGAAAATGAATGCGGTGGTGTGGGGCTGATTGAATGTGAAGTAAAGGCGTGAAATTAATTGGAAACGTTTACGAAATTGCAAGCACAGTAAGCTGACGGCTTTCTATCAGTGACATAAATAAGCTGGAATTTTACTTTTCCAGATGCTTTGCAAGTTAAGTAAATGTTTACCAGCGCGAAACAATAGCTCTCTCCAAATAACCTTGTCAAGGCGATTTATCTGCTTGTTTAATTTCCCGAAAATCGGCCTCCAGCCGCCGATGAAATAGAAACTGGTGGTAACTTCGGCATTGCCGGTCCAGCCGAACGATTTGCACAGCCACCCCAACATATAGTGTTTGACTCCAAGGTATACTCTTGATAAAGTAGGTTTCACTTCGCGGTGCCTGATTGGAAGATCAGGCTGAAAAGGGAATCCGGTGAAAAGCCGGAACTGCCCCGCAGCGGTAAGCAGGAACGAACGCTCCGACAAAAGCACTGGTTCATCCACGAACCGGGAAGCTGGAGCAAGTAGGCAGCCTGCAAGTCCGAAGACCTGCCACGAAGACATTCGCTTACGCCTCCGCGGGGAGGTGAAGTGGCAGTGGCTTCCTGCTCCGTCTTTGGAGCGCTGCTTTCTTCTCTTTCCTCCGAGGCCAGGAGAGCAGCCGATGGCTACCGTTCAATCAAGTCTTTCCGATATTCTTCCTGGTTTTCCGATTCCCGAGGAAACACCAACGATGCACGTTCGCAAGCGCAATGGCGCGCTGGAGCGTGTCGATGTCAATAAGATTGTCCGCGCCGTGCAGCGATGCTCCTATGGGCTGTCGCATGTGGACGCGATTCGCGTTGCCAGTAAAACTATCGGCGGCCTCTACGATGGCGCAACCACGCGCGAACTGGACGCCATGTCCATCGATACGGCGGCATCGCTGATTGCAGAAGAGCCGCAATACTCAAAGCTGGCTGCGCGGCTGCTGCTGGGAACGATCCTTAAGGAAGTCGCAGGCCAGAACCTGCACTCATTTTCGCAGTCGATGGAATACGGCTGCCGGGAAGGCGTAGTGAATACGGCAACCGCGGAGTTTGTGAGCACGCATGCGCGCAAGCTCAACCACGCCATCGATGAGCAGCTTTCCGACCGCTTCGAATATTTCGGCCTGCGCACGGTGTATGACCGCTACCTGCTGCGCGATCCGCTCTCTCGCAAGGTCATCGAAACGCCTCAGTATTTCTTTCTTCGCGTGGCATGCGGGTTGGCAGGCACACCCAACGAAGCCATAGAGTTCTACAAGCTGATTGCTTCGCATGACTACATGCCGAGTTCTCCTACGCTATTTAATTCAGGCACCAAGCATGCGCAGATGTCCTCCTGCTACTTGCACGATTCACCGGTGGACTCACTCGAATCCATCTACGACGCTTATAAGGATGTTGCTCTGCTCTCGAAATTTTCCGGTGGTATCGGACTGGCCTTTCACCGCGTGCGCTCGGAAGGCTCGCTCATCCGCGCGACCAACGGACTCTCGAATGGCATCGTTCCCTGGCTGCGAACATTGGATAGCTCTGTGGCAGCAGTCAACCAGGGCGGCAAGCGCAAGGGAGCCTGCTGCGTCTATCTCGAGCCTTGGCATGCGGACATCGAGCAATTTCTCGAGCTGCGCGAGAACACCGGCGATCTTTCCCGACGCACTTACAATCTGAATCTTGCTAACTGGGTTTCGGACCTCTTTATGCGGCGCGTGGAAGAGGATGGCATGTGGTCGCTCTTCGATCCGAAGGTCGTTCCTCACCTGCCCGATCTTTATGGAGTCGAATTTGCCTCAGCATATGAGAGGGCAGAAGAAGAAAAGCTTTTCACCCGACAGATGAAGGCGCGTGATCTCTATGCGCGCATGATGCGCTGCCTGGCTGAGACTGGCAATGGCTGGATGACTTTCAAGGATGCCTGCAACCTGAAGTGCAACCAGACGGGCAGGCAGGGAAATGTCGTCCATCTCTCGAACCTCTGCACGGAAATTACAGAGGTGACATCCCGCGATGAGACGGCGGTATGCAATCTCGGCTCCATCAACCTTGCACGCCACGTCACCGATGGCGCCTTCGATTTCGACAAGCTGGCGCAGACGGTGAAGATTGCTGTTCCCATGCTTGACCGCGTCATCGACATCAACTATTACCCAATCTCTCAGGCAGCAAATGGGAATGCGCGTTGGCGTCCTGTTGGCCTTGGTATCATGGGCCTTCAGGATGTTTTCTTTCAACTGCGGCTGCCCTTTGATTCACCTGAGGCGCAGTATTTGTCAGCCCGCCTTCAGGAGGAAATCTATTATCACGCGCTCGCAGCCTCCTGCGAACTGGCAGAGCAGCATGGAGCGCATCCATCATTTGCAGAGACGCGGCTTGCTCAGGGCAAACTGCAGTTTGATCTCTGGGGCGTAAAGCCCGCTGACGAAGCGCGCTGGAATGAATTGCGCGAACGGATTCAGAAGCATGGTGTGCGCAACTCGCTGCTGATCGCCATCGCTCCGACAGCCACGATTGCATCCATCGTTGGCTGCTACGAATGCATTGAGCCGCAGATATCCAATCTCTTCAAGCGCGAGACGCTCTCCGGCGAGTTCCTTCAGGTCAATCGGTATCTGGTTGCGGAACTCAAGGAGCGCGATTTCTGGAATGAAGAATTTCGCATCCGCCTGAAATTGGCTGAAGGCTCTGTACAGTTGATGGAAGAGCTTCCTGACGATCTGAAGCAGATTTACCGCACGGTATGGGAGATCCCCATGCGCGGGCTGATCGATATGGCGCGCGACCGCAATGCCTATATCGATCAGAGCCAGTCGCTCAATCTGTTCTCCGAGTCGCCGAACATCGGCAAGCTCAGCTCCATGTATATGTATGCATGGAAAAGTGGTTTGAAGACCACTTACTATCTGCGCTCGCGGCCAGCAACGCGCATTGCCAAGACGACTGTTGCTAACGCTAACCCATCATCCGCCGTGGCCTGCCCTCTTGAGAACCCAGGCTCGTGCGAAGCATGCCAGTAAAAGGAGATTTCCATGTCATCTGTCCAGGCTCCTGAAGCCATTCTCGATCCGGGCCTCTGCCTTACGCTGCGGCCGATGCGTTATCCGGTCTTCTTCGATATGTTCCGCGACGGTATCAAGAACACGTGGACGGTCGAAGAAGTAGACTTCCAGACTGATCTGGTCGATCTGAAGCAGAGGCTCAGCCCTGCTGAGGTTCATCTCATCCAGCGGCTGGTGGCATTCTTTGCGACCGGCGATTCGATTGTCTCGAACAACCTGGTCCTCAATCTCTATAAGCACATCAACTCACCGGAAGCGCGGCTGTATCTTTCCCGGCAGCTTTTTGAGGAAGCGGTGCATGTGCAGTTCTACCTCACTTTGCTCGACAACTATGTGCCTGATCCCGACGAGCGTGCTGCTGCGTTTGCAGCGGTTGAAAACATCCCCTCCATCTCCAAGAAAGCCGATTTCTGCATGAAGTGGATGGATTCGATCCAGGAGCTCGATCAGCTTAAGACACGCGAGCATCGCAAGCAGTTTCTGCTGAACCTCATCTGCTTTGCTGCCTGCATTGAAGGGCTCTTCTTCTTTGCTGCGTTTGCTTATGTGTACTTCCTACGCTCCAAGGGGCTCCTGCATGGGCTGGCTGCCGGGACGAACTGGGTCTTTCGCGATGAGAGCTGCCACCTTGAGTTTGCCTTTGAGGTTGTGAATGTGGTCCGTGGCCAGGAGCCGGATTTGTGGGACGAGCAGCTGGAGCGCGACATTGTCCAGATGCTGCACGAGGCGGTGGATGCGGAGACTCAGTTTGCCGAGGACCTGCTGAGCGGCGGGGTGGCTGGGTTATCGGTGCGCGATATGCGGCAGTATCTGGGCTACGTCGCCGATGCGCGGCTCCAGCGGCTGGGCATTGCTCCTGCCTTCCATACGAAAAACCCTTTTTCGTTCATGGATCTGCAGGATGTTCAGGAACTGACGAACTTCTTTGAGCGGCGCGTCTCTGCTTACCAGACGGCGGTCGCCGGGGAGGTGGCTTTTCATGAAGATTTCTGACTTCTCCCTCTCAAGCTTCTTCCAGCCCGCATTGGCAAATTGACGCATCGTTGGACGTTTAACTAGGATACTCACCGCTTCTCAACTGGTTGAGGGGATATCGTAGGCTCCAAAATATCTTTCCACTGAAGCGATGCCACAGATTGGCAAGTTGTTTCAGTCTTCAGAATCGGTATGGAGTCGCTCAATGGACTGCTGGGAGCAACCTGATAGACCCTGAGAGCAAAGCAGGAAGACTTAAGTGAATCAAAACGTGTGGATAAGGGAGCGTGCGGTTTGTTCAACTCAGGTTGAAAGGGAACTGAATTCCGCAATAGCGCGTGTATCAGCCGCTGGCGGTATTGTTGCAGGGGATGATTGGGCGTTAGCTATCTCAAGGCCAACGGACAGAAGGACGGTGGCGTACGCAATGCGATAGATGAACATTGGTCTCCTCCTTGCCTCGCATTGGATTATAAATGCCGTAAATGGCGATAATTCACTTGGCATTGTACATAATTCGCGGCGAAAGTAGGTGAATTATGTCCTGTGCAAAAACGCTCGCAGCAGTGTCGGCCTTTCTGCTACTTGAGATGCTAAGCAGTGCCCAATGTGCTAGTGGCAAAGCTGCTGTACTAATGCCGTGCGGCTCAGTTGGATCATGTAGTCGCGTTTTCTACCCGACCCCAGACGCGGCATATGGAACAGGTCACAAATTCGCTGAAGTTGGAAAAACCGCTTACTGCGGTTATGGCGAAGATGGTCCGTGTTACATCACCTATGTTGCTGCAGGGGGTACTTGTGTTGGAATAGGTTTAAATGGTCCGGACGTAATGGATAAATTGGACAAGCTGTCTGCTAGAACAGGTATTTTAGTTGCATCTTGTGATGGCGGTCTTGTGCCATTCAGGAAAGAGATTCATGCTGCCAATTTCAACCCAGAGAAAGGGCTGGATAGACTAGACTCATCGCTGCTCGACAAGAAGTCCACTAAAGAGTGAACGGACATGCGTTATTTCGTAGCTGCGCTGGCGATTATTTCGGCGGTAAAGTGTCTTGCTGCGCAACCAAATCAAGACATAAAAGAAACACCTACGGCGGAAGTCTCGTCCGTTGTGCTTGAATTCGGGAAGCCTGAGCCGACACCTTTAGGGAAACAAGGAACCGTGGTGGCCGCAAACTACGGTTGTGCCAGCGATGGTTCAGTTTTTCTTCAGATTGCGGACTCGCCGAGCAATCTGATGCTGGAGTTGCACTCCCTAAAAAACGCGTCAGAAGATATCCGATATTCTCCGGGACATATACGAGGATACGGGACTATCTCTTTTCCACTGAACTTTTTTGAAAACGATAAATATGTAGCGACATTAGTAGAAGCGGAGTATGAGAAAAACCCCTTAGAAAAGAACAAGTCGGAGGGTGATACTGCACATTTAGTCCTGATTTACGATCGTAAGGGTGCCCTTCAGCATGTTGTTCCTATCCCTTCTGAGTTAGACGCAAAAGCTATCGGGCTGTATGGCTCAGGCGATTTGCTCATAGCTGCCATAAACAAATCAACCAAGGCCGCACGGCTCGTCGTTATGGATACAAGAGCGAACATAAAAACTGAGTTTTTTCTGTTTGACAATGACTATAACTCTAGCAAAGAAGCCAAGGACAGGCAGCCATTAGCTAAGCTGATTCCTGGCGGTGCCCTCGCTTTCCTGCAGATTGTGTCAGATGGGGAGAACCTTCTGTTAATTCCACGTACGACTTCCCAAGCAGTCATTGAAGTAAATGAGGCTGCTGTAGTGCGTTCTGTTCAATTGCAACTCCCACCAGGGCAGACCTTGAATTCCTTTCTTTCCATCAGTGATAGCTCCTGGAAAATCAAATCCTTTGCAAAAACTGATGAGAATGGGATTCTGCATGAAGGACCTGTATTTGAGTTCAATCCTTCAGATGGAAGTGTGATCCGCAGAATTGACTTGCCTCAGGGCACTTGGGTTAATCTTGCCTGTGAGCATGACGGAGAATATACAGCCTTGACCACCGACCGAGACATGGGTCGGTTGGAGCTACTGAGAGGCCATGTTCCAAGATGATCATCATCCACGATCAAGATGGTTCTGCACAAAGCTCATAAGGGGAGACCTCAGAAAACGTACACACTGCTTTTCAGCGCTATAGATGATTCGAGGGCTTGACAACTAGTCAGCGGGGTCGTAGTTCAGGTTTGGCCTGAGCCAGCGTTCGACCTCAGCGATGCTTAGACCCTTGCGTTCGTGGTAATCGGCAACCTGGTCGCGATCGATTTTGCCGACGCTGAAGTAACGCGATTCAGGGTGAGAGAAATAGAGGCCGCTTACGCTCGAACCAGGCCACATGGCGTAGGACTCGGTGAGCTTCATGCCGGTGCTTGCCTCCACATCGAGCAGGCGCCAGATTGTGCCTTTCTCCGTGTGATCGGGCGAGGCCGGGTAGCCGGGGGCCGGGCGGATGCCGCGATATTTTTCCTGGATGAGCTCCTCGCTGCTCAAGCGCTCGCAGCAGCCATAGCCCCACTCCTTGCGGACCTGCTTGTGCAGGTATTCGGCAAATGCCTCGGCCAGGCGGTCGGCGAGGGCTTCGGCCATGATCGCGTTGTAGTCGTCGTGCTCAGCCTTGAATCGATCGACCAACTCTTTCAGGCCGATGCCGCTGGTGACGGCGAATGCGCCGATGTGGTCCGGCAGCGCTGTTTCCTTCGACGCGATGAAATCGCTGAGCGCGCGGCAGGCTTCATTGCCCTCGCGGTTTGCCTGCTGACGCAGGAAGTGGAAGCGCTCCAGCACCTTTTTGCGCGTGCTGTCTGTATAAAGTTCCACATCGTCGCCAACGGCGTTGGCAGGGAAGAGGCCGTAGACGGCGCGCGCCGTGAGAAGGTTTCTCTCGATGATGCAATCGAGCAGGACATTGGCCTCTGTGAAGAGCTGGCGCGCCTGGGCTCCCTGTTTTTCGTCGTCAAAGATGCGCGGGTAAATGCCTTTCAGCTCCCAGGTATGGAAGAAGGGCGACCAGTCAATGAATTCGCGCAGCGTGGCGAGCGGGAAGTTATCGAGCACGCGCACGCCGGTAAATGAAGGAGCGGGAATTTCCTCTGCGCGCCACTCGATTGGAGTGCGCCGCTCGCGGGCGACCTGAATCGAAACTGTCGGCTGGCGCGGCGAAGCGTATGCCTTGCGCACTGCTTCGTACTCCGCGCGATGCTGCGCCACGAACTCCGGCTTGCCCTCCTCGCTCAGAAGGCTGGTGGTGACAGGCACGGCGCGGCTGGCGTCGACCACGTGGACGACCGGCTCGCTGTAATGCGGCGCGATCTTGATGGCTGTGTGCGCACGGCTGGTGGTTGCTCCGCCGATCAGCAGAGGTACTTTGAATTCGAGGCGCTCCATTTCGCGGGCCACGTGCACCATCTCATCGAGAGAAGGCGTGATGAGGCCGCTGAGGCCGATGATGTCGGCGTTTTCTGTTTTGGCCCGCTCGAGGATTTTTTCGGCGGGGACCATGACGCCCATGTCGATCACTTCATAGTTATTGCAAGCGAGCACGACGCCGACGATGTTCTTGCCGATGTCGTGAACGTCGCCCTTGACCGTGGCAAGCACGATCTTTCCCTGTGTCCGCACTTCCTGGCCGGCAGCAGCCATTGCGGCCTTTTCTTCTTCCATGAACGGAGTCAGATAGGCGACGGCCTTTTTCATCACGCGGGCGGACTTCACGACCTGCGGCAGGAACATCTTTCCCGCTCCGAAGAGATCGCCTACTACGCCCATGCCATCCATCAGCGGGCCTTCGATCACTGCCAGAGGGCGGCCCAGTTTGGCGCGTGCTTCTTCCGTGTCCGTATCGATGTAAGTGTCGATACCTTTGACCAGCGCGTGAGAGAGGCGTTCTTCAACTGTTCCGTGGCGCCACTCTTCGGTTTTCTTCTCGCTTGTTGTGGTCGTGCCGCCTTCGGCCTTCAGCTTTTCGCCGAACTCCACCAGCCGCTCGGTGGCATCAGGACGCCGATTGAGCAGTACATCTTCGACGAGCGTTTTCAGCTCCGGCTCAATCTCTTCGTAGACCTCGAGCATGCCGGCATTCACGATGCCCATATCCATGCCTGCCGCGATGGCGTGATAGAGAAACGCGGAGTGCATGGCCTCGCGGACTTTATTATTGCCGCGGAAACTGAAGGAGATATTCGAGACGCCGCCGCTTACTTTCGCATGCGGCAGGTTGGCCTTGATCCAGCGCGTGGCGTTGATGAAGTCAACGGCATAGTTATTGTGCTCCTCCATGCCGGTGGCCACGGTGAGGATGTTCGGGTCGAAGATGATGTCCTCGGGAGGGAAGCCGATGTCGTCGACAAGAATTCTGTAGGCGCGCTCGCAGATGCGAACCTTGTCTTCGTAAGTTGCGGCCTGGCCCTGTTCGTCGAAGGCCATCACCACTGCTGCAGCACCGTATTTGAGGATCGTCGCGGCATGCTGGCGGAACTTCGCCTCGCCTTCCTTGAGCGAAATCGAGTTCACGATGCCTTTGCCCTGCAGGCACTTCAATCCGGCCTCAATCACCTCCCACTTTGAGGAGTCAACCATGAAAGGCACCTTGGCGACTTCAGGCTCACTTGCCAGCAATTGCAGGAAGCGCGACATGGCGGCGACGCCGTCGATCATGCCTTCATCCATGCAGATATCGAGGACGTTGGCTCCGTTCTCGACCTGCTGGCGGGCAATGCTGACGGCTTCCTCGTACTTGCCTTCCTTGACGAGCTTCGCGAACTTCGGCGATCCGGCAACGTTGGTGCGCTCGCCGATCATGATGTAGACGCCCGGCTGTTGCGTGAAAGGCTGCGATCCGGAGAGGCGCAGCGGGCGCGGTTTTTCTATCGCTGCTTCAGCTACCGTTTCATGCGATGTACTGATAGAGGTTGATCGCAACTCGCGCGAAGGCTGGCCTTCAAGCGCTTTGGCGATGGCGGCGATGTGCTCAGGCGTATTGCCGCAGCATCCACCGGCAATATTGATCAAACCGCCTTTGGCAAACTCGCCCAGGTAGCGCGCCATGTCCGCGGGCCCCAGATCGAATCCTGTTGGCGAAAGGGGATTGGGCAGTCCGGCATTCGGATACGCGGAGACGGCGACCGTCGATTTTCCGGAGAGTTCCTCGAGGAACGGATACATCAGGTCTGGGCCGATGGAGCAGTTGAGGCCGACCGATAAAGGATGGATGTGCTCGACTGCGTTCCAGAAGGCTTCGACGGTTTGCGCGGAGATCATCGTCTCTCCGCCGCGGCCTACCGCTGCCGAGATCATCACCGGAAGCTCTTTGCCATCCTGATCGAAGACCTCGCGAATAGCAACCAGAGCTGCTTTGGCATTCAGCGAGTCGAAGATGGTCTCGACCAGAAGCAGGTCAGAGCCTCCAGCAATGAGAGCACGCACCTGCTGTATGTAGGCAGTCTTTACCTGATCGAAGGTGACGACGCGGAAGCCCGGATCATCGGCATCGGGCGAATTCGAGAGTGAGACGGTGAGAGGACCGATGGCTCCTGCGACGAAGCGCTGGCGCGAGGTTTCGTTTGCGACGCGATCGGCCCATTCGCGGCACTGCCGTGCGGACTGCTCGTTGATCTCCCAGGCAAGATTCGCAAGGAACGTGTCGTCGATGATCTTCTGATAGAACTCGGGGTCCTTGCGCCCGCCGTGTTCGCGCGGATCATCTACGAAGAACTCGCTTTGCGCGATACTGGTCGCTCCAAAAGTGTTCGTCTCGATGATGTCGGCCCCGGCTTCGAGGAAGCGCCGGTGGATGTCGCAGATCATTGCCGGCTGCGTCAGGGAGAAGATGTCGCCGTTGTTCAGCAGGTCCTTTTTAGAATTCTTGAACCGCTCTCCGCGGATATCTGCTTCCTTCATGCCATAGGTGCGGATGGTCGTGCCCATCGCTCCATCGATGATGGCAATGCGGCTTTGCAGAATCTTCTGAAGAGGATGTTGGCCGGCTGTCTTCATGTCCCTCCTGTGGCCCTGGTCTACTTCCATTATCTCATTCGTATTCAGGAACTTCGCGCAGGCTGTGCCTTGGCGTCACGCAGGTGCAGGGATTCCACCCTGCACCTGTATTTGTATATAGAGGAGATACACGGGCGAAAGGATTCGCCATGGAGGAGCGAGAAACCTGCACTGAGCGGTGCTCAGGCGGCAGCTATCAGTCAGTCGTCTGCTTGCTGGTCTGTTCCAGGAAGTTCGAATTTGCGATCATGATGTCCCGGCCGTCGCTTTCGATGACCGCATGGGTCGCGGTGATGGCTGTCAATGTGCCGCTCTGCCCGGCGACCTCAAGTGGCTTGCCGATGGCCAGGACCTTGCGGGCATAGAATCCGGTCACGATGTTCCGTACGATGTCGCGTGTGCCCAGCCCGAATGCGAGCCCGAAGGCAAGAGCTCCGGCCCCGAGGAGGAAGCTGGTCACGATCCGGATCATCTCGGTATCGATCTTCAGCTGGCCAATCGCCATCATGGCAACGATGAAGACGATCAATGCCGAAACCAGTCTGCCCAGCGTGGAAGCTGAGTCGATCCCGGCGCTTTCCGCGGCCTGTGTCACCATCTGTCCTGCGAATTGTCCGAGCGTAGTCCCAAGAATCAGAAGCAGAAGAGCGGCGATGATGTTCGGCAAGTAATCGAAGAAAGCTCCGATTGCATTCGAAATGGCAGACAGGCCGAGCGCGTCGCTGGCCGTCTTGGCGAGCAGAAAAATAATCAGGAAATAGATGAGCTTGGGAAGAAAAATATTCAACTGCTGACGCAGGCCGATCCTTTGCAGCGCTTTGTCAATGCCGGCCCTTTCCATCAGGCTGTCAAAGCGCAGGCGCACCAGCATGGTGCGCAGCACGATCTCGACAACTTTGGCGACCACAAGGCCGAGGACGATCAGAACAATTCCTACAGCTACCTTCGGCAGCGCAGCAACAACAGAGGCCCCAAGGTTTCGAAACGAATCAAGAAGTTTTTCCTCCACGCCCGGCATCCTTTCCTGTCTACTTCAGATTGAGGTGCTCCACCAACATCATCCAGAATTCCTTTAGCACAACTATAGGCATATCGAAAGCGAAAGAAGTTACCTGGGCCGCTGTAGTGCGGCGTCCGATTGCGCGCCGAATCCGCGCCAGGAGCCCGGTGGAAACGTCATGCTCAAATCCGGCTAACGCTGTGATGCGTTCGCCCGGATCTACTTCTCCCTCGGGTTTTTCTCCATTGCTCATCTCCCACCCGCTACTGCTTCAGCCGATCGCGCCTTCTCGTATCGAGCTTTGAATTCTTCGCGCGCGCGCTTGATCCGCATCTTTGTCGCGGAGAGACCAATCCCCAAAGACTGCGCTACTTCCTCATATGACAACTCATCCATATCGCAGAGAACCAGCGGCACCCTGAGTGTGCTGGGCATTGAATCCAGAACAGCGCTGATGATCTGGCGATCGCCGATCGTTCCGGCAAGCTGCTCTGCCGTTACCTTTACCTTGAGTTCGTCAAACTCGTCGACGTCGGGATCTCCAATGTCGACAAACGAGCGGCCGCTCTGCTTCTTGAGATAGTTTAGGCAATGGTTGATTTTGATCCGCTGCAGCCAGTGCCGGAAGGAAGACTTTCTTTCAAATCCCCGAAGCCCGAAGAAAACTTTTACGAGTACCTCCTGGGCCAGGTCTTCAGCATTGTTGGAATCCCGCGTAATGCCGCGGCAGTTGGCGACGACACGTTTCTGGTAGCGCAGCACCAGCTTTTCAAAAGCGCGGAGGTCGCCTTCAGGCGCATGCAACGCCTGAACTAGAAGGTCTTCATCTGGATCAGGAGCAGGGCTGGCCCACCCAGCCGAGGTACTGTTCATACAGTCCTAAGCATCTCATACCTTCCGCCGTAGTCCCACATGTTGCGTTCGAGGCGCTGCCCGGACCTTTCTGAAAATTTGCCCGATTATCAGACCAATGTGACTTTCCTGAACAACCCGTTGTCTTGACCAAGTGAAGGACAGAATTCAGGAGAAAGACTTCCATGTTCAAAGGATTCCGTGATTTTATTTTGCGGGGCAACGTTGTTGACCTGGCAGTAGGCGTGGTTATGGGCGCAGCGTTCGGCACAGTGGTCACTGCCCTCGTCAAGGACCTGATCACCCCCATCATTGCAGCGCTCGTCCAGAAGCCTGATTTTTCCGGCTTCTTCTTCGAAGTCAACGGGTCAAAGTTTCTCTACGGCGACTTCGCCAACGCCATCATCTCGTTTCTCTTGATCGCAGCATCGATCTATTTCTTTGTCGTTCTGCCGGTCAACAGCCTGATGAACCGGCTAAAAAAGGAGCCGGCCCCAGCAGCCCCCGACAAGAAAAAATGCCCTGAATGCAAAAGCGATATCGCGATCGATGCGCGACGCTGTGCGTTCTGCACCTCACCTGTTTCCTGAGTGATTGTTGCTACTACCGCAAGCCCCTTATGCAGCGAATGAATCTTCAAGGAGAACGACAGATGTCACCAAAGACAAAAGGAAGTTCACTTTTATCCGCGGCTCTAGCTCTCATCCTCGGCGTGGCACCTCTTATCGCGCAGACCACGCAGTCAACTCCCACGAACGCAACCCCTGATGCAACCACATCCACAACGGTAAAGAAGGCCAAAAAAAAGAAGACCGACCCCTCCGCCACGTCCGCCTCTGCATCCGCTAACGGAAACACGCTGGCAGACGTGAAAACCATCAACTCCACTCCGGCTGACAAGCCGCAGGCTGCGACGTCCGCGCCACCACAGAAGGGCATGGTCTGGGTGAACACGAGCTCAGGTGTTTATCACCGCGAGGGCAGCAGGTACTACGGAAAAACCAAACAGGGCAAATACATGTCCGAGGCTGACGCCGAGAAGGCCGGCTATCACGTCGCGAAGAGCGAAGCAAAACAATAGCTCTTCCGATTGCTTATTCGGGGTAGGCGGCTTACAGCCAAGGCCGCCTGCCACAACTCGCACATTCGCCATGTCTGAACTTCGGCCCGCAAGGGTGCAGGGAGACCGCTTGCGTCCGAACCATGCTTAACAGAAAACACACGATGAAGAGAGGTTTCTGATTCATGCTGAACCAGTCTTTTTACCGATTCCTGAAAACGATACCCGCCGCAGCTGTCCTGGTGGCTGGTTTTCTGCCCGGAGGGCTTGTCGAGAAAGCCCATGCACAGAACGCTTCCAGCCCTGACATTCTTACCCTCTCCAATGGCGACCAGCTCAGAGGCAAGCTTCTCAGCGAGGCCAATGGAACGGTAACTTTCCACAGCGACGGCGCAGGCGATCTGACTCTGACGTGGGACAAGATCAAGTCCATCCAGACATCGCAGCGCTTTGCTGTTATTCAGCAGGGGCAGCATATCTCGCGAAAGACTCCGGACTCCGAAGTGCCCAAGGGCGCTGTGTCGATACAGGATGGCAAGGTCCAGGTAGAAGCAAAGGAAGTTCCGCAAGCAAACGCGCAGTACCTGGTCGATGAAGACACTTACACCAAAGAAATTCACAGCCATCCCGGTTGGGCGCATGGCTGGAATGGGTCCTTAAGCGCAGGCGTTGCTGACGTGGAAGCAACACAGAACAGCCGCACCTTTACTGGCGCCGCAAACTTCATCCGGACGATTCCGACGGTCAACTGGCTCGATCCGCGCTATCGGACGACAGCCAATTTTGCCGCCGCCTATGGATCGCTTACGCAGCCCGGCACTCCGACTACAAAGACCAACATCATTCATGGCGATGTGGAGCAGGATTGGTTTCTGTCACCCAGGCTCTACGCGCTTGTGGATGCTTCCTGGGATCACAACTACTCCCAGGGCTTGAGTCTGCAGCAGATTTACGGCGGCGGCCTCGGCTTTGTCGCCTTTAAGACGCCTCGGCAGGAGCTCGACCTCAAGGGTGATATTCACTACGAGCGGCAGCACTTTGGATTCACCCCTGGGGTTGAGCCACCAGTCAAGACACCCGATCAGGATCTGATTGGAGCCAATATCGGCGACACCTACATGGCGAAGCTGGTGCACGGCATTGTCTTCAACCAGGGCTTGGTAGTCACCCCAGCATTCAACACGCCGAGCGCGTGGTCAGCGCTGGCCAACGCAGGCCTGACCTTCCCGGTCTACAAGCGGCTTGGCTTCAACCTTTCAGCTCTCGACGCCTTCCTGAATGACCCTGCCTATGGCAGTAAGAAGAACTCCTTCCAGTTCAGCGCCGGCATCACTTACACGCTGAGATAGGAAAAGGGAAACGGAACGTACTTATGAATCTTTGCGAACCGGATGAGACGATGAAACCAACCATCACAAGACCTCGTACGCATTGCCCCAAAGGGCATGACCTTCTTGTTCATGGATACTATTTCGGCACCAGCCAGCGCTGCCGGGAATGCAACCGATTGAATGCGGCAAGACAGGCCGTCTTTAGAAAGACAGCATCATCACGGCAGGAAGACGATGGCAATAAAGATGGAAACAACAATCAAAACTAGAAAGATATCTATGTGGCAAAGAGCATCAAGCGATTCGGAGTGGGCAGACGCTGCCTTATCCATTACATCCCTGCTTTGGATGCAGCTTATCGAGTACAAGCGTACTGGCCGGGAGGCGGGTCCAGATCCGGACGACCCGCTCCGGCTCAAGAACCTGCTGGCCTCGTTGTGTGCGGTTTTCAGTCAATTTGAAGCGTGAACCATAGTGCTAATCGCGCAGGAGTTCGTTCGAACTCCTGCGCGATTAGCAAACAAATCCTTCCCGGTGCCCGGAAAAGATTTAACCCGACATTCATCGTGGTGTAACAAGCCAGCACAACACCTCTCACCTTATTTCCGACAACTCAACAGAGAATGAATGCGGCCTCCGTTTATCGGAGGGTAAACGCGTTACATAACTCCTCATTAGTGCAAACGTTTGAAGAGATTCCGTGTTATTGCTTTGAGACACCCAATTCTGTGCATATCTCAAGCTCCTGGGAGGGTAATGACGGCTCTATGTCAAGTAATTTTGGTATACACAGACCGCTTACACCAGCATACGATGCTCCTGAATCCTCAAGCCAAGGAGCGCGTCAGCAAAGGCCAGCCACAGTTCCTCAGCGTGATGCTGGGGCGAAGAAAAACGTCCGGTTTCAGATAGATGGGGCAGCGGTTGCACCTGGTGATGATGTGTCTGAATCAGGTCCGGAGTCTCTTTTAGATCCCCCAGGGCGTCATCTTTCGGAGGATCATGAAGAAAGTCAGGCAGATGACGACGGTTCCTTATTGTCTGAAGCTCCAAGCCTGGATTCGCTTTTAGATCAATTTGGCGAAGTTCCAGAGCGTCATTCTGCCAGCGCTCCTGATCCTTTTCAGAATCAACGGTATGCGATTGCACTTCACCAGGCGCTTTCTGAAGACCCTAACTCCACATTGCCTGCACCAGTCGGCGGGGGACAAGATCATCCGCAGGGACCGGTTGCCACTCCAGACAATCGCACTGGAATCGCCGGGCCAGGGACACAGCCACCGGGCCCAGTAAACTATCAACCGTTCAGACCTCCGGCAGTTTTGAGGAAGAAAAATCGCCCACAGGTTGAGGCCGAAGGAACCAGGAGAACAGGTATCGAGCACAGGCCGGACGAGCAAGCGGCGAAGAGAGAACACTATGAAGCTACGCTAAAAGATGGAAAAACCGGATTCACGGTTCCATCCAAGAATGCGCCGGATCGCTGGTCGCAGCCCAGGGGAACAAACGCGCACAGAGCGCAGCCCATGAATAACGAATTATTCCGAGGGCCGTTTCGTCAAACAGAAAAGGTCGCCGATGGCGCTCTGCTAACAGGCGGTACTGATGCCACGCCTGCTGACGTCGGTCTTCAGGAGGGCGGCTTTTCGGCGTTAACCGCGCAGAGGGCTGGAGCTGCACTGTATGCCGCGTTCAATTTTGTAACGGCTAATTCCAAACAGACACGCTATACGGACCAGCTCAATCTTATGTTGCAGGACGATGTCAGGAAGTTCAAATGGTCTGAGCCGAATGACATTACTCGAGAGACTGTGACCCTCACCAAGGCCAAAGACGGGAAATCCTATGAATATGACATGAGCAAAGTAGCAAAGCTGGCAGGATCCAATAAGCCGTATTTGCATGCCGAGGCAGGGCGCGCCAAGGAAATCCTGCACCTGAACGATGATGCTAACAGGGGCAAGCTTATGCTGCAGGATGACATCAAGAGGCTGAAGCAAGAGCCCGAACTGGAAGATCTGATGTTCAAGAAGGATAAAGATGGAAATTATCAATATGACATGGACAAGGTAGCTAAGCTGGCTGAATCCGACGACCCGGAACAGTTAGAGGAAGCGGGGCATGCCAGGGATATTTTGTTCTCCGACAGTCAGCAGAAGAAGCTCGATGGAATGAAGGGAGACGATTTCAAGAATCTCATGCAGAATCGCCTTCCGGACACAATCATCCTAAGCAGGAGCAAAGACGGGAAATACCAATATGACATGGACAAGGTAGCTAAGCTGGCTGAATCCGATCAACCGGAACTGGCCGAGGCATCGATGCATGCCAAAAATATTCTGCTCATGGATCATATTGCGAATGATGTCTCCAGGAAAAATAAGAACCGGGCTGTTTACGAATTTGTCCGCAATTCACTTGGCACAGCGGGTGGAATTGCCGCGATTGTTGGAACGCATGGCGCTGCGGCGGGCGGCGCGGCAGCCGCGCATTTTGCGATAGCAAAAACGTCAGGCTACGCTTTTGCCGCTACCGGCGCGATTAACCCAGCCAGAGATATTCGTTTCGCTAAACAGCAGATGCGCATGGACAAAGCATCGCTGATTCGGACTCGTGAAACACAGAAGAGAGATGACTTTGCCGAAGAAAATAAGGATGGGTTTAAGGCTGCCAGGAAACCTGGGGAGATAGGCCCCGCATTCACGCCCATGCCTGTCGATGAGATGCCGCAAGAGGCGATTAAAGGGGTGCACGGAGCATTTCGTGACCAGGCGACGCGGGAAGTCAACAAGAACAACGCGTTCCTCGGTTTTATACCGGCTAAGTGGGTTAACGAGAAGAAGCAATATTCCGCCAAGAAAGACCGGCGCGATTTTGTCGGTGAGCACGCAACAAGGGTCATCCTTGAAAATGTAGGCGTGGATAAAGAGGAGAACCTTCCCCGCTTCAGACAGACCATCAAAGATTTCAATGCTGCAAAAGGAAGTAAGCAGGATGCAGTGATGGAAGCTGCGATCAACAGTGACCCAGGCCTGAAAACGGCATACCGGCTTGTTCGGGACATGGGCGGCGGTAAAAAAGAATCTCTGCAGATCATACGGAATACGATGGAACTTGCCATCAGGAAAAAGCAGTCCGGGGATGAGGCGACTGCACTGCTTTCAGGTGCGGGCGACGAAAATCTGGAAAAAGAAGTGGGCAAGCGGATGGGAGCTGATATGTCGAGGCGCCGGTAAGTGGACTGCCCTTTTGACAGGCGGTTTATGGATTGCGGTGAGCAATTTAAGAGTTTGTTTCCAGCTAATGCAATCTGATTGAACCTATTGGTGTTTATCGGATTATGCTGGCGGAGAGACAGGGATTCGAACCCTGGATGCCCTTTCGAGCATACACGCTTTCCAAGCGTGCGCCTTCAGCCACTCGGCCATCTCTCCGGAGGGGAGGTCTTTCTTAAAGTTAACACATTTGAGCTGATAAAAACCCGCTCCCATCCGCCTCGTGTCTGTAGCTTTCCGGTGTTCCAATAAAGACCTGCAACGCTCCAAATGCTGTGAGAAAGCGTCCGGCTATTCGGCACGGAAGTATCGCATGGATTCTTCGCTTCACTCAGAATGACGACCTACTAGTGCTTCCTACAATCTTCCGCGTGACGGATCACACCTGCGAGAAAGCCTGAGCTATTCCATCTATTCCACGGGCTTGTCCAGTTCGTGTTGCTTCGGCGTCACTATGTCGTATTCCGGCTTGTTTTCGCCCAGTAAATACTTGTCGAACCATCCGGTGATGTGATCGAGGCGCTCGATGCGGTGTGCGGGCACTCCGGAGCGCGAGAGCTCATGTGCGACTCGCCAGGGAAGCGCACCATCACCGTATCGATGTGGCGGTATTTGAGCGCGCGGAAGAGCTGCTCGCCGCCGCTGGTGGGCGGAGTGCGGTAGTCGGCTTCGCCAAGGATGAACATCATCGGCGTCTTGATGTTCTTGAAGTAGGTGATGGGCGAACGCGAGCGGAAGTCCTCCGGCTCGTCGAAAGGAGAACCTTTGAACCATGTGGGCTGAAAGAGAGTGAAGTCGGCGGTATACCACCACGATGTCCAGTCGGAGATATCGCGCTGCGACACGGCTGCAGCAAAGCGGGTGGTCTGCGTCACGGTCCAGTCGGTGAGCAGACCCCCACCGCTGCCGCCAGTGACGCCGAGCTTCTTCTCGTCGATATATCCGCTACGCACCAGCTCATCGACGCCAGCCATGAGGTCTTTGTAGTCGTCGCCGGGATAGTGGTACTGGATGATGTTGCCGAATTCCTGTCCATAGGAGGTGCTGCCGCGCGGGTTGGGATAGAGCACGATGTATCCCTTGGCCGCCATGAAGAGGAACTCGTGATCGAAGACATAGCCATAGGCGCTATGCGGGCCGCCGTGAATATTAAGGATGAGCGGATACTTCCTGTGCGGATCGAAGTTGTAGGGCTTCTGCACCCAGGCCTGAATGGTGCGCCCGTCGAAGCTCTTGTAAGTGAGCTCTTCGGGCCGGGAGAGATTGAGCTGCGAGAAGAGCTCGTCATTGATGTGCGTGAGCTGCATTTCTTTGCCGTCGGCGGCAACGGAAAAGAGGTCACCGATCATCAGCGGTGTGGAGACTAGCACGACCATTTTTGCGTGGTCGGCAGATGGAGCGAATAGCTGGATGGTCTGGTCACCCTGGGTGAATTCGGTGACTTTGCCGGTGGCGGCGTCGATCTTCACCAGGTTGGCGCGGCCTCGATTCGTAGCCACGTCGAGCAGCGTGTGGTCATCGAGCCAGACTGGATGCGTGTTTCCCGCAGCGCGGGGCGCGCGATTGTCGCCGCCGATGGAGTCGCCGATGTCGTAATCGTAATCACGGGTGATGTTCTTTGGCTCGGAACCGGGCTTGAGCGCGAGTGTCCAGAGATGCGGCTCGGCATAAGAGCGAATAGGTTGATTGCTTTCCCCGCGAAAGGCAAACTGAGAGCCATCGGGGCTGAGGGAGAGTTCATGCGCGGAGAAGGGAATTGTGGCTACCGTTGTCACCTGCCCGCCAGCTGCGGCGACCGAATCAATGACGCTCCTGGGCAGGTCGTAGTAGGGCTCGTCGGATGTCTCATGGAGATAGTAGATGCGGCTTGAGTCCGTAGACCAGACGGGGTCGGAATCGTCAAGGCGACCGCTGGTGATCTGCTTTGGCCTGGTGGCATGGCCGTCGGCGGCGATGTCCATAATCCAGAAATGGTCAGGGTGATCGAATTCGAGATAGCCTTCGCCGTTCATGCGATAGATGGCGCGGGTGATGACGCGGACGTCGCTCTCTTCCGGTTCATCTTTTTTCTTATCTGATTTCGATTCGTGCTTCTTCCACTCATCGGGCCGAGTACCGCTGGCGATGAGCAGGTGCCTTCCATCGGGTGACCAAAGAGGATTTCCTGCGCCTTCGGGCATGTCAGTAATGCTTTGCGCTTCGCCACCGGCCAGACTCAGCAGGTAGATCTGCGGCTTGCCGGTCTTGCCGTCTTTTTCAGCTGTACGCACGAAGGCGACGGTCCTGCTGTCCGGTGACCAGCGCGGCTGGCTGTCATGCGGGCCGGCGGTGAGCTTGCGCGGGGCTTCGCCCGGCCCATTCAGGTCAAGCATCCAGAGAGAGGTTTCGTAGCCTTTGTGATTGGCTGCGACCTCGACGCGTACAAAAACAACGCGCGAGCCATCGGGAGCGATCTGCGTGTCGCCGATCCAGCGGAACTGGTAGAGATCGGTTGCGGTGATATTTCGTTTGGTCTGGGCCTCAAGGGTGGTCAGGCAGCAGGCAGTGAGAAAAAACAGCAGCACAGTTCGCATCATCGTTCTCATGGCGGAACTCTCTCGCATGGTGGATATTCAGGACTGCAGTGGTTGTTAGAAGTTGTACCATGCAAGGCGAATCCAGTTCCAAAAAACACGAGCCCCGGCGATGAGCCGGGGCTTTTTTGCTTTGTGCTCCTGCGGTTCCGGTCAGTCCGGCAACCGGTCCAAGAACATCGATCTGATACTTCGCACAGAACCGTATCAGCTTCTCAACATCCGGCTAGGCGAGTACAGGCAATTTTCATCTTTGGCGATGCTGCGTGGTAAAAGTTGGCTGGACACAGTTCCACTTCCCCCGCCTGACGATAAGGCAAAAGCCCTGGTGATGGACCACAGCTTTTACTTGTACAGGTGAGGAAAAGCCAGCAGGCTTATTACTTCAATGCAATCAATCTCCCCGTGAGTACCAGGCCGCCGCCATGAAGGTTGCGGCGAGGAGCATGTACCAGGCTCCAACCAGCTTTTTCCGATACAGCCTTCGATTCGAAGGTCTGCGGTCCTGAAGCTCCATGTCTCTCCGCAGGAAGGCAATTGTGAAGTTCTTTATGCTCTCTATTTCTTCGGCTGTAAAAGCCTTCATGCCGCGCCTCCGAAAGAGGCAGAAGGGAAAGCGCGGGCGGTCACGTGGTTCAACGGCGGATCTATGGGAGCGATAACAATTTCCAACATGTCCTCATCCTTTATTCAGGTTCAACACCAGATCGTTTCTTGTGACGCGCGGAATTTCCCCGGCTCCTCAAGAAGGTATGTGTGCTTTACCTGTAGCCAGTTTTTATGTGAGAAGCTTGCGGCGTTCTTCTCTCAGCTTCTTCAAAGAAGCTAGTTATTAGAGATGCAATTTCCGGGTGTGGGGAAATCAGGACGAGCAGCAAAAACAGACCATTCTTATATCAGCATGAGAGAATGGACCGGTCACAGATCTTTCCTGCCAGAGGAAGGACTTTGGTTGATGAAGTAATTCATAATCAGAAACTTATAAATTCAATAGAAAAGCATTACATTAGGGTCGCAGCATGCAAGTCCAATCTGTGGAGAGCCACCTAAAGAGGGAACTGCGCTCCCTGCTGAAGCTCGCTATTCCAGTCATCCTGTCAGAGCTTGGCTGGATGTCCATGTCCATTGTCGACACCATTATGGTGGGCCGCCTTAGTGCTGAGGCGATTGGCGCCGTCGGCATGGGCAATGCTATTTATTATGCGCCGGCGCTCTTCGGGATTGGCATTCTGCTGGGACTCGACACGCTGGTCTCGCAGGCGTACGGTCGCGGCGATTTCGACGAGTGCCACCGCTGGCTCTCGCAGGGCGTTTATGTTGCCATTGGGTTTACGCCGCTGCTGATGGCGCTGCTGTGGGCGGCTCCGCTGGCGTTTCCATATCTGGGAACCAATGAGGTTGTCGGCCGGCAGACAGCGGAGTACCTTCGCATGCTCAACTGGGGCACTCTGCCGCTGCTGTTGTATGCGGCCTTCCGGCGCTATCTGCAGGGCGTGAAGCGTGTCGCTCCGGTGACCTTTGCGCTAATCTCGGCGAACCTTATCAACTGGGCAGGGAACTGGGCCCTGATTTACGGCCATCTTGGATTCCCTGCCATGGGCGTGCGCGGCTCGGCGCTTTCGACCTGCCTGGCACGGGTTTATATGGCTGCGGTGCTGATCTTTGCAGCCTGGAAGAATGAGGCTGGGCGTGGGCATCCGCTCTTTGCACATTGGCCCGGAGTGGCATTAAGCCGTATCCGCGGCCTGCTCAAGCTTGGCGTGCCTGCGGCCAGCCAGATTGTGATGGAGGTCGGAGCCTTTGGCGCTGCGACGGTCATGGCCGCCCGTCTGACTCCGGTTGCTCTCGCTGCCCACCAGATCGCGCTGAACTGCGCGGCCTTCTCCTATATGGTTCCGCTGGGGACATCGGCTGCGGCTGCTGTCTCGGTCGGTCATGCCATCGGCGCAGGCGACGGGCCGCGAGCCCGCCGTGCTGGCTGGCTCGCACTGGCCATCGGAGTGAGTTTCATGGCCTGCGCGGCACTGCTTTTTCTGGCTGCGCCGCGTGCGATCCTGGTTATCTATACAAACCAGACGAAGGTGGTGGATATGGGTGTTCCGCTGCTGGCGCTTGCCGCAGCGTTTCAGGTCTTCGACGGCATCCAGACCATCGGAACCGGCGCGCTCCGCGGCCTGGGAGAGACGCGCATTCCCATGCTGGCCAACTTTTTTGGTTATTGGATCTTCGGTTTGCCGCTCGGATACTTTCTTTGCTTCGTCCGGAACCGCGGGGTGCTGGGCCTCTGGACAGGGCTGACGCTGGCCCTTGTTTTCATCGCTCTTGTGCTGCTCTTCCGGTGGTGGCGTGATTCAACGCGAGTAGCTCTTCAAGGTTCCTAGATCGTGCCGACTGGCTCTGCCTCAGCCTCCGGCGCGGTTGCAGTCATTGGTTCACTCTCCTTAAATGTAAAGAAGAACAGCACCAGGACCAGCACCGAACAGGCTGCTGATACCAGCCAGATTGACCGCCATGTATGTGTGATTAATCCGCCCGCTCCTGTCTGGGTGTAGAGGTCGACGACGTATCCGGAAAGCCATGATCCCACGAGCATGCCCGCGCCATACGTGATCAGTGTAATCATCCCCTGGGCGGCAGCACGCAGTGCGACAGGAGCCTTACGGTCCACGTAAATCTGTCCGGTCACAAAGAAGAAGTCATAACAAATTCCATGCAGCACAATGCCCAGCCACAACATCCACATTGCGCTGCCGGCGTTGCCGTAAGCGAACAGCGCATAGCGCAAGACCCACGCCGACATGCCAGCAATCAGCATGTACTTCACGCCCAGCCTGCGGAAAAACCACGGGATCAGCAGCATGCAGAACAATTCCGACATCTGCCCGCCCGTCATTTTCCCAGCAGCATTTTTGACGCCAGCCTCATTCAAATACAGATTCGTAAATGCATAGTAGAACTGCAGTGGCACACAAATGAGAAACGACGCCAGCGCAAAGATGGTAAAACTGCGCTCGCGGTAGAGCCGCCGCACCTCCACTGGAAAGATGTCTCCCAGGCGAAACTCAACTGCCCGCATCAGCGGTGGAGTGTGCGGAAGCGTAAGCGAGTACAGGGCCATCAGAAATGAAGCCGTTGCTGCAACCCGCATCGGCACAGCAGTAGCTTCAAGCCGCAGTGTGCCGATCAGCAGCCCGGCAACAATCCATCCACCCGTCCCAAGCACACGAATCGGCCCGAACTCCGTCTTTGGATCTTTCATCTGCCGGAACGCCAGCGAATTCGTCAGCGCCATCGTCGGCATATAACAAAGTGCGTAAAGTAAAACCAGAATATAGACCGGCAGGAAGGAAGTCCGCAGGGAAGCTGCCACCAGAAGCAAAGCTCCCAGGAAATGGAGCGCTGCCAGCACCTTCTGGGTGGCGAACAAGCGATCGGCAATGATGCCCACCAGAAAGGGCGACACAATAGCGCCTACAGCCGTTGTCCCGGCCACCAGCCCGATCTGAGCGCCGGAAAAGCGCAGCGACTCGCCCAGCCAGGTGCCCAGCGTGACGTACCAGGCTCCCCAAATGAAATACTCCAGGAACATCATCAGCGCGAGTCTGGCCTTCATCTACGCAATTCACCCTTCAGAACGCTGTAAGCTTTCTACATTGAAACATTACCATCTGACTCATTATGTGCTGAAAAATCAATTAAATGCCTTATATACACGATCCAAGGCATATATTAAATACGTCCGATAACGGATATTCTGTTAAGTATAGAAACGGCGGGGTCTCTTGCACTGATAGCTGATACAGGATCTCATTCCGCGATAGCATCCAGCCAATTAGGTTTTTGAACTTCCGAGTACACTTTATCTGGCGAAAGGTTATGCGCGGACAAAAGAATAGAGTCACTTCACTGCTTGTCGGTCTACTCTTTCTCACGGCGACAATGAGCGCGATTGCGCAGACCCAGCTTTCCAAACCCAGGTCTGGGCAATACGACTACACTTTGAGTCTCGTGGTTCAGCCTGCTGGAAGCATTGTCGGCTCGTTCTACGATGAAACGGGCCGGGGACAATTCAGCTGCGGTTTTTTGCTTTACAGCAATGGTAAGCCGGATGCGCAAGGTAACTACAAAGTGAAGACCTGGTGGCCTTTCCGTGAGCTGGGTATCAATCAGCTTGACGACGACATCGCCTGGGGGACTCTTAGCTTTGCAGGAGGAACTGCCTACCTGCAGTTGCCGAAGAACGCGCATGGCGGTTGCTGGAACGTCAATGTAGAGTTGAACGACGGCCAAAAGGTGGGGTTCAGCCTATCTGTCGAACATCCTGATTGGCGCGGAATTCGAATGGTGAAGGCTGAAAAAGTCATACTGCACAAAAAGCCAGACGAAACCGATAACGCACACGCATACGTTGTGCAGGGCGATGTGGTATTTGTGATCGAGGATCGTGGCACATGGCTACATGTGGAATACGTGAACATACAGAAAGAAGGCGCTAAGACAACAGGCTGGGTACAGGCATCCAGTCTCTTATCTGTTGGCGCACCATAGATTTCCAGGCAAGAGACTCAATCGAATTCCCTGTTCCCGTTTCTTTTGTAATGTTCACAATGTTCCAGGCAGTTATATATACTTACTTGCGTCCGTACAATCTATCGAGGGGATAGCGCGATGACGCCTGACGAGGCTTACAAACTTTTGACAAAAGATGAAGCGGAAGTCGTTCATATGTTTGTAGCAGGCAGTTCTGTCGACGATATCGCAGCGCAATTGCACCTTAACAGGCAGACGATCGCTGCGCAAAAGAACGTCGCTATGCAGAAACTGCATGTCGACAATGATGGTGAATTGATCCGCAGTCTGACGACCCTGCCACATTAACAGGGTGATTGTGCGGAGTAACCTTCCGGCCCCTGGCCAATTGCGGTGATTTTCGCCTACCAGTAGATCTTCCGGTTTCTTCTGTACAAAATAGCCTTGCTCCGCAAATAGGAACGCCAGTTCCCTGGATTTGCGATGTGGCCGTAGTGGCTGATCCGGTGCAGCGGACCGCGTGGTTTGCGCATCTGCATCATCTCTGCACACAGGTCAGCGAGATAGTGGAAGCGGGCTGACTCGGAAAACCATTTTTCCCATTCTTCGCGGGCGCGTGTGCCCATCTCCATGGCCCGGTCCCGGATGCTCTCGAGAAATTCTGGAATTCTGCTGACTTCGGCTTCCGGCAGCCGTACGGAAAAGGATTCCCAGTTGACCCTGTCGTTAGGCACCCATTCGTCAGAAAGGATGATGCAGGCCCGGCCCATCTTCATCGCTTCGAACAGACGGATGCTGCCGGGGCCTCTTCCGCGAGGACAGAGACTGAAGAGCGCATCCCCCATCGAGTCGGCATAGCGTCTCCAGAACGCATCTTTTTCTTCCGGCGTTCCGTGATAGCGGATACGGTAGCTTTCCTTTGAAGTGTCCAGCAGGTAGATATCGTCGCGCCCGTACTTAAGGAATTCTTCGCGCAGCGGATGCGTATTCAACGACCCGACAAACGAAGCGAGATACTTTTCGTTTCCGATGACGGGCCTCGGCTGAAGGTATGGATTCTCAGACAGGAGATAAAATCCCGTACGTGCGTGCCCGGGCGAATAGTGCTGCTTTCTGAGCGACGCATAAATTCCGGGCACGACCGGCCACATATTGTCGGCCCAATCGAACAGGAAGCACTTCTCAGGATAACGGCGATACAACCGGTGCGCGCGTATGGGCTCGCCGAAGCTGCCGCAGGTCGACATCTCCACAAAAAGAATGATGTCCGCTTCTGCCGGATCATGGGCAAGCGTATGGACGTGATACTTATCTAAAGCCGCGCTCTTTTTCAGTGCCTCCAGCGCATAATGAACGTTCGCGTCATATTCCTGGCCTTCATAGATGGAGGCCAAATGCACTTTTGCCATCTGCTTGTGATCACTTTCGGGCGGCAGTTCAGGAATGTGATGCGCAGGCAGTGAACTCAGTTGGGAATTCCCTGCCTGCATTTCTACTTTTTTCTACACGCCAATCACTGCACAGAGCTCTTTCACCGCATCTGCACTCTTTTGGAGCGCTGCCGCTTCGTCGCTGGTCAGCTTGATCTCGATGATCTGCTCGAGGCCTCGTGCTCCGAGCTTGCACGGCACGCCGACGTAAAGGCCATCGATGCCATACTCGCCCTGGAGGTAGGCGGCGCAAGGCAGAATCTTCTTCTTGTCCTTGAGAATGGCTTCGACCATCTCGACTGTCGCAGCCGAAGGCGCGTAGTAGGCGCTCCCCGTCTTGAGATGTTTGACAATCTCGGCGCCGCCGTCTCGGGTACGCTGGACGATTGCTTCAAGTTTTGTTTTTTCAATCAATTCAGTAATAGGAATTCCAGCAACGGTTGAATATCTTGGCAGCGGAACCATGGTATCGCCATGACCGCCAAGCACGAATGCAGTCACGTTTTCGACCGAGACCTTCAGCTCCTCGGCGATGAAGGTGCGGAAGCGGGCTGAATCAAGTACGCCGGCCATACCGATGACGCGCTCGCGGTTGAATTTTGCCTGTTTGAATGCGGCCTGCGCCATCGCGTCCAGCGGATTCGAAACGATAATCAGGATCGAGTTTGGCGAGACGGCAGTGACCTTGCTGACTACGTCTGACATGATCTTGTAGTTGGTCTGCAGAAGGTCATCGCGGCTCATGCCCGGCTTGCGCGGAATGCCTGCAGTGATGACGACGATGTCGGAGTTTGCCGTGTCGGCATAGTCATTGGTGCCGATGATGTGGCAGTCGCGCTTCTCAATCGGCATGGCTTCGAGCAGATCAAGGCCCTTGCCCTGGGGCACGCCTTCCACGACGTCAATCAGAACAACATCGGCCAGCTCCTTGGAGGCGATCCAGTGTGCCGCCGTCGCGCCTACATTTCCGGCGCCTACAATCGTTACCTTCTTACGCATTACTTCTCCTATGGTGAAAACCTCAGGGGCTAAAGCCCCTGTTTTGTTCTTCCGTCTTTATGGCACGGCTGAAGCCGTTCCCTTTCAAATCAGGACTGATGAAGCACACCAACGTGCTCTTACATATTCTCGATCATTCGTGTCGCAAACTCACTGGTCTTGACCTTGGTGGCACCCTGCATCTGGCGCTCAAAGTCGTAAGTCACATGCTTCTGTTGAATCGTCTTTTCCATGGACGATTCAATCAGCCTAGCGGCCTCAGGCCATCCGATAAATTCAAAGAGCATCACACCTGAAAGCATGACCGATCCCGGGTTGATTACGTCCTTGTCGGCATACTTCGGAGCTGTTCCGTGTGTGGCTTCAAACACGGCATATCCGTCGCCGATGTTTGCGCCCGGAGCGATGCCCAGGCCGCCGACCTGCGCGGCGCACGCATCCGAGATGTAGTCACCGTTCAGATTCGGGCAGGCGAGGATGCTGTATTCGTCCGGGCGGATGATCACCTGCTGGAAGATCGAATCGGCGATACGGTCATTGATCAGGATTTTCTTCTTCCACTGGCCGTTGCCGTGCGATTTGCCGATTGAATCAAGGACGCCCTTCACTTCCGCATAGAGCTCCTTGCGAAATTCTTCCGACCCAAATTCCAGGCCCGGCTCGATGAGCGCGGCATTCTGCTCGACGGTCAGGCCGGGGTTCGCTTCGGCATTGCCGAGAATCCAGCTCTCGCGCTCGGTCACCACTGCGTCGCGGAATTCGCTCACCGCTACTTCATAGCCCCACTCACGGAAAGCGCCTTCAGTGAACTTCTGAATATTGCCCTTGTGAACCAACGTGACCGACTTGCGCTGGTTCCCAATCGCGTACTTGATGGCATAGCGCACGAGGCGCTTGGTTCCGGTAATGGAGATGGGCTTGATACCTACGCCTGAATCTTCACGAACCTTCTTCTTGCCGTTCTTCAGTAGGTCGTTGTTGAGGAAGTCGATCAGTTTTTTCGCGTCGTCAGTTCCCTCTTTGAATTCGATTCCCGCGTAGACGTCTTCGGTGTTCTCGCGGAAGATCACTACATTGAGCTTCTCCGGATGTTTCACCGGGCTGGGTACGCCCTGGTAGTACTTCACCGGACGCACGCAGGAATAGAGATCAAGAATCTGCCGCAGCGCGACGTTCAATGAGCGGATGCCGCCGCCGACAGGTGTGGTCAGTGGGCCTTTGATCGAAACGCGCAGGTCGCGCGCCGCATTCACTGAATCGTCGGGAAGCCAGGTGTTGAATTCGCGGAAGGCTTTTTCGCCCGCGTAAATTTCAAACCACTTCACCGAGCGCTTGCCGCCGTAAGCCTTTTCTACTGCTGCGTCAAAAACCCGCTGCGATGCGCGCCAGATATCGCGCCCCGTGCCGTCACCTTCAATAAAAGGAATAATGGGATGATCTGGAACTTCGTACTTTCCGTTTGCATACTGAATCGGTTCGCCGTCTTTGGGCAGGGACTTCCCGTTATACGTCGTCTGCATGTTCCTGGATAGCTCCGGACAAGATTAGTAATGAGGCTGCAATGATTCCCTTTGAGGCTATCACCCGCTGAATACGAGTGGCAATGGAGCGTACCGCTGTACGCGCAGACAGTTTCGAGTACAATTTTCACGGAAACGTTACCATGCCTATATTCACTCGCATTTTCGCCCTCCTAGCCTTTGCTGTGTTCTCTGCTGCCAGCTTTGCACAGTCGTCAACCCCTTTGCGTGTGGCCATTGTCGGGCTTGAGCATGGTCACGTCGCCGGATTTCTCCATCAGTTCCCTCTTCAACATGAGGTAGAACTTGTCGCTATTGTGGACGCGGACAAGGCTCTCACCAGCCGCTACCAGCAGCAGTTTCATCTCGATCCAAAGCTTTTCTATGACACGCTTGACCAGGCCGTGGCCGCGCAGCATCCGCAGGCATTGCTGGTTTATACAGCGGTCGGCGAACACCGCCGCGTGATTGAGCAGGCTGCGCAGCATAACCTGAGCGTGATGGTCGAAAAACCGTTGACGCTGTCGCTCGATGATGCGCTTGCCATCCGGCGGCTTGCCAATCAGCACCACATTCAGGTGCTGGTGAACTATGAGACTACGTGGTATGCGAGCAATCGTGCCGTGTACGAACAGATTCAGCAAGGCAAGCTTGGCGACGTGCGCAAGGTTGTTGTGCATGACGGACACGAAGGACCGAAGGAGATCGGTGTACAGCCTGAGTTTCTGAAGTGGCTCACCGATCCCGCGCTGAACGGCGCTGGCTCGCTCTATGATTTCGGCTGCTACGGAGCCGACCTGATGACGTGGTGGATGCACGGACAGGCGCCCATCAGCGTCACAGCCGTTGCGCAGACGGACAAGCCGGACACGTATCAGCGTGTGGATGATGACGCGACGATCATCCTCTCTTACAAAGATGCCCAGGCAGTTCTGATGCCCTCATGGAACTGGACATTTTCGCGGAAAGATTCCGAAGTCTACGGCACAAAAGGCTATGCCATCACTGTCGGACTGGATAAGCTGCGCTTGCGCTATACCGGAGAAAAGCAGGAGAGCCAGATTTCTGCTACACCACTTGCGCCGCCGCAGGATACTTCCCTGCACTATCTGGCCGCTGTGCTGCGCGGCGAGCTCCAGCCCAAGGGAGACCTCACATCGCTCGACACGAACATGGTCGTGATGCAGATTCTTGACGCTGCCCGCGAGTCGGTACACACGGGACGCACAGTCAAGCTGAAGCCGCTGCCGCCGCAGTAGATTTAGATGATTTCCTGCACGCGCTTCGTGGCGACGTTGTAAACATTGCCGGCAGAATCGATCGCATCACCTACCGCTTCCCTGCCTGCGCGATACGCGGAGCCGGCCTGCTCGCCGAGCGTGTCTGCTGTGTCGCGTACATAATCGGCTGCGTCTTCCAGTTTGCGGCGCACCTGTCTGCGCGTTCTTTCTCCCGACTGCGGAGCATAGAGCAGCGCGACAGTTGCGCCCGCTGTTACACCAATGGCAAATGCTGCCCAGAATTTCCATCCATCCATTGTTTTGACTCCTTTCAAAAGACCTTCACCCCAACTGAGATACGCAATCTTCATCTGCGGGTTGCTGGCAAGCCCTTATGGCATATTCTGCGTCTTATAAAATAACTGAGACATACAGATTAGAGTTTGAATGGTAAATTTTCATCTTTTTCTCCGCGTTTTGCGGGTCCTGGATTGTTTCTTCCCCTTTCGGCAGCTTTCTGATCTCCACGGAGCGCGCGCATGAGCCGCCAGCCGACCGCAGTCATCATCGGCGCCGGGCCTGCCGGGCTCACGGCAGCGCTTGAATTCGTCCGCCGCTCCGGCATTCGCCCCATTGTGCTTGAAGCCGGCCATGAGATCGGCGGCATCTCGCGCACGATCCGCTACAAGGGCAACCGCATGGACATCGGCGGTCACCGCTTCTTCTCGAAGTCGGACCGCGTGATGAACTGGTGGACCGAACTGCTCCCGATCAATGCGGAAGAAAACGGCGAATATTCAGTTCGATATCAGAACAAGGAGCGCACTATCACTGCGTCAAACAAAGCATCTGACCCGGACCGGGTGATGCTGGTGCGTCAGCGCAAAAGCAGGATTTATTTCCTGCGCAGTTTCTTTGACTATCCGCTCAGCCTGAGCCCGCAGACGCTGCGGCAGCTTGGAGCATGGCGCGTCTTCAAGATCGGGTTTGGCTATCTTGAGGCACACCTCTTTCCGCGCAAGAACGAACAGACACTCGAAGACTTCCTTATCAACCGCTTCGGCACCGAGCTTTATCGCACGTTCTTCCAGTCGTACACGGAAAAGGTCTGGGGAGTTCCCTGCGACCAGATCAGTGCTGCATGGGGAGCCCAGCGCATCAAGGGGCTCTCGCTGCGCTCCGCCGTTGCACATTTTTTGAAGAAGACTTTCAGCCGCAAGCAGGCATTGGACATTGCCCAGAAGGCGACCGAGACTTCGCTAATCGAGAAATTTCTTTATCCCAAATATGGCCCGGGACAGCTCTGGGAATATGTAGCCGAGTTAGTTACAGAAAAGGGCGGATGCGTGCAGCTTGGCTGGCGCGTGGATAAGCTGCATGTTTCCGGCGACCGCATTACCGCTGTTGAAGCAGTCAGCGACTCTGGTGAGCGGCGCACTATTGACGCTGACTACGTCTTCTCCACCATGCCGGTGCGAGAGCTGATTCGTAGCCTCGATGCTCCGGTTCCGGACGAGATTCGCGCGATCAGCGATGGCCTTATCTACCGCGACTTCATCACCGTTGGACTGCTCGTGAACAAACTGGCAGTGACAGAGTCGGACGGCGGCCCGCTCAAGGATACATGGATCTATATTCAGGAGCCGGATGTGCTTGTGGGGCGGCTGCAGATCTTCAACAACTGGAGCCCGTATCTCGTCGCCGATCCCGATAAAGTCTGGATCGGACTTGAATACTTCTGCTACGACACGGACCAACTGTGGCGCATGCCGGACGATGAGATCAAGAAATTTGCCATTGCGGAAATTGAAAAGATCGGCATTCTGAAATCGTCCGATGTGCTCGATGCTCATGTCGTGCGCGTGCCTAAGACCTATCCCGCATACTTCGGGACCTATGACCGCTTCGACGAGATCGTTCGTTACATGGAGCGCTACGAGAACCTCTTCCTCGTAGGCCGCAACGGCATGCACAAATACAACAACCAGGACCACTCCATGCTTACGGCGATGACCGCGGTCGACAACATTCTCGCCGGCAACATGGACAAGAGCGGGCTGTGGCAGATCAATACCGAGCAGGAATATCACGAGGAGAAGAGCTAGAGCAAAACCAGAGTTACAGTGCCTTGTTGGGGAGAGTGCAAGGCCGCCGCTCCCTGCTGGTCGCGTCAACTTGAGAGCAGTAGCTTCGGGATACATCAACTCTGGTTTTGCTATAGCTGGCGTATTCTATAGTGTGAAGCTGCTGCGGATTCTTCTCGTCCTTCCCTTCCTCGTGCTGAGTGCGAGCGCGCAGCAGTACTCCGCTGACAAGCCGCTTGGAACATCCTCGCAGAATGCGCCTTCTTACCTCAAAAACGCGGGCATCGACCAGAACCTCAATCACCCACTTCCACTGAATGATCATTTCCGCGATGAGAATGGCAATGACGTGGTGCTCGGCAGCTACTTCGGCCATCGTCCCGTGGTGATGGCGCTGGTTTATTTCAAGTGCGGCATGCTGTGCCCGCAGGTGCTGCATGGAATGGGGACAGCGCTGAAGCAGACCGGCCTTCATCCGGGACATGACTACGATGTGGTGGTTGCGAGCTTTGATCCGTCAGATACTCCGGCTGACAGCGTCGAGGCGAAGCAGCATTTTCTCATGATGCTCGGCGATGCCTCCGCTGCGAACAGCGTGCACTTTCTTACCGGCCCTGAGGCTTCGATCGCTGATCTCTCACAGGCAACCGGATTCCACTATGTTCGCGTTCCAGGCCCAGACGGCAAGATGGACCAGTTCGCACACTCGAGCGTCATCATGATCGCGACGCCCGATGGGCGCATGTCGAAGTACCTCTCCGGAGTGGAATATCAGCCGCGCGACGTTCGTCTGGCGCTGGTTGAAGCCAGCGACCGCAAAATCGGTTCCTTTACCGACCTTGTGCTGATTTACTGCTGTAACTACTCGCCCAGCCAGGGGCGATATACGGTCGCTATTCTGCGCGTGCTGGGACTGGCCGCGATGGGCTCTGTCTTTATGCTTGCGGTTGTGATCTATTTGCTGGGGAAAAAGCCGAAGACTGCTTCGTAATGGTCCTTCCCATTGCCTCATCGCAATTCTTGTCATCCTGAGCGAAGCGAAGGACCTGCTTTTATCTCGATTGGGGCCATCCTGTTGCGGCTACCGAAGCAAAAAGCAGGTCCTTCGACTACGTGCTTCGCACTCCGCTCAGGATGACAAACAAAAGAGTAGCCCTGACCTCTAATAAAGTAGAGCCTGTTTTCGCTTTACTTCGAACTGCGCGAGCGGCTCCAGCCATTCCTCCGCGATGTGCTGTGCGTCGGCGCCACTCTCCAACAGTTCGAGCGTGTGCTGATTCGCCAGCAGCAACTGAATGCGGTCGAGCTTGTACTGCTGCGAATACAACCTGTGCAGTGCTGCGGCGATCTCGATTCCGAGTTCGGGCGAATCGAGCACGTTGCGATCGATCAGGAGCACGCGCACTCCGTGGCAGAGCTCGCCTCCGTATGGGTAAGGCTTCTGCGGCGTGAAATCGACAGGGACGAAACGCACGCCGGGGAGAAAACGCGCGTTCATGGCATGCGCGAAGGCGCGCGCGTCGATCCAGGGAGCGCCGAGGATCTCAAAAGGCGTGTCCGTTCCCCGGCCAACCGAGATATTTGTGGACTCAATCAGGCCGAGCGCGGGATAGAGCGCTGCTTCCTCTACGTCGCGCAGATTGGGGGATGGATTGACCCACGTTAATCCCGTGGAATCGTACCAGTCACCGCGCTGCCATCCCTGCATTTTTATAACTGTCAAGGGGGCGTGCAGCTGGCGAAATATGTTGAAGTATTGTGCGAGCTCTCCCATGGTCATTCCATGGCGCACGGGCAACGGCATGTAATGGACGTAGCTCTTCAGGGCTTCGTCCGACATTGGTCCCTGCACGAAGGAGCCGTTGATGGGATTGGGGCGGTCGAGGACAACGATATCGGTTCCGGTCTGAGCGGCGGCTTCGATGAAGTATGCCATCACGGTTTCGTAGGTGTAGTAGCGGACGCCCGCGTCCTGCAGGTCGATCACAACCGCATCGAGCGAGCGCAGTGTATCGGGAGATGGTCGGCGTTGCGCATCGGTTGCGCCGTAGAGGCTGACGACGGGAAGGCCAGTCGCGGAATCGGTCGCGTTGCTGATATTGGTCGTGTCCTGCGCGCCCTGGATTCCGTGCTCGGGACTGAAGAGTGTCTTGAGCTCGATGTCCGGCGCGTGCGCCAGCACATCGATGGTGCGATGGCCTGAAGCATCGAGGCCGGTCTGGTTGGTGAGCAGTCCGATGCGCAGATGGCCTCCGTGTTTTTCTGCCAGGGCATGCAGATCGGCGAAGTTGTCAGCTTCAAGCACATCGATGCCGGTCTTGACGTCGCCGTTGCGGGCGATCCAGCGGCGCAGGCCGCTGATGGATTCGTTATAGCCAGTCAGCTTCGAGGAAAGGTTTCCGTTGTCGGGAACGATGTTTAGGCCCGCGGCGGCGGCATCCGCAATCTTGCCACGCATGGCGGTAATGCCCTTGGGGCCGTTGGGATGCACGGCGTTGGCTAGCACGACGACATAACTGTTCGAGACGGGATCAATCCAGAGTGATGTGCCGGTGAATCCTGTGTGTCCAAACGAGCCGACGGGAAAGATGCTGCCGCGATTGCTCGAGTAGGGCGATTCGACGTCCCACCCAAAGCTGCGCAGAGCTGTTGCGGTCGCTGGCTGTTCGGGTGAAATCATCTTAAGCGCCATTGCGCGCGAGAGCGGAAAACGGCTCGGTTTACCTGCAAGGCGGTTGAGAAGATTCTGTGCGAAGACAGCAACGTCATCCGCGCAGCTGAAGAGGCCGGCGTGGCCGGCGACACCGCCCATGCGCCGTGCGGTGGGATCATGCACGACGCCGCGCAGCATGACGCCGTATTCGTACTGTGTGGGTGCGATACGCGCGCGCCACTCGATCGGAGGCAGGTAACGTGTGTGCTTAAGGCCCAGCGGCTGGATGACGTTCTTGAGGGTGTACTCGTCCTCGGACATGCCGGAGAGTTTTTCGATTAGCGCGCCTAGCACGATGAAGTTGATGTCGCTGTAGACGAAGCGCACGCCCGGCGGCAGTTCGGGCCTGGAGGCAAAGGCGCGTTTGAATGCTTCGGCCTTCCCTTCCCATGGCTCGATTAGTGTCAGGTCAGGAGGCAGTCCGGAATAGTGCGTCAGCAGCTGGCGGATGGTGATGCCTTCTTTGCCATTGGCGGCAAACTCGGGCAGATACTTCGAGACCGGATCGTTGAAGCTGAGTTTGCCCTGCTCTGCCAGCTGCATGATCGATGTGGCCGTCATCAGCGACTTAGTGAGCGAGGCCATGTCGAAGATCGTGTCCGCGGTCATGGGCTCGTGCGTCGGCTCAAGCGAGCGCTCGCCGTAGGCCTTGCGGAAGACCACACGTCCGTTATGCCCGATAAGGACGACGGCTCCGGGTGTGCGATGCTCAGCTATATTGTCAGCAACGAGATGATCGATCGCGGAGAATTTCGCCTGCTGGGCTGAGGCAGCAAGAGGAGCGAGGACAAGAAGCAGAGACAGATATTTGGTTATAACGCTCATCTTTAGGATTGATCTCTCAGACGATTGTTCTTTGCGGGAAGACTCAGGATGTATCCGACGGCGAAAGTCACGGTGGAGCCGACGAAGACGTACCAGGTCCATGCGATCTTCGGTAGCCAGTGCGCCTGCTGCCACAGAAGAACATTGAGCACGCATCCGGCGATGAGCCCCGCCATAGCGCCGCTTTCTGTGGCGCGCTTGGTCAGTGTTCCCAGCAGGAAGACGCCGAGCATTCCGCCATAGAGCACTGACGCGATGGAGAGGCCGATCTCGAGCACGTGTCCTCCGCTGCGCGAGAGGATGGCGAGCACAAGCAGGACTGCGGCCCAACCAAGTGTCATCCATCGCGAAAGCTTCGTCTTCTGCGCTTCACTTAAGTCCGGACACCTCGGCATATAGAAATCGACCATCGAAGTGGATGCGAGTGAATTGAGCGCGGCGCTCAAGTTCGACATGGCGGCGGCGAGAATCGCCGCGATCATCAGACCAGAAATGCCTGCGGGCATCTGGTGAACGATGAACAATGGGAAGATGCGGTCGGCGCCTGAAGCCTGCGGAGTCTGCCCGGAGAGTTTGTAATACACGAACAATCCCGCGCCGATTAGAAGAAACAAAGTGAATTGAATGAAGATGACCACGCCGCTTCCGAGGAGAGCCATACGCGATTCGCGCAGATTTTTCGCCGCGAGCAGGCGCTGCACCATTAATTGATCGGTGCCGTGGCTTGCCATCGTGAGGAAACAGCCGCCGATGACGCCGGCCCAGAAGGTGTAGGTCTGCGAAACGTTGAGCGCGAAGTGGAAGACGGTCAGCTTATTCGCAGCGGAGGCGACGGAAAAAAGCACGTGCGCTCCTCCGGGGATGTGGCCGCAGATGGTCCAGAGACTAGCGAGCGTGCCGATCACATAGAGGAACATCTGCAGGACGTCCGTCCAGATGACGGCCTTCATGCCGCCTTCAAAGGTATAGAGCAACGTGAGCAGCGACAGGATCACGATCGATGCGATGTCGCCTGTGCCTAGTGCGACACCGACGACGATCGCCACCGCGAAGACGCGCACGCCTTCAGCGGCAGCGCGCATCACGAGAAAGAGTGCTGCTGTGAGCTGGTGTAACTTGCGGCCGAAGCGTTCGCCGATGACCTGATAGGCAGTGAGCAGCTCTCCGCGAAAGTAGCGCGGCAAAAAGAGAATGCAGATCACAATGCGCCCAAGCAGGTAGCCTATCACCAGTTGAAGGAAGCCGAAGTCGCCGGTGAACGCGATGCCGGGCACGCTGATGATAGTGAGTGTGCTTGTCTCTGCGGCAACAATGGAGAGCGCGATGGCCCACCAGGGAATGTTGCGGTCAGCGAGGAAGTAAGTCTTGATGGAGCGTTCGCCGCTCTTGCGGAAGCGCAGGCCGAACCATGTGATTCCGATGAGGTAAAGAACAACAATGATGAGATCGACGGTACGCAGAGGTATGTGCATCAGTCCTCAGTTTACTTTCGCAATCCCGATCGATTCCGGCGATGGCAAGGTATGGGTTGCAGTCCACTGCGCGCGAGCCGCGCGAAGTTTTTCTGCGCGCGTGATCCACAACTGCTGCGCGATGTCGTATTCGGCGGTCACGTTGTTGAGCCAGTAGGAACGGTTTTCCTTGAGCCACACGTCACGGAACAGATCGCGGATGTAGCCGTAGCCGTCGCGGAGGTCTTGGCAGCGTCCGTTGGCGCTTGAGAAGCTCAGCAGGTCGCGATTGACGTGCTTGCGGGCTTCGGGGTCATTCTGGCTTTCGTAGATGCGGCGGTAGCCTTCGGCAATGTCGCTCGCGGTCTGGAACTTGAAGGCGATGAAATCAATACGGCGCGCGCCGAGTTCTATAGCGTCGATAGCTTCGGGCTCGCGCAGATTGCCTTCGCGGCGCGCCTGCGCAATCAATGTAAGCGCACGCTCGGCCTCGGTGCGGATTTCGATGAGTGCCGGCTGGATCTTCTTCATCGTTTCCTGCCCTTCGACGGTCCATGGGTCAAGCCAGAAGAACTGGTCTTTCAGATCGCCGACGCCGGTTTGCTCGATCGCCTTGTGCGCAGCGATGAGCGCGATCTGCGCCTGGTCGAGCGCGCCGGTTGTATCGTTGTGAAAGACTGCGGCGTAGTCCTTCTGAAATTGCGCGATATCGCTCGTGCCCTGCTGCCATGAAGCTGCTGCGCCGAAGAGGATTCCGTACCAGTCTTCCGCAAACAGTCCTTCGCCGTCGTCGTTCCAGATGGTGTTCAGCACGCCGGTGCTGCCGGCTTTCTGGCCGTCGGCTACGAAGCCCTGAATGTTGCCGAGGGCTGTTTCATTGTTGGGATAGACGCGGCTCCAGTTATTGACTCCGGGTGCGACCCAGGTCTCCATTCCGGCCTTTGTATAGGGATCGAGCCATTTGCTGAAGCCGTTTGGTTCCGGCTGATAGTGCCAGGCGACGGCGATCATGTCCTTCGGCAGTTCGGCGGCACGCGCGGGATCGTTCATCGCTACATCGCCCCAGAACAGAAGTCTCTTGTTGAGCGGCGAGAGCTCAGTGTGAATCTGCTTGAGAAAGTCGACGTAAACTGCTCCGAGGCCGCGCTGCTTGACTTCGCTCGAAGTCTTACCTTGTCCCAGCTCGAAGGTCTCGTCGGCGCCGATATGCAGGAAGGGGCCGGGGAAGATTGCGGCAAGCTCGGTGAACCACTGCTTGATGATCTGCAGTGAGCCAGGCTCTCCTGGTGCGAGCACGGAACCATTCGGCACCTCAGCCAGCTGCGAATATTGCTGCCAGGTGAGGACGTGATGCAGGTGTCCAAAGGCTTCCTGCTCAGGAACGATGGTGACGTGATACGGCTTTGCGTACTCGACGAGCGCTTTCGCATCAGCTTGCGACATGGAGCCGCCGGGTAGCCCGGGCAACGGATTCGATGCGTATTGAATCGTGTTCTCGAAGTAGGGCGAGTACACGTTCATCTTGTAGGCGGCGAAGGTGCGAATCTGCTTCTTCTGGAATTCGAGTGTCGGCACTGGTCCGCGCGAAAGGTCGTCATGCACGCCACGGTATTTCATTGCCGGCCAGTCCCGGATCGTGCATCCATGGAAGACCGCGTCTGCGCCGGAGCCGGAGACAAGCTGCTTTGCTGTTTGCGCTCCGTAGAAAACTCCGGTTGCTGTGTGGCCGACGACATAGACGCTGTTTTTTTCAGTAAAGAGCGCATAGCCTTCGTCGAGAGTGGGCGTATCCAGAGAAAGCTTTGCCTGCAGGAGGGCTCGTTTGCCTGCTGCGGAAGTATCGCGGACGAGATAGATGTGCGCGGCGGAAGCAGCAGTCGTGCGCGTGATGCCGCGCTCTTTCAAGGTGTCGGTGAGATCGCGTGCGGCAAAGACATCATCTTTATCGCCGCCGGGGGCAGAGACCACCACGCCATGCGCGAGGGGAATGTCTTCCCTGCTCTGGAATTCGCGCGGCTGAGGAATGAGATGAGGGCGGCTGGATTGAGCGAGGCTGGAAAGGCACTGGGCAAAACAAATCACAACAAGAGCAGCGGTTTGTCTTCTCACACGAATTCCTCTGGACTCTCTTCCGGATAAGAGGCCCTGCTGGCTATGGATTGAGCTAGAAGGTAAACATTATTACCAAGGTTGATTTTATCGGCTTGTCTGCTTGGATAGATGACTATACTTTGCGAGGCAGGCGAAGTCAATGAGGATATGCCACCGATAAAGATGCTTTATGCGGGATGCATCGTTTTGATGAATGCCTGCAGCCCTTCAACGCACTGCTCATAGCTGTGATTGTCGATGATGCGCAGGCTCTCCTCGCCCATGCGTTTGCGTAGTTCGGGGTCGGCGATGAGTTTTTCGAGAATGCCGCTGAGTGCGGGCACATCGCCGACGGAATAGACATATCCGTTGACGCCGTTTTCGACAAGATCCTGCTGGCACCCTACCTGGTCGGTGACGACTACAGGGCGGCCGGCGTTCATCACTTCGTTGACGATGAGCCCCCATGGCTCGTTGGCACTGGGCAGCACGAAGACATCGCAGAGAGCAAACAGGGCGGGCAGTTCGCTCTGGTTCTGGAAGCCAAGAAAGCGGACTTGTGTCAGATTTGCTGCGGCTACGGCCTGTTCGAGTGCCTGACGCTCTTCTCCGTCGCCGGCGATTAACAGATACGGTGCATTGGTGCTCTCTGTCTTCTTGATTACCTGCTGATAAGCGAGAATGAGATCGGTGCAGCGTTTGCGTTTCTGTAACTTTGACGCATACAAAATGACGGGCCGTCCACTTTCAAGGCCCAGTTTCTTTCTGATTTCAGGAACATCCGCTCCCTGGACGCGCTGACGGAAATACTGGTTGTCAACGCTGTAGGGGAAGGAATAGTAGGCCATCCGGTCGCCGAAATAGCGGCGCCAATACGCGTGGTTTGTCTTCCCCACAACGAGCGTGCAGTCCACGAGGGCGTGCACAATGCTCATGTAGGTCCGTTTCACCGCTTCCTTCAGGAAGCTATTAGTGTTCACCAGCGAGCTTGAATCAGAAGTAAGCGCGACCTTGGAGCCGAAAGCCTTTGCTGCAGCCATCACGATCAAGGAATTTAATGTGAAATAGCCGTGCGTCCAGACAATATCAAACCGGTTCTTTCTTAATGCCTGAATGATTCCTTGATTCAGAGGATGGAAGAATTTTCCTGTAGTCGCGCGTTCCTTCAGCAGCTGAGGAAGAAATTCATATCTGTAGCCATCCAGCAGCGGCACGTCCCACTCGACCATCTTGTTGAAGCCTTGGTCCCAGTAGCCGCGCACAGAACGGTCGCTGAAGAAAAAAACGGCTAAGTCGAGATTGCTCTCCTGCTGCAGGCGGCGCAAAAGTGGCGCCTGATATTGGATGGGGTGGCTGACGAAGAAGGCGAGCTTTGTTTTGCGCACCGGCTGCAGGTCTGCCGGCACGTCAGCTTTATCCACGGTCGTTTCACCTTGCAGTGTCAAGTATTTTCCTCGATGCCACAGAGTACCTCAGGCGCTGAAGCCCCCTCTGATTTCACTGTTCACATCGCGAGGGCTGAAGCCCTCGCTTACCATCTGGTGCTTCTACCCTTTTTAGCAGGTCTCTGCATTCGTTTCATCCAAAGCAAAGGCGCTCCAGGATGGGAGCGCCTTCGGGGCAGAGATGCAGGTTCTGCAATTACGGAGCGCCTGAACCGACAGAGCGGCTTTGTGTGACGCTGTTTGCCCCTGTGCCGGAGGTGCCGGCGTATTGCACGGTCGTATGCACGTCCACGCCGTTGCCCTGCAGCAGGATCGACGACGAGACAATGTCAGTGTCGGTGCGGATGACTGTGAGGTACGGGCTATCCTGCGAAATGGTGTAGACCTTGCCGTTGGGATAGTTGAAGGTCGAGACGATCGAGCGCGGGTGACCTTGCACCGGGATGGTCTTTTCAACGGTGAAGCTCGAAAGATTGATGACGCTGACCGTGCCTGTTCCTTCGTTTGCGGTGTAGATCCTGCTGCCATCCTGCAGAACAGAGACCGCAGCGGGATGGCTTCCGGCAGGCAGCTTCACGGTTGCGAGCACGTGGCCAAAGTTCGCCGTATCGGTAAAGCCCTGCACCGCTCCGTTGATGCTTACGTCGATGATGCTGACGGAATCGTCATCATAGTTTGCCGTCACCAACAGCGCGCCAGCAGCGTAAAGGTCAGCATGGACCGGGCCTGCGCCTACAGTGATCGTCTCATTGGTCTTGTAGTTTGTCGCGGTCGTATCCAGCAGATTTTTTGCGCTGTCAATGACGGTGACGGTACCGCTGCCACGATTCATGACAAAAGCACGTCGTCCATCAGGGGTCATGAGCCCGTATACAGGGCAATGGCCGAGAGCAAGCTGGCTGGTCACGGTGTTGGTGGCGTAATCGATGCCGTCCGCTTCACCATTCGTGCTCACAGACGAGGTGTTGTCGCAATTTCCCCACTGCACTCCCTGGCTGATAGCGTAGAGGCGCTGTGCGGCTGTTGAGCCAACACCGACAGCGTTCACCAGGCCGGTCGCTACCGGAACCTCGAGCTTCAGCGACGGCGGGCTGCCGGTCAGCACGCCGATGGCTGGTTGGCCGTTCAGGTCCGCGGTAAACGGCTCGACCACATATTCGCCCGCACTGGCCACGAGAATGTTTGAAGGCTGCGTGGAGACGCCGCTGCTTGCAGGCAACGTCGTGTTCTGCACTTTATTGGACTGGAGGGTATTGCTCAAAGGCACAGTGCTCAGCGTGCTGGTGCAGTTACCGTTGCTACCCAGGTTCAAGTTGACGCTGTAGGCAGTCGAGCCCGAAGGATCGAGGGCAAAGGTCAGCGGCCCTGTGCCGACAGTGGCCTGGGCCATGACGCTGTCGCCGGAAAAGTCGATCAGGGTCACCACTCCCGGATTTTGATACGAATTCGGACCCGGGCAGGGAGAGGTTGAGTTCAGGGTATACGCCTGAAAATTCGGCTGGGAAAACGCGACTACATAACCACCAGGCTCCGGCGCGGGGCCTGAGGGGGTAACCGGGGTTACGACTGGACGATACTGGTTACCGCAACCAGCCGCAGCCGCCATAGCCACCACAGCTCCGGCGGCAAACCATACACTTCGCACTCGTTGATACCTCACTCAGCAACAAATCCTGCTTAAGAAAAACTACAAATCCTGCTAAGAATTAGATTGTAATTCACTCAAGCACTTCAACTTGTCAGGCTATCAGGAATCCGATGAACCATGAAACCCCACGCCGTCCACCGCTGTACTGGCAATCGCAGCTGCTGCTCCTGATTGTATTGCCCGTTTCGTGCATCTGGATATTCTTTCAGACGGTTGACGCCTGGGAACGTCGTGATCCGGTTCTTCTGCAGACAGGTCTGATCTGCGCCGTATTTGCCTTTATTGTGTGGATGGCCAGGGCGGGAACCATTCCTGCCGTGCTTACCGGGACTGTGGTGACAGCGTGTTTGTATCTGCGCACTCCCGGATGGCGGACCGCCCTGTGGTCACTGGTAACCATGTTGATTCTCACGCTGGGCGCGACGCGCGTCGGACGCAGGCGCAAAGAAGCGCTCGGAGTAGCCGAAAAACGCAGCGGGCGGCGAGCCTCACAGGTGGCCGCGAACCTCGGAATGGCCGCGCTGGCCAGCCTGCCATTGTCGGCAGCACAAATCTTTACCCCTACGGCGCATGGTTCGGAGGTGATGCTGGCCGGCGTCTCGGCGGCGTTAGCCGAGGCTACGGCCGACACTCTGTCGTCAGAACTGGGGCAGGCCTTTGGAGGACAGCCACTTCTGCTGACGAACTTCAAGCCTGTTCCTCCGGGGACGGACGGAGGGATTACCTTCACCGGCACGGCTGCGGGCTGCCTGGGTGCGGCGGCGATTAGCGCTGTGGCTGCAGGCACGTTTGCTCTCGGCTGGCGGCCAGCGGCGGTGATCTTTGTCAGCGGTGTTCTGGGATTCTTTGCAGACAGCGTGCTGGGAGCGGTCTTTGAGCGGCGCGGCGTGCTGAATAACGATGCGGTGAATTTTCTTTCGACGGTCCTGGCAGCAATTTGCGCGGAGTGGATTGCGGGACGGTAGTTTTCGGCGTTTGACCTCGGGACTGAAGCCCGGTTCTTCTCCGAATTTATTTTCGAGGGCTAAAGACCACACCTACCTATTTCCCTAATCTCTATTTCCTACTTCTCTGGCTCTAATGCAGCCGCAACTTCCAGGCTGTGTAGCTGAGAATTTCGTGGACGATACGCGAGAAGGTCTCTTCGCCGCTGATGGGTTTGCCCGCCGGCCGGGGCGAAGTGTAGACAGTCAGCCCGTTCTTTTCGCAGATGGCGTGGATGCGGAACAGATGCGTTCCATCGCTGACGACTGTGACCCGGTTCAGATGATTCGTGCGCGCGATGCCTGCCAGGCGCGCGGCGGATTCGGTCGTGTTATCGCTCAGCGTCTCGGCAATGATCGCTGTTTCCGGAACGCCGTGGGCGAGGAGATAGTCGTGGCCGACGGCACCTTCGGAGAGTCGGTCACCCTCATCGGCTCCGCCGAGAGTGATGACGAGAGGCGCAATTCCCTTCTGGTAGAGATCGAGCGCATGGTCAAGACGCGCGCGAAGCACGGGCGACGGCCTGCCGTCGTACTCGGCTGCGCCGAAGACCGCGATCGCGTCGGACTTCTGCGCCTCATCGCGTTCGGCGTAATAGCGAATCTGGCCGTAGACCCAGCCCGTCCAGGCAATGGCGGCGGCCACCAGAAACACAATGGTGTTGATCGCCAGCCGCCGGCCAGCGCCCATGCGCCTCAGATTTGTATCCGGAACGATCATGGCGGCTATCGATGCAAGGCGAGGGCGACTTCGTGGGTGGGGATCGCGCCTTCACGCAGAATCTGCCAACGTCCTTTGCCTCCGGAGAGGTCGACAATCGTCGTTGGAAGGCTGCGCCCGGTGGGGCCGCCGTCAACGATCAGCGGAATGCGGTCACCGATCTGGTCGCGTACGCAGGCGGCGTAGGTGCACTCAGGTGCGCCCTGCAGATTCGCAGACGTAGCCGTGATGGGCAGCCCAAATTTTTCAGCAATGGCGCGCGGGATGGTTGCATCGGGGATGCGCAGGGCCACGTTGCCGGTGTTGGCGGTAACGCGCAGGGGCAGCCGTGAGCTCGCCTTGACGATCAGCGTCAGCGGGCCGGGCCAGAAGCGTTCGGCGAGACGGTCGAAGTTTGCGTCCGCATCACGCACGAGTTCATATGCCTGCTGGAGGCTGCAGATGAGCAGCGAGAGCGGCTTGTGTTTCAGACGCTTTTTGATCTCGTAAATGCGCTCGACCGCGCGCAGGTTCACGGGGTCGACCGCAAGGCCGTAAAACGTGTCGGTGGGGAGCCCGACAACTTTGCCGCTTTTCAAACAAGAAACGACGTACTCAACGCGCTCCGCTTCCGGTTCGTCCGGATGGATACGCAAAATTTCCGCGGACAAGGCGACTCCAATCTGAAGAACTCAAAACGCAGGCGCGGACAGGATAGAATCGCACCCATGCAGAGGGCCCTGAATCACGCGCATGTTCGCATTGTACAAAGCCGGCAGAATGCCCGCGTAAAAGAATTACGCGCCGCGCTCCGAAAAGGCGAAAAGACCGCGTCGGGCCTGATTGCTATCGAAGGCCTGCACCTTGTTGAAGAAGCCCTGCGCAGCGGCCTGTGCGTTCCGACGGTCTTTATTCGCAGCGGCAGCCTGAATCTTCTCGACGGTATCGTAGTTGGTTCGGAGACAGAAATTCTTGAGTTGCCTGCTGATATTTTTGTGAGCGCGGTAAGCACGGAGTCGCCGCAACCGGTGGCTGCTCTGGCTGAAGCTCCTTCGTTTACTTTCGAAAATGTTCTTGCAGCATCGAATCCCCTGCTTCTGGTTTCCGCAGGGCTGCAGGATCCAGGCAATCTGGGAACGATCGTTCGCTCGGCTGAAGCTTTTGGAGTTGCCGGCGTCATTGCTCTTCCGGGAACGGTGAGCCTCTGGAACTCGAAAGCGTTGCGCGCGTCGGCTGGATCGGCCTTTCGCCTGCCGGTGGTGACAGCAGATACTGCAACGCTGTTTGCTTCGCTGCGCGCTCGCGGAATCCGCACGGTCGCTACTACGGTCGAGGGCGGCACGCCAGCGCGGAAGCTCGATCTGACGCGGCCTGTTGCTCTTTTTATCGGGAATGAGGGCAGCGGCCTGCCTGAGGAGATCGTTCGTCAGTGCGATGATCGCGTGACGATTCCCTATCCTGGGCCGGTGGAGTCGCTGAATGCCGCGATTGCAGGGAGTATTCTGCTGTATGAGACAGCGCGCCAAAGAGACAAATAGAATGGCGCGAAGCGCGTAGGCCTAGCCTGCCCTGAGCGAAGTCGGAGGGGGCCAGTCTAATCTGTCATCATTGAAATAGAAGCAACATGAGCCTTTTTGGCAGCACGCCTGATCTGCGCACAACGCCTGCGACTGCGCCGCTGGCGGAGCGGATGCGTCCGCGCACGCTGGATGAATACGTCGGGCAGGAGCATCTGCTCGGGCCGGGCAAGCCACTGCGCGTGCAGATTGAGCGTGATGATGCTTCGTCAATGATCTTCTGGGGGCCTCCCGGAGTAGGCAAGACGACACTGGCCAAGATCATTGCCGAGACCACGCGCGCCACCTTCATTGAGTATTCTGCGGTGCTCTCGGGCATCAAGGAAATCAAGCAGGTGATGGCAGATGCCGAGAAGGCCGCGACCTATGGCACGCGCACCATTCTCTTTGTCGATGAAATTCACCGCTTCAACAAGGCGCAGCAGGATGCTTTTCTTCCCTACGTGGAGCGCGGTTCCATTCGTCTCATAGGCGCGACGACGGAGAATCCGTCTTTTGAGATTATCTCGGCGCTGCTCTCGCGCTGCCGCGTCTATACGCTGCGCGCTCTTGCTGACGAGCAGATTCTTGCGCTCATTGAACGGGCGCTCTCCAACAAGGAGCGCGGTCTCGGGAACCTCGGCGTTACTGCTGATCACGAAGCTCTCGAGCTTCTCGCCAACTACGCCAACGGCGATGCGCGACGCGCTCTCAACGGGCTTGAAGTGGCTGCGGAACTCGCTACAGCTTCCGATCATCGCATCACCACAGAGATAGCGACGGAAGCGATTCAGCAGCGCGTGTTGCTTTACGACAAGCAGGGCGAGGAGCATTACAACCTTATCTCCGCGCTGCACAAGTCGGTGCGCAATAGCGACGCCGATGCCGCGCTTTACTGGCTGGGACGGATGCTTCAGTCAGGCGAAGACCCAATGTACGTGGCGCGGCGCGTCGTCCGCATGGCGGTCGAAGACATTGGCCTCGCTGCTCCGGAGGCGCTGAACCTCTGCCTGTCGGCGCGCGATGCGATGGATTTTCTCGGCTCTCCGGAGGGCGAGCTGGCGCTGGCCCAGGCGGTGGCTTATCTTGCGCTGGCGCCAAAGTCGAATGCGCTTTATACGGCGTATGGCGAGGTTCTTTCCGATATTGAGAGCACCCGCGCCGAGCCCGTCCCCCTGCACCTGCGCAATGCTCCTACGGGACTGATGAAGGCAATGGGTTACAGCAAGGGTTACAAATACGCGCATGATGAGGCGGACCGTGTTGCTGATATGGAGTGCCTTCCGGAAAGCCTGCGCGGGCGCACATATTACCATCCCACGAATGAAGGGCGCGAGAAACTGCTGGCGCAGCGGATGGAAGAAATTCGCCGGATCAGAGATGCGAAGAAATCATGACGATGACCGTGGCCCCATTCTTTCGTCATGAGCACAAAAGAATGGGGCCACCCTGGTTCTTGTTTTACTCCCCGCCCGCGTATTTCACCGAACATCCATAAGGCCGCGAGAAGGACACAGCCACCTGCTTGCCGGCCATGGCTTCGGTCAGTGCATCGGAGACATAGTTCTTTGACGACTTGATGTCGCTTGGATCGGTCGTCGGGTGGTCATCGATCGCACCCGCATAGATCAACTTCCCCGACGGATCAATCACAAACATGTGCGGCGTTGTTCTGGCCTTATATTTGTGGCCGATCACTCCGGTCGGGTCGAGCAGCGCTGCGGTAGGCACGGCCTTCTCCTTCGTCATGTAGGCGTTTTCCTCAGCGGCCGTCATATATCCCTGCGCGCCGGGCGCGGAGGAAAGCACCGTGAGCCACACTACGCCCTTCGCCGTCCACTCTTTCTGAAGCGACTGCATATTGCCGCTCTCATAATGCTTCTGGGTAAAGGGGCAGCCGTTGTTCGTCCATTCGAGGACGACATACTTGCCGTGGTATTCGGAGAGTTTGTGGGTCTTTCCGTTGGAATCAGTGCCGGTGAAGTCTGGAGCTGCTTCGCCTACGCGGACCGCGTAAGCTGCCACAGTTGCGGCGAGGGCCGCAACCATCATGCATGAGGACAGGAAGGGTCTGCGAACCATAAGAACACCTCGCTAAGGTGGCCCGGATTGTGGTGCTATCTATTTTGACGCTGATTTGTGGAATTCGTCGAGGGGCCAGCCCCCACGCCTCAAAATTATGACGTGGGAGCTAAGGGGGAAGGAAGTTTACCTCTTGCGTGGAACAGCCAGAGGATTCCTGCTCTTGAACTGGGTCTGGTGCCAGTAGGGATAGATCGAAGTGACGTCGCTCGCGGCATCCAGTTTGACCACCTGTTCGGGGGTCAGGTTCCAGCCAGCGGAATCGAGGTTCTGCTTCAGCTGCTCTTCGTTGCGCGCGCCGACAATGACGCTGGTCACCGTGGGCCGCTGCAACAGCCAGTTCAGCGCAACCTGCGGGATCGTCTTGCCGGTTTCCTTGGCTACAGCATCCAGCGCATCGACTACGTTGTAGAGGTATTCATCGGGAACCGGAGGGCCCTGTTCGGAAGTCTGGTGCAGGCGGCTGGTTTCCGGCAGCGGATGGCCGCGGCGAATTTTGCCCGTAAGGCGTCCCCATCCCAGCGGGCTCCAGACCAGGGCGCCCACTTTCTGGTCGAGACCAAGCGGCATCAGCTCCCACTCGTAATCGCGCCCGACCAGCGAATAGTAAACCTGGTGCGCCACGTAGCGTGACCATCCATAGCGTTCGGAGACAGCGAGGGACTTCATCAGGTGCCAGCCGGAGAAATTCGAGCAGGCGATGTAGCGGACTTTGCCCTGGTGGACCAGCGTATTCAGAGTGTCGATGACTTCCTCGACCGGCGTAATCGCGTCGAAGCCATGCATGTGGTAGATGTCGATGTAATCCGTGCCCAGGCGCTTGAGGCTCGCGTCGCACTGCTGGATCAGGTGGTAGCGCGACGATCCCACATCGTTAGGGCCGTCGCCCATAGCAAATGTCGCTTTGGTAGAGATGAGCAGCTTGTCGCGCTTGCCCGCGACGGCTTTGCCCAGGATTTCCTCGGCAAGACCGGTTGAATAGACGTTCGCTACGTCGAAGAGGTTTACGCCCGCATCAAGGCAGAGACCAACGAGGTGTTTAGCCTCTTCCACTCCTGTCTCCCCCCAGGCTTTAAAAAACTCATTGCCGCCGCCAAAAGTGCCCGCACCGAAACTGAGCGCGGAGACCTTCAGTCCCGAATAACCTAGCTGTCTGTAAATCATAAAACCCCTAATGGAATCATTGAATTATTGAAAACACATCAGTCCAGATGAGCTGAATGTGTCAGATTTGCAGTATTTGTGTACGTACCGTGTACATGACAGAAAGCATGTCTGCTCTCTCTTTCTGTCTCCATGCCTATCACTGTAAACGAGGGATGTTCGTCTCATTATGGGAATGTTCTTTCAAAGAGATGCAGCCGAACCGCAATTCGGCTCAACGCTTGCTTAAAGCGTTGCTAAACTGGGCTGACCATGGCTCATGCACTGAAAGCGGCAGAGGGCATCGCAACGATTGTCATCGCGATTTATGTTGCTTCGATTGGGACGTTTCAATGGTTCACAGCACGAGACAAGTTGCGTTTGGACCTGTATAACCGACGTTTCGATGTGTACTTGAGAGCATGGGCTTTCATGGATGCACTGATGGGTTGGTGTTCCGTTCCGGAGAAAGAGCAGCTGTCGAAGAAAATCGCCTTTATCCAGGCCTTTCGTGAGTCACAATTCCTATTTGCAGACGACCCACGCATCTTCCGTCTGCTAGAAGAAGTTCTACAAACGTTCGTTCCAGGTTACCGGATACGTAGAGGAATTGAGCAAATACTCGGCCATCATGCCCCACGAGACGATAGCCGCCCACACTGAAAAGGAATCAAATATGCAGTGGATCATGGCGTCAATTGGACAGCTCGAAACACTGATGATGCCCTACCTTGCGTTTGGGCATCGCTCCAGAGTTCGCCAGCTGGAATAGTCATCAAGCAAACGACTTGCTCCCCTCCCCAAAGACACCAAAGCCCCGGCTCATCACCGGGGCTTTCGTTCCTTGCAGAGTGTCAACCACAGTCGGTGGAAGTGCTACATCACTCTCTGGAAGAACTCTCACCTTCACTGAGATCATCGGTCGGCTTTCCGCCCAGGTTCTTTCGCACGCCGTCTGGATAATCCGTCTCCATAGTTCCGCCCAGCTGCGTGCGCCAGGTATAGGTCTTGCCGTTGACCTTCACCGTACCTTCGATCCCGCAAGGAACGAAGAGATAAAAGTCGTGCATCTCGTCGTCCTTGAGTTCCCGGTAGGTCTGGAACTGTGCTCTTACCTGGGCCTTGGTCAGATGATAGTTACGGCAAAAGTCAACGTCTGACTCATCAGTGTGTGCGTCGATATAAGGCTTTCCTATGGTGATGACAGCCGACTTAGGCAGTGGGTAGTGACGCGCAGCGTCCGGCGCGAAGATGGCTAGGAGCACGAGGAATTTACCAGAAAACATTTGCCCCCGGGATTTCAACTAATCTTTCAACTCTCCAGAAGGTTTACCACCAAGCATCTTGTCCACTCCATCAGGCCAGTTAGTCTCAAGTAGATTTCCTGGGCGGCTTTCCCACGTATACGTCTTGCCGTTTAGTTTGATTGTGCCCTTAATCCAGCATTGAAATACGCTGTATTGGTCATGAACATCTCCAGGCTGCAAAAGGTGGTACGTGCGGAACTGCCTCCGAAGCTGTGGCTCCGTTAGTCGGTAGGATTTGCAGAGATCATCTGCGTCTGCATCTCCCGGCTTCCATTCCACCTGTCCAATCGTGATTGCGGCGGTTCCGGGAAGAGGAAAATGTGTTTGTCTTTGGCCGGCGCCGAACAAGAACAACCCAAGAAGTAACCAACTACCACGTAGCACCGGCGGCCTCCCCTGCTCCCTTCCGGGAAACTTGTGGATGACGATAAATATCCGTGCGCGTCAAGTGCAACGTATCGAGCAGATCCTGGATGAGCCAGTGCAGAGACTGTTGCTGCTGGGGTGTTGGGGTTTCGTAGACATTCCCCCACTTATCCAGGCTTTTGCCTACCATCTCGATGCCGATCGCGTCGCTGTTGCTGGGATAACGATCAGGGTATTTCTTGGGCTCCTCCCGATGATCCATAGCCCTCGCATACTGACCATTAACCCCACCTGTGATCTTGGTCAGAGAACGGTAGTATTCCTCTTCCTGCGGGACACAGGAATGTTTCTGATAACACCTTGAGAGTATCGGGCCGACGTGCCAGCACTTCTGCTTGAGGGGTACTACTTGGTAGACCGTCCCGTCTTTATCGATCAGGAAATGAGCTCCTGTGTGCTTCTCGCTTGTCCGATAACCGGAAAGTGTGCCTTTGGCAGTAGACGAATCGGTTTGATGCACCACGATGGCATTGATATGCGCCAGTGGCCCATGCGCGATCTGCGGGATCAGTTCCACTTTGACTTTGGAATCCCGGATGACTCCGTCCTGGTCGATTGTCAGAAGCATCAGTTCCCTATCTTCACATCGACGAAGTTCTGCTTGTCGAGCGCCGGCTGCAGCTTGATATGGAGAACGTGATTGGCCCCGCCACCACCCGAAGTATGGAACCCGCTGATCCAACCCTGAAAGGTGTACGTGCAGATTGCGTCCTGCTGGTTCTCGTCCTGCCAGAACTCGACCTTGATGGGTTTGATCTTGTCCCGGGTAGCGATATTCGCCAGGTTGAACAGGTTCTGCAGCGTGGCAAAGGGCATGTTCTCCGTATCATGAATGGTCCACGGTGCAGTTGATGGAACACTTTAAGGTCCCCATCTGGGCATCCCGGTCTGGTCATGATCGGTATCGACGCCGACGTGAGCTGACATTGCGTTGAACTTGTTGCCGTCGATCGAGATCGTGGCGTTGGAAGGCTGAGCCATGGAGCATCCTCCGACCCGATTTAACTATGAGCCGCTGGAGCCATGCAAGTTTTCAGGATGACTTTCGCCTTGTCTTCGCCTATACTGATGGTGCCATGTGGAACCTTGTCCCAGAGGTTGTTTGGCAGCGTGCCGTCGAGTTGAGCGTTGCAATTTATGGATTAACGACCAACTTTCCGCGAGAAGAAGTATTTGGCCTTACGAGCCAGTTGCGTCGTGCAGGAGTTTCTACGGCCAGCAATATTGCAGAAGGGTATGGCCGGTTCTCGGCAAAGGAGTACAGAAACTTCCTGAGCATAGCGCGTGGCTCAGTTCTCGAAGTTCAGACTCAGCTTGTCATTGCAGAAAAGCTCGGCTTCGGAAAAATCCAAGAAATAGAAAACTGCAAGAACCTCTCAACCGAGGTTGGAAAAATGTTGTGGGCAATTTCTAAGAAGCTCTGAGCCCTGTGACCTACCTGAGCCCTGTGACCTGTGACCTGAAATCTGCCTTCGGACGTCTAAAGGCATAGATAATCGCCAGCAGCGGCGGGGCCAGCAGCACTCCCCAGAATGGAATGATGATGCCGAGCACAATCGGGGCGAGGATCGATGCCCAGATAGGCACGCGGGCTGTGCGCTTCATCAATGCCGGCTGCAGCAGAACCTGGTCGACGACCACGATGACAGCATAGAGTCCAAGCACGAAGCCGAGGCGCTCGATGTCCTTACCGCTGACCAGAATGCTGAAGACCGGGCCGATGAGCGCGATGACTCCGCCAAAGTTGGGGATGAAGGTCATCAGGCCGCCGATCAGCGCCCACATGGGAAAGAGCGGCACATGCAGCAGCCAGAGGCCGATCAGCCACATTACGGCCACACACAGAGCCTCGATCGAAACGGCGCGCCACCAGTTCAGCAAGGCACTGCCTGCTGTACGGCTCGTTGTTTTGAAGTCGAAGCCACCCATAGCGAAAGCCTATTGGGAAATTAGAGCGTTTGGCCAGAATAAAAGTTTCACCGTAGCTAAGATGGTCCGTGAAGAGATTTCAAAAGGGGAATTTCGCCGCACTGTGGCCGTGAAACTGCTAGCCTATAGATATGAAATTCGGCGTTCTCGTCTTTCCCGGTTCCAATTGCGATCAAGATACGTATCACGTCATCTCTGACATCGCGCATGAGCCGGTGACCTTTCTTTGGCATGATTCGCCGAGCCTTGAGAACTGCGACGCCATCCTTGTTCCCGGCGGCTTTGCCTACGGCGATTACCTTCGCACCGGCGCGATTGCCCGGTTTTCGCCGGTGATGCAGTCGGTCAAAAAGTTTGCTGCTGACGGCGGCCTGGTGCTCGGTATCTGCAACGGATTTCAAATTCTTTGTGAAGCCGGACTGCTTCCCGGCGCGCTGATGCGCAATGCCGGACTCAAGTACATCTGCAAGCAGGTTCATGTGCGCACGGAGACGACGAATTCGCCTTTTACCTGCAAGCTGGAACTGCACGAGGTCTTGAAGATTCCCATCGGGCATATGGAAGGCAACTACTTCTGCGACGCAGAGACGCTGGCGAAGCTTGAAGGCGAAGACAGGGTCGCGTTCCGTTATTCGATGCCGCAGGGCGAGATCGCCCGCGAAGCAAACCCAAATGGTTCGCTTGGGAATATTGCCGGCATCCTAAACGAAGGGCGCAATGTACTGGGAATGATGCCGCACCCGGACCGCTCTTCTGAAGGGCTGCTCGGCTCTGCTGACGGGTACAAGATTTTTGCATCGCTGGTAAGCTCGCTGGCGGGGAAAGAAGACGCTGAACTGGCAACAAGCAGATGATTGATATCCACCACCACCTGTTATTCGGACTCGATGACGGCTCACCTGATATAGATACTTCTGTTGCCATGGCCGAGGCCGCGGCCAATGACGGCATCACGCATATCGTCTGCACTCCGCACGCCAACGACCGGTGGCACTTCGACTCTGATGTCAACAGCGAGCGCGTTGCTGCTCTGCGCGAACGTCTGAATGGAAAGATCACGCTCGGCCTGGGCTGCGACTTTCATCTCTCCTACGACAACATTGAAGACGCGCTCAAGAACCCGACGAAATACACCATCAACCAGAAGAACTATCTGCTGGTCGAATTTGCCGACCTGATGATTCCGCAGACCATCACCGAGACTTTTTACGAAATGATGGTCGCCGGGATGCGGCCCATCATCACGCATCCGGAGCGCAATCTGACCATCCAGCGCCATCCCGACAGGATGGTTCCCTGGCTCAACGAAGGCTGCCTGGTGCAGGTCACAGCGTCATCGCTCACCGGTCGCTTCGGACGCACTGCGCAATCCATGGCGTTTGCTTTCCTTGACCGGAACTGGGTGAACATTATCGCCACCGACGCGCACAATATGACCTCGCGCCTGCCCATCATGAGCGAGGCCTACAAGCTTGTCGAAGAAAACTACGGAAAAGAGACGGCTGAACGCCTCTGCATCACGACCCCGGGTGCGGCGTTCCAGGGGACGGAGCTTCCTGCACAACCGGAGCCTTTGCCGATCGGAGAAGTCATCGCTTCCCGACAAAAGAAAGGCATTTTTAGTCGTTTATTCGCAGCTAAATAAAACATAAATATAAAGTATTGCATTCATTAATGCGGAGCGTTGGACATTTCGGCTGATGCACAAGGAAGGGCCATCTGCTTTTTCCAATTGCGCATTCTTCGGCGGTGATCTCCCATACCTCTGCCGGAAGCCGACCGCATACGTAGTCACGCTCGAGAGTCGCAATGACATGCATGCCTGTCTTCTCTGAGATTCGCCTGGAAGCGATGTTGGCGACGGCCTTGGGAGCTCGCAAGACTTTGAAACCAAGAACATCGAACCAATAGTCATTGACGGCTGCAACGGCCTCCGTCATGAGTCCCAGCCTCTGCCAAGGCAGCCCCAACCAGTAACCACGGTTGTCCCACTCGTTTTGATGAAGGCTGATCTTTCCAATGAGGTGCTCAGGCGATTCCTTCAAGCGCAGACTCCAATGCCACTCTTCACCATGCTCGATCGCCGGCAGGACGACATCACGATACCGCGGAAGAACCAGACCTTTGGGCCATGGCCACGGAACCTCGACATTAAGAAACTTAACAATTTCCCACTGCGGAAAGAGCTGTTCCGTGTCCTCCGCATCAGCAAGCTGGAGTGGGCGCAAAAAAAGGCGCTTCGTTTCGAGTTGGACTATCATTCCCCACACGATATAAGGCCTTACCTTGCAGCGCACACTATGAAACTATGAGTCGTGCATACGAAAATTCCAATTGAAAGTGTTGGAAACCATTAGCACGATTTTTGACGTTTGTTACTGTGACCCCACAGAGGATCTCCGTAATTTTCTGTCCAAAACCGAACATCTCTGTCCGGAAGTGAACGCTCCCTGCTCTGCCCTCAATCTACGAATCATTTCGTATCAGTCATTTAACTTTTCCGGAACATGGCCCTCTTCGTGCTCGTATGTAGCGCAAAGAGGCCTCCATGCAGACTTTACGCCAGGACATTTCTTACGCGCTGCGCCAGATGCGGCTCTCTCCTGTCTTCACACTGACAGCCATGCTCACTCTGGCGCTCGGCATTGGCGCGACGACAGCCATCTTCTCGCTGATTCATTCCGTCATGCTCAAGTCGCTGCCTGTAGTCGATCCTTCGCGGCTTTACCGCATCGGCGAGGGCAATGACTGCTGCGTAGAAGGCGGACCGCAGGACAATTGGGGGATGTTCTCCTACCGCTTCTATCAGCTCATGCAGAAGAACACTCCCGAATTCGAGCAGCTGGCTGCATTTCAGGCGGGAGGATCGCAGATCAGCGTGCGCCGCGGCGAAACCGACCGTGCGGCCAAGCCTCTGCGCGGAGAATATGTCAGCGGCAATTATTTCTCCACGTTTGGAGTAGGACCATTCGCAGGACGGACCATTCAGCCTGTAGATGACCTGCCCTCTTCTGCTCCGGTTGCCATGCTCAGCTTCCGCGCGTGGCAGCAGGAATATGGTTCTGATCCAAAGATTGTGGGCTCTGTTTTTATTCTTGACGGCCATCCCTTTACGATTGTCGGCGTTGCACCGCCCGGCTTCTTTGGAGAAACACTGCGCCCCAATCCGCCGGAGATATGGGTGCCGATCAACCAGGAACCGCTCTTCCGCGGTTCGAATTCCCTTCTGAATAAGTTCTCGGCATGGCTGCGCGTCATCGGGCGGGTAAAGCCCGGAGTGACTCCCAATGCCGTGCCGGCGCGAATGACGAATCTGCTGCAAAACTGGCTCATCCATGACAGCGGTATTCCGTCGGAATGGATTCCTGAGATCAAGAAGACGCTGTCCAAACAACAGGTTCGCGTGATTCCTGGAGGCATTGGCGTAGGCGCGATGAAAGAAGAATATGCGGCCAACCTCCGTATTCTGATGGTGGTCTGTTCGCTGGTGCTGCTGATTGCCTGCGCCAACATTGCCAACCTGCTGCTGGCCCGCGGAGCCGCACGTCGCGCGCAGACCTCGGTCCGGCTGGCTCTGGGAGCATCTCGGCGGAGGCTCATCCGGCAGTCGCTCACCGAAAGCCTCGTCCTCTCGCTCTTTGGCGGACTCGTGGGCATTGCAGTCGCTTATCTGGGTGTGAAGCTGGTTGTGGCGCTCGCCTTCCACGATGCTAAGTTCATTCCCATCGACGCATCTCCTTCTCTTACCGTGCTGGGATTCGCCTTCCTGCTGTCGCTCTTTACCGGGGCACTCTTCGGAACGGCGCCTGCATGGCTGGCTACTCATGCTGATCCGGCCGATGCGTTGCGCGGAGCAAACCGGAGCACGCGCGACCATGCCTCCATCTCGCAAAAAGTTCTCGTTGTGGTGCAGGCTACGCTGTCCGTTGTATTGCTCGCCGGGGCAGGACTGCTGACACGCAGCCTGGTCAAGATGCAGCACCAGGATTTCGGATACGAGACCGACCACCGGGTCGTCATCAGCCTGACGGCGCCGTTCTCTTCTTATCCGCAACCCAAGCTGGACGCGATGTATCGCGAGCTACAGGAGCGGCTGGCCCATATACCCGGAGTCGAACGCGCGACGCTGGCAACCTATGCTCCGCTGCAGGACAACTGGGGCGAGATCGTCATCCGCCAGGGACACGGCATGCCGAACATCAATGATCCGTCCGGCTCATCGTGGGACCACGTCACTCCGGATTATTTTGAGGCGCTCGGCCAGCACATTCTGCGCGGACGCAGTTTTACTGAAGCAGACAATGCTTCTTCGCAGAACGTCGCCATTGTGGACGAGGCCTTTGTCCACAGGTTCTTCAAACCTGGCGAGGAACCGCTGGGTTCTTACTTTGGCCTCGATCTGCCGCGATACAACGCGACCTATCAGATTGTGGGCATCGTGAACCATGCGAAATATCTCTCGTGGGACCCGCTGGGGCATGAAAGTCCTCGTCCGATCTTTTTTGTGCCGCTGGCGCAGCGCGTGAAATATGACAACGACTTGATGCAATCCCTCGATGACAGTACGCACTTCATCGAAGGCGCAGTGCTCAAAGTTCATGGCGGTATGGAGGGTCTTGAATCGCAAATTCGCCGTGTCTTGAGCGAGACCGACCCGAACCTCACACTGCTGAATATCCGGTCGATGCAGGAGCAGGTGGATGGAACCTTCGACCAGCAGCGCGTGGTGGCACAGATGACCGGGCTCTTCGGCATCCTTGCGCTGATTCTTGCAGCGATCGGACTCTACGGCGTGACGGCATACACGGTCGAGCGGCGTACGAGCGAGATCGGCGTGCGCATGGCCCTCGGCGCTGACAAGCTGAACATCATCAGGCTGGTGTTGCGCGGCGCCTTCCTGCAGATTCTTCTTGGCCTTGCTATCGGCATTCCCATCGCCATCGGTTGCGGACGGCTCATTACTTCGCAGCTCTACCAGGTAAAGAGCTGGGACCCATTCGTTCTGTCAGGCTCAGTGATAGCGCTGGCCTTCTGTGCCCTGATTGCGAGCATCATTCCGGCACAGCGTGCAGCATCGATCGATCCAGTAAAGGCACTGCGAACAGAGTAGGTTTCAGGAGACATCAGCCATGGCAGCCGCCGTTTGCCAGCTCACAGCTCGATGGCGGGATGTCAATGGAAACGCTCCTCTTCGGCTCCGTATGATGAGAACTGTCGATAGAAACCTGGTAATTCCGAGCTTCTTACAAGCATCTCTCATCTGCTGGTTTTCTTCTGAGAATGGATCGGATCCAGCCCGCCGCAACAAAAACGAATCAGGAGTTTTTTCCTCCGCTATAAGAAGAGCCACATCAAACTCCCGCTCGTCCGCGCCAAGAAGCTCCCGCACGCGCAGTTCTGCGGGAGCATCGATGCGGTCAGAAAATGTGAGATAGCTGTAGAACTCTCCGCCATCTGTAAGATGGGCAGGGATGCCGCGAATTAAATCTGTTGATACGCGTTCGCCGTCTATTCCTGCATCCTTGAAAATCATTACATCTTTCAGCGCGGGTATATACGGCGGATGCGCGACGATCCGGTCGAAGGTGCTGGATTCAACCGGCTTGAACAAATTGCCGCAATATACGCGAACGTTCTCAACCGCATTGAGTCTTTTGTTGAATTCAGCAAACCGGACGGCGCGGAGGCTGATATCGACTCCGCACACGGATTGCGCATAATTTCCAGCTGCCGCTAGGCATATATGCGCAGCGCCGCAACACATTTCCAGAAGGTCTTTGCACTTTGTTTCAGGAATGATCCGCGTATAGGCCTGCGCGTTTAGGTCCCACGAGCGCAAAACGAGGTCTGCTCGCACGGGAAATCTATCCGGTATGCAATCAGAACAGATAAGAAGGTTCTGGACCGGCTCGATGCGCACAGTCGCCAGGCATGTACTGCCGTTTTCTTCCACTTGAAGCAGATTGAGTTCCCGCATTTCTGAAAAGAATCGTGAGCCCAGCGAGCGAATAGCCTCATCTACGGGAATGGACTCCTGTCCCATGAAAAGATATACAAGCATATCCAAACCGGATGCGCTCGCTGTTTTTCTCTCAGAGAATTTGGGCCATATGAAGGCGTCGGTCGGAAATCCATCGAATACATATTGACTGCGAAGATTGCCTTCGTTATATCCGAGTGCCGTGAACGATTGACGGACGCTCTGAAATATTTCATCAGCCGCAAAAATTAAGGAATCATCTTCTGGCACGGTCAGGATATCTCTTTGCCGGGTGGAATTAAGGCATTCAGAAGAGTTATCGTTCGTGCTGGAATACCGTTGCTAGTTTGAAAGAGAAGTCTTCTTTTCGCAGTATCCACTTTAGCGAAGCTATGTGACGGGTAGTCGGCCTGCTATGCGACGGCCAACGATTCATACTAAACGAAGCATCCGCAGTGCCTTAGGCGTATTCCGTCGATTCGGTTGACCTGCAGATTCGCCCAACGAAAAGATGAGCGCCCCGTCGGCGCGTCATCAAGAAGTCGCCGAGCGTTCCGTATGCCGCGAAAAGAAGCGGGTAAGTGGACGCTCCAGCCAACGATAGCATGCAAGCCCTGTAACTGCTGACGTCGCGAGCGCTATGAGAATGAAGATTACAGGCGCTGCAAAATGCAACTGCTGCCACAGGAGATAACAAACTATGCCCGGCAGCAAGTGAATGAGATAAAGGCTGTATGAAGCGTCGCCCAGAGTTTCCAGGCGAGGCAGACGGACCGTACGGCCGAAGATACAGAGCGCCACGATAACAAAATCGACGAGCCAGAAGAATTCGTTCCAGTGCAGCCGGAGCGGGTTCTCATGTGCGACGAAGGCGAAAACACAATTGATGACCAGCAATGGCGCGACCAGCAGGAGTCCCGGCACTGTGAAGGTGAGGTTGGGACGCTTGAGCCGGATCCAGCCAAGGCCTGCGCCCAGGCCGAAGAGCAGGATGATCGGACCGGTGAGAAACTCGCCCGCTGAGCGCGCCTCTACGCCTGAGAAGATCGGATAGAAGAATGCACCTGTAACGACCATTGCGGTCAGGATTGTAATCAGTGCGAGGATGCGAAGATGATGCGGCAGAAGCATGGTCACGGCAAAGATGATGTAGAAGGTCATCTCGTAGTTCAATGTCCAGCCGATGAGAAGAATCGGGAGCATATTGCCATGGGCGCTCACATACGGGATGAAGAACAACGATTTTAGAAGATGACTTGCAGTGATCTCCCTTGGCCCGCTGGGATGGGCCAGAGAGACAATGAGGGCAACGATAGAAGTCAAGAGCCAGTAGAGCGGCACTACGCGAACGATGCGGCGTTTAAGGAAACTGACGGCACGGGAGACGCGGGATCTCGAACCGTCTGGGACATCTGCTGTATAGGTGATGATGAAGCCGCTGATGACGAAAAAGATGGCGACGCCCTGCGCGCCGAGAAATAATCCGAGAAAAGGCAGATGAGTAGATAAGCCGTGCCCGGCGGTGGCAAGTGTGGCGTGATCGAAAACGACAAGGAGAGCCGCAAGCGCGCGAAGCGATTGCAAGGCCTGGATCTTCGGCATAAGACAGCTCCTAATCCAAGTGGCTTTGTGTGATTCGAGCATTCAGCAGAGGTCACAGTGGCGCAGTCTACTATGCTGCCTTCGGCTCCTCATACCAACGAAGTACCCGCAGCGCACGGAGCGTGTTCCACCGACTCGGATCACCCACCGACTCGTCCAATGGAAAGGCAAGCGCCTCGCGGTGCGTGTCATCGAGAAGCCATCGGCCGTTGTCTTGCCGCCTGCTCTCGACAATGCGCACAGCATCCTTCATGCGTGTATCAGGTGCGATACCGGCGGACCTGAAGTAGTCGAGAGCGCGCAGGACGTCATAACAGTAGCGGGGCGGGAACGCGAACTTCAGGAACTCAGGATTCACGACCTCGCCGGTCGAAAGCCGCCGGAAAAGAGTGCGCTTGAGCAGGTACTCCTCGCCGCGCTTTCTAGCTGCCGCAATCTGAGACGCGATTTGGGGCGCAGTTCCAACGGCGCGTCCGTACTCGAGCAGTCCCTCCAGCACGCAGATCGTGGTGTGGAACGACGAGCGTCTGCTCTTCGGCGCTTCGCAATTCCAGCCGCCATCTTCGAGTTGTTCGCGCAGGAGAAGGCGTGCGAGGCTCTCCGTCGGACGTCCGAAGCATGCGCCAATCGCGAGCGCTCCTCCGTTGATGCATGGTTCCTCTTCGCCCTGAAAGAAGGTATTCCCGCCGGTTTCCGGCGGACGCAGCTCCCAGCAGCCGCCCTGATCGTTCCACCGCACGCCTGATTCGAGGCGCGCCATCGCCGATTCGACAGCAGAGTCGGCACTGTCAACGCCGGTCGCACGCAGGAACTGCAGTGTGAAGAGGGTCGTCAGCCAGGCGGGGTCGCCTTCCCGGCGCCACGTGCCATCCGCATTTTGGCAGGCAAGGATTTCAGCGCCGATGCCTTCGTGCGGGATGCGGGCGCGCTCCGCGGCAATGACCTCCGGCGAGGCGTCCGTCAGATCGCGCATCGTCTGCCAGCTTATCGCCGGGTCTGAATCGAGCAACCAATCGATAACGTTCACGCCGCCTATATTACCTTTTCTCGATCATCTGCGGTTGGGAAGCGACTAATGCAAAGCAGTTAAAGCGAGATTTGCTTGATGCGTCAGGCCGCCGGAGTTGGCGGTCCCGTAAACCGTAATCGTGTAATTTCCAGGAAAGCCATTGAAGGTTACACCGCAGGCCGACAATCCCCCAACCATATAAGCAATGAGCACCAGCATTAGCAAGCTGCGCATGCGGCGATTCAGCTTGCGCGAAGGCAAGAGCAGCAGGATACCTGCGATGCATCCAGGCAACGGCAACATTGCAGCCGCAACAAGTATGCGATGCTCACCGTTTGTTCCATTGGCAGCGTTGACCTGCGCCGTTGCGCTTGTGCCAATCTGCAACTGCGCAGTTGCTGGAACTCCATTGGCCAACTGTATTTGTTGTGGCTGGAAGGTGCAGGAGACGGTTGCCGGCAGTGCGCCACAGCTTAAAGTGACGATGCCTTGGAAGGTAGAGGTCGGTGTCAGTGTGACAGTTACCGTGCCCTGTTGCCCGATGACTATCTGAAGCGTGGATGGATTGAGAGTGAGCGCAAAATCCTTAGGCGGCGGAGGCGCAGGCATTCCCGGATATTCATGGGCACCCATGTCGATGATGGCGGTAGCAAGACCTTTTGCATTCTGAATCCGCGGCCTTCCCATCAGGTCTTCTGCTGGTATATCGGACGCGTTGTTATTGCCGCTGTCCACGGCAAGCGACTGTAGCTGAAGCTGGTAAGGATACTGCGCATTCGTATCGGTGTGCTCCATTGAAGATGCCGAGGCCGCAGTCAAAGTTATTCTGGATGATATTGTTTAGGATTGTCGGCGACGAACCGTTGATATAAATGCCGCCTGCATCTGGAACCCGACTCGGCGAACCATTCTGAATCGTGACATTGGAAAGAATGGAATTCCGCGTCTCACCCGACTCAAACCGGACGACCGGAAGACCATCTGCAGCCCCATCGATGATGGATTCCGCGGCTGTAGACGCACCTTTGACATTGATCGCCTTCCCCTGAAAATTGATGTTTTCGAAATATGTGCCAGGAGCAACAACCACTGTGTCACCATTCGATGCTGAATCGATCGCCTGTTGAATGGATGGAGCATCCGCAGGAACGTTGATCGTCCGTTGGGCGTATGACGACTCCACAAACAGCATCACCAGACAAAGAAGCGAAACAAGAACCAGCGGCCAGCGAAAACTGCAAGACAGAAACATGACCTGCTTCCAGTGCAGCAAAACTATGTGAGTGAATAGGTTTCAGCTTCCTTTTGACGGTCTGCCAAACCGTAACGTAAGCATCTGCCGATCGGCGGACACACCAGGACATATTTTTCACCGCCCTTCGACCGGAGCGGACAGTTGTTCAGTGGCCTTTGCAGTAAAAGAGCAAAATTCTGTCAAGAGATCACGAAAGTAATAAATGACGATAAATGCAAGAAAACACACAAAATATTTCTTCCGCTAGTCTGGCGTATTACCCCCTCCAAAATTGCTATCCTGAAATTAAGAGAAAAATTTCTTGAGAACCCGCCTGTCTGGCGGTTTTTATTACTTGGATCAATCTTCGTGTTGGTGATCCGTAATTCTGATGACCATCCTGGGCCCCTAACATACGTGGTTTCGGTGTTGGAATGGTAAGCCGAAGGAAAGAATCAATCCCAGCGATGTCCGATGATAAAAATCAGGACTTTACATCGAACCTGCTTGTTTGCAATACTTTGCCGCATTTGAAAATAGAAACCATGTGTTTTCAAAGACTTAACGCCTCCCCCGGGGAGGGGGAGGCGTCGCAGGACTGTCTCAGGGGAGTTGAAGCCCTCGCCCACCTCTATGGGACCTGCAGCGGGCGGAAGCCCTGGACCGGGAAGAGGCCTGTTGGCCCGGCTTCTTCGCTCATTGGCTGCGGACGGAAGAGATAGCGCAAGTAGAAACCGGCGCGCTCGGAGGCATAGTCTCTGGAGTTGTTGAAGCTAAAGAAGCCACCCACGTACCAGTGTTCGGCGATCGCGTATGCACCTTCAAAGTCGAGGTTGTAGTTGCCGCCGACGCTGGTCATCTCCGGATAGTAAGGATTGTTTCTCGCGGCCTGAATGCCTGGATCCAGCGGATAGTAGGGGGTCGAATCCTCATCGAAAGCCTGCACGCCCAGGCTTCCCACCAGCCGATAGTGGAACTTTGGGCCGCGATGCCCGTTAAAGGTGAACGGGACTCCAGCCAGCAGATACGACGCGGGGCTGAAGTAGCCTCCCTGCCCATAGGTGAAGTAGCGCAGATTGTGGTCGTAGTGCATGCCGAAGAAGTTCATGCCCACGGTCAGGTTGCCGTACTCGGGATGATGCCATACACCCCAGTAGGCGCCGGCATCGCCGTCAATGCGGCGGTTGTCGAGGACATGCTGTCCGGTGATATATTGCCCGCCACCCTGAATATACCAGCCTGATTTGGCATCGCCGAAGGCAAGCTGCAGCTCGCCTGCATTGGTGACCACGCCGCCCCATACATTGCCGATATATGTCGGGCTCTTGCTGCCGAGGTCGCGCAATCCGGCATAGGAAAGCTGCGTGTCAGTGAGGGGATCACGCCCGAAGGTGAGGGTGAAATGCGATGACGGAGGATGGATAAGGAGACCAGCCGTCACGTTCTCAACCAGGAAGCCGTGCGGTGTATAGCCGATACGTCCGGCAAACGCCGGCGCGCGCAGCTGGAACTCGCCGCCGATGCCGGCAGCCGATTGTATATAGGGCGTCTGATTGGCTTCCAGTGTTCCCTGCTGGTATGTGGTCTCGGTAGCGGTGGGCTCGCCGGTATCGAGCAGCACAGGCTGCGCAATAACGGTAGTGCGGATATTGGGGCTGAGCGTATTCGATCCCTCAATTTGAGCGGAGTAGGCGGCCAGACGGTCATAGCCCGGGTGACCGCTGCGGTAATCGACTATGGAAGCACCGCCGATCCAGGGACTTGCCGCGCCCTGTAGAACGGCCAGCTGCTCTTCGATCTGTTCGCGTTCGGTCTTCTGCCGCACGATGTGCGGAGCCGGTCCGGAGAGAGGCGGGAGGACGGGAGATTCGGTATTTGCCCTCGCTGGAGGATTGTTCAGTAGATTGTCTCCCTGAGGCGCTGACAGCGGCAGCTCCGGAAGGTTTCTGTCCTGCGGCAGGTTCTGATTGATTTCCTGCTGGCCGTTCATTTCACGTATGGCCAACTGCAGCCTGCTTGCCGGATTGGGATCATTATTCACAAAGCCGCTGGGGTGATAGAAACCCAGGTCCTGTGCCCGAGGCTGGGGCAGAGGCTCGGACGGAACAACCCGCGCTGATGCCGGCCTCATATAGTCGACCGAAGAGGAAACAGAATCACGATCGAGGGGAACATCGGCTGGCTGCGAACGATAGGATCTGGTCTGGGAACTGGTTTGGGCGCCGCTGCGACGTTCGGAAGGGGCAGGTAGAGGATCAGGCAAGGGATCGGCGGGCGGCGGCTCGCTCATACGGGCTGTAGCCCGGCGAGTACGGCTCTCGCGGCGAGTATCCGGAGCCGGCATGGGAAGATCGCCGGTGTCCTGCTGGTCAGGCCTGGCGGGTTGGTCAGGCTGAGAATAATTGGCCAGAGTTTCGGTTCTCTTCTGTGCAGCGCGGCGCGCAAGCAGTTCGTCGTCCGATGATGCTCCCGCGTAGTCGCCGAGTGTCGGGACATCGTTTTGAGGAGCGTCCTGCCAGGAGACATCCACCCGGCGCTGGCCGCCTTCGGAATCTGCAGGTTCGCTCATCTGTGCAGTACGTCCGCCAGGAGCCAGCAGCTGTAGGAGCTGCTGGGTAGGCGATGCGCCGTAGGGAGATGCTCCGCCTGCCGGCTGCGAAAGCGAGCCAGGGCCTCCGCCGCCAAACGGCGTGGGAGGCATGGCATCGAGAGCAGCGCGATAGTAGGCTGCGGCGCGCTCGTTATCGCCGCGGGCCTGTTCGAACTGGGCCGCCATTTTCAGGATGGCCGGATCATTCTTGTAGCGGTCGAGCGCCGTCTGGAGCCAGACTTCGGCCTGCTTCATATCGCGCGCCGCCATGGCTGCGCCGATAGCTCCCTGATACTGCGGCAGCGTGGCCTTATCCATGTCGAGTGCGGCATAAAGAGCTTCGGCCTGTTTGGGCTGTCCAGCCTTCAGATAGGCTGCAGCGAGCGCGTTGTAGACATCAGGATTCTTGGGGAAAGCCTGTGCAGCGGCTTCAAGGATGGCAACGCCGCGGCGCTGGTCACCGGCTCTGAGTGAGGCATTGGCCCGCTGGACGCTCCACGATGCCCACAGCCCATTCAGGTCGGCCTGCTGTGCATCGGTCAGGTCGGGAGAAGCTGCCAGGTTGGAAACAAGGCCGTAGAGCCTCTGCTCGTCGCCTGCCTTAAGCAGAATCCATCCATACTGGATCTGCACATCGGTGGGCATGTCTTCATTCTGTTCGGAGTAGAGGCGCTGAACCCGGGCAAAGGTCTTGAGCGAAGCATCGGTCTGTCCGGTCGAGGACTGCAGGGTTGCCAGCGTCTGCAGATAGGACGGGTTCTGTTCGAGACGCATGCGCACCGATTCCGGCATGGAAGCGATCTGACGCAACGCTTCGCGGTCACGATTCATCTGGTGCAGCGCGTTCAGTGTTCCCAGCCAGGCCTGCTGGTTCTGAGGATTCTGGGTCAGTTCAGGGCGGTAGATCGCGTAGGCCTTCTGGCCATTTCCCTGCGCTGTATAGATGTCGGCAAGCTGCAGGGCGATGGCGGACTGGTTGACCGGCTTCAGAGCGAGCGCCTGTTCGAGGTATTTTTGCGCGCGGTCGTATTCGTGACGTGTCTGATAAATCGATCCGACCAGAACGAGGAAAGACGCGTCGTGCTGTTGCTGGTCGAAGACTGCCTGCGGCATGCGGGCCACGGTAGCGAGAGCTTCGTCATCCTCATTCATCTGGTGCTGCGCAGCGATGAGGGCGCGCCATGCGTCTCCATTCTCCGGATCCTGCGCCACAACCTGGCGGTAGAGCCGGATAGCCGGCTCGTACTTTTTGGCCGTCATGAGCAGAGCCGCATATTGCAACTGCTTCTGCACGGGAAGGTCACGGCCTTCATTCGGAAACGGCAAAGCGAGTGCCTGCGCAATTACCTTGTCAGCATCCGCCTTTCTGCCTGCTGCAAGATACTCCTGGGCCAGAGTCCGCAGGTAATCGGGATCTGTCGAAAGCTGCGTGCGGACGGTTTTCGGCATGCGGTCGTTCACGTCCAATGCCGCCTGAGCATTGCCTGAGCTGGACTGCGCCAGGAAAAGTCCGCGCCATGCATTGGTGCTCTGCGGGTTTACTCGGACGACCTGCTCGAATGTGTTGGCAGCTTCAGCGTCGTCTCCGGACTGCGCCAGAGCGCCGCCCAGACCTTCCAAGGCCTCAGGACTGTTGGACTTCAATTTCAAGGCATCGCGATAGCCTTCGATCGCTGCATCGGAATTGCCGGCCTTCAGGTCATCGCCGGCCTGGGCCATCTTCAGCCAGAAACGGGCGGTCGTCAGGTTGGTATCGACCCCTTTGGCGCCGGCAGAACGGGCGCGCTCAAAATAGTCTGCAGCGGAAGCGAAGTTCTGCTGCTTCATGTAGACATAACCCATGCCGCTGAGCGCGCCTGCATTATTGGGTTGCCGGTTGAGGATGTTCTGGAACTGCTGCTTTGCTTCTTCGAGACGCCCGCTGTTGAGAGCGCGGTAGGCCGAGGATTCGGGTGAATTGTAGACCTTTGGAGGACCGGCGACCTGAGGCTGCTGTGCCGTTTCCGTGGCTCCTGCAGGAGGCTTGGTATTCCAGGATTCGGCCTGTTTCAAGGCTGTCTGGGCCGAAGGAACTTGTCCATACTGGCGCAGGATGGACATGCCTTCAGCGCGTGTCTTCGCGTCATAGGTAAGCACGCGGCCCAGCGTGATGGAATAGCGGGAATCTGCAGGAAACTGCGCCGCAAGCTTGCGCAGTCCAGCAATCGCGTGCGCACGGTCTGCCGGAATGGCAGCCTCGGTATCGTAGTAAGCAAGGGCTGTGTCACCTGCCGGTGGAGTGTCGCCAAAGAGGTTGCGATAGATGCTCATGGCATCGGAGTACCTGCCCTGCTGGGCCAGTTGCGAGGCTTGTTTCAGCTGGTCCGAGCGCGATCCCCTGCCGCCCATTCCCTGAATCCTGGCGATCTGGTCAGCATTGCCTCCAGCGGCTTTCAGGCGATCCAGATACTTGTTCGCTTCATCGGCCTTGCCGAGTTGCATGTCCGCCCGGGCGATGCCGGCCAGTGCTTCCTGATTATTGGCGTTGACCAGCAGCACCTGCTGCCAGGTCTGTACAGCCTGTTCGAGATGCCCGCTCGAAGCAAGCGACTGCGCCTTGGTCAGCAGCATCTTCTCGGCGGCGGATTGTGCATACAGGCCCGTGGGCGACGCCATCAGAAGAGCGCAGACGGCCACGAGCAAGATCTTGCAGCGATGAGTGCAGCCTACTTTTTCCATTGGACCCTCAGCGTTCCATCGGAAGCGAACTGAAAGCGTTGTTCCTGCCAGCCGAGCGCGAACAACGCCAGGTTCTGGTCATAGTAACGGGCTGGACTTCCGAGAAGGCCAGTCGATCTTGAAATGCCTGCTATCACGTCCTTCTGCAGTTTGGCTGCAAGAGACGGTTCGCCAGAACTCTGTACAAACGGAATGAGCGCAGCTTTAAAACTTACGGGGCCCTGGGCGCTCAAAATTTTCCCATCAGCATCAACTGATTCAGGTGGCGTGGAGTTCGCCTTCACATAACGCAGCATCGGCGCGAAGATGGTAAGCAGCTTTTGTGCTCCGGGTGTTCCCTTCGCCGTCATCCCTGCCCAGAGATAGACACGGATTGCATCGTAGCTTCCCTTGGGAGGTCCAGAATTTCCCGGTCCATCCGCGGGAGAGCAGCCTGCGATGTCGCATTGTACCCAATCCAGCGCAAATCCGGTAGGACTGACTTTGGCCAGCCAGTCGGGCAAGGCCAAAGCCATCTGCTTCCAGGGTCCTCCCGGCTGAGCCTGACTTGCAGCAAACAACAGCGGCAGCGGGAGATAACTAGGGTTCATAACCCATTCGCCGAGACCGTGACTGAAGCCGAATCTGCCTGGAATCAGAAAGGGGCCAAAATGAGGAACCGCAGGGGTCTCCGCCTGAGAAATGCGCGCCAACAAATCCCTGCCCTTTTTGCTGTAATCCTGATTTCCCCACAAACTCCCAGCCTGGGTCAGGCTGTAGGCAATCCATAAATCTGAATCGGAAGCAGAATTCGCATCCAGTATGCCCCAGTCGCCTTCCTTATGCCCCCAACTCCAGGCCGGAAGGTTTTTCGAAAGATCGCCCTGGGCGAGATTATTTTCTGTCCAGGAAAGAATTCTTTGAAATGCAGGGCGATCGTTCGCCACCAGGGCGAAAAAAAGAGCGTAGCTCTGCCCTTCGGAGGTTGTCATGTCGTTGCGGTCGGAGTCGATGACACGTCCTTGTGAATTGATGAATCGTGCCGCATAGCTATCCCAGAAGGGCCAGGTACTCGCCATGGCAGGGATCGATGCCAGACTGGCGAGTAACGGCATTGCGACCGCTAACACCAGAGCGTCCCTCATACCTTCGCCACCTCCACGCGTTCTTTTGCGCGCCGATCAATGCGGGCCTTGATCCAGGGGATGATAAAGATGCCGAGCACAAAGAGCAGGACCACGATGAGCCAGGGATACTCACGCATCCAGAAGCGGATCAGCGCCCACCAGGGCAGATGGCCCACATAATAGGAGAGATCTCCGAGACGATAGGAGGTGAAAGTTGTGCCGCGCAGAACGCTTACAGACTGGCTGATGTCACCCGACATGGAAGATTTCCAGAATACGGGGACGAATTGCGTGGCGGCATCGTCATTTCGGTAGGTGATAGTTACTACGGATCGGGCGGATTTCCATGGCGACTGGATGCTTTGTATCAGAGCATCGGGAATTTCTCCCAGACTTTCGAGCAGGCCAGCTCTTTCCTGCGGCTGGCCCAGCTTCTGCCACCATTTGGGATGCAATACAGCGATCTGCCACCATGCATGTCTTACGGCAGCAAAGAAGCCGCTGGTTCGCTCTACTGAAAAACTATCCTGCTTTACGTTCACGAAGAGATCGTCCTTCAGGCGGGCAAAAGCAGGCTGATCGCTGGGTGTCCCCATGATCAGATAGTCTGCATCCTGGCCAAGAGAAGACGAGTCGCCGGTCTCCACCCTCAGAGCGGGATACCCGGTCTGTTCGCCGAAGTACCCCATCAGTGATAGATAAAGGGCGGTCTCCTGTGGAGTTGGCGTGGGCGGCAGAATGACCTTTGTCTGCGCGAAGTCTGCAAAACGGGTAAACGGGAAACCAGCGTTTGCAAATAGCTCAAGATTGGGCATCGTCGCCCAGTGATGCAGCCCGCGGATGTCGAGATTGGTACTGCGAAGGATAGCGCCCTGCAGATTGATTGGAGGCGTATCTTCGCAATGGCCTTTCTTGGCAATCTGGAAATAGAAGTTAAAGAGAAACGTGTTGGAGAAGGGCCGCATGTCTACGAGCGGAACATCGACATCGCTGGACAGCTGCTTCTTTGGATTGTCCTCGTGCGGCAGAGGCAGTTCATTGACCATCGAGCCATTGGCACTGACTCTCAGCGTGGACTCGTTGGCGAGAGAAATGGCGTTGTAGCGGTAATCCAAATGCAGCGGCAGGCTCTCCTTTTCGCCTAGATAAAGGTCTGGCGGCACGCGGAGATACACGGCTACAGGGCCTGATCCATCGCTCTGCATTTCGGGATTTCCGGAATAATCCCAGAAGGGCGAGATGTGGTCAGTCCTCATCCACAGAGGAGCGTCGTCCGCCTGGCGTGGGGGCGGCAGTTGGAAATTGCCGATCTGCGAGGTATTGCCCGGCAGCAGAGAGTTGCCCAGGGCAAGCGCACGCGCCGCATTCAGCAACTGGCCCGGATCGCCACCGGCAATGACAAGCACCTTGCCGAAGCGATCGCTGGGATTCGTACGCACAGCGATCAGCGGCCCGTTCACATTGAGGTCTATGCCGGGCGGCATTGCCGAAGAATTCTCGACAAAGAGGATAATGTTGCCTTTGGGAAGGTCCCCGCCAACACTGACTGGGAATGTAAGCGGCCTTGATTTCGCCACTACTCCGAACCATGAAGCAACGACGCCGGCAGCAGACAGAGCCTGTTTCGACGGTTGCGTCGCAAAGGCAAATGGAATGGTCGCTGACTCGCTGCTGAGAGCGCCATCATAGAACGGCAATGGAAGAATCTTCAGGTCGTCAGCCAGAGGCAGCAATGAACCGGATAACTCGATATTGGTTGAGTTCTCGACGCGGCCCCAGAGAACCGTATTTGACGGATCTTCGCATTGCTGTGTGTAGTGACCGATGAATTGGAAGCCCAGAGTGTTGTCGCGCACGAGTAATTCCGCCGGCAGCGGAATAGTAGTCTCAAGCGGGCCTTGCAGCTCCCCTTTATTCTGTGGAACAGGCAGCGTGGCGATCAGAGTTCCATTGAGAAAAACGCTCAGGTGGCTCATCTGCGCGATCAGCCCGGTAGAGAAGGCATACTGCAATTTGAGTGCCGCCTTCTGCACGATCTCGTTTTGCGGCAGCGAGAAGGGTATGTTGCGGGAAGCGTCCACGCCGCGGAAAACAATCTCTTCTGGAATGCCGATGTCTTTCAGCGTGAAGGTGGTTTGAAAATTTCCCTGACTACTGGCTGGTGTCTGGGCTGCTGGAGCCGCAGAGGCAGCAGGAGCAGCGGGCTTCTTTTGTGCATGCAGAAGGGCCGGCATCCCCATAAGCAAAATGGCCAGCAACGCTGTTGTTGCGCCAGCGCCAGCGCCTGCCGGCACCGCTTTGGGAGACTTGCGCTTCGGAATCAGATCGAGTAATGCATAGCCCACACCTTTTACAGACAGCCGGACGAGGCGAAGAAAACTATGGAATGGCCTGTCCACCTCGCGATGCTCGCTGGGCCTTAACCACGTGTCTGCGCTCGAATAAATCACCAGCGTCAGCATCTCCTCTTCTTCGATGGACAGCTGCTCGTATTTCAGACGCAGTTCTGCGCCCTTGGAGCTTATGACTTTCATTGGGAATGTCGCCTGATCGTGACGCAGAGGATACTTTACGCGCACTTTTTCTTCTCCGGTCAGCACAAGAGGCTCTTCGAGCTTTACCATCGATCCACCCAACGACATATCTACAGACTGGCCAAAAACGCTGCGGCCATCCGGCAACACAACTTCGACAGGCATGCGCAGATCGATGCGGATGTCGGAGCGTTGCTGGCGGGCCTCAAATGCAACGCGATTCGCCGTACCCAGAATCACCAGGTTGAAGAGGATCCAGACGACGTTCATGATAATCGTCCCTGGATGCCCCGGGTTCCAAAAGTACCAACGGATAGGCGCGACCAGGAGCCCCAACACATTGAGCACGATCAGAATGATATAAGGCCGTGCAATGCGCGCATCGAAGTAGCTTCTCTGTACCAGTCCGCCCTTGGCGGTAACGTTGAATTTCCCCAATTTGGGATTGAGCAGCGCCAGTATTGTGGGACCAAGAATGTAAGGAGCCAGCACCGTCTCATACACCTCGTTCCAGAACGAGTGCCGGAATTTTCCCTGGACGCGGAAGTTGGTCACGTTTGAGAGAAACAGGTGCGGCATGGCATAGGCCAGAATTGCACCCCAGTATCCGGGAATGTTGATGCATCCCAGCAGCATGTAGACCAGCGGCGATGTGAGAAAGACGAGGCGCGGAACGGCATAGAGAAAATGGATCATCGCGTTGAAATAGCACAACCGCTGCGGCCATTTCAGGCCCTTTATCAGAAGCGGGTTGTTGATCCTCAAAATCTGAATCATGCCGCGAGCCCAGCGGACGCGCTGCCCGACGTGAGCAGAGAGACTTTCAGTGGCCAGACCAGCAGCCTGGGGAATATTAATGTAGGCCGTGTTCCAGCCACGCGACTGCATGCGCAGCGAAGTATGCGCGTCTTCCGTGACAGTTTCTACTGCAATGCCGCCGATCTCTTCCATCGCCGTGCGTCGCAGCACCGCGCACGATCCGCAGAAGAATGTTGCATTCCACAGATCATTGCCGTCCTGAATGATGCCGTAGAACAATTCACCCTCATTCGGAATGACCATGAACTGGTTCAGGTTGCGCTCGAATGGGTCGGGCGAATAGAAGTGGTGCGGCGTTTGCAACATTGCCAGCTTCGGGTCTTTCAGGAACCAGCCCACTGTCATTTGCAGAAAGCTGCGCGTCGGTATGTGATCACAATCGAAAATTGCGACATAAGGAGCGTGGAGCTTGGTCAAGGCATGGTTAATGTTGCCGGCTTTGGCATGCTTATTGTCGGGACGAATCATGTAGCCAACGTCGGTATCTTCGCAAAATTTGCGAAACTCTTCTCTGCGCCCATCGTCGAGCACGTAAACGTGCAGCTTGTCCTCGGGATAGTCGATATTCATAGCCCCATACACTGTGGACCGCACCACCGACAGAGGCTCGTTATAGGTAGGGATCAGGAGATCGATCTCGGGCCATTCATCGACATTGTCCGGCAGCGGAACCGGTGGTCGCCGGAGAGGCCTGATCGTCTGGACGTCTCCGAGAAAGAGAATGAGAAAAGCATAGACCTCTGCTGAAAGCAGCAGCAGCATGAAACCAATATTGATGATTCCCAGAGCAAGACCCTGCTTGGAAATGGCCGCGTACACGTTCGTGATGCGCCAATAGGCATAGCGGCCGGTCGCCAGCATGGAAGCGAACATCAATGCCTGGGTGATAAGCGTGGAATTGGATGTGCGATGAATAAAGTAAGCCAGCAGGATAGTGAGCGCGCCAAGCACGGCCTGCTCCGGCCAGTCGAAATCTATGGTGATGCATTCGTAAGCAAAATAGAGCAGAATGCCGTACACCACAAGACGGAAAAGCGCGGGGAGAAAACCGCGCCCGGTTCCAAAAGAAATCCACCAGTCAAGGATTCTGTTCATCGTTCACTCCACTGTCCAGTGAACCTCGCAAATTGATGGACAGGAGCGACCTTTCTCAACCACAAGGCCAGTTCCATGAAATCATGGGTCACCTCGGCGTCAGGGGAGTGGTCCGCCACGGTCATACGGTCTCTGATAGCCGCCGCCACATCGGGGCTCCGCCGTATGGTGAGTGGTAGTAGCCGGTCACCCACCTGCCGAAGAACCAGATTGCGAGCCTGCTGCTCCATAGGACTGTCAGCTTCAAATTTGTTGGAGACATAGATTGGCACCGGAATATTCAATCCTTTATCACGCATTGCTTTTATGGAGGCTTCGATACGCGAGACGGTAAGAATCGAATTGAGGTCGGTCAATATCGGAATTAACAGGACCGTACACATCTCCAGAATTTCTGGAAGCAGGCTCATGGACGCAGGGCCCAGATCAAAGATAGTTCTCTGCGCGGCCTTCATTGCCGCCTTTACGTCATTTTCGAGCCATTTTGCTGTGATCTCTTCGGCACCAAGAACCTGCATGGGAGGATAATTTGTGTCCGGAGCTACGAAAGTACGAAGCCCACAGCGAAGATCGCCCGCACCAAAATAAAACGGTAGTAATCCGCTGCCGGATGAATCGACCAGCAAAACGCGTTCATTCAATGAAGCCAGGATGCGGCCCAGGTTTGCAGTGACCGTGGTCTTCCCCACTCCTCCGGCGAGCGAGTACACCGCTAGGGCGGTTCCCTCCTCTCCTTCGCCATGAAGTGTTTCTTCCGTGAAGATTCCATGATGCTCCGACGGAGGTATCAGCGGCTGGACTGGCGGGCTATCGGGTATGACGGGCGGAGTTACAACCGGGGGCTGTGGCGCAGGCGCGACCGGAACTTCGACACTGGTTGCCGCCGTCTGTGCAGGAGGCGATGGGGGATCCGGCTTACTCACCTCAGAAAGCTGCGCCGGTGCCTGTGGCCTGCGCTGCCTCTGAAAAGTGCGGTAATGCACATCTCCGACGTGTGCCAACGAGTAAAGCTGCGCTACGTCGTTCGCCAAATCCTCTGATTCGCGCACGTCGACGTTCTTGTTTTCCCCATTTTCCATTGGACCAGACTCACTCTGTTGTCAGGCAAAACTGCATGAATCAACACTTCTGCTTCCAATTGCTTAAAGGTCTGATATGTACCGCAAGACTGCAGTCAAAGCAGAGTCCTCTAATGTGACTCTGGGGATTAAAAGACAGCTGGCTCATCGCCAAAAAAGCCGATTATCTCGGCCGTTTTAAAACTTCCAGTGCTCGCATTAGATGCCGTCTGTCTGAAAACTGCAGCGGTCCAGCTAGATCATGAACCTGGATCACAAGTGACGGCATGAGCAACAGAATACTTGCAAAGGCCGAAACTTCTTATCGCACGAATGATAGCACAACAACTTTGTAATCTTCGTCCTCTAAGGGCTTATAAATCTATGCAAACATTGACCCGATGAATACCTTCGCAATAGTTTTTGTTTTTTGGGTTATGCAGGGTCGAGATGAGCAAACGCTGTGCGTTTTTTATATTGCCGGGCTTATCTCGCGTACCAGTTGTAATCAGGACCACATACTAGTGTCGTGGCGCCGGGAGCAGTGATTGCCAGTGAAGCTGAATAGGTTCCGCTGTAGAAGATGTTCTGTCCGGAAGCTGCCGAGTTGATGGTAACCGTATTTGTTGTGGTGTCAATCTTGTAAATCGTGATTTCAAGGCCGGTTGGAAGCACCCCATCCGGCATATTGGTGGAACAATCCGGCAGCATGATCGTCTGCGCGCCGCTCGCCGCATTCGCCAGCACATTCTTGTTGGCCGTCGTCAGAGCCAGAGTCGCGGCAGTGTTCATCACTGTGCTCAAAGCCAGCCCTCCTGCAGTCCGTACTGTTCCCTGGTAGGTAACGTTGAATATCGATGGATGCCCGTCGAATGCTCCGACATACATATCGCCCAGATAGCCGGTATAAAGCTGCGCGGCGAAAGCCGCATAGTTTGCTGCCGATGACAGCGGGGAGGCCCACACACGAGGTACCTGCCCCTTGCCGTTGTTTGCGCTGGCATTTGTGTCGTAGAAAGAATTGCCGCTGCGGTCAAACGCCGTGACAGACGCGGATTGCGTTGTCTGAAAATAATCCCCGCACCCGGCAAGATTATCGAGAGTCGAGTATTGCGGCGGGTTCCCAAGATAGGTCACCCATACGCCTGCGCCCTGCGAAGGCCCGTAGCCCGCGCCGCCCGGCATATTCAGACAATCCACATTCGAGAAGATGATGTTTGACGTGACGCTGGCTTCGACAACCGCAAACGATGCGTATGGAAAAGACGTGACATCCGGCCATTCGATATGTCCGCCATTCACCTGCACTCCGTTCGAGTGCAGATCGAAGGCGGCGAGCGCCGGCGAATCCATATAAGTGTTGAAGTACATATTTCCGCCGTGGCCGTAGTCAATCACTTCCCAGTTGGTCGCGTAGGAAGCATCCGGAGCGGAAGCGTTCGTTTCCTGGTTATTGCAGGGAGGCGTGGTGCAAGTATAGGGGTAGCCGAATCCATGAATGAGATTGAAGGTGGTGCTGCCTCCGGCGTTATAGACCGCGGCCTGCAGCGCATTCCGCACGATCAGCGAGTCGACATAGGAATCGTACACAGTGGCCTGCATGTTTAGCCCGTAGTTTGGCCGGTTTGCCGGAGTAAACGCACTGGCTGAATAGCTGATGGTGACGTTGCGCAGGTACATCACGGCATTATGCGTGCCGGATACTTCTCCAAGAAGAATCGCATCTGACGTCGTGTCATTGATGGTCACATTTTCAATGGCAAGCGCCCTGAACCACTGGAGCTCGAAGGCGTGAGTGATCAGCTTGTTTCCGAGCACGGTGAAGTCCCTGAAGGTGCAGCCCTCGGCGATGTTCGAAGCCGATGCGTTCAGCAGGTTAATCAGATCGCCGGAAATACCGCTGGCCGCTGAGATGGTAGTCGCAGAGGTGGAGACGTCCGCGCCGCCCGATGTCCCGGAAAAACCGATGATGTTGACGCATACGCCATTGGCCGGCTCAGCCAGCGTTGCCGTGACCGGGAAATTACCGGATGAAAGGAAGATCGTCTGATCGGTGCCGCTCTGGCTTGCTTCGGAAACAGCAGCGCTCCACGCGGCATTCAACGTGGAGTACAACTGTCCGTTGACAACGATCTTATGTTCTATTTCTGTGGCCGATGCAGGTACAGCAACAGCCAGGTTACAAAGCAGCATCCATAAAACACATCTCTTACTTCTTACTGACATGGCCGTCACCCCCGATTGACTGCCAGTCTCAATCACCTCTTCAGTTCAGGATCACCATGTTAATCGCGCAGTCAGTTGAATCTGCCGTGCAGTGTTGTAGGAACTGGTGGTATTGATCAGGCCGGTAGATGAATCCGGATAATTTGTTCCCTGCTGATTAAAGACATTGAAGAAATCGCCCTGAAGCCTCAGGCCGATCTTTTCTGAAATAGGAAATACTTTGAAGATCGATGCGTCTGTACTCCAGTTGAGCGGGCCAAGCAGAAACGATCTGGAATAAGGATGAACTCCCTGTGATGATCCCCCAGGTGCTCCCTGCGGTCCGGGAGCATACGGTGTGGCGACAGTCGTACCGTTGGCAAGCCTGACGAAAACTGTCTGCGACCCGTAATACGGGCAGTTTGGATCTGGATTCTTGCTGCATCCACCCGCGGGCGGCCCCGAGGGGGGCAGCGGGATGACAGGAGAATGTGCAGGCGTGTAATTCGATGGTATGCCGGTTACGCCTTTTGCCGTGTTTATCTGGTACTGAGGAATATATCCGTTGTAGTAAAGATAGCCTTTGTTGCAGACTCCGCTGCGGCAGTCATCGATTTTGTACTTGCGGCCATAAGTATGGATCGGCGTGAATGGCCCCCAGTCTGTCTGCGCCGGCTGGAAGTACGATGCTCCCATAGAGCCGATGCCGCCAATTTCCCAGCCGCCGATGAATTCGTTGACGAATCGATTGACACCGGAGAAGTAGCGCCTGCCGTTCCCGAATGGAAGATCTACGAGCCAGTTATAGCGGACTCTGTGCTTGGGTATGGCGGTGTCGCGGTAATAGTTCTGGAATCTGTTGAGATAGTCGGGATAACTCGACATAGTGCCAGGCAGGAAAGTAGAAAACGGATAGACGACAGAGTCGCGGAAACCATTGCCGCCATTCTTCAGCGCAGCACTGTATACATAGAAGACCTGATAGGCAAAACCCTTATTGTAGAGGCGCTGGAAATTGATCTGGATGGAGTTGAGGTTGGAGTAGCCGGTCTTTCTCTGGACTTCGAGCTCTCCATAAGTAGTTTTGTCATAAGGCCGGGTCGCGGTGTTGGAATAGCGCCCGGTTGGGAGCGGCTGGCCTGTAGTCTCAAACCACACATAGTTGCTTGGTTTGGTGTTGTTGTACCAGTACTGCTCCAGATTGTTTCCGTGGTTTCCCACATAGCTGATGCGTAAGGCAGATTGGCCCTTGAACTGTTGCTCGAGGGTTGCGTTCCACTCCTGCACATAAGTCACAGGATAGTCATGGTCCAGCACACCGATAGTGAATGTGCCGGGAGTAAAAGCAGATGCAGCATTAAAGTTGATGGCATCCGAGCTGTTCTGCCCGGCAACGACAGTCTGCTGCGAGCGGAGAATATAGTTCTGCAGCCCATCGGTCTGCACGGGATTGGTGTAGTCCTGCTGGAAGGCGTTGGTGTAGGGGACCTGTCCGTTCAGCGAGGCATAGAAATTTCGAGTAGGTGGCGGATAGATGTAGGTTCCGTATCCTCCGCGAATGACAGTTCCCTGGCTCCTCTGAAACGGCCTATATGCAAGTCCCAGACGCGGGCCGAAGGTGAAGAGCTGGTTGTTGATCACGCTGCTCGGCAGCCCTGCCTGCTCAGTCGTCTCAAACTTCACGCCGATGCTTTCCATGCCGCTTACGATCTGCGGGCTGGTAAAACCAAGCTGATAGAGCTGGTCGAGCGGCTTGCCGGTGACGATGGCATGGTTCGCGAAATCAAACGCAGTGAACTGGTTGTACTTTTCATGCAGCGCGGGATGAGCCTCCCAGCGCAGGCCGACATTGAACACCAGGTTGCTCTGAACGTGGATATCATCCTGAATGTAGGCGGCAATCTCCTGGTCGCGCAGGCGCAGGTAGGCCGGCGCAAGAGTGTTCTGGTATTCCTGCGAATCGCCGATAAAGAAGTCGGCTACCGCGGCGCCGGTATTGTTGAGTGCGCTGTACTGTGTTCCGCTTTTCGGATCGTAAATGGCTGTGCCCAACTGACTGAAGATGGCCCTCGACGGGTACGGCTGGTCGGGCAGGATATGAATGCGCTCATGGCGATAGCGCCCGCCGAACTGCAGCAGGTGACGGCCAAGAACCATGGACACGTTGTCATCGAAGACGTTGATGTATTGGCCATTCCGGCGGGTGTTGTCTCCCTGGCCGTAACCCATGAGCATCGATGTATTGCCGGTTCCCGTTTGCGTGGTGCCGGTGATGTAAGGCCAGCCAAGGAGTCCATAGTTGTTTTCCAGCCCCAGGTCGGCGGCATAGTTATGGCTGGGATCAGGCCCGGTTTGTACGGTGTCGCCTTCATAATTCATGGCGGCGACAAATTCATTAAAAAATCTTGGTGAAAAGATGTGCGTCCAGCCAATGGCTGCGCCCTGCGTTTTGATGGGTTGAAAGGTGACATTGGCTTCGTTGTGCAATGTCGGCGGACCAAGAGCAGTTGACCCCAATTTATAAAACTCGTTGTGTCCCCAGGTGTATCGAAGGTAAGCCGTGTTTTTTTCGCTGAAATGATGATCCAGTCGTGTCGTGAATGAAGTCGTGGTCTGGTTGTTGGGCGTAGGGCCAATCCAGTTGAAGCCGGTAGACAGCATGGGATTGGCGTTGTTCGTCGGTGGAGGAGTAATGGCGTAGAGAGCCTTGGCCAGTGGACTGAGCCGGCTCATCGGAATCTGATTATCGGGAAACGGCTGGCGCGTCCACGGACTGGCAGGAGCAGTGGTCTGGTTGTCGTAGAGGACAATTCCCTGCCCGCTTCCGTTGGTCAGCGCGCTGAAGTCGCCCTGGCGCATGGCCATCGTCGGCACATAGAGGGTTCTTGAAAAATTGTTCCGCAGCTCGAGACGTTCCCAGGCTACAAAGAAAAAAGATGAGTCCCGTCCCCGATAGAGCTTAGGTCCGGGACCCAGGTAGGGGAAATAAATCGGCCCGCCGACGGACGCTCCGAACTCATTGCGTATGAATTTTGGAGCGCTCGATGTATAGGAATCCTGACGGTTCCTGGCGATGCCGTAACTGTTGTCGCGATTGGTTTCAAAGGCGGTACCGTGGATCTGATTGGTGCCGGACCGCGTGGTAAGAACTGCCGTTGCGGGACGGTTGAACTTTGCCGATGAATTCGAGTTCTCGATCCGCATCTCTTCGACCGAGTCAGGATCGGGCGGCTGGAAATCGAGACCGCCCTGATCGCGGTTGGCCAGAGGCGTTCCGTCCTGTACGAACTCGAAGGCAGATTCACGCAGTCCATTGGAGCGCTGGCCTTCCACTCCGGGAGTCGTGTCGCTTGTCAGCGTAAGCAGCGACCTGCCGTTGATCGGCAGCTGCTCGATGCGCGCGCGTTCGAGGGTCGTGTTTGTAGTGGGAGAATCGGTCGTGATGAGGGGCGTGACGTCTCCGGCTACCGTGACCTGTGCGGTCGCGGCCCCCACGTCCAGCTGTGCATCTACCGTCGCCGTCTGGCCGACGCGCAAAGCAACATGGCCTTCCCATGGGCGCATGCCGGGAGCTTCTACCTTGACAGAGTATTCAGCGGTAAACAACGAAGGGACGATGTAGAAGCCATCCTTGTTGGTCTCGGTCTGTGACGTGACTTTGGTGTCCGCCTGAGTAATCGAAATCTTTGCTCCGGGAATAACAGCCCCGCTTGGGTCCTTTACGGTTCCCTGAATGGCGCCCGCTCCCGTTTGAGCAACGGCGCCTGGGATGAAACCAACTGCATACAGCCCCCAAAAAAGAACCCACCAGATAGACTTCTTTATCATGTGCTTTTCGCAATACTTCGAACTGGCGAGAATATTCCGCGTCTGCTTGCACCGCGAACAAGACAATTTACCGTGAAGCTACTCAGCTTTTACGTAAATTCGCCCATCAGACAAAGCCCTGGCGCAGCCGTATCTTATTGATTAAAATGTAGATCAAGTTACCCTTCTCTACCGGCGCTACTACCTGCTGGACTTTGGCAGATAGCAGCACTACACTTGGTGCCGTTCATTCCTAATTTTGGTTTATTGATATCTGCCATGACCGCCTCCAGTGCTCTGATCGCCCCCGACGGGGAATCCGGATACAAAAAAGAAAATCCCAAGCTTGCCGAGGATGAACGATGGCAGCTGGTCCATCGGATTGCTTCCAGCCAGCACTTTGCTAAAGCTGCACAGCTGCGTGAGATCCTCCTCTATATCACCCGGCGCAAGCTGCTCGATCAGGCGATCAATATCCGGGAGTACGAGATTGCCTGCGAGGTGCTGGGACGCCGGGATGATTTCGATCCCTCGGGTGACAATATCGTTCGCGTGCAGATCGGGCACCTGCGGAAGAAGCTGGAACAGTATTTCTCGCTGGAAGGCAAATCTGAGCCTCTGGTCGTCACCATCCCGAAAGGCACCTACGTTCCGAGCTTCGAGCCGCGGGAAGCTGCGGCTCCGCCTCCGGTCATGGAAGTCTCTGAAGAACTGCCTCCGGACAAGGAGAGCAGCGAGCCGCCCGAACGTCCCTTTCTGCCAAGGTTGCGGTGGGCTTACCTTTTTGCTGCTGCCGGGGTGGCAGCCATTGCCTTCCTCTTCTATACCCTCGGCCAGCACAGTCGCGTTTCAGCTTCAATAGCGCGGCCTACGCATAATCCTATCCTCGACCGCATTTTCATCAGCGACGTGCCGGTGTCGATTGTGGTCGCGGATACAAACCTGGTCTTTCTCCAGAACATGCTTCATACCGATCTGTCGCTCAAGGAGTACATCAGCAGGAACTATCCAGCCAATATTCTTGCGAATGCTTCAGACGACGGCGAGAAGCAGATGCTCGAGAGGCTGGCTCCGCGAAGATTCACCAGCCTTGCCGACCTGAACATTGCAGTTCAGTGCGTAGAGCTGGCCCATCAATATGGCGCTCAGATTACGATCCGCTATGCGCGCTATCTGAACGCGCGCGATTTTGAAAAAGGCAATTTTATTCTGATTGGCAGCCGGACAGCCGATCCGTGGGTAACACTGTTCGAGCCCAGGCTGAACTTCGCTTTTGAAGAAGACCCGGCCACGCACATCTTCCATTTCCGCAACAAGCATCCGCTGGCAGGCGAACAGGACATCTATATTCCATCGCTGGAGTTCGATCCAACGGAAAGCTATGTGGACATTGCCATTTTGCCCAATCTGACAAAAACGGGTTATGTCCTTCTGCTCAATGCCGCATCCATGGAAGCCAACGAGGCGGCAACTCAGCTGATCTTTAATAAGGAGCTGCGATCCAGCATTCTCAAAGCGATCGGCCCGGATTTTGCTGCCGGAACGCAGTCCGTAGAGATATTCCTCCGTGACCGCGCCATTGAAGGAGTTGTGAGCGGCTTTGAAGTGATTGCCGTGCGCCGCATTCCTGCCTGATTGGCCAAGCGTCATGGTTAGACGCACCCTGCTTTCTGATGTCCCCAGGTCTCAGAATCGAGACCTGGGAATCTCTCCACACTCAGCAGCCTTTGAAGGAAATGAACTCTCCCAATGGAGACGGCAACGTCGGATTAAACGGTTCGAACGAATATGGTTTCGAGGTGTCGAAGCCCGCTGACTTCGCTGCTGTAGGATCGACAAACGGCGTCAGGGCCTTTACCGCCTGCTCGATGTGTGTAAGGCATAGCGTTCTTTCGTAGCCATTGTTATTTGGAGGATCGACGCTCTCCGCCACTCCCTGGATTCCGGTCACAGTCTCGATCGGGCCGCCATCCTGTGCTGCCACACCAGGAGCAACGACGCGCGCCAGCGTGCGATGGTCGCTTTCGATACCCATGATCCGCGCCGCCGTCACCCGCAGCTCTACAGTGCTGAAGTTGCGTACGCCGATCAGGTAAGCGGCAATGAAGGCATCCTCCAGCGTGACCAGCGTATTCAAAGTCGTCTGCGGGTCGGCAAACATGTTTTTCGGGTAGTAAAAAGTCATGTACGGGCTAGGCTCATCCGTCACCGACTGTTCCAGCAGGTAGTGCGACATCTCTTCCTGCAGCGCTGCCCGGAGATATCCCTGGTCGTCCGACTCCAGATGGTCGAAGAATGGCGCCGTATTGATGATGTTGGAGTACGTCGTGACCGCCAGCGCCTCGGCAATCTCTGCGGCAACCAGAATATCGCGGTCGCCCTTTGTCAGCCTGGTCCTGCCGTGGCCGGACCAGTGGTGGTTGAAATCTCTTTCCTCATCCATATCCAGCGCGGAAGCCAGTTTCGTGAAACCGCCCAGCGCAACTGCACTGACAGCCCCGGCAAACGTAGCGCTTTTGAAGAATGACCGTCTCGTCATCCCTGTTGAGCCTCCATCGGCGATAAGTTGAGCTGCTGCGTCATCTTTTGACAGGTTCATATCCGAATCTCCTTGAATCGATTTATGGAACCGTGCAGGCCTGGAGCGGACCACTCATCGAGGCCCGCAGCCTTTCGTCCACAGCACTAGTACGAGGCAGGCTGAGTCCTGGATTGGTTCTGAAATTGAAAAAATACCTGGTCTGTGAAAAGCAGTTGCAGTGATTACTGCGCTATGACTTTACAAGGCCGACCAGGAATGGGGTCGTCGTAGGAGCAGGAGAGCCCTGCTTCGGCTCTATCGTGATTGCAAAACCCTTCGCCTCAGCGCCGGAAGGAATTTCCGCATAAAGCATCTGCGCATTGCCGCTCACATCCGGCTTGAAAAGGCCGGCGGGAATGGGAGTTGTACCGGATTTTGGAAGCAGCCAAAGCTCATATGTCTTCTCTGCAGGAAGCTCCGCCAGGTTGCTGGCTACCAGCAATACCAGGCCCTTGCTTTGATCGTAAGTAGTATGCGCCTCCGGTTGTGGATGCACCTGGGCTGTCACCAGTGTGAAACGAATCGAATTCGGAGAGTTCAGCAACTCAGCGACCTGCCGCGCCCGTTGCGATGTTGCCCGCTCCTGATCGAGGCTGGCCTGGATGCCCTCGATACTTTTGTGCAGGCTATGCACTTCTCCGCGTTGCAGAAGAACAACTCCAATCAGCGCCAGGGCCAGAACGCCGCTCGATGCGAATGCCCATTTCCAGAACGACGAGGCCGGGCGCTCATTGACATGAGCGCTCTCTTTGCCGATCGCTGTCATCAATCTCGCCTTTGAGCGGGCAGGAGGCTGTGCCAGGGGCGAACCCCCAATCGCCAGCAGGCTGAGGTCTCCTCTGATTTTTTCAATTTCCAGCCGACATGCGGCGCAATCTTCAACATGCGTGTAAATCTGAGCAGATTCCTCCGCATCCAGCGCACTCATCGCGAACAGCGCGAGACTTTCCGGATCGACATGATCGAGTTTTGTTTCGTTCGTCATCTCTCGTATGCCTTCCGTATCGTCATCAGTGCGGACCTTATTCTCGTCTTGATGGTGCCCAGCGGTTCACGTGTTGCTGCCGCTATCTCTCCATGTGTCATGCCGTCGAAAAAAGCCATCTCCACGGCGCTGCGTTGCGCTTCAGGCATCTCCTGCAGCAAATTCCGCACCTTCTCGGCGACCGCATTTCGTTCCGCTTCGGTTTCTATATTCACGGGCGAGATCAGAACTACGTCTTCCGGATCGATTCGCGGTCTTTCGCGGCGCGTTCCATCGATGGCGCGATTCCGGGCAATGACGGCAAGCCACGAGGCAAAGTTCCCGCGGGCCGAATCGAATTTTTCCGGCGAACGCCATAACTGCAGGAAGATGTCATGAAGGACATCTTCGGCCGCGCTGGGATTCCTCAACACTCTTAAAGCCACCGAATACACCAATGCTGAGTAACGATCATACAATCGTGCGAATGCATCCTGGTCGCGCTGCCTGGTCCGCGCGATCAGAGCTACATCATCAGCATCGGTTTGAACGCCATCCATGCCGGATGACTCCATTCTCCTCTCTCATAGTACGTCCGACACCTGAATTTGGACTTGTTAGCAGAGAGAGATGTCCTTTGAGCTTAACTACTTTGACATTGAGGGGGTTCTCAGTGCAAGTAATAAGGCTACTCTTTAAGCTACATCGCAATGCCGTGCTGCTAATGAACAAAAGGCATCTGGTCTGAAGTTTCAGTTTCTCGACTGGGGCCTCATGGTACTTAACTGACAGGAGCATTCCGGCATAAGCATCTACTCCGTTCGGATCGCCTCGATGGCGTTGACCGAAGCAGCGTGCCGCGCGGGCAGGAATGTCGCAACGACTCCAACTATAGCTAATGCTGCGGCCGCAAACAGCATGGCTAACAGACTCGCTTTGCCTGCGCCGTAGAGAACACTTTGCGCGAGATGCCCTGCGATAGATGTGAGAACAATTCCTGGAAGAATTCCAACCAGCAGAATCATGAGCGTCTGCCGCAACACCAGCATCTGGATATGAAGACGTGTTGCTCCCAGAACGATGCGGATTCCAATCTCGAATGTGCGCCTGGAAACGCGGAACGACAGCAGTCCATAAAACCCCAGCGCTGCCAGCGTAAGCGTGAGACTGCCAAAGACCGCAGTAAGACGAGCAAGCAGTTTTTCTGTCGCGAGACCATCTTCAAACTCGGTATTGAGCGTCACGATTTCCTTTACGGGAAGATCGGGGGCCAGTTCATGAATCGCCTGACGAACTTGCCTTGCAATTGTTTCGGGGCGGCCGCTGGCGCGCACTTCGATGGTGTGTATTACGTCGGAATGCTGGCTGACAGGAATATAGACAACTGGCGGCGCGGGTGAACGCAGCCCATCGACGCGGGTATCGGCTGCTTCGCCTACTATCAAAAACTGGTGGTCGTCAGGAGCAGGCCTGTAACCAATCCAGTGTCCGACTGGGTTCTCTTCACCGAACAGTTTTCTTGCATACGCCTGATTGATGATGGCGACGGGCTCTGTATTCGTGCGGTCATCGTCTGAGAAATCTCTTCCCCGCAGCAATGGAATACCGAGCGTCCGGAAATAGCCCGTGCCGATGTGATTTTCTTCTCCATGCATCTGCGCATCAGCCATCTCAGGCCGGCCGAAGACGTGGAGGGCCGTATTCCATCCGCAACCGGGAATGGAACACATCTGGACGGCTGCATTGGTCACGCCGGGCAATGACTTCAGGCGCTCCCTCATCTGCCGGTAAAGCGCAGGGAGATCGTCCTGCCGCCCTTTTGCAAACCTGGCGGTATCGAGATGGACAGAGATCACATGTTCACGGTCCATGCCCGCATCGATATGATCCACGCTGAGCAGCGTCTGACCAAACATATAAGCCATGCCTACCAGCAGCAGCGAGAAGCAGACCTGCCCGGCAAGCAGGATGCTCGACGACTTATTCGTAGCACCCGAGTTAAGGCCAGGTGTGATTTGTCTTGATCCGCTTGCCGCTGCGAAATTGCTTCGCGTGATCCACCACGCAGGCCAGACGCTGAATAAGACCATAGAGCAGATAAGCAGCCCTGCTCCCAGTAAAACCATATATGCATTCACATGCAGATCGAGCGCGATGGTCCAGTCTCGTCCGGAAGCCCAGTGCAGCAGGACAGCGCTTGCGGCACGTCCGGTTGCGAATGCAAACACTCCACCCAGAAGAGCGAGCAGCAGGTTCTCGATCAGAATCTGGCGCATTACCCGCCACCGGGTCGCACCCAGAGAGATGCGAATAGCAATTTCACGATAACGGCTCGAGAGACGCGCGAGTTGCAGGTTGGCCAGATTGAGACAACCGACCAGAAAAATGACCGAGGCCATTGCCATCAGGAGAATCAGAGGCGGCGTATACCGTTTGAAAAATGCCCCTTCACCACTGGATGCTGAGACTAGCTGAACTTTCGCCGCCAGAGTCTGCTCGCGAACATGCGCGTCCTTCGATGCTGCGGCGATCAATTGCAGGTCCGGCTGCAGTGCAGCTGTCCATCGCGCCGGCGTTGCGGGCTTGTCCGCATCAGGCATACGGGCCAGCAGCCACAGCCAGAAGATGCCGGGCTGATTCTGCCATGGCTCGTTCAGATGGATTCCAAAACCCGGTCCAAGTGAATCGAACCATGCGCCGAGTTGTCCTGATGCCTGCGCTTCAAGAGGCAGCCAGAGATCAGGCGCGAAGCCGCGCATGACTCCATAGAAACGCTCAGGCGCAATACCGGCGATGACGACAGGAACTCCATTGAGAACGAACCGCCTGCCAACCACGGACCGGTCCAGCCCGAAATGCTCCTGCGCATATTGATACGTGACCACGGCAGGCCATTCATTCTGCCCTGGCTCGTCGTCCCTGTCCGCGAAAAGCCGTCCGGCAAAGGGATGAACTCCAAGCACGCTGAAGAAGTTTCCGGAAACGAATTGAAAATTTACCCGTTCCGCAGAGCCATCGCTCGCCTGTAATGTTGCCTCTTCAAGGCCCGAGCGCGAGATGACTGGAGCGGAGCTTCCACTGGCCTGCCGCAGGCGCTGGTATGCCGGATAAGAGAAGAACCACTGCCCATCAAATGGAGACTTGAGCGCGTGCAGTGAATAGAGTTGGTCCGGTTGCTGGACAGGCAGGTGAGCCAGCATCACGCCATAGAGCAGTTGAAAAACAGCGAGGTTTGCTCCGATGGCAAGGGCAAGAGTAGTGACGACGGTAAGCGCAAATCCCGGCGCTCGACGCAGCTGCCGGAATGCATAGCGCAGATCGAACCACATACGTTCAAAGGTCTGTGAGCCATGCATTGAAGCGGTATGTTCTCTCACCATCCTTACTAGGCCAGAGCAAGATTGAGATTATTGATGGCTTCGTCGATTTCCTGCGTGCTCTTGAAACCGACCGTAGCGCAATCCACGCCTGCGTGCTGAAAGGCGAACTTCATGGCAGCCTGGCGGTCTTCGTGGCGTGTAAAGGCGCCGTTGCCCACGAGCTTCATGCTGATAACGCCCATGCCCTGCTTGTGCACCTGTCTGACATGTTCCACTACTTCATCCACATGATCGGGATTGTTGTTGTCCTCCCAGGTGGGGCCGTCCATGCGCGTACCGTTGTGGTTCATGCGGATCATCGCAACTTCGAGCCACTTGTTGCCGGGCATCTGGCGGAGCGCGGGCAGGCCATGGACCGATGCTCCGCGCGTGCGGATGATCTTCTTTGACTGTGCTTCGAGGATGCCGTCCTGCCAGCGTGCAGTAGCAGCAACCCAGTCATCCGTATGCTGCCAGTGCAGCAGCATGATGTCGAAGTAGTCAGTCTTGAGGGTCTGGCGCATCGCATCGAAACGCTTCAGCGGGTCATTCTCCTCGTCGGTGGTCACCTTGGACATGAGCTGATAGCTGTCGCGCGGAAAGCCCTTGAGCGCTTCGCCCAGCATCGCGGGAGTGACGTAGGCCTCCGCGGTTTCAAAGAAACGGATGCCGTGGTCATATGCGTAATGCACCAGGCGCGTGAATTCCTGCTGACCGAGCGAGGCCTGCACGTGGCCATTGTTGCTGCCGGTGCCGAAGGCAAGTCGCGTGACCTGCATTCCTGATTTGCCTAAAGTGACGGTATCTGTAGCTGTACGGCGCGCGGCAGTCAGCGCAAGAGGACTAAGGCCGGCAATCGTTCCGGCAGCCAGTGAACCTTTCAGGAAGTCGCGACGGGAAAATGGGCTCATAACAGGCCTCCGCAGCTTTTGGCCATGGTACCACTGTTTGACCTGCTTATGCGTCGCTGCGAATAGAGTGGCGCTGCAGCAGCAGCGCTGCCGCGCCGCGAAGCCGGGCGACGTCGCCTTCATGCGTCGGCACAAGGCGCGGCGGCTCTTCGGCCAGCAACCGCCCTTCGAGCTCTGTCTGGATGATGGGGGCAAAGCGGCTCCATGCGGAGGTCACGTCACCTGCGACCAGCACGACTTCCGGTGCCAATGCTGCGGTAACCATGCGCAGCCCTTTCCCGATGTACTTCGCCTGCTTTGCCAGCGCGGCTGCAGCGTGTGGGTTTCCCTCTTCGGCAAGATTGAGCAGCTCGTGAAATGTCACGTGCTTCGCTTTCGGCTGCGATTCACTGTAGTAGCGCAGCGCGGCATTGCACGATCCGAAGACCTCCCAGCACCCATTTTGTTTGCACCCGCAACGCGGACCGGAGGGGTCGATGGAAATGTGCCCAAACTCGCCCGCCATTCCATGACGCCCTGATATCAGCTGGCCATTCGCCAGAATTCCGGCTCCGATACCTTCAGAAACCGTAATCAGTACAGCATCGCGCACACCGTCCATTCTTCCGAACCAGAGCTCGGACATGAGGCAGGCGGTCGCAGCATTTTCCATTTCTGTCGGCAAACCCATTCCGCGCTCGATCGCGTGCTTGATGTCGAATTCCGGCCACTTCAGATTGGGTGCAAAGATGAGCGAGTGCGACTCCTTATCGACGCGGCCCGGGACACTGATGCCGATTCCCTCGACTGACTTCCTGGGATGGCTGTCGCGGATTCGCTTCATGCAATCAATGATGCTGGCAACAGCCTTGGCCGGATCCGTGCCGAGCGGCAGCGTAGACCGGGAAAGCAGACGGCCGCTTAAATCCACCATGGCAACAGTTACCTGCCGGGGATGAATGTCAGCAGCCAGGACAACAAGATCGTCATTGAGAACCAGCATGGTCGGGCGGCGGCCACGCGGCAGCTGCGCTACGGCGCCTTCGCGTATCCATCGCTCATGAATAAGCTGCTCGATGATCTGCGAAACGGTGCTGCGCTGCAATCCGGAAAGCCTTGCGAGGTCGGCGCGCGAGATGGGCTGGCGCACATGGATGAGCTGCAGAATGATTTCGCGATTGATGCGACGCGCGGTTTCACTGGAGGCCGACTCTATGTCGTTGAGATCTACGCGGCGCAAGCCTTTCGCTGCCTGCTTCGATTTCTTCAAATTTTCCCTCCGAGTCTTCGTTGTCTCCTGTGTGCTCATTTGTGAGTTTTTATACAAGAGGCAGACATCTCGGTTCTTCCAGTCATCATAAATGGGCGCTTTGCCTACAACCGATCGCGATAAAGCCGCATTTAGTTTCTATCACGAACGAACATTGTCACCGCTGACAACGATTGCTCAAGCAGCTCTCTTTCTCAAATCACGACGACCATTGCCCGATCTCCTTTGCCTGCGTTTTCTCAAAATTGCAAATCTCTCTTTCATTTAGACGCAAAAGCCTGTTTCATAGATGAACATTGACCACAATGTTATTTCCATAAGCAGCCAATGTCGCATGAAGATTCTTGACAATCCATGAACTGTACTTCTATAGTTCGTGTCGCATATTAAACCGAAGATGATTCGGCAATCAATCCCTGCAACGTTGAAAACGTGGATTGATAAGAGAGCGAAGCACTTGCTTGATTGAGGGAGGCAGTATGATGTACAGGCCAAATACACAATGCAGGGCCGGAAGATGTCTTCTGGCTATAACACTCCTTCTTTTGCTGATAAGCACCGCGACAGCCAAAGCGCAGGTGCTTTACGGTTCCATTACCGGAACAGTCAATGATGCCAGCGGAGCTGTGGTTCCCAGCATGACGGTGACACTGACGAGCGAAGCCACAGGCGAAAGCCGGACCGCCACAGCTGACAATAACGGCAACTATGCCTTTCGCGACCTGCTTCCCGGTTCCTATACGGTATCCACGCCACGCGCGGGCAGCTTTGCAGGGTTTACACAGAACAATGTCAGAGTCCAGGTCAACCAGCAGCTTCGCGTCGACATTACGCTGCAGCTCGCGAGCGTGACCTCACAAGTGACGGTCACAGAGGCTCCGCCAATCCTGCAGACGGAAACAGCCGAGGTAAATCATCAGATATCCGAGGCGCAGATATCGCAGCTGCCGGTCACATCCAGTCAGGGGCGCAACTATCAGTCGCTGTATACCCTCATTCCCGGCTCAGCCATGGTGAAGGAGCAGAACTCCACAGCGTCCAATCCTTCGCGCGCCATGTCAGTCAACGTCAACGGCATGAATGATATGGGCAATACCACGCGCATTGATGGCGCGGTGAACTATTACGGCTGGCTGCCATATCTGGTGGCATATGTACCGCCCGCAGACTCGATTGAGAACGTCAACTTCACCACGAATTCCTTCAATGCCGAACAGGGCCTGGCCGGTGGCGCCTCGGTGAACGTCACAATCAAAAGCGGTACGCGTGACTTCCACGGCGGCGCGTGGGAGTACTACCAGGATGCGGCATTGAATGCACGCGCCTACACGGCAACCAGGCAGAACTCCCCCACCATCCCCAAGAATGTCTTCCATCAATTTGGGTTCAATATCGGCGGCCCGGTCTACATTCCCAAACTCCTTACCGGCAGAAGGAAGCTTTTCTTCTTTGAAAACTTCGAGCGCACGACGCGGCGTCAGCTTATCAGCGGCTTCCAGAATGTTCCGGATACAGCCATGATTGGCGGCGATTTCTCTGAAGCAAACTCCGTTGTGACCCTGTACGATCCGCAGCCAGGAGGCACTGGGCCTTATCTAGCTCCTGCTTCTCGTCCTACGTTCCTTTCGGAATATGGCTGCAACTGCATTCCGGCATCGCGCCAGGCGCCCGCCGCAGTCAAGATGCTTTCTCTGCTTCAACCGATTTCAGCCAAGATTACCCCTACACCGGCACTGATCGCGTCCGGCATGGTGAACGATTACTTCGGCACTGCCACGCTGGCTTACAATCGCAACACCTCGGATACGAAGATCACATATGTTCCGAGCGACAATACGCAGGTCTTCGGACGCTATAGCATCGAGCCATTTTCTGTTACTGATCCACAGACGCTGGGACAGGCTGGAGGCGGCACTTTTGACGGTGGACAACCCGGTGCCGCGAGTGGGCGCATCCAGAACGTCGGTCTCGGGGTCAGCCATGTTTTCAGCGCGAACAAAGTCATCGATGCCGACTTTGGCTATACCCGCCAAGTGACAGGATCACAATCGTCGCTCGACCAGCAGGTTGGCGATTTTGGTCTTAATGTACTGAATATTCCAGGCACGAATGGTGATGGGCCAAACTACGTGGGACAGCCAATTATGTCACTGGGTGTTGCCACCACTTCGAATGTCACATCGTTCAGTACTCTGGGCAATGCCAGCGGGGCCAGTCCATTTCTCTTCCGCGACAACCAGTTTACCGGCGACGTAAACTTCAGCTGGACGATCGGCAAGCATGCCACCAAGTATGGCTTCTCTTATTACCACTTTCTGCTGAATCACTTTCAGCCAACCAGCGGCGCGGGCATCAGCAATCCGCGCGGCGGCTTCTTCTTTGCCGGCGGAATGACCTGCGGCGGAGCTACTTGCGGCACAACAAACTACAACAACCTGGCCGACTTTCTGCTGGGCCTGCCCAACAACGGCACAACTACAGCCAACGGCGGCGCCGTGACGAAGGCCTCACAGATCACTAATCCCAATGCGATGCGTTGGTCAGAATATGCTGCCTACGCACAGGACCAGTGGACAGTGACTCCGAAGCTGACACTCAACTATGGCATCCGCTACGAGTTTTATCCCCCGCCGTATCGCGACCATGATGCTGGAGTCTTCATCACCGATCCAAACCTGCCTCAATCTGCCAATGTTGAGATCGGCGGAGTCGGCGGCAATCCGAAGAGCGCCGGACTGCAAATGGGCTGGGGCTTTATCGCTCCCCGCGTAGGCTTTGCCTACCGCGTGAGTGACAAGACAGTGATTCGCGCGGGCGGAGGCATCACCTCCGATCCGGACAGCCTCCGCTTCCTGCGCGATGCGTTTCCTGAAGACCTGGCGCCGATCTACACGGGACTGACGGCCAACAGCATTACTGTCGATCCTGCAAACGGCAACGCGCCGATGACGCTTGCCTATGGTATCCCCGCCGCAGTCCCACCGGCGATCGTCAACGGATTCGCTTCCCTGCCGGTCAGCGGATCAACGGTTACTGCGGTGAAGGATTTCCATCGCGGTTACATTGAAAGCTGGAATGCATTCGTGCAGCAGGATTTTACGCACGGGCTTGTCATGAATCTTGGATATGTGGGAATGCATGATGTCCGACAGCTCATCCAGACGGGCTACCTGAATGCAGCGCCGCTGCCGAGCGGCTCCACTCCATGCATGGCCAACGGCAAGTGGAACCCGACAACCGGACTGACGGGAAACTGCAACTTTGCTGCCAACGAGATCATCAACGAGCAATATTGCGCTGGAACAAGCAATCCGGCCTGTTATAACACTGGCGGCATCGGCATGGTCATGCCACTTTTCAGCGCAAACTACAACGGACTGCAGGCGCAGCTGACATACAACGGAGGCCGCCAGACGCAGCTGGGAGCAATCTATACCTTCTCTCACGCCATCGACTTTGAAGACAACGGAGCAGGCTCCGGTTCGGCAGGTCTGCAATGGAATTATCCAGCGTATTACGGCTTCAACCGTGCCAGCGCCGGATTTGATGTAACCAACAACATACAGGTCTATGGCATCTATGCCCTGCCCTTCGGACGCGGACATATCTGGGCGAATTCGGGCATTGCCAACACTATCTTCGGCGGTTTCCAGCTGAACGGCCAGCTCAGCCACACCAGCGGCGCTCCCTTTACAGTCACGGCCAACACGAATAACACCAATTCTCCCGGCAACCAGCTCTATGCCAACATGGTGAGACCCTATCATCAGCTCGGCGGCCGTGCCCGCAGCGCCGGCAGTCCCGTCAGTGGCGGCAAGGTGTGGTTCGATCCAACGACTTTCGCTAACCCGGTTGAGCCAACGTATACCGGCAATGAAACTCCGGATCAGATTGCCTCACCTGTCTTCGGCAATACAGGGCGCAATCAGTTCCGCGGCCCCGGGCAGACTCTTCTCAATGCCAGCATCTTCCGCAGCTTCACGGTGTACCACGAGAGTCAGTTCCAGATTCGCTTTGAAGCATTCAATGCTCTGAACCATACTCTGCTTGCTAATCCGAATACGACCGTGCCTTCAAACGCGAATATCGCCGCAGGCAACTACGGCACATTTGGCATGATCACGGCGAACTACGGTAATTCGCGTGCACTGCAATTCAGCGGACGCTTCACGTTCTAAGAAATGCTGCGGCAGCTTCTTTCACAGAGCTGCCGCAGCATTCACCCCGCCTTTGCATTTTGTGAGTCATGTCCGCCGGGCTGCCATGCATCGTATGAGCAGCAGGACCGCCGAGAAGACAAACAAAATCTCCAAGACAGGACGCAGGCGCATGGCAATTGGCATCGCCACGCCGGCTCCTGTCCAGAGAGCTACGTATGCTGCAATGCATAGCGGGCACTTCGGCAGCAGGACGAGCAGAGCGGCGGAGCCTGCACACCCGCTTGCGCGGCTCCGCCAACCTCTCGTCTTGACATGGCAGCAACTCAGCAGCTTCCTCTTACCATGCGAAGAGGAAGCTGGCTTGCGAATGGTGCTAATTACTGTTGAGAACATCTCACCCCTCCAGAACAGGCGATTTGCTTAACCCTTGTACTCGTCGTGTCTCCGCCACCAGATGCCGCCTGCTTGTTCGTTGCGGCCTTTGGGGGCGCGGTCGAGCCACTGGTACATGCCCCAGAGGCCGTCCAGTCCGCGGGCATAGGTGGAGTAGGTATGGTAGACGATGCTGTCCTCGAGCACGAAGGCGCTCATGCCCGGCCGCTCGCGGGTGTACGCAAGCGCGTCGGTTCCGGTCATGACCGACTGCTTGACGACAATTTCCGGGAACTTAGTCGTTGCGTCCATTGCATGGCCGCCGCGCCGGTAGTTGTATTCTGCGCTCCCCGTGCGCTGCTGCTCTTCGGTGATGGAGGCAGTAAAGTCATAGTTGAAATTGCCGCCGAGCGAGGAGGCCCAGGGGAAGGTCCAGCCCATCCGCTGTTTGTATGCGTCGAGCTTAGCCAACGGGGCGCGAGAGACGGCCCAGAGCATGACGTCATGATTAGCCAGGTGTACTGCGATGCCATTGAAGCCATCGGCGATCGACGAGCAGGAGGGGCAGCCTGCGGTCCAGTCCGGGCCGAACATGAAGTGATAAACGAGAAGCTGCGAGCGCCCCTGGAAGAGGTCTGCAAGAGAGACTGTCCCCTCGTCCGTGTCGAATTGATATTCCTTATCGATCGGAACCCACGGCAGCTCCTGCCGCTGCTGCGCCAGCTCGTCGCTGCGGCGCGTCAGGTCCTTCTCTGCCTTGAGCAAGTCAAGCCGTGCTTCGAGCCATTGTTCCCGAGTTCCGATCTTGTGTGCTGTCTGTGTCGTCATGATCTTTTCTCCCTTTGTCTGTTCTCAATATGACCTTGTGGTCTGGGTCACGAGATAAACTTAGCGCTGAGAATTGACAGGGTGGGAGTGACAAGTGTGGCGGGATTCCGATGGATTCGCTGATCACGGCTGCAGCCCGCGCGCTCGCTGCCGGTGATCCACTCGGCGCACTGAAGCGCGTGGCACTGCGCGATGATGCGCCTGCTCTGGCATTGCGAGGCATCGCCATGGCTCAGCTTGGCGATCTGGCGCGGGCGAAGGAATTGCTGCGCAGCGCGGCACGCGGCTTCGGTCCGAGAGAAGCCGTAGCGCGGGCGAGGTGCGTTGTCGCCGAGGCGGAGATTGCGTTCGTCACTCGCGATCTGAGTTGGGGCGCGAAGGCTCTCGATGCTGCGCGAGTGACGCTTGAGAAGCAGGGCGACCGGTTGAATGCTGCGCATGCGCGGTATCTTGAAGCGCGGCGGCTTGTTCTGATTGGCCGGCTCGACGAAGCGGAGCGCATGCTTGCCGATCTCGACCCTATGCTCTTTCCGCCTGCATTGAGGACGGCGCACGAGCTGGTACTTGCAGGGATTGCGATGCGCCGTCTGCGAACGAAGGCAGCGCGCGTTGCGCTTGCCCGGGCCGAGAGCGCGGCGCGGCTTGCAGCTATCCCGGCGCTGGCAGCGGAGGTGGAAAGCGCGTCTCATGTGCTGAAGACGCCGGCGGCGCGCTTCATTTCGAACAGCGAGGAGCGGCTTCTTCTGCTTGACGAGGTGGAGACATTGCTGGCGTCGAAGGCGCTTGTCGTGGATGCGTGCCGTTATGTGGTGCGTCGTGCAGGCACGGTGGTTCCTCTCACAAGGCGTCCGGTGTTGTTTGCCCTGGCGCGAGCGCTGGGCGAAGCGTGGCCCGACGATGTGCCGAGGGATCAGTTGCTGGCGCGGGCATTTGGAGCGAGATTTGTCGATGAATCGCATCGTGCGCGATTACGGGTTGAAATAGGACGGCTGCGCCGGGCGCTGCGGCCGCTGGCCAACATCCGCGCGACGAAGCGAGGGTTTGCACTGACACCGCAAGGCGCCCGCAAGGTTGTTGTACTGGCGCAGCCGGTCGAGGACGAGCACGCGGCGGTGCTCGCCTTTCTGGCTGATGGCGAGTCGTGGTCGAGCTCGGCCCTGGCGCTGGCGATGGGAACAAGCCAGCGCAGCGTGCAGCGGTCGCTCGAGTCGCTTGCCGAGGCGGGAAAGGTGCAGTGGTTTGGCGGTGGGCGCGCTCGTCGCTGGATGACTCCCCCGGTGCCGGGATTCACGACGACTTTGTTACTCCCCGCTCCTTTGCCGGTTGATTAAGGTGGAAGCATGAGTCAGTCCAAAGCCCAAATCGTCCGTGAGTATGGTCCGTTCCCGGGAGCCGACCGCGTGCATGGCGTCACCTATGACGGCCAGCACGTGTGGTTTGCTTCCGGAGACAAGCTGAATGCTTTCGATCCCGCGAGCGGGAAGATTCTGCATTCGATCGATGTTGCCGCGCATGCCGGAACGGCTTTCGACGGTCGGCACCTGTTTCAGATTGCCGAGGATCGTATCCAGAAGATCGATCCGAAGAGCGGTCAAGTACTCGCCACAATCCCTGCGCCTGGCGGCGGAGGCGATTCGGGGCTGGCGTGGGCCGAGGGGTCGCTCTGGGTTGGGCAGTACCGGGCTCGACAGATACACCAGGTTGATCCCGACACAGGGGCGGTTCTGCGCACGATTGAGTCGAATCGCTTTGTCACCGGGGTGACCTGGGTTGACGGCGAACTGTGGCACGGAACCCTGGAAGGCGGCGAGAGCGATCTGAGGCGAATCGATTCGAGCACGGGAGAGCTACTGGAAAAGCTGGATATGCCATCCGGCGTCAGCGTGTCGGGCCTTGAGTCTGACGGCGGCAATCAGTTCTTCTGCGGCGGAGAGAAGAGCGGGAAAGTACGGGCTGTCCGGCGGCCTAAACGAAGCCCTGCAGCAGGAAGAGGTTGAGTATAGATCTCATGGGTACCCCTCTCCGGGATTTGTACGGGGATCGTTTAGTTTCATTAACTTATGCCGTAAATCTTAAAGTGCCTGGATTTTATGCCCATGCCCTTTCTATTTCCTTAATTTAAGTTTATCAAATTCAGGCATAATTCCCTGCGCTTCTTCGATCTATGTAAGTTGCTGGAAATGCTTTATTTATTTGAGGTGATGAGATGTGAAGGGCTTGACAAGAACAGAGGCGCACATCAATCCAAGTATCATTATATCCATTTCTTTCCTCTTGACAATCTAGACAAAAGAACTGATAACTCTAGATCATCTAAAGGAGAACCATCCCGGTGGCATTCTTGCGGATATTTATTGCCGGATTGAGGACAGTCTTTCACAAAGACCTGCGCAGCCGCGAGATGGATGAAGAACTGCAGGGTTTCATCGAAGACTCAACGGCAGAAAAAATCAGCCGCGGCATGACGTGTGACCAGGCGCAGCGCGCTGCCCGTTTGGAGATGGGCAGCACGGAGAGCGTGAAGCATAAAGTTGCGGCGGCAGGATGGGAGTCAGCGGCTGAAAGCGTGTGGCAGGACATGCGCTATGGCGTACGCATGCTAGCAAAGAGTCCCGGGTTTACTACAGTCGCGATTCTTTCGCTTGCTTTGGGAATCGGCGCGAATACCGCGATCTTCACACTCATCCATAGTCTGATACTCAAAACGCTGCCTGTTCGGGATCCACAACAGCTAGTCGCCTTCGGAGATCAGACGAGCAGAGGCAGCGTCGATGGGATCGGGCCGGGGCCGCTGGATATTTTTCCTTATGACTTCTATCAGCGCATGGAGAAGCAGAGTCCGTTTCAAGGGGTTGCTACATATGGCAGCTTTCAAACTCAGGTGAACGTGCGACTCGCTTCGTCAAGCAATGGGCCTGCAAGCCAGGCGATGAGTCATCTTGTGTCTGGAAATTTCTTCAGCGTTCTGGAAGCGGAGCCCTTGCTTGGCAGAACCATCTCTCCGGCAGATGCGGATGCTCCGGGGCGCAGCCCGGTTGCAGTCATCAGTTACCGCTACTGGCAGCAGGCTCTGGCCTCTGACCCGGGAGTGATCGGCAGGACAATCACCATCGATGGAACGCTGTTCACGATTATCGGAGTGATGCCGCCCGAATTCTACGGCGTTGACCAAATCAAGGACGCGACAGATCTATGGCTGCCCGTCTCTATGCAGCCTCAGGTGATGCTGCAGTCATCCCTACTGGAGCCTCATGGACTCTTCTGGCTGCATATGATGGCCAGGCGCAAACCAGGCACTGATATGAAGCAGGCGCAGGCATGGGTTACGAGCCAGCTGCAGGCTTTCATGATCGATCATGAAGGAGCGAAGATTACCGGCCAGCGGAAACAAGAGATACAGAAGATCTATGTAGACATGCTTCCGGGTGATCGCGGCTCCTCCGTCCTGCGCCAGCAATTTGCGCAGCCCCTGTATTTTCTGATGGGTGTTGTGGTGCTGGTGCTTTTGATTGCCTGTGCGAATCTGGCGAATTTTCTTCTGGCCCGCGCGGCGGCGCGCGAGCGCGAGATATCTACGCGCCTTGCGCTCGGATCAAGCCGTGCGCGAATTGTGCGCCAGATACTGACGGAGGCTCTGCTACTTTCAGTTTCCGGCGGCGCACTTGGACTGCTGTTCGCTTTCTGGGGAACGCGCCTGCTGATCCATTTCGTTGCAGCTGGCACTCAAAGTCCTTCCCTGAGCGCGATGCCGGATTTGCCTGTGCTGGCATTCACTCTCGGCATTTCCCTGCTGACGGGGCTGCTCTTTGGAATTGCGCCTGCGATTCGCGTTTCCGGAATCGGAGTGACTCCTGCTCTGAAAGCGAATGTCCGGGCATTGTTGAGTGCCGGAGAGAAATCGAGCAGGCTGGCACCGCAAATACTGGTCATAACGCAAGTGGCGCTTTCGCTCATACTTCTTACTGGAGCAGGGCTGTTTCTGCGGACGCTGCGCAACCTGCAACAGCAGGACTTCGGCTTCAATCGCCAGAATGTGCTGCTAATGAATTTCAACGCGAAATTTGCGGGATACAAACCGGAGCAGCTCAACGCGCTCTACGAGAGAATGCTAGACCGCCTGAATGCGCTGCCCGGCGTGCGGTCGACCACGCTTGCCGGATCGCCGCCGGTAAGCCCCGGCAGCTGGGATTCTCCTATCTTCGTTCAAGGGCACGTTTCTGCGCCAAATGAAGATGTCGGCACTCTGCTGAATCGGGTAGGGCCTGATTACTTCGAAACGCTGGGAATTCCGCTGCTCTATGGACGGACGATCAGGGCATCAGACACCGCGTCGTCTCTGAAGGTGGCGGTCGTGAACAAGTCCATGGCTGACCATTTCTTTCCGCACGGAGATGCGATCGGCCACAGTTTTACGGTTGATGATCCCGCAGTCAAAGGAGCTTTTCAAATTGTGGGCGTAGTGCGCGATGCAAAATATAACGGCCCACGCAAAAAGCCGCAGCGCATGACGTACCTGCCCGTGGTGCAGCTTACGGAAAATGATCAATACGCATACTGGCTGCACCTGCAAACAGCGGGAGATTCCAGCAAGGTAGCGGCAGCCGCTCGAGCGGCACTGGCAGAGATTGACCCGAACCTTCCCGTTCTGCAGGTGATGACCATCAGCGAGCAGGTGGACCAGCGGATGGACAACGAGAAGCTGATCTCGCGGCTATCGAGCTTTTTTTCGCTGCTGGCCCTGTCATTGGTATGCATCGGTCTTTATGGAGTGATGACTTACAGTGTTCTGCGGCGTACCAATGAGATTGGCGTTCGCCTGGCCCTCGGAGCGCAAACGGGACGTGTGCTGTGGATGGTGCTCCGGGAATCCCTGCTGCTTCTGGGCATTGGAGTTGTGGTGGGATTGCCGGCTACCGTGGCTATTCATCGCACCATTCGATCGGCACTTTTCGGATTAAGCCCATACGATCCGTTGACGCTGGCCTCCGCCATCCTTGTGATTGCGGCTGTTACGCTGCTGACAGCTTACTTTCCTGCCCGCCGCGCTTCGAAGGTGGATCCCATGGTGGCGCTGCGCTATGAATAGCTAATCGGACTTTAGAAGGTAGTATTCAGCCGGATGGCAAAGCTGCGGGCGGGACCGATGGCATTTCCTGAGAACAGTCCACCGAAGTCGATGACATTGAGGCGGTCATTCAGATTGTCTCCATCGGCCTGGAGACGGACATCTGCTTTCTCACCCTTATAGACATTTACACCGAGCGATGAGTTCACAGACAGCAGAGGGCGGATGCGCCCCCGGTCGAAGTTGATGCGGCTGATGACTTCGGGGCCGTATTCGGCGAGAGCTTCATCTTCATCGCCTGTGAATTCGAACGGCAGCCCGGATCCGTAGTCTGCGCCGGCAGCGAACCAGATGCGCGGAGCAATCTGGTATTGGAAGCGGGTTCTTACGGTGTTGCGCTGATCCTGTGAATCAGGAAAATGGCCGCTCAACTGTGAGAGAGCATCACCGACATCATCGCCAAGAAAGAGACCTCCGGTTACTGGAAACCAGACATTGCCAACCATATAGGAATAGCTCAGAAAACCGCTCAACCGGCCTAAGCGCACGACTGAGAGCTTGCCCTCTGCGCCATAGATAACGGACTTATCGAAAGAGATCGGGTAGCTGACTCCGGTATTCAGCAACTGATCGTCATCGGCATAATGCCTGACGTCGCGACGATATACGTTGACATCGAGACGCATGCGATCCAAAACGCTTTCGGAAAATCCAGCTTCATAATAGTTCCCTTTCGATGGCTGAACAGGCAGGCGGAGGAACTGATCGCTGAGCGCATCAATCTGCGGAGAACTGGAAACGAGGATGTTCTCAAATGACGGCGTCTGAAAAATGCGGTCAAACGAAGCATGAAGCGTCATGTTGAGCGACGGCAGATAACGGCCGACGGAAATGCGCGGGCTGAAGGCATTCTGATTGAGCAACAACTGATAGTGGTCCCAGCGCAGGCCGGCGCTCACCGTCCACTTGCCCAGATGAATCTGGTCTTCCATGAATGCTGACTGCTCCAGGTCAGGCCGCTGATCGGAAAAACTCAGAGCCGGCGGAGTGTCATCGTCGAATTGATCGGGATCGGTGATCTGATAATTGAATTTTTCATACAGAAAGGCAGCATCTGATTCTATTCCGGCCTTAAATTCCTGATTACCGTGATGCAGAGAGTAGGTCGCTTTGAAATAGCCTTCGCGGAAATAGTTGTGCTGGAAGGCGATGACCGGCGTGGAATCCTGGTTGGAGTAAAGGTTGGAGGCATTATCGCGCACCATACCGGCAAGCGCGATCAGGCTGTCGGGCGAGAGTATGTGTTGGTAATTCACGGTTCCCATCGTCTCGAAGTTATCGCCATTCTGTATCTGCCCGGCTTCCTGCTGCACGAGTTCATTGGGAATGAAGAAGCGCGAAAATTCATGCCGCGCGCTGAAGGTCAAGCGGTCCCGATCGGTCAGGTCGCGCTCGTATCTGGCGGAGAAATCTCCAAGAGTGCCATTATTGGTGTAGTTCTGCGGCACCACGGGATTCAGGTAGTGACTGGTCATGCTGCCTGCGGCGCTTACTGCGACTGTATTTTTGCCCCAGACATCCTGGAGTTGCCCGTAAGAAGAAGCAGAATCGTAACTGCCGCCGGAGAGAACGAGCTGGCCATGCAGGCCGGGATCGGTTTGATGCCGGGTATTGAGTTCGACCACACCGCCCATTTTTCTGCCGTACTCTGCCGGATAGCCCGCAGTGTAAATGCTGATTGCATCGAGATCATCAGCCTTGATCTCGGGGCCGAAGCTGGGCGAGCGATTGTCGGTAAGAGGAATGCCGTCGACAACGAACTGTGTCTGGTATTCCGAGCCTCGTGGATGCAAAACGGCATTACCTTCATAGAGCCAGCCGGGCTGGGAGTTGACCAGGTCCTGCACGGAGCGCCCCGGTAACGAAGAAAGGCGCTGCTGAATCTGCCTGGTGCCGATCTGCGCGACCGACGAGGAACTATTGGGATCGATCAGCGTATTGGATTCGGTGACATTGATTTGAGTCACAACGGAAGCAAGGCTGAGCTGGATGCTTCTATCGAGGGGCAGAGCGGAATGAACTTCAATCTTCATTGAAAAAGGAGCGAATCCAGGTTGCTGCACCTGCACCTGATAAGCACCATAAGGAACCTGTTGAACGGCGAGGAATCCTGAAGCATCGCTGCGAAATGATTTGTCGTAACCATTTCCTGTGGAGGTCAACTCGATAGCGGTCTGGACGGCAGCACCTGACGGATCGGTGGTTTTCAGGCGCACTTCACCGTAATTGACCTGCGCCAATGCAGAAGATGCACTCAAGAGAAATACCGCAAGCAGCTTCTTCGCTCTGTGCATGTTGGCCTCTGTCCATTATCGCGAATACGGCTCAGCGTCCATCATATGCAGTTCGCATGAATTTTCGTGCCTGGTCAGCTTGCGCCGTGTCGCTGCCGGCGTCGATTACGGCCTGATACTGCTGTTTTGCCTTGTCGCGGTCGTGCATCAGGTCGTAGACCTGTCCGGCGGCGAGGAGGCAGCGGCGCTTCAGCTCGGGACTGGTAGTTGCCTGGTTTGCAGCTTCCTTATAGGCCTCGACGGCGTCGGCGTACATTCTCTGGCCGCGCAGGCTGTCGGCCAGGCCGAAGTACACAAGCTCCAGATGCGTCGTCACGAAGTAACCAGGCTTCTTCGACAGGTCTACGACTTCACGGTAGCTTGAGATTGCAGACAGCCCTCGCCCGGCATCTTTCTCAAGATTGGCGACCTCGAGACGGAAGAGGAAATCGCGCGGATACTGGTCGGCGAGCGATTGCGCGATCTTCGTTGCCTCCTGGTATTTCGCTTCGCGACGCAGGAAGAGCATCATGCAGGTGCGCGCTTCAACCGATGTGATGACGCCGCGCGACGCTGCGTCGTGCAGCATCTCCATACCTGCGGCCTTGGAGCCGTGGATGCCGACGAAGCCGATGAGTATCTTGAACGGCAGCGGCAGTGCGCCCACTACATATTCGTAGGTTCCCACGACGAGTTTTGCGTCGATGTAGTTTGGATCGAGCTGGAGGACGCGGTTGTGATCGCCGCGCGCAGCGAGCGCCAGATGCAAAGCGGGACTGAAGCTGCGCTCCACCATGGCCATGTAGGTCGCCTGCAGGCTTTTTGCCCATCCGCGGGCAAAGAGCGCGTTGACATCGTTCTGATTTGCCTTGAGCTGGGCATTCGACTGGTCGACAGCCTTGTCAGAGAGAGCCTTGATCTGGTCGCGGATGTGCGGGTCTTCAACGACGGTGTGTTTTCCGGTCAGGAAACCGTCGTTGGCGTAAAAGGTGGTGTCGAGCAGGTCGAGCCGGTAAAGCTCCTTGAAGAGCGTGGTGTAGAGGAGGTAGTCGGTCGCGATGGGATCCGACGGGTGTGTGTTCTGGACGGATTGAAAACGTGAGAGCGCACCGTCGTAATCCATGATGTAGAAATGGTCGAAGCCCTCGCGCACCGCGGGGTCGCGGTTCAGAGGATCGGTGTTTACAGTGTCGGCAAAGGCGGAGCTTATTCCGCCCAACAGAAAAAGAAAAGTCGCTATCCAGGAAAACCGCACACGTGTGGCTGCCATTCGTCTGTCATCTTAGACGAGTGGCCTGTGGGTTTTGGATGACCGCCTAACGTGCTTTGCCGGCGAACCGCTCGCGGCGGCGCTCCCATTCTTCGGTGGAGAAGAAGCGGGGGCCGACTTCGATGAGGCGGGGCAGCATGTTGAAGACGGTCACGGGGCTCCATATCCTGCCTTCGCGGGTGCGGTAGCCCTTCTCGTTGAGGTCGCTGGCGACGCTCGAGAAGGAGAAGTCTTGCACGAGCAGCTCCATCATCTGAAGCAGCACCTGGTTTTCCTGCGGGTGGATTTCAAGGTGGGTGCAGTCCTCGGAGACGCGGAGGCCGTAGGGGACGTCTTCGGTGTCGAAGCTGCCCTCCGGCGCGCTGCCGGGAAGCTGCCGCCTCCATTCGATGGATACCGCCTGCCAGCCTGCCTGTGCCCGCCGCTCGATCAGCTCGGGAGTCACCGACCCATGGATTACGTCACGCATCCGCTCAAAATATGCCATTCCAGCCTCCTGAAACAGACTCTTCCGGCTTATGAATGGCAATTGAAGGGCCACGCCAAATTATTGAAAGATATGGAGGCGGGAATGCCGGGTCTGTCCGTTTTTGTGAATCTGTGTCCGCGGCCGGACAGGAAATCATCTGCCGGTATAGTGCTGCATAGGGGGGACATCTGTCTGCACGCTCGATAACCTGGGTTCTGCTGGCAGGTTTGCCTGCGACGGGAAAGAGCACTCTGGCGCGCAAGCTCGCCGCACAACTCCTACTCCATCGCGCAGCCATTCTGGATAAGGACAAGGTCCGCGCAGCACTCTTCCCTGGCCCAATGACCGACTACTCCGCGGACCAGGATGAACTCTGCATGCGCGCGATGATCGATGCTGCGAGTTATCTCACGCGGCGCGGGCTTGCGGGATTCATTCTCTTCGATGGGCGGACTTTCAGCCGCGCATCGCATATCGATGAAGTGATTCAGGCAGCAGAAAAAGCCGGAGCAGCGTGGCGCATTCTGCACCTGACCACGACGGACGAAGTTGCCGAAGCGCGCCTTCGAATTGCCGATCCTGACCATCCGGCGCGCAATCGCGATGCGACCCTCTACTACCGGGTGAAGGCTGCGTTTGAGCCTATCAAGCAACCGAAACTCGACCTTGACACTTCAGAAGGTGTTGATGGCATTGTGGCTGGCGCGCTTGCTTATATCCGGCCATAGACGGTATAACGGTCTGGCCTATGGCTGCTAAAGCGAATCCTCTTACTCTCTGTGTCGATATTGGCGGAACAGGCCTGAAGATCATGCTGCTCGACAGCGAATGCGCAGCGCTGACAGACCGCCTGCGTATCGATACTCCATCAGACCCAACGCCGGCAAACATTATCGCCGCTCTAACCAGGCTCAAGGCTAAAGTGCCGAAATTCGACCGCGTGGCGGTTGGTTTCCCTGGAGTCATTAAGCGCGGAATTGTTTATACCGCTGCGAACCTTCACCCCAAGTGGATCGGTTTTAATCTCGACGCGGAGCTTGAGAAGCGCTGGAAGAAGCCGGTTCGCGTAGCGAACGATGCGGCGGTACAAGGCTATGCGGCGATTCGCGGACATGGAGTGGAGATGATTCTGACGCTGGGCACGGGGCTCGGCTCGGCTCTCTATACGGATGGGCGGCTCTGCCCCGGACTTGAGCTGGGGCATCATCCCTGGCTGAAGGGCAAGACCTACGAAGATTGCCTGGGCAAGCGCGGCCTGAAGAAGTATGGCCGCAAGCGCTGGAACAAGCTGCTTCAAGATGCGGCTGCACAGACCTCCAAGACATTCAACTGGGACTATCTCTATATTGGGGGCGGCAACGCGAAGCTGATCGATGTCCCGCTTGGGGAGCACGTGCAGATTGTCTCGAATGAAGACGGGCTGCTGGGCGGCGTTTCGCTCTGGCGCCACGATTCATGACAACTGTCATATCCGATTGATGACACACTCCACTGCTTCGGCATGGGTTTCTCGGGCATTCTGTCTCCTGTAATCAGGAGGCATGATGTCGACGACTACTCTCGTTCCCGAAGCCGTTGATGGAGTCAACGCTTTTCCGGCAGGCGCACAAGCGACGGTTGCACGGCTGCATTCTGTCAGCAAGCGTTATGGGCAAGTCCTTGCGCTCAACAATCTGAGCTTTGAAATTCATCCCGGCGAGATTGTTTCGCTGCTCGGGCCCAATGGTGCCGGCAAGACTACTGCTGTCCGGTTGCTGCTTGGGCTGATCGCTCCCACACAGGGCAGTGTGCGAGTACTGGGGCATGATCCGCGCGAATCGGCAACGCGCACCCGGATTGGCGCGATGCTGCAGGTGGCCAAAGTTCCGGAGACGCTGCGCGTGCGGGAACACATTGATCTCTTTCGCAGCTACTATCCAAAACCACTGGCGGTTTCCGAAGTGGTTCGCATTGCCGGACTGCAAGGAATCGAAGACAAGTTTTTCGGCAAGCTCTCCGGCGGGCAGAAGCAGCGCGTGTTGTTCGGGCTAGCGCTGTGCGGCGATCCCGATCTGGTTTTTCTTGATGAGCCGACGGTCGGCATGGACATTGAAGCCCGCCGCAATCTGTGGGAGCAGATTCGAATGCTTGCGGCACGCGGCAAGAGCGTTCTGCTCACGACGCATTATCTGGAAGAAGCGGATGCGCTGGCACACCGGATTCTGGTCATCAATAAGGGCCAGCTTGTGTCTCAAGGGACGCCGGCCCAGATCAAGAACCAGGTTGCAGGGCGAAGGATTCGCTGCGTGACGCAGATCACGGCTGCCTTTGTGCGCGCATTGCCCAGCGTGACCGAGGTGATTGAAGACCGTGATGCTCTGCTGATTACTTCTTCGCATCCTGAACACGTGGTGCGCGAGATGCTGATGCGCGATGACACGCTGCGCGATCTTGAGATATCGGCTGCAGCGCTGGAAGATGCTTTTCTTGCGCTTACCAGAACGGAAGCGAATTAGGCATTTCCTCAGAATTTTGCATGTTCATGGCACGGGATAAAAGAAAGAGGATGAGGGAAATCACAGTTCATCCGGAAGGCAATCCCTCAGCGGCTAAAGCCGCGTTGAATTCCGGGCACTTATGGCACGGCTAAAGCCGTGCCCCTTCAAAGCAGTGACTTTTCCGCATTCTCTAGAAGCCGTGCCCTTTCAAAACCGATTCGAAGGAGAACAATGATGGCTGCTGCAACTCTTACCGCACCGTATTATGTGAATCTATTTGCCAGGGAAACGAAGTATGAGTTTCTGAAGGCTACGCGCAACCGCATGTATGCGCTGGCGACGCTTGGCTTCCCCGTCATGTTCTACCTGCTGTTTGGAGTTACGAACAGGCACTCGGGGCCGGGCTTGAACTATGCGCAGTATCTGGTTGCCGGATACAGCTGCTTCGGCATGATCGCCGCTGCACTCTTCAATCTTGGCGCCGGCATTGCAGTCGAGCGGGCACAGGGGTGGCTTGAGGTAAAACAGGCCAGTCCGATGCCGCGGCTTGCCTATCTGGTAGCCAAGGTTCTTACCTGCATGGGCTTTGGAGTGCTTATTATAACCGTGTTGGTTACATTAGGGCTTACGCTTGGAGGCGTAACGGCAACTCCCCTGCAGATTGCGCACCTTGCCGTCGTAATTGTTGCCGGAGCCATTCCCTTTGCTGCTCTCGGGTTGGCGTTGTCCCTAGTTGTTCCGCCGAATGCCGCGCCGGGGATCATCAACCTTATTTATCTGCCCATGTCTTTCTGCTCCGGCCTATGGATGCCGATTGACGTGCTTCCGCACTGGCTGCAGAAGGTTGCGCCTGTGCTTCCCACTTATCACTACGCTCAGCTTGCGCTGAATGTTTTCGGATACGCGCGTTCTGGTGCTACGCTCATTCATTGGGAGGCGCTTGCCGGGTTCACTTGCCTGATGCTGGGTATTTCCTGGTTGATTTTTACCCGCAGCGAGGCAAAAGCGTAGGAAGAGACATCTATCGTGGCCGAAGACACAAGTTTTGAGAGAGCCTGCTCGTGGGAGGCGCACCAGGTAGAGCGGCGGGAGTTTGCCCGCAGGTGGGAGAGGAAGCCGAAAGCGCGGTATTACGACTTCATCTGGATTATATGGTCGCTCTTTTTCTTTATTGAGCCAGTGGAGCGGAATAACCGGCATTTCTGGATTCTGTTCCTTTGCTTTTACGTAACCTTTGTGGCGCTGTATTCCGGCTTTATCCTGGCACGAACCAGATATGCAACCTATCTGTTCTGTGCGGCGATGACAGTGCTTGCAATTGCCTGGTTCCCGGTAGTGCATGCCTCACTCAGCGCCCTGATTTATGTTGCTGCGTTTGCGCCCTTCGCTGTTGAGTCTCTTCCGGGAGCAGCAGCCATTATCGCAGGCGTTTGTATCATCGCTGCAGCGGAAGGACTTATCTTTCACGTCTCGCCCTGGTCATGGGCGATGAGCATTTTTACTTCTATCCTTGTCGGCGTATCGAATCTGTTTACCGCGCAGAGGGTACGCGCAAGCAAGAAGCTGAATAGCGCATATGAAGAGATCGAGCACCTGGCCAAGATCGCAGAACGCGAACGCATTGCACGCGACCTGCACGATGTTCTGGGGCATACGCTTTCTGTCGTTGTCCTTAAGTCGGAGCTTGCCGGACGGTTGATGGATCGCGATCCGGAGCGTGCCCGTGCAGAAGTCCGCGATGTGGAACAGATTGCAAGGAAAGCTTTGGGTGAGGTACGGGAGGCGATTGTCGGATACCGTTCCGAAGGGCTGGCCGCGGAGATGGAACGTGCGCAGCGCACGCTTGATGCCGCAGGCGTTGCGCTGGTGTACGACTCAAAACCCCCGTCACTTAATTCCGCAGAAGAAAGTGTGCTGTCCCTGGCTGTGCGTGAGGCGGTCACCAACATTGTGCGTCATGCGCAGGCTAGCCAATGCCACATGAGCTTTGTTACGAAGAATAGCCACACCTTCCTAACAGTTGAAGATGATGGTCGCGGTAATGTCCGGCAGGAAGGCAATGGGCTGCGCGGCATGCGCGAGCGCATCGAAGCGCTGGGCGGGCGCTTCAGCATTGATTGCACACAAGGGACTCGCCTCAACATTGAAATCCCGATACACACGGCATGAGCAAGAAAATCCAGGTGATTGTTGCGGAAGACCAGGCGATGGTGCTGGGAGCGCTTGCGGCTCTGCTCGAGACTGAGTCCGATATTGCGGTCTGCGCGCGGGCGCGGAATGGACGCGAGGCGCTTTCCGCGATTGGCAAGCATTCGCCCGATGTGCTGGTGACCGACATTGAAATGCCGGAGATGACCGGGCTCACACTGGCTGCGGAAGTGAATGAACGCTATCCGAGAACGCGGGTGGTGATCCTGACTACGTTTGCGCGGCCCGGGTATCTGCGACGCGCGCTCGATGCCGGGGCCAAAGGCTATCTGCTGAAAGACCGGCCTGCGGCGGAACTGGCCGATGCGGTGCGGCGCGTACATCATGGGCTGCGCGTGGTTGATCCTGATCTTGCGGCGGAGGCGTGGACGGCCGATCCTGATCCTCTCACGGAGCGCGAGCGGCAGATATTGTGGCGCGCGGGTGAAGGCAAATCGAGCGGAGAGATCGCGGAGGAGCTGCATCTCTCGGAAGGCACGGTGCGGAATTATCTGTCCGAAGCAATCAGCAAGCTTGGAGCTTCAAACCGTGTGGAAGCTGCGCGGATCGCGCGCTCAAAGGGTTGGCTTTGAGAAAGGCTCGCCTGCTTTTATAAATTCGATCGGGACTCCGGGCAGTATGGATTTCAGCCATTCAGCGCAATATTTCATGCCTGCTTCTTCTGAGTCCTCGTGCCCGATCAGGATGAGGGCTTTGTGTCTTCCCTGTGCTACGGCGTCGCGCGCGTATTCCACTGTCTCCCATTCGGCGGCTTCTCCGGCAACAAGCACCTGTACATCATCGCGCTCCAGCATCTTGACCTGCTTTGCCAGTCCGGATGCACCGGGGAGCAATGCTACGTGTGTTACGGGCATGCCGGTGTCCCCCACAATGCGGATGAAGTGCAAGCCGGCTTTTGCCTGGAGCGATCTGGCGAGCTCGCCTACGGTGGTCTGCGGAAGCGTGAACAAATGCGGGTCGGCACTGCTCTGATATTTCTTCCAGCCGAGCTCGTCCATTACGCCTTCGAGAATTCCGTCCGGGTTGCGCAGATGCCATGTGTCATGAAAGCGCCACACGACTAAGTGGTGCTGCTCGATATATTGGAGCTTCTGGGCCTGCACGGGATCGCCGGCGAGCAGCGTCATGTTGTCCGGATGGTTGTAGAAGGTAGGCTCATGCGTGATGATGAGATTCTTGCCGTCAGCACCGGCCTGTTCCAGCACTTGATAGGTATCGAGAAAGGTTGTGGCGATTCCGGTTACGACTGTATTTGGGTCGCCGGCCTTGATGGTGTCGACCGTGTTAGCGGGCGGCGTCGCGCCCGTGGCGGCGATGATGCGCTTGATTGCCTCGCCTGCAGTGAGAGGCTTGTTTGTAGTCTGTGCCGCTGCAAAGGAGCAAGCGGTAGCTGCAATCAGCAGAGTACCTATCCAGGCCTGTATCTTCATTCTGAGCGCAAGGCTACCACGGGATCGACACTCGCTGCTCTGCGTGCGGGAATGTAGCTGGCGATTAATGCGCATATGACTAGAATGGCAGCGACAGCGATGACGGTAAAGATGTCGTAGCCGTGAAATCCATAGATGAATGAACGCATGACTCCGCTGGCGGCAACGGCGACGGCGATGCCAGCGGAGACTCCAATTGCAAGCAACAGCGATGCATGGCGGAGCACCACCCAGATAACGCCATTCTGCGAAGAGCCAAGCGCCAGCCGCACGCCGAACTCGCGTGTGCGCTGGCTTACGGAGTAGGAAAGCAAACCGTAAATTCCGGCGACGGCGATAGCGAGTGCGGCCAGACCGAAGATGCCCAATAGGCGGGCGGCGAGTGTCTCGCTGCCCATTGATTCATTCACGATTTGCGTCATCGGCTCCAGATTATTGATCACGACATCAGGATTGATCTGACGCACTGATTTACGAATTGCTTCTTCTGCTGTCCCGACGGGCAGGTGCGTGCGAATAGCGACATTCATTACAAACGTTGCCAGTGGATAAAAATCATCATTGAGATTCAATTGCATCAGGTTGAGATCAAACTCAGGGAGAGAGTCTTCCCCCATGGAGCGCTGGCGCACATCTTCTGCTACTCCAACGATGGTCGCCCAATGCCTTGGTCCTGGAGCATCGCTAATTTCAATCCGCTTGCCCAATGGATCTTCGTCCGGAAAGACCGCCCTTACGAAGGCATTGTTCACGACCGTCACCACCGGCGAATCCTGCGTATCCTGGCCATTGAAGAGGCGTCCCTTTAACAATCGCACTTGAAATGTCTTGAAGTAGCCGGCAGAAACTGCGCGCAGATGTGCCTGTGGCAGGGTGGACTTGTCTGCCTTGGGCCTGCCATCGATCACAACACTGTCAATAAAGTTGAATCCAGGCGCAAGCGGCCGCACAGTAGTCAATCCAACAGATGTAATGCCTGGTATCTGACTGAGATGATCCTGCAGCGGCTGGTAAAGTACGCGAACGTAATTGGGAGAGTTTCCCTGATCTGAACCTGGAATCCAGTTTGCGTTTGCCGGCGGAAATAACATGCCGGTGACCACATTCTCCGCTACGAAGCCTGCGCTGGCATTGTGCAATGTCACCAGAGAGCGAATCATCAATCCTGCCTCGATCAACAAAGCCAACGTCAGAGTAATTTCGCTTACAACAAAAGCATCTCTCAACCATGCCTGACGTTTGCCTGTGCCGGAGGCGGCGGAGCCCTCACGCAATCCTTCCTGTGCAGGAATGTTTGCAGCTATCCATGCAGGCAGCAAGCCGAATAGCACAGCTGAGACACAGGAAGCCAGAACAAGGAAAACGCAAACAGCTATGTTGATGTGAATGCGGTCACCGTAGAAGACCTGATTCTCCAGGTATCCCTTCAGGATGCGCAACACCAAAGCCGCAAGCCCGAGACCGACTATGCCACCGAATAATGCCAACAAAAGACTTTCAGTAAAGAACTGTTGAGTGAGGCGTCCACGAACGGCTCCCAATGCATTACGAATGGCAATCTCGCGCCTGCGGCCATTTGTCCGGGTCAGCATAAGCCCTGCAACGTTAGCGCACGCAATTAACCAGACAGCGATCACTGCTCCATATAGCGCAAAAAATCCCGGGCGAGCACTCTCTGTGAGCGAAGCGCGATAACCGACAACACGAATGGGCGCTTTTTGTTCTTCCTTGGGGTATTCCATGAGCAACTGGCTGTGAATGGAATTCAGTTCGGCACGTGCCTGCTCCACAGAAACTCCAGGACGCAGAACACCAATCACAGACTGCGAAGCATCATTTCGCGAAACGACCGATTTTTGCTCTTTCACTAAGGGGGAGTAAATTGCTGACCCTACATCCCCGGGAAAATCACCTCCCGGAGGGAGTACTCCAACAACCGTGTATGGAGTTCCATTCACTAATACCGAACGGCCAATGATGTTCGGGTCGCGATGAAAATTCCGCGCCCATATTCCGTCGCCAAGGATCAGGACTCTGCTTTGTCCAGGTTCACTGTCACCTGGCAGAAAGCTGCGTCCGAGAGCGGGTTGCACACCCAGCAATCCAAAAAGATTTGTGCTGGATAACACCTGCACTGTGAACTGCGGATCACCCTCTCCCTTCAGGCTGGGAAACTGCACCATGAAATAACCCAGCGCCTGAAAGGAATGACTGCGTGCCTGCCAGTCCTGAAAATCGGGAATCGAAGTAGGCCCAAAACCGCGGCCAGTAAAGGGCAAGTTGCCAATCTGCACCATGCGGCTGGCGTTTTTATACGGCAGGGGCCGCAGCAATACCTGATCGATGACGGAGAACATTGCGGCATTGACGCCGATGCCAAGCGCCAGGGTGAGGACTGCGGTCAAAGTGAAGCCTGGGGTCTTCCATAATTGCCGCAGCGCGTACTTCACATCATTCCAGATGAGGGTCGTCATGCAATGGCCTCGTGAATAGCAAACACGGTAACACAGGCTCAGGCACTGTACTCTGTAATTTATGTCTCTGACGCTTTATGTTGCTACCAGCAATCCGGGCAAGTTGCGTGATTTTGCTGCCGCCGCGGAAGCTTTTGACGTGGTCATTGCTCCCCTGCCCGGGCTGAAAAGTATTCCCGCTCCGGTGGAGGACGGCGCTACTTTTGAGGACAATGCTCGCATCAAGGCTGTCTATTACAGCGGCTTCGCTCCTGAGGGCCTGGTGATTGCAGACGATTCCGGCCTCGAAGTGGACGCACTGGGAGGCGAGCCGGGTGTGCGTTCGGCCCGGTATGCCGAGGATGCCGGGTTCAGCCTGGGCAACGGCCTGGATACCGACAAGCGCAATAATCTTCATCTGCTGCTGCAGCTCTCGTCCCATGGAGCGGGACCACATACGGCGCGCTATCGCTGCGTGATTGCTGCTGCGCGGGCGGGTGAAGTCGTGCTTACTGCTGAAGGCTCAGTTGAGGGCGAAATTACTTCGGAGCCGCGCGGGGATGGCGGATTTGGGTATGATCCTCTGTTTTATCTGCCGGGACTGGGCAAAACGATGGGTGAGATTGATATTGCGCTCAAACAGACTTTGAGCCATCGGGGGAAAGCTTTTCTTCGCTTATTGAAACAATTGCGGCGTGGGTGAGTTCGTGCTTTCCTGCCCTTTTTCCTGGCAATTCAAAAGGTGAGGTTGTTGCTTTCGCAACAATTCGCACGAACGCTTCGATTCCATTCAGGGCAGGATTTTACGAGTTCGTGCGGGTCCTTCGACTTCCCCTTCACTTTGTTCAGGGTTCGCTCAGGATGACAACCATTGGAGATTGTTAAAGAAATCCTTCGTGTTTTCTTGACGGTCATTCTTTCGAACACCAATAATAGATAGTGATTTCACCGAGAAATTCAGCTGCACACAGGCATCCCTTTTCGGGTGGCGGACGGCTCCGCTTACACGGAACATTGCAAACCTTGCGGGCTGGACACTGCTTCAGGCCGCTCACTTTGAATCAAAAGGCTGGGAAGATCGAATGAGCACTGCTGCGGTCAGCCTGCGCGCCAATCGCGTGGTGGGCTTCTGGGATTCGACAAACGGCAAAAAAGTAGTGATGGCGGTAACTGGCGCCATTTTCTTTCTTTATGTCATAGGACATATGGCGGGAAACCTTCAGATTTTTGAAGGCCCTGAGAAGCTGAACGCCTATGGGCACTTCCTGCACAGCAACCTTGAGATACTCTGGCCTGCGCGCATCATTTTGTCGGTATCTGTCATTCTGCATGTTACCGCCACGATTCAGCTTGCGCTGCGGAAGAAGCGTGCCCGCCCTGTCGGCTACTCGCGCAAGGAAGCTATCAATTCTTCTTATGCTTCGCGCACGATGTACTGGAGCGGCCCGATCATTCTGGCCTTTGTGATCTTCCACCTGCTGCACTTCACGGCGGGTTATATCCATCCTGGATCGGAATATATTGAAGGCGATGTGTACCACAATGTCGTGGCCGGATTCAGCGTGTGGTGGGTATCTGCGTGGTACATCTTCTCGATGATCCTGCTCGGCTTCCATCTCCGGCATGGCATCTGGAGCATGTTCCAGTCGCTTGGGCTCAATCATCCGCGCCACACTCCGCTTCTGAAATCTGCGGCGCTGGTCATCGCTGTCGTCATCGTTCTCGGATACATCTGTATTCCGGTTAGCGTTTTGCTGGGGATCATAAAGTAAATGACACTCGACGGAAAACTACCTTCAGGCCCGATTGAACAGGCATGGGACAAGATGCGCTTCGAGATGAAGCTGGTCAACCCGGCGAACAAGCGCAAGCATACGGTCATTGTTGTGGGCTCGGGTCTCGCGGGCGCGTCGGCTGCGGCCTCGCTGGGCGAGCTTGGCTACAACATCAAGTGCTTCTGCTTTCAGGATTCGCCGCGGCGCGCGCACTCGATTGCAGCACAGGGCGGCATCAACGCCGCGAAGAACTACCAGAATGACGGCGACAGCATCTACCGCCTCTTCTATGACACAGTAAAGGGCGGAGACTTCCGGGCGCGCGAAGCCAATGTGTATCGGCTGGCGCAGATCAGCGTCAACATCATCGATCAGTGCGTGGCGCAGGGCGTTCCCTTTGCACGTGAATACGGCGGTGCGCTGACCAACCGATCCTTTGGTGGAGCTCAAGTGTCTCGCACTTTTTACGCCAGAGGGCAGACGGGCCAGCAGCTTCTGCTGGGTGCGTACCAGGCGCTGGAGCGGCAGGTAAATGCCGGCTCGGTTGTCATGTTTCCGCGCACGGAGATGTTGGACCTGATCGTGATCGACGGCAAGGCGCGCGGCATTGTGACGCGCAATCTTGTGACCGGCGCGATTGATGTTCATATCGCTGATGCGGTGATTCTGGCAACAGGCGGATACGGCAACGTCTACTACCTTTCAACCAACGCCAAGGGCTCGAACGTAACGGCGGGCTGGCGCGCGCACAAGCGTGGCGCTCTCTTTGGCAATCCCTGCTATACGCAGATACATCCGACATGCATACCGGTCTCGGGCGACTACCAGTCGAAGCTCACACTCATGTCTGAGTCGCTGCGCAATGATGGGCGCATTTGGGTTCCGAAGCAGAAGGGCGATAAGCGGCCTCCGAACCAAATTCCTGAAGAGGAGCGCGATTATTACCTTGAGCGGCGCTATCCCAGCTTCGGCAACCTTGTTCCGCGCGATGTGGCTTCGCGCAATGCGAAGGCCGTGTGCGATGAAGGCCGCGGCGTGGGCGAGACGGGGCTTGGCGTTTATCTGGATTTCTCGGACGCCATCAAGCGCCTGGGCGAGCATAAGATTCGCGAGCGCTATGGCAACCTCTTCGATATGTACCAGCGCATCACGGACGAAGATCCTTACAAGGTCCCGATGCGCATCTATCCCGCGATTCACTACACGATGGGCGGCCTGTGGGTCGATTACAACCTGCAGAGCACTATCCCGGGGCTCTTCGTGCTGGGCGAGGCCAACTTCTCCGATCACGGAGCCAATCGCCTGGGCGCGAGCGCGCTGATGCAGGGCCTTTCAGACGGCTACTTCATTATTCCTTACACGCTGGGCAATTATCTGGCTTCGACCAAGCTGGATAAAGTCAGCGAGTCGCACACGGAAGTTCGCAATACAGAGGCGTGCGTGAAACAGACGATTCAGAAGCTGCTCTCGATCAAGGGCAAGCGCACGGTCGATTCGTTCCACCGCGAGCTGGGCAAGGTCATGTGGGACTACTGCGGCATGTCGCGCACGGCTGAAGGTCTGGAGCACGCCATCGGAAAGATCCGCGAGCTGCGCGAGGAATACTGGCAGAATGTCACGGTTCCTGGAAGCGGCGATGACCTGAACCAGAGCCTGGAAAAAGCAGGGCGCGTGGCCGACTTCTTCGAGTTGGGCGAGCTGATGTGCATCGACGCGCGGCAGCGCAATGAATCGTGCGGCGGCCACTTCCGCGAGGAGTATCAAACGCCGGACGGCGAGGCGCAGCGCGACGACGAGCACTATTCCTATGTTGCAGCATGGGAGTATCGCGGACCGGGCAACCAGCCGGAGCTGCATAAGGAGCCGCTCGAATTCCATTACGTTCATCCCAGCCAGAGGAGCTACAAGTAATGAAATTAACGCTGAAAATCTGGCGTCAGAAAAATTCCAGAGAAGCAGGCAAGTTCGTCAGCTACACGGTCGACGATGTCAATCCGGAAATGTCGATGCTCGAATGCCTGGACGTGCTTAACGAAACGCTGATCGAGCGCGGCGAAGAGCCGGTGGCCTTTGAGCACGACTGCCGCGAAGGCATCTGCGGCTCCTGCGGCTTTATGATTAACGGCATTCCGCACGGCCCGCAGTCTGCCACTACTGTCTGCCAGCTGACGATGCGCCACTTCAAAGATGGGCAGGAACTGGTCATTGAGCCGTGGCGCGCGGCTGCCTTCCCTTCTATTAAGGACCTTGTCGTCGACCGCCGGTCGTTCGACCGCATCATCGCTTCGGGTGGATACGTCTCCGTCAATACCGGCAATGCGCCGGATGGCAATGCGATTCCTGTGTCTAAGGAAATTGCCGACCAGGCCATGGACGCAGCGGCGTGCATCGGATGCGGCGCGTGCGTGGCAGCCTGCCCCAATGCTTCAGCTGCTCTCTTTACCGGAGCCAAGATTTCGCACCTCAGTGTTCTTCCACAGGGCGAGCCGGAGCGCGACATGCGGGCTCTGAGCATGGTGGCACAGATGAATGCCGAGAACTTCGGCGGCTGCACCAACATCGGCGAATGCACAGCGGCCTGCCCCAAGGAAATTCCTCTGGAAGTGATCGCGACCATGAACCGCGATTACGTCCGCGGAAGCTGGAAACGGAGGAACCACCTGGTCGAAACGATTGCTCCGGTGACGGAGTGGAGCGCGCGGTCATAGAGGTCCCCTGCAGGGAAAATCTTTCGCCACAGAGGACACGGAGAGCACAGAGGCGAAATACCCAAGTCGGAATCCCCAACATGCGCGGTGTTCGCATGTTGGGAGTTCCGACTTTACTCTAAGATGCCAGCCTATGGTGGTGTTACAATCCGGCCATTACCAAAACCATGACGAACCGATACGCTGCTGCCCTTCTGCTTGCTTCTGCGCTCCCGCTAACTGCTCAGACCACCGCAAAAACTCCTGTGAAGAAAACTGCTGCCGACCCGCTCGCTGTCCATCAGAACGCTATTGTGATCGATACCCATGCTGACACGACGCAGCGCCTGGTCGACGAGAACTATGACCTTACCGATCCGCTGAATGGCGGCAACCTGAATTTTGAGTCGGCGAAGAAAGGCAATCTGGGCGCGGAGTTTTTTTCGATCTGGGTGGAGCCTGATCTTTACAAGGGCCAGTATGTGAAACGGACGCTTGACCTGATCGATGCGGTCTATCAGCAGGCCGCGAAGCATCCGGACAGGATGCGCATGGCCTTTACCGCGGATGATATTGTCGCCGCGCACCGCGAGCACAAGCTGGCCGCGCTGATGGGCATTGAGGGCGGGCACTCGATTGACAACTCGCTTGGCACGCTGCGCGATTATTACAGGCTGGGCGTGCGCTACATGACGCTGACGTGGTCGAACTCGAATGACTGGGCCGACTCTTCGGGCGACATCGATGACACCAAAGTCAAGCATATGCAGGACGGGCTGACGGATTTCGGCAAGGACGTTGTGTATGAGATGAACCGCATGGGCATGATGGTCGATATCTCGCACGTGGCCGACAAGACTTTCTATCGCGCTGTGATTACTTCGCGCGCTCCTGTGATTGCTTCGCACTCTTCGGCGCGCGCACTGTGCAATGCTCCGCGGAATATGACCGATGACATGCTGCGCGCGGTGGCCCGCAGCGGAGGCCCGAACAGCAAGGGCGGCGTGGTGATGGTGAACTACTATTCGGCCTTCATCAGCCAGAAGTACCGCGATGCCTCGATTGCGCAGGAGCCGGAGGTCAAGAAGGCCACCGAAAATCTGAAAGCGCAGTATGCGAAGGAAGGCAAGCAGGTCACGTATGGCGATCTTGAAAAGCTGCAGCGCCAGTATGCCGATCGCATTCCGCGTCCGCCGCTCAGCGATTTGATTGATCATATTGACCACATCGCCAAGGTTGCCGGTGTCGACCATGTCGGGCTTGGCTCGGATTTTGACGGTGTCTCTGGGCAGTTGCCGGAAGGCATTGACTCGGCGGCTGATCTACCGAAGATTACGCAGGCTCTGATGGCGCGTGGGTATTCGGCTGCGGATTGCGACAAGATTCTCGGCGGGAATCTGCTGCGCGTGATGCGTGAGGTAGAGGCTACGGCGAAGCAGCTGCAAGCGGAGTCGGGGTCGCGGCCTAAGATTATGGAGCAGCAGCCTTTCAAGAAGGACTAGCCGTCCAGGCATACGCGCCTTCGGCGCCAATCCGTACAAGTTCTGAGAAAAACGAAGCACCTGTGTTTGAAAAGCAGGAAAAACAGATCCTTCGCTGCGCTCAGGATGACAATCTTTGATTGTGGAGCGACTTGCTATCGAGGTTTCCTCGGCTGCCTCCGATGCTGTACCCTAGCCATTGGGAATCTGCATGAACGTCATCGCTCGCTCTGCATCGCTCGTTTTCTTTTCGTCCGTGCTTATTTGTTCTGGTTTTGCCCAGCAATCGACTCCATCTACTCCAGCTTCAACACAGGAATTGCCTGACGCTCCAGGAACGCAGGCTCATACAAGCCCGCAACCTACTGGGCCTACGGCGATTTTCGATACGAGCATGGGACGCATTACCTGCAAGCTCTTTGACAAACAGGCTCCGAAGACTGTTGCCAACTTCATTGGCCTGGCGCAGGGCACGAAGGAATGGACCGATCCGACAACGCACCAGAAGATGCACAAGCCGCTCTATGACGGCACGCAGTTTCATCGCGTGATTCCCGAGTTCATGATTCAGGGCGGCGATCCGACGGCGACAGGCACGGGCGATCCAGGTTATATGTTTGAAGATGAGTTTGATCCCAGCCTGAACTTTGATGTGCCTGGACGTTTGGCGATGGCGAACTCCGGCCCGAATACCAACGGCTCGCAGTTCTTTATCACTGAAGCTCCGACGGAACACCTGGACCAGAAGCACACCATCTTTGGGCAGTGCGATGATTCAGGGGTCCTGGTGGTGAAATCCATTGCCCGCGTTCAGCGCGATGACAACGATAAGCCGCTTGAGCCGGTCATCCTGAAGAAGGTCACGATTGTGCCTGCCGGACAGCCTGTACCGGCGGCTCCGTCTTCTCAATAACCATTCTGATAAAACCAGGTTAGCTCCGCGAACCTGGGCACCCGATTTTTTCAAATCAAAGGAGTAACTATGGCTCGTACTACTGGAACGTACGCGATCTTCAACACGAATGAAGGAACCATTGTCTGCCGTCTTTTTGAAACGGATGCGCCCAAGACTGTCGCCAACTTTATCGAATTGGCAGAGGGCAGCCGCGAGTGGACTCATCCGGTGACCAACAATAAGAGCAAGGACAAGCTCTATGACGGAACGATCTTTCATCGTGTGATTCCTGACTTTATGATCCAGGGCGGCGACCCGGCGGGTTCTGGTTTCGGCGGGCCCGGTTATCGCTTTGAGGACGAGACAAAAGGCTCCAAGCATAGCTTTGACCAGTCGGGCAAACTGGCCATGGCCAATGCCGGACCGAATACGAATGGCTCGCAGTTCTTTATTACTGTGGCTCCAACACAATGGCTGACAGGTAAGCACACCATCTTTGGCGAGGTGGTAGAGGGACAGGATGTCGCCAATAAGATTTCCAAGGTCTCGCGCGGCGCGCAAGACAAGCCAGTGAAGCCGGTGGTGATTGAGTCGCTGGTGATTGAGCGCGTGGCCTGAATACGGCGCTCGAAGCATCTATGGTATCCCACCCTATCGCAAACTACGCGATAGGGTGGGGCACCCGGTGTTTATGCCTGGCCGGCTACGATCTCTGAGAAGTCGGCGATGGAAGAAAACCCGTTGAGGACTCTCGCGAGAAGCGCAAGACGATTCTCGCGGACTGACTGATCTTCAACCATGACCATGACCTTATCGAAGAATAGATCAACGTGCGGGCGCAGCGTCGCAATCTGTTCGAGCGCAGCCTGATATTTGTGTTCGGTCCGCAGTTTTTCTACTGCGGGAGCCAGCTTCTCTGTGCTCTGAAAGAGAGCCTGCTCGGCTGCATCTGAGAGCAGAGGTTCATTCAAGCCATTCTTAACTTCCCGTTTTTCTGAAGCCTGGCGCAGAATGTTCTTGATACGCTTGAAGGCTGCGGAGATAGCGACGAAATCATCTGATCCGCGGACTGCTGTCAGCGCTTCTGCTCGGGCGATCGCGTCGCGTACATCGTTGAAACCCGCAGCCAGCACGGCGTTGACTACGTCGTAGCTGAATCCGCGCACATCGCGCAGGTAGAACTCAAGGCGCTCGCGCAGGAATGCCTTCAAAGATTCCTGTGATTCAGCGCCCGAAGCCTTCGACAAATTTTCAAATGTAAGAGGCAGTTCCGATTCCGCGAGAATCTTGACTACGCCATTCGCTGCGCGACGCAGAGCGAACGGATCTTTTGAGCCTGTCGGCTCGAGTCCAATAGCGAACATAGCCGCGATGGTGTGATGGCGGTCGACCAGCCCCAGCACCTGGCCTTCGACGGTGGATGGAATTGTGTCCTCAGTCGATGCTGGCGTGTATTGCGAGTAGATGGCGTGCGCGACGGTTTCGCCGAGTCCCTGAGCGCGCGCGTACAGGCCGCCGACGACTCCCTGCAGTTCGGTAAACTCCTTGACCAGTTCTGTAGTGAGGTCGGTTTTTGCAAGGTGGACAGCGGTGAGCAATGCGGCTTTGTCGAGAACCGTTCCGCGTGCCGCCAGAAGATCGGCGACTTGTTCGGCTATTGCCAGGTTTGCCTGTGTCTTGTCGTAATAGCTTCCTAAATCTTTCTGGAATGTGACGGAGCGAAGCATTTCGACGCGCTCGGTGAGCGGAATCTTCTGATCAACATCCCAGAAGAAACGCGCATCGTTGAAGCGGGCGCGCAGCACGCGCTCGTTGCCATGGCGAATGACGGCGATTCCCTGCTCGTTGGCTTCAGTATTCAGTACGGCGAGAAAATGCGGCGCGAGCTTGCCAGATGCATCTTCGACGGCGAAGTATTTCTGGTGGTCGCGCATCACGGTGACAAGCACTTCTTCAGGCAGCGACAGGTACTCGGGCTCAAAGTTGCCGAGCACGACTGAAGGCCACTCGGTGAGATGGGTCACTGTGTCAACCAGAGCTTCGTCTTCTCGCCAGCGTGCGCCTGCTACAGTGCGTGTGGCTGCATCCAATGCTTTGCGGATGCGCTGGCGGCGTGCTTCCACATCGACCTGCACTTTGGCGAATTCAAGCGCTGCTGCATATTCAGACGGCTGGTTGATAGTGACAGCATGGTCGCCGTGGAGAATGCGATGTCCATAGCTGAGATTTCCGGCATGGACTCCTGCAAACTCAATGGGCACGATGACGTGGTCGAGCAGAGTAGCGATCCACTTTACGGGACGCACGAAGCGCTCCGGCTTACCGGCACGCCAGTACATGTTCTTCGGCCAGTAGAGCGCGGCAAGCTCTTTAGGCAGCTGCTCGGTGAGGACCTCGGCAGCAGTACGCCCTTTGCGCAGTACAGTCGCGGAGACGTATTCACCTTTTGGATTGGTGATTTTTTTGAGCGCGGAAACTTCGATGCCAGCCTTCTTTGCGAATGCCTGCGCGGCTGGTGTCGGCTCGCCGTTCTTGAAGGCAACGTTCCACGATGGACCGGTGAGCTGTTCTTCCGTGTCGGCTTGTTTTGGCAATACTCCGGACGCTAGGATGGCGAGGCGGCGTGGGGTAGAGTAGCTTTCCCACCCTTCGCTTCGCGAAGAATGGGGCACCCTTTGTTCCATCTGGTCAAGCAGTCGTTCGCGGGTGAGCAGATCTTCTACGCGGCGCGCGAGTTCGGCCTGCGCGGGAGCGATCATGCGTGCCGGGATTTCTTCTAGTCCTATTTCGAGGAGAAAGTCTGACATATCTTTAGCTGTTAGCTATTGGCTTTAGCCTCTAGCTCTTCTTTCCATTCTCTTGTATGTGACCATCCAACCGTAAAAAGCTAACGGCTAGAAGCTAATAGCTAGTGGCTACATCTGCTGCGCAGCGTAGGCTTTGGCTACTCCTACAGCAAGGTTGCGAATGCGCGCAATCACACCGACACGCTCGGTGACTGAGATGGCTCCACGCGCATCGAGCAAGTTGAACAGGTGCGAGCATTTCAGGCACAGGTCGTAGGCAGCGAGCACCGGAAACCTCTTGAGCGACTTTTCGACTTCTTCATCCGCTGCAGGCGATTCCTCATGTATGAGGCGCTCATGCGATTTCTGGCGCGGCTCAAGCTTCTTCAGGTCCTGAAAGCTGGCAAGCAGCGTCTGGCACTCGGCTTCGTACATGCGCAGGTGCTCCCATAGCTTCTCGACTTCAGCGGCTTCAAAGTTGTAGACGGAAAACTGCAGCTCCTCTTCAAAGCGCACTTCGCCATAGGTGATGGCGCGTCCCGTCACCGGATCGCGCGCCCACACGATGTCATAGATCGAATCCACGTCCTGCAGAAATGCAGCGATGCGCTCGAGGCCGTAGGTGATCTCGCCGGAAATGGGATCGAGATCAATGCCGCCGCACTGCTGGAAATAGGTGAACTGCGTGATTTCGAGCCCGTCGAGCATGACCTGCCAGCCGATGCCCCATGCGCCCAGTGTCGGCGACTCCCAGTTGTCTTCTTCGAACTTGATGTCGTGCTCGCGCAGGTCGATGCCGATGGTGGAGAGCGATTCGAGGTATATGTCCTGAATGCCGGACGGTGGCGGCTTCAGAATGACCTGAAACTGCGTGTGCTTGAAGAGACGGTTCGGATTTTCTCCGTAGCGCCCGTCAGCGGGACGACGCGAGGGCTGCGCGTAGGCAATGCTGACCGGTCTGGGGCCGAGCACGCGCAGAAAAGTGTCCGGAGACATGGTGCCGGCGCCGACTTCCACATCATAGGGTTGCTGCAGGACGCATCCGCGCTGCGCCCAGAATGTCTGGAGGCGGAAAAGCAATTCCTGAAAAGTGAGTGGTGCTTGTTTCGTAACAACCGAGGCTGATGCCACGCGCAAAGTCTCTCTGTAAATCGGGAAATTAGTGCTGGGATGATTTTAATTGATCCAATGAGAAAGCTGGATGCTGCGAAGTATGTAAAAATCTTTCACCACAGAGGACACGGAGAGCACAGAGTTTATCCGTCAAGCTTCATCAATGCGCGTGCGGATGTGAGTTTGCGTTCGAGGTGGCGTTCCAGTCCCTGAATTGCGAAACGGCGCAGGTCTGCGGCGCGGTTCCGCGGCCAGCTCTCCTGGGCCAGTGCGGCAACCGGCTGGCGGAAGATACGAATCGCCAGTGCCTGGGATTCTGGGGAAAGCATGAAGCTGGCGAGGCGTTTGTGTGCAATGCAGACAAGGCCATCAGCGTGCGCATGCCAGTAGGCAGGACGGCCGGCGAAGGCTTCACCGCCAACCGTGCAGTGTGTTACGTCAGGCATCCAGCCCATGAGACGCGTAATCCATAGAGCGAAGTAGGTAACCGGCATCCAGATATTTGCCGTTGTGGTCTGTTCGAGCATGGACAGCAGCAGACGAAAGACCGCGTCGTGCGGGTCATAGTCGGGCAGGCATTCTTCGAGCACTTCTGCATAAAAGGCGAGAGCTGTGGCACGGGCATAATCGACTGCTCCGGAGAGCGGCGAGGAGATGATCTCGAAGGAATCGAGGCGCATCAGTTCCTGCCGTGGCTTTACGGCGTAGTTGGCGAAGACATGAGTCATGGGCTCAAGCGCTCCGCCGAAGCGACGACGACTTCTGCTGGCGGATTTGGCGATGCCCTTGATCTTACCGTGGTCTCGCGTGAAAAGAGAGACGATCAGGTCGGCCTCATGGATGGGCCAGGTGCGGAGGACTACAGCTTCTGCCTGATGGACGATCACTCTTGAGCAGAATAGAACAAAAGAACTGCTTCTCCTCGGGGCGCGCATGTTTATGGTAGTCTTCTGCTCGCAAAGAAAACGATTTCTCATGCGAGTGCTTGCCATGCTTTCTGGCCATAAATTTCTGTCGAGTCTGCTTACTTTCCTTCTCTGCGCCGCCGCGTTCGCCCAGCAGCCCAAGGCGTTCGACCTGACGGGCGACTACTGGGGAACGCATGACCCATCCATCATGAAAGAAGGTAATACCTGGTATGTTTTTGCGACGGGGAAGGCGCGCGAAGGAGGCCAGTTCCAGGTACGCTGCTCCCACGATCTGAGGGACTGGAAGCTTTGCGGCCGTGTCTTTGATCAGATTCCGGACTGGATTCACAAAGACAGCCCGGGGACGGAAGAGCTGTGGGCACCCGATATTTCTTATGAGAATGGCGAGTACCGTCTCTACTATGCTTATTCGCTCTTCGGAAAAAACACTTCCGGTATCGCGCTTGCAACCCAGCAAGACGCTTGACCCATCGAGTTCGAAGTACAAATGGGTAGACCACGGCCTGGTGCTGCGCTCGACACCGGCGGATGACTTCAACGCGATCGATCCGAATTTCATTCGCGACGCGCAAGGTCATGCATGGCTTGCCTTCGGCAGCTTCTGGAGCGGCATTAAAATGCGCCGTCTTGACGACAAGACCGGTCTGCTCTCCTCCATTGATACGAAAGTGTATTCGCTGGCGTCGCGGCAGAAGCCGGAAAATCCGCCACCAGCAAAACCTGATCTTCCTCCTGACTGGCAGGCGGTGGAGGCGCCCTTTATCGTGCACCACGGCGGCTATTACTATCTCTTCGTTTCATGGGATCTATGTTGCCGCGGCACAAAGAGCACTTACCACACGATGGTTGGCCGCAGCAAGAATATCACCGGACCATATCTCGATAAAGATGGGAAATCGATGGCAGAAGGAGGAGGCACAGAGCTTCTGACTGCCAATTCGCGCTGGCTTGGCCCCGGCGGAGAATCTATATGGATGGGTAAGGACGGACAGGATCTGCTTGTCTTCCATGCCTACGACGCAAAAACTGGAAAGCCGGCGCTCGAAATCTCGACCATCACGTGGGACGATGACTGGCCCCATGTTGCTCTTCAGCAATAGAAAGGCGCTGGATGACAGCGCCTGCTTTATGAAGTATGAATGATCGCGGCGTACTCAGGAGTCAGGAGGCTGTCTTCAGGAGCTCTTGTTCGGCGCGCAGCCAGTCCTGCTCGTGCTGGCCGTGAGTGAATCCGCGTTCTGCCCAGAACTGGTGGGCGAGAACGGCAATCTGGTCGTGAGTTGGGTGATGGTTGTTGTTGGCAACGGGTTCCGGCGCGGCGGGAGTCTTCTTTGCCGGGGTCTTGCGGGGTTTTGTTTTTTTCTCGGCTTTCTCGGCTTTTGGAGTGGGCATGGGGCGATGAGTCCTCCTCAGGTCGTCATTTACTTAGATGATACGAATCTAGCGCGCGCATTCAAGACAGCAATTCTCTTTCCACATTGACTGAAAGGGAACATGATTGAGCAACCGGCCTGATTTCAGGCTGATAGTGTGTTATTTGCATGCGCGACGATAAAAAATCTGAGCTGGAGATCCGGGCGTTCCCGAACCAGAAAGCCTGGGAGAAGTGGCTGAAGGCCAACCATCTCTCCTCTGCCGGGTTGTGGGTACAACTGGCGAAGAAGGACTCCGGGATTCCGTCCGTGGCTTATGCCGAGGCGATTGAGATCGCGCTCTGTTATGGCTGGATCGATGGACAGAAGCAAAGCCACAGCTCCGGGACCTGGCTGCAGAAATTTACTCCGCGCGGCAAGAAAAGCGTGTGGTCAAAGATCAACCGGGAAAAGGCGCTTGCTCTGATAAAGAATAAACAGATGCAACCAGCGGGCCTCGCGGAGATAGAGCGCGCAAAGAAAGATGGCCGGTGGGAGCAGGCCTACGATTCTCCAAGCGCTGCTACGATTCCTCCTGACCTTGAAGCGGCACTGAACAGGAGCGCCCGCGCAAAGGCATTCTTCGCAACCCTGGAAGGCAGGAACCGCTATGCCATCCTGTGGCGCGTACAAACGGCAAAGAAAGCGGAGACGCGCGCCAGGCGCATCGCGCTCTTCATTGAAATGCTGGAGCGAGGCGAGAAGATCCATCCATAAAATCTGCAACAAGCCAGCCTGAAATTGCCTTATGGTTAAATCAATTTAGTACGAAACACAAACTATAAGTTGACTTGATATTCAAAGCCGTGAGCTGCTTTGCAGCAAATATGCAAGCTCGTGAACGTCATGATATTGTCTTTCTAAGTAAAAAGCCGACATTCAAAAGGGCTTCGACGATACTCTGCTGCGAATCGTTGTGCCGTATCCGCCATTTTGGCATTACACTAATTTTCGAGTAGACAAAAACTAAATCGATCACTTTAGGCTGGAAAGGCATGAGTCAAGATATTTTCGATTTGGGGGGACAAACGGCGGTGGTGGTCGGAGGCACCTCTGGGATTGGGCGCGCACTCGCGCTTGGTATGGCTACAGCGGGGGCCGATGTTGTGGCCGCTTCACGCCGCATCGAAGAAGTACGACAGACCACCACTGAGATTGAATCCCTGGGCCGAAAAAGCCTCGAGCTTACTGCGGATGTGTTGGATCGGCAATCCTTACAGGTACTCCATGACAAGACTCTGAATGCCTTCGGGCGAATCGATATCCTGGTGAATTCGGCGGGAATCACGCAAAAAGTGCCAACGCTCGACTGCACGGAAGACGAATGGAACCGGATCATGGATACGAACCTCATGGGAACGTTCCGCGCCTGCCAGATTTTTGGACGCACGATGGTTGCACAGCGGTACGGGCGAATCATCAACATCGCTTCTCTCGGCACTTTTGTCGCCTTCCACGAGGTAGCAGCCTACTGTGCAAGCAAGGCCGGAGTTGGGTCACTGACAAAATCTCTGGCCGTTGAGCTGGCTCAGCACGGAGTTTGCGTAAATGCCATCGCGCCCGGAATTTTTCCGACGGCGCTTAACTCTGAACTGCTGGACAAGACAGACAGAGGACTGGAGCTGCATATGAGAATTCCTATGAAGCGATTTGGGAAGGCGGATGAGCTTGTGGGGGCGGCTGTCTTTCTTGCTTCTGATGCTGCATCGTATGTGAGCGGACAGATTTTCGCCGTTGATGGAGGCTACCTGGCGAGCGGCGTGAATCAGTGAGTTGTTCCCTTCCCTTCTAACTTCGCGGTACATATATTCGACTGAGGACTGCACCGATGAAAATTGTGAATGCTCGTGTGATTATCTGTTCGCCGGGACGTAACTTTGTCACGCTCAAGATCGAGACAGACGAAGGGATCTACGGGCTTGGAGACGGAACGGTCAATGGGCGCGAACTGGCAGTTGCGAGCTATCTCAGCGATCACGTCATTCCCTGCCTCATTGGGCGCGATCCATTTCAGACGGAAGATATCTGGCAATACTTTTATCGCGGAGCTTACTGGCGCCGCGGCCCGGTTACCATGGCTGCAATTGCAGCGGTTGACGTCGCGCTGTGGGACATCAAGGGCAAAGCATTCAAAACGCCTGTTTATAATTTGCTCGGCGGAAAGAGCCGCGAGGGCATTCTTGTTTACGCGCACGCGCACGGTTCGGACGTAGAAGAGACGGTCGATGATGTGGGCAAACATATGGATATGGGGTACCTCGCGGTTCGCGCGCAGAGCGGTATCCCCGGCATGGAGTCTACTTATGGAGTGCCCAAGGGAGACCATCCCTATGAACCTGCGGAAAGAGGGCTTCCTTCAGAAAGCCGGTGGTCGACGGAGCTGTATCTGCGCCATACGCCCAAGCTCTTTGAAAAGGTGCGTGCGCAATTTGGCGAAAATTTGCACCTGCTGCATGACTGCCATCATCGCCTAACACCCATTGAGGCGGCGCGGCTGGGAAAAGAGCTCGAGCCGTATCACCTTTTCTGGATGGAGGATCCGGTTCCTGCTGAATTGCAGGAAGGGTTCAAGCTGATTCGCGAACACACGACCACGCCCATCGCTACGGGAGAAGTCCTGAACACCATCTGGGATGCGCAGGATTTGATTCGCCATCAATGGATTGATTACATACGCATGGCGATCGGGCATGCCGGCGGCTTTACTCATCTGAAGAAGATCGCAGACTTCGCTGAACTATACCATGTGCGCACGGGATGCCATGGGGCGACGGACCTTTCGCCGGTGACAATGGCGGCAGCGCTTCACTTCGATACTGCGGTCCACAATTTTGGAATTCAGGAACATATGCCGCATAATGCGGAGACGGATGAGGTCTTTCCACACGAATATTATTTCCGCGCGGGATATATGTATCCGGGCGATGCTCCGGGCCTGGGAGTTGACCTCGATGAGAAGCTCGCGGCGAAGTATCCTTATCAGCGGGCTTATCTTCCCATCAATCGCAAACTGGACGGCACACTTACGGACTGGTAGACACGATGAAGCTTTATCGCACGGACAAAGGGCAGTTTGTCGAATCAGAAGGCCAATATTATCTTCTCTCGGACATTTCATGGGATGCCTTGCTTGCCCATGATGACCTCTATGGATATCTCGAAGGCGTAGTTCGGCAGAACGCTGCCGGCGATGGCTTTCATGATGCGAAGATCGAAGCGCCTATTCAGCAGCAGGAAGTATGGGCGGCCGGCGTTACCTATTACCGGAGCCGCAGCGCGCGCATTGAGGAATCAAAGGACGCAGGCGGAGGAGATTTTTATGACCGCGTTTATTCGGCGGAACGTCCTGAGCTTTTTTTTAAGGCCACGGCAAACCGTGTCGCCGGCCCGAATAGCTCTGTAAGAATTCGCAGGGATGCTGCATGGTCGGTGCCGGAGCCAGAGTTGACGCTGGTTGTTAATCCACGCGGCGAGATTATTGGCTACACGATTGGGAATGACATGAGTTCTCGCGACATCGAGGGGGAAAACCCTCTGTATCTGCCGCAGGCGAAGGTTTATGACGGAAGCTGTGCGCTGGGTCCGTGCATTCTGGTCACTCGGGAGACTCTTCCGAAGTCGACTCCGATCAAGCTGGAAATTTTCCGTGGCGGCAAAGCTGAATTCTCCGGATCGACCAGCCTGCAGGAGATGAAGCGTGAGCCAGCAGCGCTGGTGGAGTACCTCTTCCGCGACAACAGCTTCCCTTTTGGATGTTTTCTGATGACGGGAACCGGGATCGTGCCGCCGGACTCATTCACGCTTGTGCCCGGCGACCGCGTTCACATCACGATTGATCCTATCGGCAACCTCGAGAATGAGGTCACGAGGCTGCCGTAGTCTTACTCAATTTATTCTGTGCCCTCGCGCGCACCTTTCCAGATATCGATTGCCGCTTCCTGTGCGTACTTGTCGATGGCCTTGAGCTCGTCGTCGGTGAACTCAAGTTTCTTGATTGCATCGAGCGAATCGTCAAGCTGCTCGACATTGCGCGCTCCGATGAGCGCCGAGGTTACGCGTTTGTCGCGCAGCACCCATGCAATGGCCATCTGCGCCAGCGTTTGCCCACGATTGCTTGCGATTTCATTCAGGGCCCGCACGCGGCCGAGATTTTCTTCGTTCAGGAAGTCTTTCATGAAAGAGCCGCCTAATGTTGCGCGCGAATCCTTTGGCACTCCCTTCAGATATTTGCTGGTCAGCAGTCCCTGGGCTAACGGTGAAAAGGCGATGCAGCCTGCGCCAAGCTCATCCAGTGTGCCGAGCAGTTCTTTCTCGATCCAGCGATTCAGCATGGAATATGACGGCTGGTGAATGAATAGCGGTACTCCTTCGCTCTTCAGGATTTTTGCTGCTTCGCGCGTCCGTTCCGGGCTATAGGATGAGATGCCGACATACAGTGCCTTGCCCTGACGCACCGCCTGCACGAGTGCTCCCATGGTTTCTTCAAGCGGTGCTTCCATGGATGGGCGGTGCGAATAGAAGATATCGACGTACTCGAGGCCCATGCGCTCGAGGCTTTCATCGAGTGATGCCAGCAGGTACTTGCGCGATCCTCCGATGCCGTAAGGACCCGGCCACATGTCCCATCCAGCCTTTGTGGAGATCAGGAGCTCGTTGCGATGGGGGCGAAAGTCTTTCCTCAGAATTTCTCCGAAATTTTCTTCCGCCGATCCATACGGAGGCCCGTAGTTGTTTGCCAGATCGAAATGCGTGACGCCGCGATCGAATGCGCGCCGGATCATGGCACGGCCGGTCTCGAAAGAGTCGACGCCTCCAAAATTCTGCCAGAGCCCGAGCGATACTGGCGGCAACACAATCCCTGATCGTCCGCAGCGCCGGAACTGCGCTCCGTCATATCGCTTGGCATCGGCTACATAACTCATCGACACAAATCTCCCTTCTCTTGTTCTTCTGGTTTCACGATCATTGGATCACTGCTTCGCAGGCACAATTGTAAGCGTCACAGCACTTGGGTACTGAGATGAATGGTGAATCGAAGTATGCGCGATCACGCCCATAGTCTCATCATAATTATTGCCGCCGGTGTTGAGATTGCGGTCAAAGCGCGGGAAGTTTGCCCCTGCCACCTCCAATCGGATGCGGTGTCCGGCGGCGAAGAGGTTCGAAGTGTTCATCGGCGTGAGAGTGACTTTATAGACCTTGTCCTTTTCAAGCCAGACCGTGTGATCGTCGCCATCGCGATAGCGGAGCCGCTGTATGGTCTCATCGAGATTGTAGGCAGTGCCGTCGGGAAGCACATCGATCAGCTTGGCGGTAACGTCGGTGTCTTTTACATCGGAGGAAACATAGAGCGTGACGGTGATAGGACCTGAGACTTCGACATCCTGAGCAAGCGGATCGGAAGTATAGACGAGGATGTCTGGACGCTCTTCCATCTTGCGCTGATCGAGCGCGCCGCCATTTCCAGGAATCGTGTTGGCAGCACAGCAGACGTTGCCGCCATAGCTGGGCGTGGGATGCATTGGATCGTAAGTAAACGTGTCCTTGATATCGAGCCTGGCTGGGAGATTCTTTGCTCCAGTGGCTGACGTTAAAGAGAGCAGCGCCGGCTGGCTCTTCGATGCAGGCTGCGTTAATGCACCGTCTCCGTGAAGCGTGTTGGCATGGCCCTGGCTCGAGAGAAGCAGTGTGGTTGACTTTGCGCCTTCCGGAGGCCAGGTATCGGAGTGCTGCCACTTATTCAGCCCCATGGTGTAGTACTGCACCTTGGGCGTTTTCTCGAGGACCTGATTGTCCTCGCCTTTGAGGAAGCGATCGAACCATGCATAGGTGATGGCGTCGTAATCGAGCCGCGCGTCTCCCATATCGCGCTCGCCGACAACGTTGTGCTCGCTGGCGCGTTTGTACTGGCAATGAAGCGTGGGAGCGATGATGGCATATTGCTGGTTGGCCGCCTCGCCTTTGGCGTGCTCGCGAACGAAGTTATACGCGGCGAGATTCGGACCGATCGATACGTCATACCAGGTCATCAGCCAGAGGCCGGGAACGTTGATGGGCATGGTGTCCGATTGCCAGAGTCCGCCCTTGCGCCATGCAGGATCGCTGGGAGTGCGCTGGATCATGGCTCCGCCGGTGGTGTTGGGCATCGCATCACTGTAGATTCCCTTTGGGCCATCGACAGCGGCAATGATGTCTTTCTCAGGAAGATGCTCGAAGGCCTTGGCCCAGTCGACTGGCGGCGGCTGTGGAGCGAGATCGAACATCTTCGATGCCTTGATCAGGTCGGCCTGCGAAGTATCCGGCGGGAACATGGGGCGGACCTGATTCTGTTCGCCATAGAGCCAGTCGATGAAAAGCATCTGCACCGCGCCGCCGCGATACCAGTTGCCCTGCTCGTTATAAGGGCCGACTTTGCCGACGCCTGCGCCGAAGCTCTCAGGGATGATAGTGGTGAGCGCCTTGTTGCCTAGAGAAGCAGCTGCAAGCTGCCACTCGGCAGTCGAAGAGCAGCCGATGAGCCCGATCTTCCCGTTCGACCAGGGCTGCAAAGCCATCCAGTTGAACTGGTCATCCGCATCTGTAAGCGGAGCGCCGAGGATATCGTAGTTCCCTTCCGAGAAAAAGTGGCCGCGCTCGTTCATTTCCACCAGCACGTAGCCGCGCTTCACGGCGTCAAGCTCCTGCGACATATCCCGATAGGTGCCAAGGCGCACATCCCAGAAATTGAAGTTGTAGGGAGTGCGGCTGAAGATGATGGGATATTTCTTCGACGTGTCTTTAGGGCGATAGATGTCGGCTGCCATCCGTTTGCCATCACGCATAGGCACCATGACCTTGCGGTCAATGATGGCGATCTTTTCGAGCTCCTTCTCAATGCTTTCGCGTTTCGCAATGAGCGCAGCGCGCTCCTCCGGAGTAAGGTTTTGCTGGCGTTGCGCAAGAAGAAAAGGCGAGATGAGGAAAAAGGCTGCGACAGCGACGCAGAAGTGGCGCATTTCTGTGGAATGGCTCCTGTGTGGGATATCTTGAACAATATCAGATCATAGGGACGTTGTTCCGCACAGGTAAACATCCATTCCGAGAGCCCTGAAACATGCGCATTTGGCCGCCATGGCTTCTTCCGCCCGTTGCGCATTTTCGGCGTAGGCAACCTGAATGTGATTTGCCTTATGCCGCGCCATCATCTGGTCGCGCGATACTCCGGAAAGAACGAGGTTCATCATCGGCCATTGCGGAGTAGTGATGCTCCAGCGACGCTCGACTTCTTCAGATGGCAACTCCACTGCGCGCCCGCGGCCTACGTCGGCCTTAAGCCGCCCCTCCTCAACGTAGACCCTGCTCCATACAATCTCGCCCGGCTTGCTGATTCCCTTCAGACTTCCTCCGCCAAGACGAAAATACATAGGAGGCTGGCGCTGACTGACAGCTCCGCGATAACCATCCGCAAAATGGGCCGGCGGCACGGCGCCTGAAATCTCAAGCACCCATACAAACTCGCCGTTGTAGTCTTCGCCGTATCGAAGATCATGCAATGTTGTCTCCGGCGGGATTCCAAGCGCAGTCCAGATGCGGTTCGTTATCAAGGCATCGATTCCTGCACACTCATCGACTTCATTGAAGTGCGGTAATGCGGCATCGGCATAAAGCACACGGCTTCCGCTACGGTCTTTCACTGGCGGACGGTCTACGTTGTTCAGCAATCCTTCGACCAGATCGGATGCAGGCAGCAGGTCCTTCAACCCCTGCTGGTATTGAATGCCGATGGCGTCGCAGCCGAAATCATCCGCAATCCGAAGCGCGCTAATGTACAGCTTGCACTGCAGGAGCACCTGCTCTTTTGTCAGCTCAGTTGCATCGTCTGAACCGAAATCGAATCGCATGCCCTTATTCGTCAGCCATGCGTATACAGCCTCGGCTTCGTCGTCGCGGGTCTGCGTCACTTCGTAGTACAGGCTTGACTGGCTTAACCGCTCCTTGAAAAGACCCATGCGGTGCATCAATTCATCGGGGACAATTGCGTTGTACATTCCCATACAGCCCTCGTCGAATACCCCGAGGATTGCCTGTCGCTGAAGTATCTTCTCCGCGACTGACGCACCAACGGCCTGCGCAGCATCAGGAACAGCCTGAAGCGGTCTGACGTGGGAAAGATCGTGCTGGACGGTTTCGCGTTCAAGCCAGCTTTTCAGTCGCTCAAGGAAAAAGCTGTCCTTGAAGTCCACACTCCATAAGCTGTTGTAAGCGACTCCGGCTTTTGTCAGTGAGCCGTTCAGGTTCAGCAACCCTACAAGACCCGGCCACTGCCCGCTCCAGTTCGCGACGGTAAGGATAGGTCCTTTGTGATGCGTAAGTCCCGCCAGTACGTGATGCGTGTATTGCCACACGGCCTCGGCTATAATCAGCGGAGCTTCTTTGGGAATCTTCGAGAAGACCTCCATTCCGTAACGCTGGCTGTCAATGAAGCCGTGCCGCTTGGCCGAATCATAAGGATGTGCGCGGATAATCTCTCTGCCCATGGAGGCGACCGCGTTCGTCAGAGCCTCTTCGACGCTCTTCTGGGCAGGCCAGCAGACCTTATTTGCTGAAAGGCGAAGGTCGCCGCTCGCGACAAGATAAACAGGAGATTGTGAGCTTGTAGACATATCATCAGCCATTCTGGACTATGCAGGTATCTTCATGGAAGAGCAGCGCTACTATTCTGACCGACCCGGCATGGGAGAATTACACAAAAGCGGATGAAAAGGCGAACCTTCTTGAAAACTTCAAGCGCGACAGCAGTCATGGCTGCAGTTGCTCCTCTATGGACACCGTTAGAACTTCAGACGGCAGTTGTAGACTCCCACATCCATCTTTTCGATCCGATGAGACCTGGCGGTGTTCCTTGGCCTGACAAGTCTGACACAACGCTCTATCACCCTGCGCTTCCCGACCGATATCTTCATCTTGCGGAACCGCATGGCGTGATCGGGGCCATTGCGGTCGAGTGCAGTCCCTGGCTGGTGGATAACTTCTGGCTGAACGATGTCATCGAGCGAAACCCTGTCATGCTCGGTTATGTTGGAGACCTGCTTCCCGACGCTGCCGATTTCGAAGCTACTCTGGATCGCCTGCATCGCAGCCCGTTCTTTCTCGGCATTCGTTATGGAAATCTCTGGAAGCGGGACCTTGGAACTGCGGTACAGAATCCTGAATTCATCCGTGGTCTTAAGCTCCTAGCGCAGGCCGGTCTGGTGCTGGAAACAGCAAACCCTGACGGCGAGTTGATCGCTGCGGTGGTGCAGGCGTCCGACCGCGTTCCTGATCTGCGCATTGTGGTGGACCATCTACCGAATGCAACATTGCCGGCACTTCCTGAAAAGCGGTCGGAGTACGACGCCAATCTTCACGAACTTGCCCAGCGCTCGCAGGTCTTCGTAAAAGGATCAGAGATCGTCCGGCGCATCGATGGCCGCGTGCCACTCGATCTTAGCGCGTACAAACACGGGCTCGATCAAATCTGGAACCTTTTTGGAGACGACCGAGTCTTCTTCGGCAGCGATTGGCCGAACAGCGATTCGGTGGCGTCCTATGACCAGGTGTTCGCAATCGCGCGGAGTTATATCGCGACGCGAACCAGCAGCGCGCGACAAAAATATTTTCTAGACAACTCGCAAAAGGCATATCGATGGCGTCCGCGGACTGCACAACAGCGGGCCTTCAGCAAAACCGCTTAGGGCATAGCAACAGAACAATTTATGGAAGATAGAAGACTTCACTCAACATGGGAAAGCGTTCGCCTGGCCGCAGGTCTTTGTCGATCGGCCGGAAATACGCGCTCATCTCCTGCTGCCATTTCAGGTTCACCGGATCATTGTCAATTCTCTGCCAGACGGTCTCGAAATCGGGCTCCGCGCGCAACGAAAGAATGAGCAGCTCATCCCGGCGAAAGATCGAATACTCCGAAATGCCTGCCCGTTTCAATAGCGCGAGCATCTCTGGCCACACATGCTTATGCGCTTCGTCATACGCTTCTTCTGAGCCCGGCTTGAGGCGGAGCATAAAAGCCGCTCTTTCCATGAATCAGTCTCCTGAGATTCCAAACTCCTCCGAATCATATAGAGAATGATGTCTGAGTCCAAACACCCCGAAGATCGCTTTCTCTTTTCGTCTCATTCCCTACAAACGACAGGGAGCGAAACACTTTATCGATTCGTGATTGCATACCTCTAAAGGCAAACGTTTGTTTGCGGAGAGATTACTTGACATTCATAAGCGCGCTTTGGCTCAATGTGAAAGACCTCCAAGCGCCATGAAAAACCTTGCGTTGTCTGCCCTTGCCCTCGTTCTGTTCGCGCTCCCGCTTTATGGAGCCTCCTATTACCCGGTACGGTTGGACGATCCCCAGGCTGTTTACCTTACCAAAGAGCAGTTCCAGGCCAGAGGCGATGGTGTTGCGGATGACAGCGCTGCAATCCAGGCGGCGATTGATCGGGCTGCCGCGACGCACGGTGAAGGTATCGTCTTCGTTCCGGAAGGGCGCTATCGCATCTCGCGAACGATTTATGTCTGGCCAGGAGTGCGGATCATCGGTTACGGAGCAAACCGTCCAGTGTTTATGCTGGCCGACAACACTTCCGGATACCAGAGCGGCCTCGGATATATGTTTTTCTTTGCCGGCGGACGCCCGGGGACTGGCCGGCAAAGACGGCGAGAATCCAGCGGGCCTCCTCCGCCGACTGAAGGAACTGTTCCTCCAAACAATACTGTGCCAGACGCAAATCCGGGGACATTCTACTCGGCGATGAGCAATGTGGATTTCGAGATCGGCAACGGCAATCCTGCGGCAGTCGGCATTCGCTTTCACATTGCGCAGCATTGTTATCTTGCCCACATTGATTTTCACATCGGGTCGGGGCTGGCAGCGCTCAAGGACATCGGCAACGAAGCCGAAGACCTGCATTTCTATGGCGGAGAGTATGGCATCATTACGCAAAAGCCTTCGCCGGGCTGGCAATTTACGCTGCTCGATTCAACCTTTGAGGGCCAGAGAAAAGCCGCTATCCGCGAGCATGAAGCGGGATTGACATTGATCCACGACCTGTTCCGTAATGTTCCGGAGGCTATATCGATTGATCCGGAGTACGCGGAAGAATTATGGGTCAAGGATACGCGTCTCGAAAATATCAGTGGACCTGCCATCACCATCAGCAACGAGAACAATCCGCGCACGGAGATCAATCTCGAAAACATCTCGTGCAGTCATGTTCCTCTTTTTGCCATGCTGCGCGAAAGCGGGCGGAAAATTTCCAGCCCTGGCGAAAGCTATGAGGTCAAAACTTTCTCGCATGGCCTTACGTTCAGCGCGCCCGGAACAGTCGGTGCAATTCATACAAATTTCGATGCGCATACAGTGGGCCAACCGCCGCCTTCAGGCGCGAATGTGATTGCTTCCCTTCCGCCTGCAGATACATGGGCAAACCTGCACTCGCTTGGAGCGAAAGGCGATGGCAAAACAGATGACACTGCCGCAATACAAAAAGCCATCGCAGACCACCGTGTGATCTATATCCCGATGGGCCGATATGTTGTCCGCGACACATTGCGGCTTCGTCCTGACACAGTGCTCATCGGACTGCATCCGAGCATGACGCAGTTTGATCTCGTGGACAACACTCCGGGATTTGAAGGGCCGGATACGCCGCGACCTCTGCTGGAAACGCCGCAGGGTGGACATAATATCGTCACCGGCATTGGCCTTTCCACGGGAGGAACAAACAGCCGCGCTGCTGGCGCGCTGTGGATGGCAGGCGCGGATTCCCTGATGGATGATGTGCGTTTCCTCGGAGGACATGGAACGAACGCTGCTGATGGCTCGCGCATGAATCCGTATAACAATACGCATACTGCCGATCCGGACCCGCACCGCCGCTGGGATGGGCAATATCCAAGTCTCTGGATTACGGATGGTGGCGGCGGCACATTCGCCGACATCTGGACGCCGAGCACGTTTGCTCAGGCCGGGCTCTATATTTCGAACACGACCACGCCCGGACGCGTCTTCGAGCTTTCCAGCGAACATCACGTCCGCAACGAGGTCAAACTGGATCATGTCGAGAACTGGGAACTGGATGCTATCCAGACCGAAGAAGAACGAGGCGAAAGCCCGTTTGCTCTGCCGCTCGAAATCTCGCACTCGCGGAACATCACCATCGCCAACTATCACGGCTATCGAGTGGTCAGCAGCTACCAGCCATTTCCGTATGCGATCAAGGTCTCTCAGTCGCAGGACATTCGTTTCCGTAACGTACATGTGGATAGCGACAGCAAAGTCTCGTTCGACGATGCTGTCTTTGACGCGACTCATCATGCGGAGGTCCGCAACCGCGAGTTTGCTTCGCTGGATGTTCCCGGCACGCCTGCCTCTGCAGAGAATGGTTCTTCCTCTGTAGCCGCCTTAGAGCAAGGCGCGCATGTGGAGCGGCTTGCAACAGGCCTCTTCAATATTTCCGGTGCGGCGACAGATGCGGATGGCAACCTGTACTTTGTGGATGCGCACTGGCAGCGAATCTATCGCTGGGACCCGGAGACGAAGGAAGCTGTTGTTGTGCGCGACAGTCCACTTGATCCTGTAAATCTGGCCTTTAGCAAAAACGGCGACCTACTTGTTGTGTCCTATAGCGGAAATGGCACGGTATATGCTTTCCATCCCGAATCGTCTGAAGATCCGATCACACTGATCAAGCCGCAGCCGGCGGCGCCGCGTCCCGGAATGACAGCGCTGTTTCCAGTGGATGTCTGGGGCAAAGAGAACATCGAAGGGCTAAGACCATGGCAGTATGTCTCGCCCGACAAAAGCATCTTCATTCCCGCCAGGCAGGATTTTGTTAAAGGCGAACTCTACTATGGCACCAAGATGGCCGATGTACTGCGCGCATTCAGCCTGGCGAAAGCAGTGCCGGGAAAACCTTTCTATATAAGTGATGAGTCAGAGCAAAAGACCTATAAAGGAAAGGTCGCTGCCGATGGAACACTTACAGATATCCAGCTCTTTGCAAACGAAGGCGGAGAAAGCGTTGCTCAGGACAAAGCAGGAAATGTCTATCTCGCCTCCGGGCAGGTCCTCGTTTATGACTCACAGGGAAAATTGCTGGGCAGAATTGAAGTCCCTGAGCGTCCAATCGACCTGGTGTTCGGCGGACCTGACCGGCGTACCCTCTATATTTTGACGCATGCTTCGCTGTACGCTGTCCGAACCAGAACCTCAGGCCCGCAATAGCAATTAGACGATTCACGCAAATATCTTTCGTAATCTTTGCCAGCGCGCGCAGCAAATATAGTGTGAAAGCACACTTTCATCTATTGTTATGCGCATTTCTGTGCTGTGTCTCATGCTTCTCTACCAGCCGATCGTAAAGGCTGACCGCCCCTGCTATTCCCCGGATGAGGCTCTCTCGCATGCCAACAAAGATGTCTGTATCCGTGCACACGTCTATGACATCGTAGAGCTGGCCGACGGTACGCGTTTTCTCGATGTATGCAAGCCGGAGATGACAGAAGACCAATGCCGCTTCACCGTGATGAGCAGAAAATCCGACCGCAGGGATGTAGGTGATCTGGAGCAATATCGCCAGCAGGATATTCAGCTTCGCGGCATCGTGCACGCCTACGGCAACCAGGGCGAGATCATACTGAGCCATGCGCGTCAGTTCCACGGTGGATCAGAAAAATTTACTCCGAACCCTGCCCTGCTACGCGGCTTTTCTGCCCAAGATGGCCGTACTGCGTTCAATGATCCGGCGCTCAGGAGCGCTCATCACCGCAGTATCTTCAAGTCGCACTGAGGCTCATCGCAACGGCCCCGCATGCTTGCGCAGCTCCGCCAATGGATAGAACGTTCCGCGCCACACCACTCCGCCGCGAATGAGAGTCACCAGCATGGAGCGCAACAGCGCGTAGATGATGAGGCAGGACGCAACCGGAAGTGTAAGAACATACATCACCGGTACTCCAGTCATCCTGCGGCCGATATAGCTGTACATGGCAATCGCGGATACGAGCGCGAGCAACGCGGGGATGCGAGCACTCCATGAACCGAAGAACGCACCTACAGGAAGAATGCAGAACAGTCCGAGAAGAACTGCGGCTCCCGCCAGCTGCAAGACTTTAAAACGAAAGACGGCAAAGATATTCTTCGTCAGATTGCGAATGACTCCCATGGTGCCCGCGGCCCAATGCACGCGAACCAGGTCCCGTCCAAAAACAAATCTCTGCCGATAGCCGCTCTGCTTTATGAGATAACCAAAGCGTAAGTCTTCGAGCACTTCCAGCCGAAGAGCCGCGAAGCCGCCCATGCTGCGATAAACATCGCTGCGAACCAGATTGAACGCGCCCACGCCAATCGACTCGCGGCTCTCCGGATCTGCAATCTTCCATGGACGCCACGAAACAAACGTCAATATTTGAATGGCAGAAAGCATCATCCGCTCGCCGAAATTTTTGAGAATCAGCGTAGGAAACAGCACGAGATGATCTGCGCCCGCTTCGGCGTATTGAAGAACGCGTCCGAGGCAGTCTTCGCGGAAGATCACATCGGCATCGGTAAACAGGAGCCACGGAGCGCTTGCCTGCCGTGCGGCCAGGGCCATTGCGTGCGTCTTCCCCATCCAGCCTGCAGGCAGGTCTTTGACATGGATCACGCGGATGTTCGTACCCAGAGTTTCGGCAGCAACGCGATCCATGATGGAGCCGGTAGCGTCGGTCGAGCGGTCATCGACAGCAAGAACCTCAACTGTTACTTCCTTCTGCGCAAGAAGCGAGCGCAGGGTCTGCTCGATGGCATGCTCTTCATTGCGAGCCGGGACAATAACGGAAACAAACGGCTGCGTCAACGGAGCATCCGCAGCCTGTCTCAACAGGTCAGGTAGACGAGGAAGATTGCTGAGCGCAACACGCGTCCGCCATATCCATAACAGCGCAATAATCCATGCAAGGAAGGTCAGAACGAGCGAAACGTGCATCGTTCCAGTATGGCAGAGAGCTTAGTGGATGCTTCTGAGCGCAGCGCTCGACGAGCTCGCGGCGACACCAAGGAAATTCCCATATCCGACAATCACAGTGGAGCCAATCAGTACGATCAGCGTGCAGGCCACCAGCAGGCGCGTGCGTGTGCCTGCTCCGCGCCATTCCTTAAGCGCAATACCCCAGAGCGTGCTGAAGATGATGATGCTGGCCATGTGCAATGTCCAGCTGGAAAACTTGAAGCGGCCCATCTGCGTTTCGCCCATGGTGTAGAAGAAGAACTGCATATACCAGGTCGTTCCAGCCAGCGCAGACAGGAAGTAATTTGCGGCGACAGGAACATCTTCCTGCGTCTCCTGCTCTACTCCATAGTGGACAGCCACTTCAATTCCTGGAGCATCTGTCGCTGTTTCCATAACCGGCTCCTCGCTCCTTAAAGGAACATGGCCGCGCGTCTTTATCGCAAGGTATTGGTAACTTGTATGGTTACGAATATGAAGGATCACGCACCAGATGAAGTTAGTGGTAAATCCGCCGGCAAGCAGCACGACCAGCACCGGCAGCCCCTGCCAAAGTGCTGAAGTTCCATGCTGGATGGTGATGGTCTTGATAGGGTCGCCAGCCGCAAGCCCATAAGCAAAGCAGGCGCTCATGACACCGGAAAATGTCGCGATCAACAGTCCACGCTTCAGGTCAAATTCCTGAATCGCCGCCCGCTTCTCTTCCTCAGACATCTCACGCTCTTTCGAAATCCCGGCCGCGCCTGCAAATCCGATTCCGGCAAGACAGACCACAACGCCAACAAGAATGATGACTCCCGAATGCGTGCCCAGCACTTCCGACACAAACTGTCCGCGAAAGATCGGCGGCATCAACGTGCCAAAGACTGCCGTGTATCCAAGCGCCACAGCCATGCCCAGCGATAAGCCGAGATAGCGCATCGTCAGACCGAAAGTCAGACCGCCCAGTCCCCAGAGAATGCCGAAGAAATATGTCCAGATGAGACTGCTCATGGGCGCCTCATGCAGCACGGCCATGAGATCGCGCGTCATAAAGCCGGCGAGGAGCCAGGGAACGATGATCCAGCTGAAAACACCACCGACGAGCCAGTAGGTCTCCCAGGCCCAGCGCTTCACTCCGCGAAATGGTACGTAGAAGCTGGCGGAAGCAAGCCCTCCCAGCCAATGAAAGAAAACTCCCAGCAAAGGGTTCAGGCCCACTTAGAAACTTCTCCTTACCATGACGAATTGCCGCAAAACGAACGATACTTGCCGGGAATTACCAAAGTCAAGGAGCAATCTATTTCCTGTTTGAAACATTGAATTATCGCAAGCTGCTGTTGGGCGCGGACAGTCTTCTGTGTAGACTACGCCCAAGCATGCAAACAACGACTGCACCTGAAAGGCGCGGCGGTCTCCTCTCGGCGCTTGAGAGGTATTTCTCCTTTGATGAACTGGGAACAAACTGGCGGACGGAGATTCTAGCCGGATTCACTACCTTCATCACGATGGCCTACATCGTCTTCGTGAACCCCGCCATTCTGCATGAGACGGGCATGCCCATCGCCGCTGTGACTGCGGCCACATGCTGTTCAGCTGCCCTCGGCAGCATTCTGATGGGAGCACTGGCGAAGTACCCCATCGCACTGGCTCCGGGAATGGGCCTGAATGCCTATTTCACCTACACAGTAGTGAAGCACATGGGCGTGCCCTGGCAGACGGCACTCGGAGCGGGCTTCATTTCCGGAGTAATCTTTCTTCTCCTCACGATTGGCGGTGTCCGGCAACTGCTGGTCAGCGCCATTCCGCACGAACTGCATGCAGCCCTTGCCGGCGGCGTGGGCCTCTTCATCGCCTTTATAGGATTACACAACGCTGGCATCATTGTTTCCGATCCTGCCACAGTCGTTGCGCTCGGTAATCTGCATAACCCTCAGACCGCGCTTGCGTGTTTCGGCCTGCTGCTGATTGCTTTACTGCAGGCGTTCGGCGTGCGGGCTTCCATGCTGATCGGCATCCTTGGCACCACGATCATTGGATGGGTGCTCAAGCTGGTCGCGTGGCAGCCACAGTATTATCGCCTGTCCAACATCACGGCCACAGCTCTGAAGCTTGATGTCCGCAGCGCTCTGCATGTCGGCGTGCTTGAAATTATCTTCGTGTTCCTCTTCGTCGACCTCTTTGACAACATCGGAACGCTTCTCGCCGTCAGCAAGAAGGCTGGCCTGATTGACAGAGAGCATCACATCCCGCGCCTCAACCGCATCTTCTTTGCCGACGCCACTGCGAGCATCGCCGGATCGCTCACAGGAACGAGCACGGTCGTCAGCTACATCGAATCCAGCGCAGGAGTGGCAGCCGGCGGCCGCACCGGCATTACCGCCATTGTGACCGGACTGCTCTTTTTCGTTGCTTTATTTATTGCTCCTCTCGTTGGAGCGATCCCTTCCGCGGCCACATCACCTGCACTGATTATCGTCGGCGGGCTCATGCTCTCCTCGATCAGCGACATTCAATGGTCTGATCCTCTGGTTGCATTCCCTGCTTTTCTTACGCTGGTGACAATTCCGCTGACCTATTCCATTGCCAATGGGCTCAGTTTTGGCACCATCGCCTTCGCGCTGCTGCGCGTTTTTACCGGGCGCGTCCGCCGGCAGGACTGGCTGCTCTATCTGCTTGCAGCGCTTTTCATTCTGCGCTTCTTTTATCTGGCGAAAACATAGCGTACTGGATGCAGCGCTCAGGCACTGGAAAACAGTATTCACCGATAGGTGCGCCCGTCTGGACAGCCCAGTCTCCTTGACATACTAGGAAAGACATCATATTCTCCTAGTCAATCTAGGAGGAATCGTTTTTTGGCTCCCAAACAGGCTGATCTGCTGCAAGGCACGCTCGACATGATGGTTCTGAAGGCCGTCTCTCTCGGGCCGCTGCATGGCTATGGCGTTCTGCTGCGTATCCAGCAGATATCCGGTAATCGTCTCGAGATACAGCAGGGCTCGCTCTATCCTGCGTTGTATCGCCTTGAGCACGAGGGCTGGATTGCGAGTGAATGGGGACAAAGCGAGAACAATCGCAAGGCTAAGTATTACCGCCTCACCGCCGCAGGACGACGACGCCTTCAGGCAGAGACAGAAAAGTGGAACCGCATGGCCGACGCCATCGGCGCGATTCTTCGCGCAACACCAGAGGGAATATGAGCATCGCCAGCCGCGCCAGAACCTGGTGGAAAGCTGTGACCCGCCGTGAACAGCTCAATAACGAGATTGAAGAGGAACTCGCCTTTCATGTCCAGATCTATGCTGAAGAGTTGATGCTCAGCGGCCTTCCACCGGAGGAGGCTTATCGCCGCGCGCGCGTGGAAGTCGGCGGAGTCGCTGCACAGAAAGAGAATTGCCGCGAGGCATGGGGCACGCGCGCATGGGATGAGCTGCGCACTGATATACGTTACGCTTTCCGCGCCTTTCTGAAGACTCCAGGTTTCACCTCGATTGCCATCGGTTCGCTCGCTCTTGGTATTGGCGCCAACGCTACAATTTTTAGCCTTACCAAACATGTGCTGCTCGACAAGCTCTCCGTGCAGAAACCGGAAGAGCTTCGCCTTTTCGCATGGACATCAACAGGCAAAAACGTTGTCCACCATTCATGGGGCATGTGGAACACCGAGAATGGCAAAACCTTCGCCACTTCTTTTTCCTATCCGGTTTATCAACAGCTTCGCAAACAGAATCGTGTTCTGCAGGATGTTTTTGCCTTCAAGAATTTCCCCCGCCTGATGGCGACGATTGATGGCCAGGCTGAGGCCGTCACTTCTCAATTTGTCTCCGGAAATTTCTATCAGGCGCTCGGCGTAAAGCCCGCACTTGGGCGTGCGATTCAGGACTCCGATGACGGAGCGCCAGGCACAGGACCGGTTGTCGTCATCAGCGATGGTTTCTGGGTACGCCGTTTCGGCCGCTCGCCCAACGTCATCGGTAAGACAATCCAGCTGAACCTCACGACGATTACGATCATCGGCGTCAATCCGCCGGGCTTTACCGGAGCATCGGGCACACAAAGCTCGCCTGATGTTTTTCTTCCCTTCAGCATGTCACCCATGGCCGCGCCCAACTGGGCGAAGAAGCCGCTGCTCTCTGACCCTGATTTCTGGTGGGTACTGGTGATGGGCCGAATGAAGCCCGGTGTTCCTGACGAAACCTCGCGCGCTTCACTCGATGTAGTGCTCAATGCCACTGTGCGCTCAATCATGACCGTTGAGAAGGATCGCTCTGTGCCGCGCCTTGCTTTCACAGATGGTAGCCGTGGAGAAAATTTCTCCGGACGAGAGTTTGCACAGCCTGTCTATGTCCTTACAGCCCTTGCCGGATTTGTTCTGCTGCTTGCCTGCGCCAACCTTGCCAACCTTCTGCTGGCCCGCGCCAGCAGCCGCCAGCGGGAGATGAGTGTGCGCCTCGCGCTGGGTGCGGCCCGCAGTCGCATCCTGCGCCAGATGCTGACAGAGAGTCTGCTGCTGTCTATCGCTGGCGGCATTGCCGGCTTCCTGCTCGCTTATCTTGGCCGCAATGCAATCCCGAGCCTGCTTTCGTCTTCGTGGGAGACCACGGAGATGAACTCAAGCTTCGACTGGAAGATTTTCTGCTTCACAGCAGCCATCTCTGTTTTCACGGGATTACTCTTTGGCCTTGCGCCAGCATGGCGGGCCACGCGAACCCAGGTCAGCAGCGGGCTCAAGGACAATGCCCAGTCCGCCACGCAGCGCAACCGGAACGTAACAGGCAAGGCGCTTGTCATTGTGCAGGTTGCGCTTTCGATGCTGCTGCTGGTCGGCGCGGGTCTCTTTGTCCATACGCTGATGAACCTCAACCGCAGTCACCTTGGGTTCCGCCCGGACAACATCCTGCTCTTTGAAATCCAGCCACCCAGAACACGCTATCCTGCACAGAAGGACATCGCTCTTTATCATCAGCTTGAAGAGCGATTCGCCGCAGTCCCCGGCGTGCGCTCGGTTTCCCTGACTGATTTGCCGCTGATTGCGAACAGCATGTCTAACGACGATTTTGCGCCTGATGGTCTGCCCAAGAAATCAGAAGAATCTTCGGCCTATAGGATTGTCGTGAGCCAAAACTTTTTCAGCACCATGGGCATTCCTATCCGTGCGGGCCGCTCATTTAAGGAAACCGATTCGGAGACCTCGCGCCTGGTCGCCATCGTGAATCAAGCGCTGGTGAAGAAGTTCTTCCCGAATATCAACCCCATCGGCAGGACTTTCACCGCGGACAAGAAGCACATTGAGATTGTCGGCATCAGCGGTGACACGAAATACGCCAACCTGCGCGATGATCCCCCTGCAACATTCTTTCTGCCCTACCGCCAGATGGTGGATGGCGAGCAAAGCATGACTTTCGAAATATCCACGCAGCAGAGGCCCACGGCTATTGCTCCAGCGCTGCGCGCAGCTATCGCTTCGATCGACAAAGACCTGCCACTACTCGACGTTCGCACGCAGAACGAACAGATCGACGATACCACCAAGCAGGAGCGCATCTTTGCCTCGCTCACCAGCGGCTTCGGGCTGCTTGCGCTTGTTCTGGCCTGCATCGGCATCTACGGCATCATGGCCTACACCGTTTCACGGCGCACCAATGAGATCGGCATCCGCATGGCGCTGGGAGCGAAGCCTGCGCGCGTGCTGCGCATGGTGCTGCGTGAAGCGTGGTGGCTGGCACTGATCGGCGTGATTGCTGGCCTCGGTGCAGCGCTTGCTCTGGGCCGCCTTATTACTTCCATGCTCTACGGGTTAAAGCCGTGGGATGCATCGACGCTCGGAATAGCCGGCCTGCTGCTCATCTTCGTTGCCCTTGCTGCCAGCTGGATTCCGGCACGACGCGCTGCCGGCGTTGACCCGATGCAGGCCCTTCGCCACGAGTAGCAAAGCAGCTCGCAGTTGCACGAACTGCGCCGAAAAGAGCGAATGCCATGACATACTGATGAGGGTTTCATCGATATGTCGAGTGATCTGAAAAAGGAATTCATGCGATGCGCGATTGCGCTTGCAACGGAAAATGTCCGCAGCAATGCCGGAGGGCCATTCGGCGCAATCGTTGTGAAAGATGGCAGGATCGTCGGCGAAGGCGTCAACACGGTTACTGCCACTATCGATGCCACGGCGCACGCGGAGGTCAACGCCATCCGCAATGCCTGCCGCAGTCTCAACACATTTGATCTGAGCGGCTGCGAGCTTTATACGAGCTGCGAGCCGTGCCCCATGTGCTGGGCCGCTTCGTACTGGGCGCACATTCAATCCATTTATTACGGCAATCGCGCTGAGGACGCCGCGCGCATCCACTTCGCCGATGCGTTTCTTTACGAGCAGCTTGCATTGCCGCGCGAAAAGCGCGTGATTCCTGAAGAAGAGCTGCTGCGCGATGAAGCGTGGGAAAGCTTTCAGGCCTGGGCTGACAGTAGTACGAAGGTTGAGTATTGACCTTTACGCACTGTCATTCTGAGCGCAGCGAAGAATCTGCTTTTAATGCTTGCAGTAGTGCCACTCGAAACAAAAAGCAGATCCTTCGCTGCGCTCAGGATGACAACTCTAAGGTTTTACTCCACCAATCCATCCGCAATCGCCAAAGCGTCATCGAGAGCAGCCACACCTGCATCGATCTGTTCTTTCTCGATAATCAGCGGTGGCGCAATCACGAAGTGGCTGATCCATGCCTGGATGCTCACGCCATTCTTCATCATCTGCACTGCAACCTGATCGACAACCAGCGGCTTGCCGCTGACCTTATCGCTCATAGTGTTGAATGGCTGTCTCGTTGTGCGGTTCTTTACCAGATCGACCGCCCAGAAGAGCCCCATGCCGCGCACTTCGCCGATGGAAGGATGCTTCTGCTGCAAGGCTTCCAGTTTTGTTTTGAGATATGGCTCCAGCTCCGCTGCACGCTCCACAAGCTTCAGCCGCTTCATTTCTGCAATCGTGGCAACGGCAGGCTTCAGCGTCAGCGGATGGGCCTCGTATGTGTGTCCATGCGCGAAGTAATGATCGTCGAAGTATGCGGCGATCTTCTCCGTCGTAGTGCAGAGGCCCAGAGGAACATAGGCGGATGTAATGCCCTTCGCTGTCGTCAGAATGTCGGGCTTCACGTTCCAGTGGTCCATGGCAAACCATTTGCCGGTGCGGCCCCATCCGGTCATCACTTCGTCGGCGATCAGCAATACGTTATGGCGATCGCAGATCGCACGCAGGCGCGGCATATACTCCGGCGGTGGAACGAGCACGCCGTTCGTGCCAACAATCGGCTCGACAATTACCGCTGCAACGTTCTGCTCGTTCTCGATCATGTGCTCGAGATAATCGACGCAGGCGATATTGCACTGCGGATAGGTATGCTTGATCGGGCACTGATAGCAGTTCACTTCCGGAGCAAAGATCGTGTCTCGGCCTTTGCCTGATGGTTCAATGGCCCAGCGCCGCGGATCGCCGGTTGCCGCGATCGATCCCGCAGTCGATCCGTGATACGAGCGGTAACGCGTCAGGATCTTCGGCTTGCCTGTGTACATGCGCGCAATCTTGAAGGCGGCCTCATTGGCTTCTGTCCCGGACGTAGTGAAAAAGAATTTCGTCAGCCCTTCCGGCAGAACTTCGGTCAGCACTGTGCTTAGTTCAGCCCGCGCCGTGGTCGCGTACGAAGGCATGACATAGGCCAGCGTGCGCGCCTGCTCGGCGATGGCATCCACTACGGCCTTGTTCTTGTGGCCGAGATTGACGCACATCAGCTGCGAGGAAAAATCGAGGTACTTCTTCCCTGTTGCATCGATGATGTAACAGCCCTCGGCATCGACAATATGCAACGGCGCCCAGTTCTTCTGAAATCGCCATGTGCCGTAGTTATATTGTTTTGTCGCCTGCGAGATATCCGGAATAGTGGCTGGCATCGGCTTTGCCTCAATTCTCTTTATCGCCTGCTGTGAATGTCGTCCAGGCGCCGGATTTCATGTCCCGCAGAATCGGAGACATCCAGCTGAACTGAGGGTGCGCGGCAAGAAACGGCCTGGCAAGAAAATCTTCGCCGCATGGATGGCCGGCGTGCGCAATCAGGCTCATCTTTTCGGCGAGATCACTCGTCGTTACTTTTCCCTGCACTGCGCCGCCCGGATAATAAGCAGGCCACTCCCATTGTGGAATGCCTTCCTTTACTTTGTCGACGTGCCCGCAAAGGCTGCGCTGGTCCGGCTGCTCTTTCTTGAGGAAGCTGTCTTCGTGGTCAGCGAGGAACTGCTCCCCGGCGGTCGCGTCGATCGCACCTTTGTGCGAAGTCATCTCCTGCTCCCAGCGCACGCGGCGCGCATTCGGAGAAGTGGAGAGGTCGTTGTAATTGAATCCGTCAGTCTCTTCCTTAATGAGTTTCGGATCGCGCGCAAAGTTCGAGCTGACGAAGTATCCATCCTTCGTGCGCCAGATGGGAGTGTTCTTCAATCCAAGTTCGAGATAAGCAATTTCGCCCGTCTTGCGGTCGCCGATGAGCCAGTCGTTGGCATAGCCGCCGTTATTGCCGTCGCGCATTGTTGCCACGACATCATCAATCGAACTCGCATATTGCAGCGACTTCCGAGAGCGCATGAAGGTAGGCTTGCCATCCGAGTTCCAGCCTTCGAACTGGCTGATGGTCGTCTCCGACAGCATGATGCCCGCATCGTTGATGCCGAAGTCGTCATTGCTGGTGATCATTCCGGGAACGCCGTCCATCAGAATGCGGTGTCCCTTCTCCGGCTGGATATCGAACATCACGGTCCAGCGCGAGCCTTCGGCGTAGGAGCTCCAGTTGTTGTGCGCGATGACGATCTTGCCGTCCTTGGTGTAACTGCCCGTGGCGATGAAGGCGCTGCAATTGCCCGGAGCATCTATCTTCGGCGCATTCATAGCATGCTGCTGCTTATTCAGCCACGGAACATAGTATTCAGAAAGCTCCATGGTGCCGTTGATGGCGACGATGTCCCACACATCGAGATCGATGCCCTTGGCCTGCACACCTTCTGCGATTGCGGAAAGCTCCTCCTGATATTCAGTATCGATATGCGGCCACAGAATCGTCTTCGCTGCATCGCGGAAGAAGGCCCAGTCGCGCCCGGTGCTGTGCTCATCTTCGAGCTTGAAGACATGGTACGCATCTTCAATCTGCGAAGCCAGCAGGTAGCCGTGCTGGTAGCCGATCTCGGCTGGCGTTCCCTGAAGATGGATATATGTCCAGCCGTTGCGCTCAAAAGAATATGCGCCTTCGAGGCGCATGTCGTGGTGAATAGAGGGTTGTGCCAGCGTCGTAACCGTACAAAGGCCAAGCGCAGCCACTATCAAGCGAGAAAACAAACCGCCCGTCATCGAAGCGTGCTCCGTCCAGGAAAGGAATTGCTTATGACGATAGCACGGGACTCGCCCCTTCGACTTCCCACCCCACTTCGCTCAGGGCAGGCTAAGCGGACGCGCTTTCGCGCCTATTGGTTGTTGAGGTTTGTGGCCAGCTGCAAGGCGTAGATGATGGTTTGGGCTTTGTATAGGCTGATGGAATTCTCTGCCAGCGCTTGCAGGACTGCAGAGAGGAGGAGCCGCATCTGCGTCGGGTCACCGGCTACGGAGTCGAGGCTGGGCAGAAGATCTGCCATTCCCGTGTACCGGGTACGGCGTCTGCGGTGGGCGGAACTACGTTTCGGGTCATGGTAGTAGCAGTGAGGCTCTCCACGCAGAGCCGGGCTTCCGCACCTGTGTCCATCCGGGAAGATGTGATGGCATTCGGCTAACATCTTGTCCTCCATGCACTGCCACCTCCCCCCCTGGGGGGAGGCGTTAAGTCTTTGAAAAAACGTAGGTTCTATTCTTAATACGGCAAAGTACTGAAAATAAGCGCGTTCTACGCAAAGTCCTGATTTTGGGCAATAAAAAAGCCTGCCGAATCAAGGGCAGGCTTTCTTTCTATTTCGGCTCTTATTTTCAGAATATCAGGAAAAGAGGAAATGACAGATCATTATGCGTTGCAACAATTGCCTTTTATAATCAGCAGTTTATAGCAATATATTACTTCAGGCATGCTTGACAACGCATATAAGCAAGATTTCTAGTCCAGCAGATCGATCACATTTGCTATAAAGTACGTCAGCGGATCATAGATCACGACATATCCATCGTAGTAACCCATCTGGTAGCCAGGCGGAGGAGGCGGCAGATACCCGTACAGTCCAGCTGGTACTGGCGTGAGGTAGCTGATGTATGCATAGGGGAAGAATCCGCCCATTACGAGATGCGGCCGCCTCCCGCGATTGATGTAGCCCAGGTTGCGCCGGTAGTAATTGCGCAGATAATTCCTGTCATTGGGCCGGAAGCTGTATGAAGGCCGGTTCTGCGGAGCATGTCCCCACTGTGGTGGACGGCCATGCGAGCCGCCAGATGGCCGGGAGGGTCCGGATGGGCCCGATGGACGATGAAGACCGGGGTTGGGATTGGGACGGTTCCCGCCGCTTGGCCGGGGACGATTGTTGCCTGGCCTTGATGGCTGCTGAGGGGTGCCGCCTGGATTGCCGCCGGGGGGATTACCTCCTGGATTTGACCCGCCTCCCGGACGATTTCCGCCACCGGGGTTGGATCCCCCGGGGCGATTGCCGCCAGGCTGCTGACCTGGTCTGCCTCCACCCTGTCCGCCACCGGGTGCTGGGCGTGTTTGTGGTCCCTGTTGTAGAGCAAAAGCAAAGGCCGGAGATACTCCGGCCAGCACAAAAAGAACAATCACCGTTGAAGCACACCGCTTCAGCATTTGCGGCTCCTTCCCATGCTGCGGAACAAGCTTAACCTCTACACTTCAAAAGGTAAAGTTAACGCTTCTTTCTGGCAGGCTTCTTCGGGACTCTCACCGGCTTGGCTGCAGACTTCTTTTTGGCCGCTGGTTTCGGAGCGGGTTTTGCAACCTTCCTGGCTGCCGGTTTCGGCGCAGGCTTTGCCGCCTTCTTGGCAGGAGCTGCTTTTTGGGCTGCCGGTTTCGGAGCGGGTTTCCTGGCTGGAATCGCCGGTTTTGCAGCTTCCTTTTTAGCAGCCGCTTTCGCTGGTGGTGCGGGTGTCTTTGCAGCAGGCGCAGCCTTAGCCGCCTGAGCTGGAGCTTTCTTTACCTGCTCCTGTTTTGCGGGAGCAGCCGGAGCCGGCTTTGTCTTGGCTGCAGGCTTTGCCGGAGGCACTTCCACTTCCTCTTCTTCCGCTGTTTCCTCGTCAAGATCGTCCGATTCGAGGTCAAGCTCGTCGAGGTTTGGAATCTCCGCCTCTTCGCCTTCTTCCTCAGAGAACTTCTCCGACTTGATCTTCGGTTCGGCAGCTTTCTTGCGCGAGCGGCGAATCGTAACCGGCGGCGGCGGCGCAGGCGGCGAGTACGGCTCAAGAAACGCGCGCATCTCTTCGTCAGTCTGCAGCTTGCCGTCGATCAGCTGGAAGAACAGCTCCTCGAGAAGCTCGCTGTAGCGCTCAATATCAGGAGTAATGCGCATCTCCTGCATCAGCGCCACGGGAATCTTCTGTCGCGCTTCCGGCCAGACGGTGAAGAAGTTCTTGAGCTTGTTCTGGATGGCTGCGCCCTTGCCTGTATATGCCAGCCAGAGGACAGCTTCCGGCTGGTACGAGGTCAGCAATTTCCATGTAGCCGAAGGCGTGGCCGCGTCCTTGCCCGTCAGTACATTGGCAAATTTCTTTGCCTCGACTTCCAGATGGTTCCACTGCTCGACAAAGCCATGGCGCGGGAATGCGCGCTTCAGCACGGCAACGTCCTTGGCGGGCAACTTGGCTGTGAGCAGCTCCATCTGTGCTGCGGACAGGTCCGGATGCACTCCCTGCATCAGAAGCTGATAGTAATTTTCCAGCAGACGATCGAGACCGTGAGCATCTGCCTTGGCGCTGGTCCAGGCCGGGAAGATATGCTTCATCCAGCCTTCGGCTTCAAGCGCCTTCAACGTCCGCAGGCCGTCCTGCTCGTGACCAATCTCCTCCAGCTCATACCCTTTAAGATAGGCCGGGATCGCTTCGATCATGTCTTCATTCTTGGCGTTTTCGTAACGGGTATGCGTCCGCTCTTCCAGCGCCCAACCCAGGCGGGAGCGCAGGCGGACAGCTCGCAGCAACCGCGATGGATCTTCAATAAATCCATAAGGGCTGACCAGTCGGAGATGGCGCGCCTCAATGTCTGCCATGCCGTTCAACGGATCGAGCAGCAGTCCATAAGAGCCTTCATTCAGCGAAACCGCCATGGCGTTCGCTGTAAAGTCGCGGCGGCGCAGGTCTTCGAGAATTGGCGCCCAGTGATAAACGGGCTTGCCCGGCTTCGGATACTCTTCGCGGCGCGCGCTCGTTACCTCTACCCGAACACTGCCCGGAAACCAGAAGAAGAGCGTTCGCGTCGGCTCGTGCTCACCCCAGAGTGTGGCTCCAGCCTTCTCCAGCGATTTCTTTAATTTGAGAGCATTTCCCTGAACCGTAAAGTCAAGATCATGGACGCTTGTGCCGGTCGTCAGATCGCGGATAGCTCCACCGGCAAGAAAAACCGTCATCCCAGCATCGCGGGCGGCATCGCGAACCTGTTGTATGGCCTTCTGTTGAGCGGGTGAAAGACGGTTTTCCAGTAGATAGATGTAATCGGGCATGCCTGAAAATCTGTAATAAAGATATGCCCTGCCGACAGAGCATTAAATAGCCTGTTTGCAATGGCTTAGGGGTACAACTACCCACGATGCAAAGGAACACTGTAACATATGGGAACCCAAATAGCTACGGCTTTGCACAATTTTCGCTGCGAATCGTTGCCTGAGATGCGACAATCCGTGAGAATGAGTTCCAGCCGGAAAAAGGTTATCGTCCGCAAACTTACCCGCGACTGGGTGGCCGGGTATTTGCCCGCTGACGGCTTTGCCCGCCATGGCAATATCGAATTACTGGAACTTTCCGGAAAGGTGTTAGTCCTTCCTATTCAACAGATTAAATGGATTTGCTTTGTGCGGGACTTCAATTCCGGCGATGTCAATAACCCCGAAAAACTGCTGCGGAAAACCTTCGCTGGACGGCCGCGTGGAGAGGGTCTCTGGCTCCGCCTGGAGCTCGAAGATGGCGATGCTCTCGAAGGCCTTGCCGAGAATAATCTCGGTCTCCTCGATTCTGATGGTTTCTTTCTGACTCCTCCAGATATCCGCGGCAATACGCAGCGGATGTGGCTCCCGCGTACCTCTTTAACCAGCCTGGAAGTCGTGGCGGTCATCGGAGGCATATCAAAGAAGAAACCGGCCGCCGCTGAGAAGCTGGAGCAGGAGAGCCTTTTCCCGCAGGAAAAGCAGGGAGTAGGGGTGAGTCACTAGGGGATAGGGACTTGACACGGGTTTTTGAAGTCCTGCGAACCTCCCACCCTATCGCGCAAAAACGGCGCGACAGGATGGGGCACCCACATCTTTTCGGCTATTGATGCGAAAAGCAGGTCCTTCCTCTTCACGTTGTTCAGGGTCAGGATGACAGCAGCTTGGCGAAAATGCAGCGACCAACGGGAGCGGGATATTAGTTGATCCAGTTCGCTCCGGCAAGAATGGCGCGCGAAGCGTGGATGTGCCCGTGCGGCCAGCACCTGGATGGGCAGTCCCCGGATACAATCAGCAACATGAAGTTAGCGGAGCTGGCAGAGAAGCTGGGGGCGGAGTGCCGCGGCAATCCGGAAACCGAAATTACCGGAGTCGCGCCGATTGAAAGTGCGGGGCCGGGACAGGTCACGTTCGTAGCCAATCCCAGATACACGAGCCTGGCCAAGACGACCAAGGCGGGAGCAGTCCTGGTTGCTCCTGATTTTCCGGAGATTGAAGCTGCGACCCTGCGCACAGCCAATCCATACCTCTCCTGGGCGCGGGCTATTGAGCTGTTTCACCCTGCCCCGTCTTATCCTCCCGGAATCCACCCGACGGCTGTCATCGCACCCACAGCAAAGATCGGCGAAGGCGCTTCGATCGGCGCTTATGCCGTGATCGGGGAAAACTGCGTCATCGGGAAACATGCGACCATCCTGCCGCACGTAGTCATTTATCCGAATGTCCGCATGGGCGACCACTTCTTCGCCCATGCCCATGCCGTGGTGCGCGAGGGGTGCGAGCTAGGCGACCACGTCGTGCTCCAGAACGGGGTTGTCGTAGGTGCCGATGGCTTTGGCTTCGCCAAGGACGATGCCGGCCATTGGCAGAAGATCGTGCAACCCGGCCCCGTCGTGCTGGAGGACGAAGTCGAAGTCCAGGCCAACTCCTGCATCGACCGCGCCAGCGTGGGCGAAACGCGCATTGCCCGCGGCGCCAAGATCGACAACCTCGTCCAGGTGGGCCACAGCTCATCGGTGGGCGAAGACACGCTGCTTTGCGCGCAGGTAGGGCTGGCCGGCTCGACACACATCGGCAACAGCGCCATACTTGCCGGGCAGGTCGGCGTCGCCGGCCACTGCCATATTGGCGACCGCGTCATCATCACGGCGCAGTCAGGAGTAGGCGGCAATGTGGAGCCGGGGAAGATCGTCAGCGGCTCGCCCGCCTACGACAATCGCCAGTGGCTGCGCGTGTCGGCGATCCTGCCGCGCCTTCCGGAACTGCTGAAGCAGTTTGAACGCGTCCGGAAAAGAAAAAATGAGTAGCAGCGTGCCAGGCTCTTGCTGCATCCCAAGTACCAAGATGCTGAAAGAAACAAGTCAGGAAGATATCGGCACACAGGCCGTGGCCGAGCCGATTCGTGTTTTATTGCTGGACGACCATCCTGAAAATCTGCTCTTGCGTTCGACCATCCTGCGCAAATACGGATACTCCACAGAGACAGCAACCACCATCGAAGAAGCCGAACAGCTTCTCGATGAAATCGACATTGCCGTGCTTGACTACCATCTGGGCGCGGGCCAGTTCGGCACCGAGGTCGCCGCATCGCTGCGCCGGCGGCATCCCGAAGTGCCGATCATCATCCTCTCAGCTACGCTGGAGCGCCGCTTCGGCGGGCCGGAAGATATGCACCTGCTCAAGGGATACAGCTCCATCGACGACCTGGTAACGGCGTTGCGTTCCTTTGAAGCCAAAAAGCGCGGCAAGCCTGTAGTGGTCGACGCGCGCGAGTTTTTCTATTCCCGCATCAACATGGCCATGGGCGACGACGTTGTGCTCGAAGTGCTCGAAGCGGACGGCACCTGGCAGTATGTGAATGATGCGTGCGCCCGCCTGCTGGAACGCCCGCGCGACTGGTTTCCGGGCCGCAATATCTTCGACGAGATGCCTGACCTTGCCCACGACTGGCGCGACATTCTGCGCACTGTAGCCGAGACACGCGAAACCTACATCGACCGAACCTATCGCGGGCTGCTGAATCTTCCGCGCCAGGGCGACGAGTGGGTCTGGAACGTGCTTGTCTTCCCTATTACCCTGCATACAAATCAGACTGGAGTGGTTCTGACTGCGCGTATTCTGGAACGTAAGACTACGCTATGAGAAAAATTCAGATACGCTGCTTTCTTTTTGTTCTGCTCCTGCTTCTTTCGCTTCCCTCCGGATGCCGTTCGGCATTCGTAACTGCGACGATCACAAATCAGAGCGGCGCGCCTCTTTCTCTGATTGAGGTGGACTATCCCAGCGCCAGCTTCGGTCTGGGTTCGCTTGCTACCGGAGCTGAATTCCACTACCGCTTCAAGATTCAGGGTTCTGGGCCCATCAAGATTCAGTTCACCGATGCTGCAGGCAAGACCCACTCTGTCTCCGGGCCGGAACTCAAGGAAAAGCAGGAAGGCCCCATGACCATCAGCATCGGCTCGGATGCTCATGTATCGTGGGACCTTCATCTCTCCGCAGCAAAGTAAGAGTGCTTAATTGAACCCAAGCACAGGATGCGGAATGTAAGGCTCCTCGAGCGCTTGAATTTCCTCGGGCGTGAGCTTCAGCGAAATCGCAGCCACGGCATCTTCAAGATGATGCGGCTTGGTCGCGCCTACAATTGGCGACGAAACACCAGGCTTGGTCAGGATCCAGGCAAGCGCAACCTGCGCATATGGAACACCGCGCTTTCCCGCGATCTGGCCCAGCCGGTCCACGACCTTATGATCTGCTTCTTCGGTGCGCGAATACATACCCGTTCCGAATTGATCTGTCTCAAAGCGCCTGGTCGATTCGCTCTGCCATGGACGTGCGAGCCTGCCACGCGCCAGAGGACTCCACGGAAGCAAGCCAATGCCTTCCGAGAGGCAAAGCGGATTCATCTCGCGCTCTTCCTCGCGGTACAGCAGGTTGTAGTGGTTCTGCATCGTGACGAAGCGCGTCCAGCCGTAAAGGTCGGACAGATACAGCGCCTTGGTGAACTGCCACGCATACATCGAGGAGGCGCCGATATACCGCACCTTACCTGCCTTCACCACATCGTGCAGCGCTTCCAACGTTTCCTCAATCGGCGTTTCATAGTCCCAGCGGTGAATCTGGTAGAGGTCTACGTAATCCGTCTGCAGGCGACGGAGGCTCTGGGCGAGCTCGTAGAAGATGGCTTTGCGCGACAATCCACGGCCATTCGGCTCATCGCGCATCATTCCGTGAACCTTGGTGGCCAGCACGATGTTCTCCCTGCGCGTATTCGCTTTCAGAAAGCGCCCGAGCACTTCTTCACTGGCGCCGGCGGAATAAACATTAGCCGTATCGAAAAAGTTGATACCGAGATCGAGGGCCTGCTTCAGGAATGGCTGGCTCTCTTCTTCATTCAGCGCCCAGGCATGGCTTCCGGGTTTCAGCTGGCCGGTAGCCGGCGCGCCATAGGTCATGCAGCCGAGACAGATGCGGGAGACTTTCATCCCGGTCCTGCCGAGATTGACGTATTCCATTGCTTCTCCTGGAGAAATGAGGGATGAAGACAATACTCTTCTGGTGAATAAGAGGACATTCCCCGCAGAAACGATTCAACGTGTTGCTGTTCCGCATCAGATTTCCATCTGCCGCATCCTTATAGAAAGTCCAAAGACGGAATGAGAGGAAGAGCCGTGGCAAAGAAAACTGCATTAGTTGTCGGAGCGACAGGGATCGTTGGCCTCAATCTGGCTGCCTTGCTGAAAGAAACGACAGATTGGGAAGTCTACGGATTATCCCGCAGGCCCGTTTCACACGAAGGCATTCACCCCATTGCGGCCGATCTGCAGAATCCTGAATCCGTAAAAAGCGCGCTGAAAGACATTGCGCCGACCTATGTCTATCTTGCAACATGGCTGCGCCAATCGACAGAGGCGGAGAACATTCGGGTCAACAGCGCGATGGTGCGCAACCTGCTTGATGCAACATCGCGCTCGAAGTCAGTCGAGCATGTGGCACTTGTCACCGGACTGAAACATTACCTCGGGCCGTTCGAGTCCTATGGCAAAGGCAAGCTGCCTCCGACGCCCTTCCGCGAAGAGCTGCCGCGCCTGGATGTCGAAAATTTTTACTACGCGCAGGAAGACGAAGTTTACGCCGCTGCCAAACGCGACGGCTTCGGATGGAGCGTACATCGTCCACATACCATCATCGGCTACTCCATAGGCCATGCCATGAACATGGGCGTCACGCTCGCCGTATACTCCACCATCTGCCGGGAGACGGGCCGGCCCTTTCAGTTCCCCGGCTCCGCTGTGCAGTGGAACAGCCTCACCGACATGACCGATGCCAGACTGCTGGCAAAGCATCTTCTGTGGGCTTCGACCACGCCCGCGGCCCGCAACCAGGCATTCAATGTTGTCAATGGAGACGTCTTCCGCTGGAGCTGGATGTGGAACAGGCTTGCCGGATACTTCGGCCTTGAAGCCGCGCCATTTCAGGGCGAAGGCGTTCCTCTGGAGACACAATTAAAAGACGCCGCGCCGATCTGGAGAGAGATCGCAGCCAAGCACCACCTTGCTGAGCCTGACCTGAATGTGCTCGTGTCGCCGTGGCACACCGATGCCGACTTGGGACGCCCCATTGAAGTAGTAACCGACATGTCCAAAAGCCGCAAATTCGGCTTCCTGGACTATCAGCCAACCGACGAGAGCTTCTTCACTCTGTTCGAGCGGCTGCGGAAAGAAAAGCTTATCGTTTGAGTTAACACACCGGGTGCGCCACCCCTTTCGTTCCGCTTTTGGACGAAAGGATGGAAAGCAGAAACCCGGCTCCAGACCAGATTAGGAATTTGTGTAACCGGAAGAAAACTGCAGGTCCTTCCACTACGCTTCGCTCCGGTCGGGATGACAATTCGTTTTCAGAGATCACACTAAAACTAATTCGATGAAGCATCTCCTGTTGACATTCGAATAAAGCCGGGCGCAGACTATCTGTTGACCTACTACAGGAGACAGATGGGCGAGAACAAATCTGACGTTTTGCAGGGCACACTCGACCTTATGGTGCTCAAGACCCTCGAGTCCATGGGCCCTCTGCATGGATATGGCATCGCGCGCCGCATCGAGCAGGTGAGCAACGACACTCTGAGCCTGAACCAGGGGACCATCTATCCAGCACTTCTGCGTCTGCAGCAGCGCGGCTGGATCAAGTCCGAATGGGGGACCTCGGAGAACAACCGCCGGGCCAAATACTATTCGTTGAGCCGACTGGGAAAGAGGCAGATCGAGAAAGAGACCGAAAGCTGGGAAAGGGTCGCTGCAACGATGGCGCGCTTTCTGGCTGAGCCTCGTTAGGAGCTTGCTATGGACTGGCTGCGAACGCTGCTGAGCCGCTTGACCGCCTTCTTTGGCGCGAAGAAGCTCGATGAGGAACTCGACGAGGAGTTGCTCTCGCACATTGAGTTTGCGGTGCAGGAGAACATCCAGCATGGCATGTCGCCCCAGGAAGCCAGGAGGACGGCGCTGCTCAAATTTGGCGGAGTAGCGCAGATCAAGGAAAACTATCGCCTGCAACGCGGATTGCCCTTCTTCGGTACGCTTGTTCAGGATGTCTGTTTTGCAGTACGCCAGATTCGGCGCGCGCCGGGTTTTGCTACCGTGGCCATACTTACGCTGGCGCTGGGCATCGGCGCCAACACTGCTGTCTTCACGCTGACGCATGCCCTGCTGTTGAGCACGCTTCCGGTGCGTGATCCGGGCGAACTGGTGCGAATCACAATTGACATGAGTGCAACTGAAGACGGCAGAGGTGATGCGCCGCTCAATTTGCCGATTATCGAGGAGATACGGAGACGTTCGCGCTCTTTACACAGCGTCTTTGCCTGGTGTGTGTACGATTTTCCTTTCAAGGATGGTGACACGAATAGCGGCATCCACGGCGCTATCATAAGCGGCAACGCATTCGAGTCACTGGGAGTGCATCCTGCCGCCGGACGTCTTCTGACTCCGGCAGACGATCAACCCGGTGGCGGCCCCGACGGCCTGGCCGCAGTGATCAGTTATCGCATATGGGTCGAGCGCTATCATGCCGATCCTGCAGTCATAGGACGGCACGTTACTGTGACCGATCATGGAGCAACCATCGTCGGAGTAGCGCCGCCAGGATTCGAAGGCGTGATCGTCGCCGAACATCCTGACATCTATCTGCCGCTCGAATTTCAGGCGGTGCTCTATGGACAGCAGGCCAAACATGATGGCGGGCGCCTGTGGCTGGAGACATTTGCCCGGCTTCATTCGGGCGGCGGCCGTGCGGATGCCGCTGCAGAGCTGGCCACGATATTCCCATCCATTCTGGATGAAACATTGCCGCCAGCCATGCGGCACCTGCCATTCGTGGACAAGGCTCGTATTGAGGTAAAGTCTGCTCGCACAGGCTGGAGCAAGCTCCGTATGCAGTACACAGAGCCGCTATTGCTTTTGCAACTGATGGTTGCCACAGTTCTGCTTATCTGCTGCGCCAATCTTTCCGGGCTGTTTCTAGCGCGGGCCTCGGCGCGGCGGCAGGAATTCGCAATTCGCGGCGCATTGGGAGCCGGTCGCCTGCGTCTTATGCGGCAGCTTTTTATCGAGTGCCTGATGCTGGCGATTCCCGGAGCTTTGCTCGGCGTCTGGTTTGCATGGATGACCGGGCCGTGGATTCTGCACATGCTTGGCAACGCGGAGGCGTCGGATTCGATCTCAATGCGGCCTGATCTGACTGTGCTTTCTGTGACGATTGCTTGCGCAGTGGTGTGCGCCTTGTTGTTTGGAATGGCCCCGGCATGGACTGCCAGCCACACCGACGTAGAAAAAGCGCTGCGCAGTTCGCATCAACATGCGTCTGTGAGCGGCGGAGGATTACGAAACTTTTTTGTGCCTTTTCAATTGGCGTTGTCGCTCACGCTGGTGGTCGTCGCCAGCCTGCTTGGCACAACGATTGCACGCCTGCTCACAGAAAATTCCGGATACCGCACCGATAATGTGGTCTTTTGCCTGACTGACTTCCTGCGCATTCCCGAGAAAGGCGAAGCTCTTGTCTCGCTCTACCGCCGTATGGCTGAGCGAATGGAAGAGCTTCCCGGTGTGGAGCAAGCCAGCGTTGCTGCAGTTTCTCCGCTTATGGGAGGACGCTGGAGCGATGATTTTGCCGCAGTGGAAAACGGCAAGCATACTCAGCCAGTCGAGGCGATGGAAAACGTCATAGCTGCCCATTATTTCTCAGCAGTCGGCATACCGATTCTTGCAGGGCGCGATTTGCAGAATAACGACTCCGATCGCAACTCCTGCATTGTGAGCCAGGCGGCTGCCCGTCTCTATTTCCCCAGCACCTCAGCGCTCGGCAAAACCCTGCGCAACATCATCCATAACGGAAGAACTGGGGTCTATACTTTTCACGACTATCAAATCGTCGGCATCGTGCAGGGTGCGAAATACGACACGCTACGAGAATCACCTCCACCGATTGTGTATATGCCAATTACCTCTGGGGAAGGCGAAGGCAAAGATGGAACAAATGCAGGATCTATGCTCTACTTCGTCATTCACGCACGCAGCATTGCCGCAGCGAGATCGGCCTATCTAGGCACGCTGCATGAGATGGCACCATCCAGTCCAGAAATCCCGCCTATCGTGTTCAGTCAGCAGCTTCAGGACTCCGTGGCGCGTGAACGGCTGCTGTCCGTTTTGTCGGGATTCTTCGCACTACTTGGTCTGTTGCTGAGCGGCATCGGCATCTATGGTCTGGTGGCGTGGAATGTGACGCGCCGCACGACGGAAATCGGTTTGCGCATAGCTCTCGGCGCGACGCGGATGAGGGTCTTCTCTCTGGTCATGCGCCAGGTGACCAGCCTGCTGGCCATCGGTGTTCTGATCGGAGGGCTCGGCGCATTCTTTGCCGCGCGCGCCATCCGCAGTTTTCTGTTTGAGATTCGGCCAAACAATCTTTCCATCTTTGTGTTCTCGGCACTGCTGCTGGCATTTATTGGCCTGCTCGCCGCCTTGCTGCCTGCACGGCGTGCTGTCTCCATCGATCCCATGCAGGCGTTAAAGACGGAATGAGCCGCGGATTTAGAAGAGTGCTGCGATATCCATTGTCTGCAGGTTATGACTATATGCCGGATTCGCGTTGATCTGATCGCGCGTGTTCTTCACCTGCTGTTCGATAGCTCGAGCAGCATCCGGCCGGTGGTCAGCGCGAAGGAAACGTGCGTACTGCGCCATGACGGAAAGATAAGAAGGATGCTGCCAGCCCAGTTCCCTGCCCATGATCTCGCTTCCCTGTTGCATCCATTCACCGGCCGATGCAAGATCGCCGTTCTTCCAACAGGCATATCCCAGCAGAAATGCGCTGAAGCCTGCCGGGAATGTATCGGGGCCATAAGCTTCTTTTGTCATCTGCAGCGTGTCACGTAATTTTGCGATGGCCTCAGGATATTTGTGCGTCTGACATAGCGAAGCCGCAAGCACCAGAAGGCTGCCCGTCTTGTCTTCCGGATTGGTGTTTCCATCGAGCGCTCGCTGCGCAAAATCCCTTGCCTTGTCCGCGCGATGTTCCCGCAGATAAAGCGTGGCCAGGTGATACCAGCTCCTGGGAAGTTCCGATTTCAGATCGTCCTCTTCACGCATCTTCAGTGCCTTCGATTCTGTGCGCTCTGCCTCTTTCACGTTTCCCATTTCCATATACAGAGTCCCCAGGCCATCGATTGCTGCCGCAAGATCAGACTTCGACACAGGCGCAACGGTCAGCAACCGCATGGCCTGCTCGTAGGCGCGCTCTGATTGCCCGTACATGCCCGCATCCTGATACAAGCTTGCGAGGTGCGACCATATCTGCCCGGCCTGAAGCGCTGCCATCTCCGGAGTCTCTGCCTTGAGCGAAGCAGCCTCGTAAACAGCGATCTGCTTCTGCAGATCTTCCCTTGTCAGAATCTGCCCATGTAAGTCCAACATCCCTGAAAGAACGGCCCCAAGCAGCAAAACGGTAGCTAGTTGATACATTTTCATGGAAACCTCCGATTCATCTTCAGAAGCAGCAATTTCCATGCCATGTTGAATGTCAACATAAGTGCTTGTTAATGTTGACTGTCAACATGAGAGAAGCAACGGAAAGGTGTCCATTTATGGAAGGAGCTGTTCAGAACCGGACAGTAACTTACAGGCGAGACATAGCGCTCATACGGCGCAGATGATTGCGTCCCCACGCGCAGATGACTTCGAGGACGGGCGTCAGGGTCAGTCCATATTTCGAGATTGAGTAGCGTACGCAGGGCGGAACGCTCTTCTCCTCGTGCCGCAGCAGGATCCCATCACGCACCATCTCCTGCAGGTGGCGGATCAGCATTCGCTCGGTGATCCCGGGAATGCTGCGGCGCAGCTCGCTCGTGCGCATCGGCCCCTCTGAAAGCCGCCAGAGAATCGTGCCCTTCCACCGGCCGTCAACCACCGACAGCATGGCGTCAATGGGGCAGGGAGAAATCTCCTTCTTCGATACCGGCATGCAAAATCCTCCGTGGTTTCACTGATGACTGACATATTTGTCAGTACAAACATTTCCGTCAGTGTACGCTTCTTGGGCATCTGAGTCACAGGAGCAGATAATGACCCTGATTCTGGACATTGCAACGACATTGTGTATTGGACTTCTGATCGGCACAGAATTTGCCGTATCCGCCTTCATCAATCCTGTTCTGTGGCAACTCGACAACCACGCACAGGCTGGAGCAGTTCAACTCTTCGGGCGCAGACTCGGCACCGCAATGCCCTTCTGGTATGGAATGAGCTTTCTGCTTCTGATTGCCGAGACCGTTGTACGGCTGCATTCGTCTGGAGTCACGCTCCTCGGCATTGCAAGCGGCATCTGGGCCGCGGTAATTGCCCAGAGCATCTGGCTGCTTGTACCCATCAATAATCGCGTGGTACGCATGGAACTCACGGCCTTTTCAGAAGAAACACAACGGGAAATCAGAAAATGGGATGCCCTTCACCGCTGGCGTGTCGCCGCTCTGGTCGTAGCAATGGTCATGTTTCTCGTGGGGATCCATATCTGACTCATCTGGAATTTTGAGAAGGCTTCCCCACGTGATAATGCGCCCAGTCGAAGTCCACATAGCCTGCTCCGCCATTACCGGTGTTGAACGCGAACAAGGCAGGCCGCGCGCCCTTCCACCAGCTGAATACCAGCTTCACTTCTGTTCCCAGTGGATGGAAAGACCGGCCTGCATCGAGGCTGTACGAATACGCAACAGTATCGCCGGTCACAACAGCGCGAAGTTCGACTTCGTTTGCATGCACTTCAGGCCCGGAAGTGTCGACACCTTTAGCTGAGTAGACGAGAGTTCGCTTGCCCCGCGTCTGCATTACGCCAACATAGCTCAGGCTCTTGTCGAAGAGGCTTACGCCGGTGCGGTCGCCGTCTGTCATATGCCTGACATCAAGCTTCGCAGTGAACTCGAATGACTCGTCCTGCATGCACTCGGTAAGCGTGTTGCGCGCCTGCATCAGATCGGCGGCGGGCATCGGATGCAGCCGCAGAAAGCCGCGCTTCTCTGTCAATGACCAGTGCGCGTTATCTGGATTGTGGTTCCACTCCCACATGGGTGACAGCGTGCGCCCGCTGAACTCATCGGAGGTTTGCGGTTTCATCGTGTCGGCGCCCGGCACATGCACTGGAAGTGAATAGTCTGCTACAGGCTGGCCTGCATCGCCCATCACCGGCCAGTCATCTTCCCACCGGGCCGGCTCGAGGTACACGATGCGGCCATGCGCGCCGCGCTGGCTGAAATGCAGGAACCAGCCCTTGCCGTCGGGCGTTTCCACATAGCCTCCCTGATGCGGCCCGTTCACATCGCTTTTGCCCTGCACCAGCACAATGCGGTAGTCATATGGGCCGTAGATATTGCGCGAGCGCAGAACTGCCTGCGATCCCTGGCCGACACCGCCCATGGGAGCAAAGATGTAGTACCAGCCGTGGCGCTTGTACATCTTGGGCCCTTCCAGCGTCGGCAGATGCTGTGCATCCTGCACGATGATCTTGCCTTCATCGAGCACTGATTTCCCGTCCGGGCTCATCTTGTGCAGGATGAGAGGCCCTGCGCGCAGCTTGGAGTGCACAAGATAAGCACTGCCATCGTCATCCCAGAACGGACACGGATCTTCCCATCCAGGCCCCGCGATTACTGCAACCGGCGCGCTCCACGGCCCGGTCATCTTCGGCGCTGTGCTCACAAAGATGCCCTCATCCGGCGTGGGAAAATAGATATAAAACAGGCCGTTGTGAAAGCGGACTGACGGAGCCCAGACGCCGCCCGCATAGCGGTTGCCTCCGGACATGTCATAGCGCGGCCCGAAATTGAGTCGAGGAAGCACGTGCCCGGCAATCTCCCAATGAACCAGGTCGAGTGAATGGAGGACAGGAATTCCCGGAGAAAAATGAAAGCTTGAAGCGATGAGGTAATAGTCCTTGCCGTCGCGGATGACGTCAGGGTCTGAGTAATCCGCATAGAGCACAGGATTGCTGTAAGCCGATTTCGCCGGCTGCTGCGCGGCGAATGGCAACGACACAAAAAGCGTACAAATAATCAGAGCAAAGAACTGTCCTCTCTTCGAAATCATCATCAGTATTTTTTGATCCAGACATTGCGAACAGAAACTTTAGCCGGTGTGCTTTCAAGCTCGATACCGATTTTCCCCGGCTGATTGTTCGAGGAACTGGGGTCGTCATCGATCAGCACGGCCATCAGATGGCCATTCAGGATATGCATCAGCAGGCCTCCGTGCGCGATGATCTCATACTGGTTCCAGTCATTGATCTTCACATAGCCGCCCAGCGCTTCGCGGTCGCCAATCGTTCCGATGAGCGTAGGCTGCTGGTGCGCATCCATGTGCACGACCTCGCCACGCCAGGCGACAATACCCAGCGGCGTGTTCTCGGAATAGAACTGCCCTGTGTAGTCCGCTGATTTTGGATTGACGGGAAACCAGATGTCCGCCTGGGGGCCGGTCATCATCCAGTCGAGGTTGCGCGGCTTCTCCCCCGGATGAAGCGGCCTGTTCCACGGAACTCCCGTCTGGCTGCGATACTGGATGCCGCTTCCGCCACCGATCTCGCACTTGATCTCAAGCTTCAGATCAAAATCTTTTACGACCAGGCCCTTGCGCCAGATATAGGTATTGAAGACGGGCTTCTCTCTGATCGATTCCCCGACCATCGCTCCGTCTTCAACACGCCAGACCGTAGGATCGCCCTCCCAGTCCGTCAGACTATGTCCGTCAAAGATCTGCTCGAAGCCGGTGTGGTCATCAAAGCGCAGCGGCTCCGGCTCGTGAAAGCGCGAAGGGGTGGATGGCGGATTTCCTGCCTGGGCCTGCAGGTTCACAGCAAGAAACAGGCAGGCACACGTCACGCTCAATCTCGTAAACCAGATGGCAAATTTCATGAAATCTCCAAGGGTTGTGATGCGCAAGTAAATCGATATTGACAAGGGAATGACGATGACTCTAGGATGCTCCCATTTCAAATATGAATCAATTTCAAGTGTAAAGTTAGGGCTCTCTCTCAGGTTTCGTGACCTCGCGGGCGCCCATTTTGGAGGACCCCAGATGAAGCTGCTGCGTAGAAACGTAATCTCATGTTGTCGTGTTTTGTTTTTCCTTGCTCTGTTCCTTGTCGGACTGCTTGCAAGCGGAAAATCTTTGGCACAAGGCCTGGGCCGGATGAACGGCACCGTAACCGACTCGACTGGCGCAACCGTATCGGGAGCGACCATCACCGTCACCAATGCCGGAACGCACGTGGCCATCACCACCACCACCGATGCTTCCGGAACCTACACCTTTCCGTCGCTCCCACCGGCGCAATACAACATCACTGTCGCAGCCCAGGGATTTACGACACGCACAGAAAACAATGCGCTGCTGCAGGCTGACCAGGCGCTCACCGTAAACATCGCTCTGACCGTTGGCAGCGCAACGGAAAACGTGACCGTCTCCGCGGCGCCTCCACAGGTGGACACTACCACCGGAACGCTCTCGCAGGTCATCGACGAAAAACGCGTGAACGATCTCCCGCTGAACGGGCGCAACGCCGCCACACTTACTCAGCTTGTGCCGGGGGTTGTCGTCGCATCCAGCCTCAACATTGACCAGGGTTCGACCAAAACATTCCCTGTCGTCGCCGCCGTGACCGTCAACGGCACGCGCGCCAACCAGATTAACTACATGCTCGACGGAGGCAACAATGTCGACGAGTACACCAATGTCAATGCGCCTTTCCCCTTTCCTGACGTGCTGCAGGAATTCAGCGTAGAGACCAGCAACTATAACGCAGAATATGGCCAGAATGCAGGCGGCGTGGTTAACATCATCACCCGCAGCGGCACGAATAAGTTCCACGGCGATGTCTTTGAGTATGTCCGCAACCGCGTCTTCAACGCAGCCAATTACTTCTCCTACCAGAATGGAGTCAAGACGCGCGACTTTCTCAAACGCAACCAGTTCGGCGGCACATTCAACGGCCCCGTGCGTATTCCCTTTCTCTATAACGGAGAGGACAAGACCTTCTTCTCCTTTGGAGTGCAGGCGACACGCTACCGCAACAACGCGGTGGGAGGCACAGCCACGCTCCCCACGCCTGACCAGCTCGCCGGCACCTTTGCCGGCCTGAGCGCGACGGACAAAATACTGAACCCAAGCACTCTGGCGCCCTATCCCTGCACCAACACGGGAGCGAGCTACACCTGCACGGTCAATCCAAATGACTACAACCCATCTTCGCTCGCGCTCTTGAAATACCTGCCCACGATCGCTTCGGGAGCAAGCCCCGTCTACACCTTCTTCAAGCCGAGCAGCCAGAACTACATTGAATACACTGGCCGCGGAGACCAGAAGCTCACTGCCAACGATCGTCTGACAGCGCGCTACTTCTATGACAGCTACGACCAGAAAGGCGTTCTCGACCTGACAAACCTGCTGACGTATTCCGATCAGGCTTCCATCCGCTATCACAACGCACTCATCAGCGAAACACACATCTTCAGCAACAACCTGCTGAACAACTTCATCCTCAGCTATCAGATCGACAATGCATCCCGCGGCCCGCTGCCCGGCAGCATCAACATGAATGATCTAGGCGTGAACGTCTGGCAGCCGGCGTTCAAGCAGATCAACCAGATCACGGTCGGCAACGGTACGGCGAGCAACTTCTTTACCATCGGCGATAATCCTGCTGCGTCCTTCCGCCGTAACAACTACACACTCGGCGACGATCTCCACTGGGTGCGCGGCAACCACTCCATTGCCTTCGGTGTGCATTTTGAGCTCGCCAAGGTCGACATCGCGAACCAGTTTCAGCAGCCCGGTCTGTTCACCTTCAATGGCAATCCAACCGATACTGTACCCATGGCCGACTTTCTGCTCGGCGGCCTCACCAGCTTCGCCCAGGCCTCCGGACAATACTTCGCCAACCGCTATCACGAGTCGGGCTACTATGCGCAGGACACGTGGAAGGTAAGCCGCAACCTTACTTTGAATTTTGGAATTCGCTACGAGCCCTTCTCACCCGAGAATGAGATACAAGGGCGCCAGGGCATGTTCAATCCAGCAGCCTGGGCCGCAGGCCAGATCTCAAGCACGCATCCCACAGCGCTCGCCGGCCTGCTCTTCCCCGGAGATCCGGGCTTCGTCCACAACATGATTCATCCCGTTTACACGCACGTGATGCCGCGTTTTGGATTTGCCTATGACGTGTTCGGCAACGGCAACACCAGCATTCGCGGAGGCATCGGTCAGTTCTATGACACGCGCCTTCCCGGAGTCTTCGACAACATCTTTGCCAATACAGTTCCGTTTGTCGCCTCGATCAACCAGAGCTTCGCCAACACGGCTACATCCAAACCGGCGCTCTTCAGTGATCCCTATGCGAGCATTCCCGGCGGCAATGTATTTCCCGCTCCGCAGCCGCCGCCGGCGAGTTACTTCACTACGACGAACTACCAAAACGCGAGTTACTCTACTTTCAATTCCAAAACCTTCCACGTGCCTGTGACGTATTCCTTCAACCTCGCCGTGGAGCAGCAGATTACGAAGACTCTCTCCGGGCGTCTCGCTTACGTTGGATCAACCAGCTTCCATCAGATCAATCCCACGGACATCAACCCCGTCTGGAACCAGGGCCCGAACATCGGCCAGCGCGTCTACTCCTCCACTGCCAACCAACAGAACTATAAGAGCGCTATTGCCACTGTCGACACAGGAGGCATCGCAAGCTATCACTCCTTACAGCTATCGCTGCACGAGCGTTTGTCGAACTCTCTTACGGCGTTCTTGAACTACACCTGGTCGAAGGCAATCGACAACAACGCCTTCGGCTCTTCGGTCACAGCCGTGGTTCCGGGTTCCTCGTATGTTCTTCCTGTGTATGAGACGAACTACAAGCGGCTCGATGCTGGTCCTTCGGACTACGACCATCGCAATGTGCTCACCGCTTCCTACGTCTGGCTCTTTCCTAAAGTCAGTGGTGGAAATGCTGTGCTTCGCTACATCGCAAACGGATGGCAGACAAACGGCATCTTTACTTTCCGCAGCGGCGATCCGTTGACGGTAACAGGCGCCAATGTCGACGGCACAGGCCTGGGCCGCGATCGCGCCGTCTGGAACGGGCAGCATCCGTATGGCGGAAGCTCCTGCGCCATTGGTACGCATTGCAAGAACTGGCTGAACAAGGCAAACTTCTCCACCAATCCCTCGTACACCACCAACCTGGCTCTCACCTATGGCAACATCGTGAAGGGCAGCTTCGCAGGCCCGCAGTATGCTGCATGGGACGCTAGCATGATTCGCATCTTTCCTATTCGCGAAGCGCTGCAACTTCAGTTCCGCGCCGAGTTCTTCAATGTGCTCAATCACACCAATTTTGGCGATCCGCAGCAGACGCAGATCAACTCAAGCTTCGGCTCCATCACTTCCACCAATGGCGATCCGCGCATCGGTCAGTTGTCTCTTAAGCTGGAGTTCTGAACAATGTGATATCAAAAAAAGTGCGAGGATCAATTTCCCCGCGCTCGCTTTTTTTCTGAACATCTAATCGACATGCAGAAAATTTTCACACGGCGCACAGCCTTGTCCCGAGGTCTGGCCGCTGCAGCCGGCTGGCTCGCAGCGCCGGCTTTCTCATTCGGCATGCAGCAGCAAGGCGCGCCAAGTCAGCGGCCGGCAGGCGCACCCGACGAAATGACCGTCAATACGCAACAGCATCGGGAACATTTTCCTCCTCCCGACTACGGGCCGCTGCCGAAAGAGCTGCCCTCGGAGACACGGGCGCTTGCAGGAAAGCATTCGCTGAAGCACCACGCGCAGCAGCATGGACTCATCGCCGGCGCCGCAGTAGTGGTGCGCGGTCTTGAGGATGATCCAGTGCTGCAACAACTGGTCGCCGAACAATATGCGATTCTTGTGCCGGAGGGCGAGCTGAAGTGGGTTGCGCTGCGACCGCAACAGGACCAGTTCGACTTCTCGCAAAGCGACAAGCTGTTCGAGTTTGCAAAGGCACACCACATGCAGGTGCGCGGCCATACCTTCGTCTGGCACAACTCGGTTCCGGACTGGCTGAAGAACAGCCCATCGAGCCTCGATGTCCGGTCGCTTCTTGTCGAGCACATCCGCACTGTAGCGGGCAGATATAAGGGACGTGTTCACTCCTGGGACGTAGTGAATGAAGCCATATTGCCGAGCGATGGCCAGGCCAATGGTCTGCGCAAATCATTCTGGTTTGAACGTGTCGGTCCCGATTACATCGAGCTTGCCTTCCGCACTGCGCGTGAGGCCGATCCTCATGCGAAGCTCACCTACAACGATTACGGCGTTGAGTATGACAATGACGAGCAGACCGAACGCCGCAGGCTCATCCTGGCGCTGCTGCACAGGCTCAAAGAACAGAATGTTCCCCTCGATGCAGTCGGCATTCAATCGCACATCAAGGCCGCTTCGCCATCTTCTATCGGCAAGGGGCTTACCGACTACATCGTGCAGATCCGGCAGATGGGTCTCGAAGTTTATCTCACAGAGATGGACGTGAACGAGGACGATATCCCTTCGAATGAAGTTGCCACGCGCGACCGTATCGTTGCCGAAACCTACAGTCAGTTTCTGAACGTCGCGCTGGCCGATCCGGCAGTGAAGCTCTTTCTCACATGGGGAGTGAGCGACCGCCGCACATGGTTGAATGACGGCCCCACGCACCATCGCAAACAGCCCAACCGCCCGCAGCGTTCTCTTCCCTTCGATCCCGACTATCGGCCAGCGCCGGCTTTCTTCGCCATTCGCGACAGCCTCGATGCACGCCGCAGAGGAGATGCATGATTCGCCGCGATTTTCTTCGCCAGTCCTCGACAGGTCTTCTCACTGCATTGCTTCCCGTTGCCGCTGAAGCGCAGAGCAGCGCACCTAGCAGCAGCCCTTATCGGCACACACTCTCGAGGGCACTTGACATATTCGGACGCGGAGGAGCTTCCAGATTCCGGGCTTTCATGGCCTGTTCCAATGTATCGGGATTGGCAGGCAGACTCAGATCAAGATCATTGGCATAAAAAGGATCCTTCTCTGCGGCCTCGAGTGTGACAAAGCTGAATCCGCGCGAACGGTAAAGCGCAATCAGCCGCGGCAGCATTCTCGCGTCAAACGCGCCGACATGCATCAGCAGGACATAAGGAATGTCATGCCCATAAAGCGTCTTCGCCATCGACCGTGAATAGTCGATCGTCGCGTCCGCCGCTGCCAGGTAGCTCTTTTCGAGCTCCGCAACGGCCGCCGTGTCCCCCTTGGCCACGCAGCGCGCGTACGGCTGGTTCCATGAGTAATCGCCGAAGCTCATCGTCACTCCGGCAACGCGGTAGCCATGCGCGGCAAGAAACTTGCGCGCGCCATCTCGCTTTTCCTGTGTATTTCCTTCCGCCAGAAACGGGAAGCGCAGCCAATGCCAGTCCGCGCCCTGTGCAACCGACTTGAGAAGCGGCTCATTCTTCAGCGTGTCCGATTCAAAATCTTCCAGCGAATACTCATTGAGGTTGATATGCGACCACGTATGATTTCCCAGCGGAAAGCCAGCATCGCGCCACGCCTTCAGCACCGGCGTTGAGAGCGGCTCATCTTCGGTGCGGATGCCGTTCACAAATCCATAAGCGGGAGGCAGGTGTTCCTTCTTCATTGTTGACAGAATCTTTTCAGCGATCTCAACCCGCGTCTCACCTTTCGGCAAAGCGCTGTGCGCCGGCAGATCGTCCCAGGTAAAAGCAATCTGCTGTGCCGCTGCCGTAAAGAAGACAGAAAATGCGGCGAGCAGTGCCGCGTATGCGATGAAACTTCTGACAATACCAATCCTCAGATGCATAATGATTACTCTCGACACTGCCGACGATTCTAAAGGATGCAGGTCCGGGTATTTAGCAAAGATCTCTCTTTTACACTATGTTGCTCTATGCCTGGAATGGGCTGGCTTGAAGATGAACAACAACTGATTTAAGGAGGGACACTTGAACCCAACTTCATCTCTTCAGCCTCGTTCGTTACTGCTCCCGATTCTCGTGGGCGGTTTCACGGCCGGACTGCTGGACCTGATCCTTGCTTTTTATACCTTCGGACGGCGAATGCCCCTGGGAATTGCCAGCGGCCTGCTCGGAAGCCACGCGTTTCAAGGAGGCACCGGCATATGGCTCCTTGGGATTGTGCTTCATTTCGTCATCGCATTCTCAGCTGCCGCTATCTATTGCCTCTCCAGCCTGAGACTGACATTCCTCGGGGATCATTTCTTTGTCTGCGGCCTGTACTATGGCATTGCGGTCTACCTGGTGATGAACCTGGTTGTTCTACCTCTCTCTGCCGTCCCCTTCAAAGTAGGCCCATTCTCAGTTTCACAATTGATCCATGGCCTGGTGCCCCACATGCTCATCATCGGGCTACCCATCGCCTTCAGCCTCTGGTTTTTTGCGAGAACCAGCCGCCGAACGCAGGCCACCTGATTCACAAAACAAAACGCCCTGACCATCAGCCAGGGCGCTTATATCATCGCTTTGCGGAATTTAATGCACGACCGACTGGAACAACGGCGACTGCAGCAGAGTAGCGAACTGGCTTTCTGAAGTAGCAAAGCGCACCTGCAACGTTCCTGCGCTTGAGCCGATGGTCGTATTGTCAATTGCAGCCTTCTCCGCCGCCGTTCCCGACATCTTCTTGTACATCGCAGCCGCGTTCAGTAGAGACGACATCGTCGCAGCCGTGATCGTATCCGGAGTGACTACATCGAGATTGAACTTCACGCCATTGTTGAAGTTCATTGTGTAGCGCGATCCGGTCAGGCGCTTCTTCACCGTCTCGTAGTCGGCCAGCTGCGATGCGTCACCCAGCACGCCGCGCATCATCATCTGCGTGCCCTTCTGGTCGAGGATGCTCCAGATCGGCTCGGTGTCCACAGCCGACATCTGCTGCATCATCGTGTCATTCGCGAGCAGGCTGGGTGCAAGACCGTCGCGCGCGTCCAGCGCGTACTTGATCGAATCGCTACCCCCGAAGACCATCGTCGTCGGGTTCAGGAAGCAGACCAGCATACCGCCGTCACCCATGGGGTACAGCACATTGTCGCGAACCTTTGTAGGCTTGACCTTCTTCTTGCGGAAATTCGCGAGAAGGTCCTGCAGCTGGAACTGCCCCTGCGCTACGCCAACGATCCGGGTATAGTCCGCGCCACTGTTCGTGCGGAACGCCGCGAATGCCAACTCATCCACATCGTGGTTGTCATTCAGGCCGGAAGTCTTAAGCGACTGCTCCAGTTCCTTGAGCTCTGGCGGAAGTACGCGCGCCTTCAGGCTCATGGCCGCATCAGAATTCTGCATGGCGCGGTAATCCACCACAATCAGCTGCTGCACATCTTTGGGGATGGCCCCGCGCGCGTCTCCACTCAATTGCGCGGCCCATGCCGGCAGACCCGCAAGACACACGGCAGCGGCTGCCAGACAAACCTTCTTGCCAAACTTCAAGTTTCTACCTCCGGGGACCCTACCCCTGAATTATCTATTTTAGACCGGTGCGGGTTGACTCCGATACAGGCCAGTCGATCGGACGCTCCAACTTGCGCTCCAGGAGCTTCTCGTCAGGATTGAACCCATCTAATTGACGCACCCACTCGCTATCCGGCTCAAACGCCGCCTCAGGCAGAAGGCCGATCAGCTCTCCGCGCACGGGCTGGGTCTTGTGTTTGTCCGTCAGCCGCTTTACTGCAGCGTAAGCATCACCTACGGAAGTCTGCCGGAAGTCTGTGATATTCATGGAGATCTGCGCCATCCCATGCGCCTGAACTCCCATGGCTTTCAGGCCCGAAAGCCCCCCGGCCGAAGCACGAATTTCCTTGGCAATTGCGCGCGCCGTCGCGACGTTCTCCGTATCCAGATAGATGTTGTAAGCAATCAGCACTCGCCGTGCGCCCACCGCAGAAGCTCCAGCGGTCGGATGAAGATCTGGCCCGCCAATATCCGGGCGGCGCGTCACATCCTTACGCACCGCATCGCGCAGCCCCTCGAACTGCCCCTGGCGCACGCTTTCCAGCAGAGCGCGGTCAGGCCTCGATGCCGCTGCTTCGTAAAAATATACCGGCACATGATGCCGCTTCCAGATTTCCGCCCCAGCCTGGCGCGCCAGCAGAGCGCACTGCTCAATCGAAACGCCGCGCACCGGCACAAACGGAATCACGTCCGCAGCGCCAATCCTCGGATGCACGCCTTCCTGCGCGGTAAGGTCGATCAGCTCCGCAGCGCGGCCTGCGGCACGAACCGCAGCCTCCATCACAATCGCAGGCGGCCCGGCAATCGTCACCACAGATCGGTTGTGATCCGCATCGAGCGACCAGTCGAGCAGCAGAATGCCATCAAGCCGCATGGCCGAAATGATGGACATGACCTTCTCACGGTCACGTCCTTCAGAAAAATTAGGCACGCATTCGATGAGTGCTTCGCTCATAGGCTTTTTGAGGGAAACAGGGATTTAGGGAAGTAGGGAAATAGGATTAGGGAACAGAGGATGTGACTATTTCCCTATTTCCTTTTCCTGGCTCCCTTATTCCCTGTTCCCTTATTCCCCTACTTCCCTGCCTCAATGCCACCAGGTGTAGCCGATCTGGAATTGTACGCTGGCGTTCACTCCCGGGTTGCGGTCACCGAGCGACGCGCTTGAAATATGGATTGCATTCGCGCCAAAAGTGACCGCCTGCTTCGGCTTCACAAAATAGTGAAAGCCGACGCCAAACTGTGGCGTGAAATTCCAAACGCTCGTGCCTCCCGGTTCTCCGTGCGAAACAATAATGTCCGGCGGATACTTATGGTTCGTCCAGATCAGCCCGCCGGCGCCCTGCACCCAGGGAGCGATTCGTTTACCTGGCTTCAGGTCCCAGCGAAGAATGATCGGAGTAATACTGATGCCGGTGAACGTTCCGCCGTTGTAAGGCAGCAGCAGCGAGCCGGTCTGGCCTCCGAAGTCATAACGTGTTTCCTGCATGTGAGGGCCCGGCGTAAAGGACTGCCAGTAAGGCATCAGCTCGCCTGCGTATTCAAACTGCCCGCGAAAGATGCTGCTCAGGTGCTGGTCGGTGATGACCTTGCCCAGCCGCACTCCGGCACTGGTAAAGCTGAAGTCCGAACGGTCGCCCACCCCGACTCCGCCCTGAAAGAACGGCCCGAATTCCCATGGCCGCGTCGCCAAAACGGCGGACGCCGGACTGTCATTTGCCGGTGCTGGCCTTGATGCGGTCTGTGCAACAACTGCGAGTGAAAAACAAAAAGAAGCAAGAACTGCGAATGAGCACGCGAATTTTTTCTTCATAATGGATTCGTTCTTTTCTGATGCTCCGTTTAATTTTCTGTCTCATCGAGCGTTGAGTTTCTCGCGAGAAATTGATCGAGAGTTGTTTCCGTGCAAAGACTCTCTGGATTCTTCGCTCCGCTCAGAATGACAACCTATGGTCGTAGTTATCGCTTAAAAGAATGGCCGCCAACTGGCGGCCCTCTTTAAAAACTACTGATGACCGCGTCAGCCGGCAACTTCCTCCAGCTGCTTGGCGTCCATGTCGAAATTCGAATAGACGTTCTGCACGTCGTCATGGTCTTCGAGCGCTTCGAGGAGGCGGATCATCTGCGACGCCGTCGAGCCTTCGAGCTTGGTGTAGGTCGAGGCAATCATCGTCACCTCGGACATGACCGTCTCGATGCCCGCATCCTTGACTGCCTGCGCCACTGCTTCATACGCTGCAGGCTCGGTGATGATCTCCCAGGTATCGCCTTCGTCGTTCAGATCCTCGCCGCCAGCTTCAAGCACAATGCTCATCAGTTTCTCTTCATCGGCAGCGGTCTTGGGAATCGCGATGACCCCTTTTTTCGTGAACATGAAGCGCACTGAGCCCGACTCTCCCAGGTTGCCGCCGTTCTTCGAAAAAGCGTGCCGGATTTCGCTCACCGTGCGGTTGCGGTTGTCGGTCGTGGTGTCGACAATAACTGCGACACCGCCCGGGCCGTAGCCTTCGAAGGTGATCTCTTCATAAATGGCGCCTGGCAGCTCGCCCGTTCCGCGCTGGATGGCGCGCTTGATATTGTCGGCCGGCATGTTCTCTGCCTTGGCGGCGGCAATGGCGGTGCGCAGGCGCGGATTGCCGTCAGGGTCTCCGCCTGAACGGGCTGCGATGGTGATTTCCTTGATCAGGCGCGTGAAGATCTTGCCGCGTTTTGCATCAAGAGCGCCCTTTTTGTGCTTAATTGTGGCCCATTTGGAATGGCCGGACATGGGAACCTCGGAAAGCGAACTGTGATTTTATTTACGGCGAAATGCCTGAAAACAGGTGTGGTTCCGGACACTTCCCGTAACCCATCAGTATAACAGGTGCCAGACAGACCATCCGCACCCGGCAGGCGATCTTTGTAACTCCCTTATTGCTTTCTTAATACTCTGTTGCGGTGTTTCTGGAGGCTGCTCAATGAAGGTATCGCCGCTTGTCACGCTCTTCGCGTGCATTTTGATCGCGCTCTCTTTCCCGCTCCCGGCCCAGACAGCATCCCGAGCTGATGAAATCAGAGAGTTGCGTCAGGATCTGAATGCCATTAATGCGCGGCTTACCCAGCTCGAAAAGGAAGAAGCCTCCGATTCCCCGGGAACCACCGCACCGGATGAGAATGCAGCCGCCCTGAGCGCGGCAAGCTCAGGCCTGTCAGCAAGGCCGCAGGCCGCGCAGCCGCAGCAGGTACTTTCATCGACAGATCGCAGCACTCTCGATTTCTTCAAGGGTACGACGATTAACATGGCGCTCGACGGCTACTATGAGTACAACTTCAACTATCCTATTGGCCGCGATAATCTCCTGCGCGCATATGACGTACTCAGCAACGCTTTCAGCCTGAACCAGGCGGACCTGATCATCGAGCATGCGCCCGACCCGGCCAACGGCAAGCGCTTTGGAGCCCGCGTCGACCTGCAATTCGGCGAGGCTACGGAGACGCTGCAGGGCAATCTTACCAATGAGCCGCGCCCTGAGATCTATCGCAACATTTTTCAGGCTTATGGGACCTATGTTGTTCCTGTGGGCAGCGGCCTGACTGTTGATTTCGGCAAATGGTCAAGCTCGCTCGGTATCGAAGGCAACTACACCAAAGACCAGATGAATTACTCCCGCTCTTACTGGTTCAATTACCTGCCCTTCTATCACGCCGGCATTCGCGCTAACTATGCCTTTACGCCCCGGCTTTCCGGTCACTATTGGATCGTTAACGGCACAAATCAGACCGAGCCCTTTAACAACTTCAAAGACCAGATGTTCGGCTTTGAAGCAAAACCTCACAAATCCATCGACTGGGTTGTGAATTACTATCTCGGCCAGGAGCATCCTGATTTTCAATATGTGACGAACGGCCCGTCCAACCTGCCTACACTTCAGGGCATGCCCTTCGCACCTATTCCCAATGCGCCGAAAGGCAAGACACACATCTTCGACAGCTACGCCACCTGGACGGCTACGCCGAAGCTCACCTTTGCGCTTGAGGGCGACTATCTCATCACTCGCGACCAGACCTACTCCGCACCGATGCACACGGATGGAGGCGCACTCTATGCCCGCTACCAGTTCAATCCTCTGCTTACGCTTGCCGGACGAACCGAATATCTCTCCGACCGCGGTGGGCTCTTCAGTGGAAAAGTGCAGGCGTTGAAGGAATTCACGCTCACTTTTGATCAGACAGTCGCGAATGGCTTTCTCGTGCGCGAAGAATTGCGCCACGACTTCTCGAACCAGCCATATTTTCTAACGGACAAGCTGGGCAATCTGAGCAACGATCAGACTACAGCGACCGTCGGCCTCGTCTGGTGGTTCGGAGGCAAGCAGGGCGCGTGGTAACTCAGTCCTGCTCCTGCATCATCTTCGCCGTTACGACGCGATGCTGCACATAGTTATAAGGAGGAACCGTGTGCCCGCGCAGAATCGCGATTCCCAGCTGAATCAGCCGCGGGCCGTAGGTGTGCGCTTCGTGTGAAACCGATGCGATGATCGGGCTGTGCTGCTTCTTCATCTCTTCCAGAACCTCAGGAATGCAGTCCTGCCCCACGATCGCCACCATCTTCTCGCGCTGTGCGTCCATGGTGGCCTGCAATGCGCCAAGCGCACTCGTGTCCGTGGCTGCAGCAATCAGGATGCGGTCTGTCTTCTGCCGCCGCTTGAAGAAGTCCGCGACAATGCGCGCGCTGGTGTCGCGCATCCCACGGCCTTCAAGGCGAATAAAAACCTCCTGTGAAAGCTCCGGCAGTTGCGAACGGATGCCTTCAAAGGCTCCGGTGACGCGGCTCTGCACAAAGGCACCGGCTTCGGCCACATCGAGACCAATCACCCAATCGACTTTCCTTTTCCATTTAGCGATAGCGTGCTGCGCCAGCAATTCGCCTGCCTCGTAGCCAACCTGAAAGTTGTCCACGCCGAAGTAGCAGGCATGCGGGTGGGGGATATCAATTGCGATCAGAGGAATGCCGGCGCGCGCAATGATGTGCGCAATCGAAGGCGCTACCTGCTCCTCGATCTGGAACTCAATCACCAGATCCACGCCTTCTGAGACAAACTCTTTGGCGTTCTTGATCGCTGTATCCGCCTCATAGCGGTTGTCGCGGTTCATCAGCTCCACGCCCGAAGCCGCAGCCGCGGCCTTCAGACTGCTGGTCACCGCCTCGGAGAAAGGCATCTCCGCGCTCTGCCCGGCAAAGCCGAAGCGCATCTTCTTGGGACGCGACACCAGTCGGTAGGATCCATCCGGCGACTGCGCAACGTATCCACGATGCACAAATGTTTTCAGGATGCGGTAGACGCTGGTCTTCGAAATCTGCGAGCGCTGGTAGATGGCTTCGAGCGTGATCGGCCGCTTTTCATCTTCGAGCAGCTCGAGGATATCGAGCGCCTTGGACAGGATAGGAATGAGATACAGCCGCTTGATCTTCTGCTGAGCCAATTCGAGTTGCGCCTCCGGAAACGGTCAGTATAGCAGCGGAGTCAACATTCCCTCATCCCGGTGAGCGCTCCAGCCCAGTAGGCGAGACGCTCCCGCGACCCTGCCGCGCCTTCCAGTACCGTGAGCTGCACGGCAAAGTTGCCGATGGTCGAGCTCTCCGCCACTCCGCAGATCAGCTCCAGTCCCGTTGCTTCCGTCGTCAGTTTGTTCAGGAACTGGTTCTGACTTCCGCCGCCGACAATCGAAAGCCGCTTGATCGTCTTGCCGCTGAGCGCAGCCACATTTTTCAGCACCTCTGCATATCGCGCCGCAAGACTATGAAAGATCAGCGACGCAAACTGCGGCATCGCCCCCGCGCTCTCTTCAAGAGGAGCAAGTCCGCGCCGAATCAACTGCGCATTGATGCGCAACGCCATGTTCCCATGCAGCAGCAGATCGTCGTCATCTACATCCAGCAGGTCTTTGGGAGCAGGCAGGCGCTCGGCCTCGACAATCAGTTCCGTCATGGTTCCGTTGCTCTCATTCGGACAAAGCTGCGCCATGCACTGCTTCAGCAGCCACATGCCATTCACATTTTTGTGGAAACACACCTGCCCACCGGCCGCGCCCAGATTGGTGAATCCTGCCTGAAAGGCTTCGGGAGTGTTGATCGAGTGATCCAGCAACGCTCCCACCAGCGACCATGTGCCCGAGCTGATGTAGGCCCAGTCATCGCCATGTAATGGGATTCCAGCAACCGCAGAAGCCGTATCGTGACAGCAGGGAGCAATCAGCTTCGCATCTTTGAAAACGGCCAATTCAGCAAGAAACCCTTGAGAGCCACCATCATGGGTGCCCCAGGTTCGCGAAGCTAACCTGGGTTCGTTCACCACCGCCCCGGTAGCCACCAACTCCGGAGCTGCCCCAACATCCAACCCGCACCGGTCGAAAATCTCCTTATTCCACGCCCGCGTCTTTGCATCCACTAGTCCAGTGTGCGTCGCATTCGTGTACTCAGAAATGCGCCTGCCGCCGAGATGCATCAGCACATATTCCGGAAGATTTACCCATGGAACATCATCCGCAACTCCGGCTAGCTTGTCGGCAACCAGTTGATACAGAGTATTGATGCGCAGAGGCTGCACCCCGCTCAGCGCAAACAGCTCTTCGTGCGAGATGTGCTTGCTGACCTCAGCCTCGGCTTCTTCGTTGCGCACATCGCGATAACAGTACGGAGCAGCCAGTGGCGTCCCATCTTCTTTCAGCCGGACATAATCCACTGCCCAGCCATCCACGCCGACCGAAGCTACCTCCCCTTGCACACGCATCGCGCACAAGCGCAGGCCCTTCTTCAGTTCCTCGCAGATGTGTTCAAGATTCCAGTACAGCCCGCCGCGCTCCTTTACCGGAGCATTGCTGAAGCGGTGCACCAGCTCAATGCGCGGCTTGCGCCCGTCCCAGGCAAGCAGCGAAACACGGCAGCTCTCCGCGCCCAGATCGATCGCAACAATGGCAGGCAGGTCATCGGGCATATCTTTAGCGGAGAAACGCGTCCACCAGTCCGCCATCCACAGGAATCAGATGGCCGGTTGTGCACGGGGCCTTCGGCCCGGCAAGAAAGAGAATCGCTTCCGCGCAAATCTTCGGATCGATCGGCTGGTGCGTCAGCGTACGCTTCGCGTAGAACTTCGCCAGCAGCATGCGCAGCTCTTCGTCGCTCTGCTTTTCATCGAATGGGATCTCGTACTTCTTGAGAGAAGCAATCACGCGGTCACGCGGGAACATCGTCGATCCCTTCACTACTGTCGCCGGACTGATGCCGTTCACCCGCACCAGCGGCGACTGCGAAACTGCCAGCTCGCGCACCAAATGGCTCACCGCCGCCTTGCTTACGTCGTAGGCCTCGCTGCCCTTCTTCGCGACCACTGCATTCGCCGAGCTGGTCAGCACAACGTTGGCCTGCAGGCCCTGATCGCGCAGCAGCTTGCCGATCTCTTCCACCAATAGGTAATTCGCCGTGACATTGACTTCGAGCGTGAGCCCCCACTGCGCATCGGAGATCACTCCATCCGGCGATGAAGGAAAGAGCGCAGCAGTGTTCACCAGAATGTCGATGCCGCCAAATGCCGCTACTGTGTCGCGTACGGCCGCGTGAATCGCATCACGGCTCCGGATATCGACGGCAACCGCAGTCGCAGCTTCCTTCCCTGCAGCTGCCTTTACTTCCGCTGCGACGTGCTCGGCTCCAGCCTGGTCCCGATCAGCCACCACCACATGCGCGCCGCGCTCTGCAGCCAGCAGCGCCACTTCTCTGCCGATGCCGCTACCACCGCCGACAACCAGCGCAATCTGGCGGCTCAATTCCTTTTCCGGAGGCTGGCGGCGAATCTTCGCCTCTTCGAGCTTCCAGTATTCAATGCGAAATGCCTCGGAAGCCGGCAGCGCAACATAGTTGTCTTCCACCTTGAAGTCGCTCGCGAGCTTCGCTGATCCGCACTGCGGAACCGTGCCCGTCACCTTGCCTTCTTCGAGAGCAGCCGCGCCCTTCATCACATGAATGGCGTTGACATAAAACTCGCCCGTGATGCGCGACTCCGGCTTGTTCTTGCCGAAGCTGAACATCCCCACGCCGGGAATCAGCACTACTGTCGGATTCGGATCGCGCATCTCCGGTGACGAATCTTCGCGATGCTTCTCGTAATACGACGCGTAGTCCTTGCGGTATTGCTCGAGGCCCTTCTCGATCTGCTGCTTCAGCGCGTCTATATCGGTTTCTGGGCCGCTCGCCGGGTCCCAGTCCACAAATAAAGGCCGAATCTTCGTGCGGATAAAGTGGTCCGGGCAGCTCGTGCCCAGATATGCAAGCTTCGCCGCGTCCGCCGAGTTCACAAACTCCAGCACCTCGGGCAGATCGACGTACGTTCCGATCAGCCGCTTCTGCTGCGAGACGCGTCCGCGCAGGAACGGCAGTATTTCCAGTGCAACATCACGGCGCGTATCCAGAGTCTTGCGCTTCTGCCCGCCGAAGATGCCGCTGCCCTTCTGCGCAATGTGCTTTTCGATAAAGTCCGTCAGCTGGTCGATGATCGAGATGGTGTTCGCATAGCACTCGCGCTGGGTGTTGCCCCACGTAAACAGACCATGCCCGCCAAGAACGACGCCGTCGCAATCAGGCGTTTCTGCAACGGCGCGCTTCAACATCATCCCCAGTTCAAATCCCGGACGCTGCCAGGGCAGCCACACCAGCTTGTGGCCATATTCGCGATTGAACTCGTCCATCTTTTCGAGCCCATTCGCCGCTGCTGCCAGCGCAATGCCGCAGTCAGGATGAAGATGGTCGACATGCGCAAACGGCAGAAAGCCATGCAGAGGGGTATCAATCGAAGACGCAACCGGGTTGATGCCGAAGGTACACAGCGGATAGTAATCCACCATCTCATCTTCGAACTCCACGCCCTTATACAGCGATTCCAGCGCCAGCAGCTTGTCGAGATACAGCGTCGCCAGCCCGGCGCGCTTGATGCTGCCCAGGTCGCCGCCGCTTCCCTTCACCCACAGCACCTGGCGCTTGCCGCCATCCAGCGGATCGGCCGCGTCGATCTTCGAGCTGGTATTGCCGCCGCCAAAATTCGTAATGCGCAGGTCAGAGCCCAGCAGGTTCGAGCGATAGCGCAGCAGTTCCGGCTCGTCCATTCCAGCAGTTTCGCTTTCCTTCCAGCGGTCTTCCAGATACTTGAGCTTCGGGTGGGCAACAACAGTGGATGACATGACTGACTTCCTTTTCTCCAGCTAGAGTGGTTCGCTTGTCAACTCGATTATATATCTATAAAGAAATAGTTTCTGTTAAGAAACTATCAAGCATAACTTGTCGTCAGCGACGCGTTGCGTGTCTTTCGCTCCTGCTCGATCTTCTCCACATATCCGCTCTCTCTCAGCGCCTTCAGGGGATCATCCGGCAGTCCGCGCCGCTCGCGCCATACTTTCAGCATCGGACGGACATCCGTCCAGAACGCATCGCGCAGGCACTCTTCGGCCTCGACTGTTTTTGCTGTCGACTGCAACTCCGCTAGCCGCTCGCGATCGACAAGAGCAGCCTTTGCATACAACTCCTGAGCCGCTACCACCGTCTGCACCATCGCTTCCATCTTGCCTTTGATGTTATGGCTCTGGTCAATCATGTAGGCAACCGCATTCGTCGCCTCCTGCTCCGGCTCGCTCAGAATCTCATGAAAGATGCGGAAGACCTGGTAGGGATCAATCGAGCCGATCGTCAGATCATCATCCGCATAACGGCGGTCGTTGAAATGAAATCCGCCCAGCAGACGCAGATGCAGCAGCCAGGCCACGATCTGCTCAATGTTCTGCGCCTGGTAATGATGGCCCGTATCGACCAGCACAACAGCCTTTTCGCCCGCCGCGCGCGCCAGATTCGCCGCCATGCCCCAGTCAGCAATGTCTGTGAAATAGAAGGCCGGCTCGAATGGTTTGTATTCGATCAGCAGCCGCTGGTCGTCATCGAGCGCATCATGCGCAATACGCAGCGCCTCTTCGAGCCACACAATGCGCTTGCGAATGCTCTGCGCGCCGGGATAATTCGCACCATCAGCAATCCACAGGGAAACATCCCGCGACCGCAACGCCTTGGCAATCTCCACCGAATCGAGCAGATGATCGATTGCCTTGCGACGGATCGCTGCATTGGGATTGCATATCGAACCGAACTTGTATTCCTGGTCCTGAAAGAGGTTCGGATTGATCGAGCCTGCGCGTACCCCATAGTGGGACTCGAGCTTCTGCACCTTGGCCGCATCGGAAACGCCTTCAGACAGGTCCCACAAAACATGGAGCGCCAGTGTGGGAGTTGCTCCAGTAAGCGAATGGACCTGCGCCGCATCGGCAAATTTTTCCTCGAGCGTTCCCGCAGCGCCGGGCTGCAGAAACTTGCCGAACCTCGTACCTGTATTCGCAAAGCCCCAGGAAGGAATTTCGATTACGAACTGATCCAGACGTTCCAGGACACGCTCGGAGCGGTCATCGATATGCATTTTTGTCCTCTCGGAACCTTGGTCTCTAAAAACATGTTGGAGTGTAGCTCCATATCTCGTACTTTTCAATAGGGATTCTATTTCATATTTGTATCAGGCAGGATGAACAAGAGAGACGTTTGTAGAAATCAGCTATTCTTGCGATTGCCGCAAGAGCTCCCGCACCTGCTCATCGCTGGTCTGCGAAAAATCGCGATAGAAAAAACCCACGGCAGGAAAATAATTCGATAACTCAAGGCAGATGAACTCGTCAGCGGTCTTCAACAGGTCCTGCTTCGCGTGAGGGGGAGCCACCGGAGTTGCCACAACAACCCTCTTCGGATGCTGCGCCCGCAGCACGGCCACCGCAGCCAGCATGCTCGCGCCCGTGGCGATCCCGTCATCCACTACAATCACAATCCTGTCGCTGATGGCGGGACGCGAGCGCACATCCATATAAAGCTGTTCCCTTCTCTCCAGCTCCTTCTCTTCCACAGCAATGGCACGCGCAAGCTCCTCCTCGCTCAATCCAAGCTTTCCAATGAGCGTATGGTCGAGAATCCTGATGCCGCCCGGAGCAATCGCACCCATTGCCAGCTCGGGCTGTGCCGGAACTCCCACTTTTCGCACCAGCAATACATCAAGCGGGGCATGAAGCTTCTGCGCAATCTCGAACGCTACCGGAACTCCGCCGCGAGGGAGCCCCGCCACCACCACATCGCCGCGGTCAGCATATTCTTTGAGTTGCGCGGCCAGGCGCAATCCGGCATCGGCTCTGTCGCGAAAGATATGCATTCCAGTCTTTAAGATGCGCCGCCGCCCCTCGTCCGCTGCGCAATACTCCGCTCGACTCCGGCTTCAGCCGCTCTTAATCTAAAAGAGAGACACTGTTTGAATGCGCATCCTTCTGGTAGAAGACGAGACCCGGCTGGCCGAAAATATAGCCTCAGCTCTGCGCGACGGCCCGGGCTTTGCTGTCGACATCGCCGAAGACGGCGAAGTCGGCCTCTACCTCGCAAAGGACACAGGCTACGACCTCATCATCCTCGACCTCATGCTGCCCAAACTCGATGGTCTCTCGCTGCTCATAAAGCTGCGTGCCGCCAACGACAGCACTCCCGTTCTGATTCTCACCGCTCAAGGCGAAAAGCAGTCCATCATCGAACTATTGAACGCCGGCGCCGACGACTACCTAAGTAAGCCTTTCGATCTCGGCGAGCTCATCGCCCGCACCAAAGCGCTCATCCGTCGCGGCAAGGGCGCGGCGCATCCTGTATTTTCTGTCGCTGATATCGAAGTGAACTCACTCGAACAGGTTGTGCGCCGCGGGGGCCAGGTTGTCGAGCTATCTCCTATGGAGTACCGCATTCTCGAATACCTTATCCACCGCCCCCGCGTCGTCGTCTCCAAGCGGGAACTCCTCGAACATCTCTACGATTACAACTGGGAGCACCACTCCAACGTTATCGAAGCGCACGTTTCCAACCTGCGCAAGAAACTCGATGCTGCATCCGACGAACCCAGCATCGAGACGCTCCGCGGCCGCGGATACCGCCTCATCATCAGCCGCGAGGAGAACGCATGAAGTCCTGGTCCATTACGCGGAGGCTCATCGTAACCGTCCTTCTGGTGGAGCTCGTTTCTGCGCTCTGCGTTACCACCATGGCGTGGCTTTATGAGAGCCACAACCATCTCCGCTCTTTTGACGTGATGCTGCATGGCCGCGCCGACCTGCTGTTCGGATCGGTCGAAGATGCCGACGATGCGGAAGACAACGTCATGCTCGACAGAAGCGATCTCAATGTGCCGGCCGAGGACGTCTACGAAGTTCACGATGAAAAAGGTCGTCTCCTTGGCCGCTCGTCAAACTGGGGCGGCCTTCCTGATCTGGACACACGGCCGGATGACATCTTCCATCTCACCCTGCATGACCGCGACTACCGCGCCCTCGTCGTTCACGGCCTTCGCATCGTCGACCCAAATGATTCGAAGGGCGGTGTCCCGCACCACGTCACCATCGTTTACGGCGCGCCCACAAAACACCTGTGGCATGCAGTGATGGAACCGGTCAGGTTTTACGCCATCTCAAGCCTCGTGCTGCTTGCGATTACCGGCATCATTATGGCGTGGCTGCTTAACCGCAGCCTCAAGCCGCTGCGCGAACTGGCCGCCGATGCGGCAACCGTTTCCGTCAATTCATGGAAGTTCACGCCTTCGGAACAGGCGCGCTCTACCAGAGAGCTCGCCCCGCTGGTCGAAGCACTCGAAGCTGCCCTGCAGCGGCTGGAGCATTCCTTCACACAACAACGCCGTTTCATCAGCGATTCCGCGCACGAGCTGAAGACCGGAGTCGCCGTCGTCAAGTCCTCCCTTCAGGTGCTGGGCATGAAGCCGCGAACAACTGAGGAATACCAGGCCGGTCTCGAGCGTTGCGAAACCGACTGCGTCCGCATGGAAGAGATCGTCGCGCGTATGCTCACTCTCGCCCGCGTCGAAGCAGCAGCCGGCAAGCCTTCTACTACTGCGCCGTCCGACCTCTCGTCCCTGCTCCGCCAGATTTCAAACCAGCTTCATCCGATAGCCGAGGTTCGCGGAATCACCGTAGCACTCTCACTGCCTGGATCGCTTCCTGTACTTCTCGCACAGGAAGAAGGCAGCCTGCTCTTTTCCAATCTGCTGTTGAATGCCTTGCAGCACAGCAGCGCAAGCACAACCATCACCGTCAGCGCGAACATCAGTCCTGACTCTGCAGAAATACAGATCGCCGATCAGGGAGACGGCATCAACCCCGAAGCACTGCCCCACGTCTTCGAGCCCTTTTACCGCGATGACCCTTCACGCAATCGCAACACCGGAGGCACCGGCCTTGGTTTATCCATAGCAAAAGCCATTGTCGATGCCGCCGGCGGCGTCATCTCCATCCAAAGCCAGCTCGGCACCGGAACCACAGTGACCGTCTCTTTACCACTGGCCATGGATCGTCATACTGAGCCGCACGAAGTATCTGCCGCCCGGGTATCCGTGGCGTAGTTCAAACAACTTCTTCCCGATGCCGCGTCAGGTAGTAATACACCACCGGAGTCACAAGCAGACTCAGCACCATCGAAATGCAAAGGCCGCCGATCACGGCAATCGCCAGCGGCTGCAGCATCTGCGAACCTGAGCCGAGAGCTAACGCAAGCGGCAGCATCCCGCAGACCGCGGCAATCGCCGTCATCAGGATTGGCCGCAGACGCCGCTGCGCCGCATGTACCATCGCGTCTCTCGGACTCGCGCCCTGAGCGCGGAACTTCTCATCAGCATCGAGCAGCAGGATTCCATTTTTAGCCACGATGCCGATGACCATAATCAGCCCCATAAACGACGCGACATTAAATGTAGTACCCGTGATGAGCAGCGCAATCACCACGCCCGCAATCGAGAGCACCGACGAAGTAAGAATCGCTACCGGGGCCGAGAAATTACGAAACTCCGTCAGCAAAACTCCAAAGACCAGCGCCAGCGCCAATAGCAGCACCTGCATCAAGTCATGGAAGGACTTCTGCTGCTCCTCATACGTGCCGCCGTATTCCACGCGCACATTGGGAGGCAGATGAAGTCCATCGACTGTCTGACGCACTTGCACCATCGCCGTGCCCAGATCCGACCCTTCGAGACGCCCCGTGACCACTACCATCTGCTGCAGATTCTCTCTGCGGATTTCGTTCTGCGGCGGCAGCTGCTGAATCTGTGCCAGCGATCCCAGCGTCGCCGTATGCCCCGTGCTGCTGTTGAAGACCGTGTTCTGGATTGCATCCAGAGAGTTGCGTGTCTCATCTCCCAGCCGGACACGAATCGTATAAGGCCGGTTATTGGCGATCAGAGGATTCGTTGCTGCAATGCCGTCAAGAATGCTCGTCGCGTCCTCTGAAACTTCCGTAGGAGTGAACCCAAGCCGCGCTGCAACAATCGGATCTACCTGGAAATTTGTCGCCGGCCCGCTGATCGTGTTCTCGATGCCGTCCTGCACATCGACCACGCCTTTGATCTTGCCGATGGCATCGCCTACACGCGGTCCGAGTTGGTTGAGCAACGCCTGATCATTCGCAAATATCTTGATCTGGATCGGTTCCGGTGCATTCGAAAGATCGCCGATCATGTCCTGCAGAACCTGCGTGAACTCAACATCGAGTTCCGGCTCAGTTTCTTTGATCTTCTCGCGAACGTCTGCCATCACTTCATCGATGCCGCGGTCGCGCTTGTTTTTCAGCTTCACCGTGAAGTCGCCATAGTTAGCTTCCGTGACTGCGGCCAGCCCCATCTGCAGCCCGGTACGACGCGACGTAATGTCGACTTCAGGCGTTTCCCGCAGAATGCGTTCCACATGCTGGAGCACGCGGCTTGTTTCCGTCAGCGAACTGCCTGCAGGCATGATGTAGTCAAGGATGAAACCGCCCTCATCCATTTCCGGCAGCAGATCGGAGCCGAGCGCCTGATAGGCAAACCATGTCCCGATCACGAGAACGACACAGCCCGCGCCAAGCAGCAATGGATTCTTGAGTGACCACTCCAGCGTACGGCTGTGCCAGTCCATGATGCGGCGAAGGGAGTGCCCCGGCTCGTGCTTCGAAGATGAGGACGCATGATGGTTCCGCTCGCGCAGCATGACCAGGCTCAGCCCGGGCGTCCACGTAAGTGCCAGCAACAGCGAGGTCAGCAGCGCCGCCGTCATTGTTACCGCCAGCGCGCGGTAGAAGCTGCCCGTAACGCCGGCAACAGAGATCAGCGGCAGAAAAACAACCACGGGCGTAATCGTCGACCCGATCAGCGGGGACATGATCTCAGACAGCGCCTTACGCACTGCTTCGACGCGCGTCTCGCCCGAATCGCGATGGAGAACGATGTTCTCGACTACCACGATAGCGTCGTCGATCACGAGGCCGATCGCCGCGGCCAGCCCGCCGAGCGTCATCAGGTTGAAGCTCTCTCCAATCGCCCAGAGGAAGAGAATTGTAACCGATACAGTTGCAGGAATCACCAACCCCGCGACAATCGAAGAAGTCCAGTCACGCAAAAAGAGAAAGAGAATGACACACGCCAGCAGAAGCCCGATCAGAATGGCGTCGCGCACGCTCGAAATGCTCTCGCGCACAAGCTGTGACTGGTCATAGAACGGCGCCAGTTTCACTCCCGGCGGCAGCTTCTTCTGCAACTGCTGCACTTCATCCGCCACGGCATTGGCAACCGCTACAGTATTGCTGGCATTCTGCCGCGCTATGTTGATCAGCACAGCAGGCTTGCCGTTAGCCGTCACCATCGTATAGATGGGCATCATCGCCGGCTTCACCGTGGCCACGTCAGCCACGCGCACAGGAGCGCCTCCCGGCGTGGTCTTGATGACCAACTGGCTCAGCTCGGCAGCGTTGTGAACCTGCGCCCCCACCAGCCCGAGAATCAGCTGATGGTTCTCTTCATAGAGCCCCGGTGAATCGATCACGTTCGACGCCTGGATCGCATTCACCAGATCGGTGATCGTCACTCCCGATGCCTGCAGGCGCGCAAGGTCAGGAACCACATGAAACTCAGGCACCTTGCCGCCTTGCACGATTACTGTACTCACTCCGGCGACACGGTTCAGCGGAGGCTTCAGATCATAGGTAGCAATCTCCCACAAATCTGTTTGCGAGACCGTATCGGAAGTCAGGCTGTAGCCAAGAATCGGAAACGTCGCGAAGGTAAGCCGGTTCGTGGTGATGCGCGCCGTCGGAGGCAACGTCTGCTCCACCTTCGCCAGCGCCGCATCCACCAGTTGCAGCGTATGGAACATGTCGACATTCCAGCCAAAGAAGAGGCTCACTTCCGCCGATCCGCGGCTCGTCGTCGAGCGCACAGTCTGCAGACCGGGAACGCTGTTTACCGCATCTTCAATCGGCTTGGTAATGGTCACCTGCATCTGCTCGACCGGCATCACTCCGTTATCGATGCTGATCACCACGCGCGGAAAATTCGTCTCGGGAAAAACCGAGATCGGCACCTGCAAGGCAAGATAGATTCCGGCAGCCGTCAGAACAATGACGAAGAAGAAGACCGTCCGCATCGTGCGGGAAAGCCAGAAGCCTTTCTCCACAGCCGGACGCGAAATGGGAGAGCTGGTGATCACTTGTCGTCTCCGCCTTTGCCTGCCGCCGGCTTTTCATCGCCTCCGCCCTCTGAGGCCAGCTTTACTTTGGTTCCATCGTCGAGTCCGTATGCGCCTTCGGTGATGACCATGTCCGTTGCCGAGAGTCCACTAGTAATCTGCACATCATCCGCATCGCGAATGCCGATTTCCACTGCCTTCTTGTGCGCAACTCCATCAGAACCCATCAGCATGACCGACTTGCTTCCGTCCTGTGCCGCTAGAAGCGCGCTTGCTGGAACCTTCAACGCATCAGGGATAGTCTGCGTCGCAATCGAAACATGTACCGGAGTGCCTACCTTGAGTTCGCCTTTTTTATTTTCGATGCGCAGCCACACTTCCACCGTCGTGCTTCCCGGATCAAGTGCCGGGCTGATGAGCGATACCTTCGCTGGAACCGGATCATCTACACCGGGAACGCTCACCGTCGCCGCATCCCCAACTTTGAGTGACTGCGCCAGCAGCTGCGAGATATGCACTTTCGCCAGCAGCGCCGATGTATCCATGACTGTCAGAATCGTCGAGCCAGCAGCCACCGTTTCGCCGGCAAAGAGTGGACGGTCGGTCACAACACCATCAATCGGGCTGTGAATCTCCGAGTAGCTCACCTGCGCCTCCGCGCCCAGGTATTTTCCCTTGGCGGAATCCAGCTGACCCGCTGCTGATTTCAGCGCCGCCTCATGGCTTACCGCCTTCATCGACTCAAGGTGCTTCTTGGCCGCGTCATACGCAGCCTGCGCCTGCACCAGCGCGGCAACCGCTGTGTCGAGATCGCGTCCCGGAATCGCGCCTTCAGCAAAGAGCTGCTTGCGGCTGTTCACAATGCTCTGGTTCAGATCGAGATTCGCCTTGGCCTGTGCAAAATCAAGCTCGGCCTTCTGGTAATCTTCCGGAACCTGCGCGCGCGTCGATGTATCGTATGCTGCCTGGGCCGCCGTGAAACTGCCCTTGTTGTCGAGCGCCGCAGCTTCCAGGTCGCGGTTCTCCAATGTGGCTAGCAGCTGGCCCGCCTTCACATGCGCACCGCGCTGGACATAAAACTTCTTTACCGGTGCGCTGATCTTCGGTGCAATCGCCGCCTGCGCCAGCGGAGCCAGCACCGCATCAGCTGTAATATGCGCCGCTATCGGCCCAGTCTCCGGATGCTGCGCCTTCACTTCCACCTCAACCTGCGGCGTCGCTTCTTTCTTCGCGCACCCAGCGGCCAACGCCAGCGCAGCCACAGCAAACGCGCCGGCAATCATCTGCGAATATCTCTGTCTCATCTCTTTCACAGCGTTCCCGTCAAAGTCTGGAGATTGGCCAGTGCCAGTTCATAGCGGATGCGCCCGTCTTCATGCGCATTCTCAGCCAGTGTGAGCGCGTTCTGCGCATCCACTACTTCAAGCACTGTCGCCTCGCCTCCCGTGTAGCGAAGCTTCGTGAGCCGCAGGCTTTCCGTGGCTGTCTGCACGCTTGTATCGAGCGAGTTGAGCTGGCTGTGCGCAGCCAAAGCCTCGGAATAGAACTCATCAAGCTCCGCAATCAGCCTCTTCTGCGCGGCTGACAACGCAACGCGCGTAGCCTCACGGCGAATCTCGCTCTGCTTCACTTTATGCTGCGTGGAAAGCCAGTCCCACACCGGAATATCCACTGTCACTGCCGCCGAGTAGCCCAGGTTGTGCACGCCATCCGGCCCATTCACCGCGAACTGCGGAGCATCAATACCATAGGCGAAGTTCACTCCCAGATCAGGCAGGTAAGCGGCCCGCGCCGCCAGCACTTCTGCATCGCTTTGCCTCAGCGCCGCGAGCGCGCTCTTCACATCAGGATTGTTCGCTGATGCCGCTGCTTCAATCGCTTCGCGTGTCGGAAGATCTTTCGTTGCTGCGCTCTTTTCGAGATCATAAGCAGTGCGCGGATCAGGAAAGAGCAGCACAGCCAGTTCCAGCCGCGCCTTTTCCGCAGCAACTTTGGCATCAGACAAATCGCGCTGCCGCTGCTGCTGTTCCAGCTGCGCTTTGATCACATCCGCATGCGCCACTTCCCGCGCCGTCTCGCGCTTCTGCGTCAGATCAACAAACGCATCGGCCTCGCCCGCTGCGCGCGTCGCCACTGTAAGCTTCTGATCTGCTCCGAGCAGCCCGTAATACAGGTTCACTACCGTCACAACCAGCCCGCGTCGCGCCACTTCAAGCTGTGCCGCAGCCACTGCTGCAGCAGCATCCACGCGCTTTACTTCGGCAACCTGTCCAACGCCGATCGTCTCGTTTACCAGCCCCTGGCTCGCATACTCGCGCACTGCATTGTTCGCGATAAAGCGCGGAGACGGCTGCGCTCCCACTCCCTGTCCTGCCTGGTTCTGCTCTCCATTCGGCTGCGTGTAGAGCACCTGGTTGTGATACACCGCATTGGGCAGCAGTGCCGCACGCGCAATCGAGCGGTCAAGGGCAGCCACCTTGCTGTCAGCAACGCTTGCAGCAAAAGCAGGCTCATTTGCCTGTGCTCGGTGGATGGCATCATCCAGATTCATCACCACAGGCGCGCCTGATGTGGCTTGCTGCGCGCTTAACAATGTGCCCGCAGCCAGCAGTAGCGCGCAGGGCACGAACTTCCCGGGTCGCAAAGACATTCCTATGCAGGGTAAATAGCACAACCTTAAAGCTATATGAACAATGCGTGTGGTCTGACCAGCCAAAACATCTCCTTATTCTGCATTTTGCACGAGTATCCTTATCAAAACCTTAGATCGGTTGCTTTTGCCTCATTTTGACTGCAGAAAATCCAACGTCTTGAAACTCTCATTCATGAGACGAACTAAAGACTTGCCAAGCTTAGATGAATTGAATACCTTGGCTTGCCTGGGAGGTTTTAATTGCCTGGGACCCTCGGAATTCTGCGTGAAACCTTCCCTCAGGAACGCCGTGTTGCTCTCGTACCCCGCCAGTGCGAGACGCTGAAGAAGGCGGGCCTAGAGGTCATCCTTGAACAATCCTCCGGAGCGGCGGCCGGCTTCCCCGATGAGCTATACGTTGCCCGAGGAGCACGCATCGGCAATCGTGCAGATGTCTTCCAGCAGGCTGACATCATCGCTCAGGTTCGATGCCTCGGAGCAAACCCCGAAGCCGGACGCGCCGATCTAACACACCTGCGCTCCGGCCAGATCCTGATCGGCTTCGCTGAGCCCCTGACTGCCTTGCGCGAGTCTTCCGACCTCGCTTCTGCCGGGGTCTCGCTGCTGGCCCTCGAACTCATTCCCCGCATCACCCGCGCACAAAGCATGGACGCGCTCTCATCCATGGCGACTCTCGCCGGATACCGCGCCGTCCTGCTGGCTGCCATAACTCTACCGAAAATGTTTCCGCTCCTAATGACCGCAGCCGGAACCATCACTCCGGCCAAGGTCTTCATCCTCGGCGCAGGAGTCGCAGGGCTCCAGGCCATCGCCACAGCTCGGCGTCTGGGCGCGGTCGTCAGCGCCTATGACGTACGCCCCGCGGTGAAAGAACAAGTCGAAAGCGTCGGCGCAAAATTCATTGTGCTCGCTGTTGAAGCGCAGACCTCCGAAGACAAGGGCGGATACGCAAAGGCCATGGGCGAAGACTTCTATCGCCGCCAACGCGAGCAACTTACAGAAGTCCTGCGCGAGCAGGACGTAGTCATCACCACCGCCGCCGTTCCCGGGAAGAAAGCGCCCATTCTCGTCACCGCCGAAATGGCTTCCGCCATGCAGCCGGGATCGGTGATCGTAGATATCGCCGCGGAGCGCGGCGGCAACTGCGAACTAACAAAGGCCGGAGAAACCGTCGTGCACAACGACGTGACCATCCTGGGCCCGGTGAACCTGCCTTCGACAATTCCCAACCACGCCAGCCAGATGTTTTCCGCCAACGTCTCTGCAGTTGCAAAACTGCTGCTGCGCGATGGAAACATCTCTCTCAAACTCGACGATGAAATCATCCGCGAATCGCTGGTGACGCATGGCGGCAAAGTAGTTCATCCACGTGTTCTGGAATTGATGGGCGCTGCGCAGCCCGTCAGCGAGGTGAAGCCATGAGCTCCTATGAAGTCGCCCTCTGGGTCTTTATGCTTGCGGCGTTTTTAGGATTTGAACTCATCCGCCGCGTATCGCCCTTGCTGCACACGCCGCTGATGTCCCTGACCAATGCCATCTCGGCCATTGCCGTCGTCGGCGCCATCCTCATCACAGGCTCGAAAGAAGCATCGACGCTCACCCGCGTGCTCGGTTTCACTGCCGTCGTGCTCTCCACCATCAACGTCGTCAGCGGATACCTCATCACCGACCGCATGCTGAAAATGTTCAAGAAACGGGGCGCAGAAAAGAAATGATGCAGAGCATCTTCCCCATCCTCTACATTCTCGCAGCGGCCAGTTTCATTCTCGCCATTAAATGGATGAACTCGCCCACCACCGCGCGGCGCGGCGTCTTTATTGGCGAAGCCGGAATGCTGCTTGCTGTTGTCGGCACGCTGCTGCGTGCGGAAGTCGTCACCTACGAGTGGATATTCATCGCCTTTCTCGTCGGCTCGGCGATCGGCGTCCCCATCGCCTACTACATGCCGATGACCGCCGTGCCGCAACGGACCGCATTCTCGCACGCATGCGGCGCACTCGCCGCTGCTCTCATTGGCACCGCCGAATACTATCGCCAGCTTCCTCATGGCGTGGTCATGATCGCGCTCATCGTCGAAATTCTGCTCGGCTTTCTCACCTTCACCGCCAGCATGATGGCTTTCGGCAAGCTGCAGGAGATTCTTCCCACCCGGCCCATCACCTATCCGGGGCAGAACTTCGTCAATCTGGGAATTTTCGTGGCCGCCGTTGCCATTGGAGTAGCGCTCATCTTCTCGCCGGAGAAGACATGGCTCTTCCCCATCTTCGCGGCTTTGTCACTCATCTTTGGTGTGCTTCTCATCGTGCCCATCGGCGGCGCAGACATGCCGACCGTCATCGCGCTGCTCAATTCCTATGCAGGCCTCTCGGCCAGCGCCATGGGCTTCGCTTTCGACAACAAGCTTCTCATCGTGGCGGGCGCGCTCGACGGGTCTTCAGGATTTATTCTTGCCGTCATCATGTGCCGCGCCATGAACCGGTCTTTCAGTAATGTGTTGTTCGGCGCATTCGGAACAGTCCAGACAAGCGCAGCAAAGTCTGAAGCGAAACCCGTGCGCTCAGCCTCAGCCGAAGAAGCAGCCGAGATCCTCGACGCAGCGCGCAAAGTTGTCATCATTCCCGGCTATGGAATGGCCGTTGCCCAGGCACAGCACAAGCTGCGCGAACTGTATGATGTCCTGTCCAAGCGTGGCGTCGAAGTCAGCTTTGCGATTCATCCTGTCGCAGGCCGTATGCCGGGACACATGAATGTCCTGCTCGCCGAAGCCGATGTTCCTTACGACCGGCTGATTGAGATGGAAGAGATCAATCCAGAATTCCCGCGCACCGACGTTGCGCTCGTAATCGGCGCAAACGACGTGGTCAACCCTGCAGCCCGCTTCACGCAGAACAGCCCTATCTCCGGCATGCCGATCCTCAACGCCTATGAAGCGCAGACGGTGATGGTGATCAAACGCAGCATGAATCCGGGCTTCGCCGGCATCGATAATGATCTTTATTACCTTGAGAAAACGTTGATGCTCTTCGGCGATGCCAAGTCGTTTGTCTCAAGCATCGTGAAAGAGCTGAACGCGGTAGCCGCCGGAGCTTAAGTCAACTTTGGAATCTTCAACGCATTCTCTTCCACAATCGCCTGGTTCCCCACCGACGTGGCAATCGCGGAAGCATAGCCTGCATGAACATCAGCAAGCGGCTTCTGCTTACTCCTCACCGACTGTACAAACGCGCGCACAGACGCGAGCGTTGGGTCTTCCGCATTCGGCGCTTCTACTTTTTCTCCGGGACCACGATAAGGCATCTCGTTCCCGGTCGCATATGACGCGCCCGTTGTCACCCCGCGCTGCACAACTTCAGCCTGCGCCGGCTGAGCATGATGCGCCTTCGGCTCGTAATAGAACGTCGCGTCTTCGATCGTGAGCTGTACGCATCCTTCAGTGCCATACACCCACAGCTGGTTGCCCATCGAAGCATTGTCCGTCAGTGAGCTGAAGAACAGACGCCTTCCCTTGGAGTATTTGTAGACCGCCTGCACATTGTCACCAACCGTGCGCCCATCGTGGTAACGAACGATGCTCGTTGTGCCCAGTACACTCTCCGGCTGTTCGCCGAAAACCCAGTTCGTAATGTCGATGTGGTGCGAGCCCAGTTCCGTCAGCACACCACCTGACGTTTCGCGATACAGCCGCCAGTTAATCAAGTGCTCGAGCTTCTTATCAGGATCTGGCTGCGGCACAGGACGGCGCCAGTCATTGTTGCGGTGCCAGTACGCATACACATGCGTAGGCTCGCCGATGCGTCCCGCGTGGATGCGCTTGATGCTCTCCTGCACCCATGCCGCATAACGATATTCGTGGCCAATCTGAAATACCTGCCCGCTCTTTTCAACCTCGGCCACAATCTTCCTGCAGTCGTCAGGAGTAAAACCCAGCGCCTTCTCGCCATAGATAGGCCGCCCACTGCGGACCGCAGCAATAATATGCTCCGCATGAAGTGAAACAGGCGTAGCCACCACAATCGCGTCGACATCCCTCCGCGCCAGAAGCTCACGATAATCTTTGTGCGAAGGCACCTGTTTGCCTACCAGCTTATTCACCTGCTCAAAGCGCGGCTCATAGATATCGCACACCGCTGCGATCTCGACGCCCGGCACATGCAGAAGCTGGCGGATCAGCTCCTGTCCGCGGCTTCCCGGCCCGATCACGCCAATCTGCACGCGGTCATTCGCAGAGAACGCCTTCGCGCCGGATGCGCGAAGCATCGCGCCCGTCACAGCAGCGGTAGACATACCCTGCACAAATTGTCTGCGGTTCATGCTTCTCATCTTCTCCTTAACATTGTCCTCGATCAAGCGAAGTGCTCCAGTTCATCGGATGGCACGCGGCCTTTCCACTTGTTCCGGTAATCACAAGCGCAGAATCCTGCGGCAAAGACTTCATCAGCGGCGCATTCGCTTCCGGCCTGCGCACAAACAAAACATTGGAGAGCGCATCGCTGTCCGTCGCCGAGGGATCAATGATCGTGACCTGTAGCATGCCTTCCACCGGCCGCAGTGTCTTCGGGTCCATGATGTGGCAGTACAAATGCCCCTGCAGGATGAAGTGTTTCTCTGAACAGTTCGCGCTCGAAAGCGAAGTGTCCTTTAATGTAACCGTCGATAGCACATTTTCCGGATGCAACGGATCAGGCACCTTCACCTTCCATCCCGACTGCCCCGGAGGCGAGCCCAGCGCATAGATTGTGCTGCTTCCCGCGGAAAGCATCGCCGCAGAAACCTGCTCCGATCGCAGAATCACTACAGCCTTGTCGACTGCGAAGCCTTTGCCAATGCCGCCCGGATCGAGCTCTACTCCCGGCGAGGTAAACTGCACCATGCGCGTTGCTCGATTCAGCTGGACTTTCTGCCATCCTGTCTCTTCGCGCAGCTTCGCAAAATCTGCGTCCGTAGGAATTCTTCCCTGCTTGCGAAAGAACCCCCAGGCCTTCATCAGCTTGCCCACAGTAATGTCGAATGCGCCGTCACTGCGCGCGCTCCACTTAAGGGAGTCAGAAAGAAACTCAAATGTTTCTGGATCGGTCGTGACCGCCTGCGTCGCAGCAAGACGGCTGATGCGCGAAAGTTCGCTCGTTTCTTTGTAATTGCTCAACAGGTCTTCGATGCGGTCAATCTCATCGAAAACCGGGTCGGCCTTTGTATCTGCTTCGGCCCTGCTCGCGGCATAGATATACAGCGTAAAATCTGTGCCCATCGCCGGATGTGCAATCGTAAAAAGCTGAGGCGCATTCTGCGCCTCAGCATACACTCCGGCTAAAAGCAAAAAAATAAACAGCGCTCTCAGCACTCGATTCCAGCTTTTTTCAGCGAATCTTTCAGCCCCTGCATGCTGATGCGAGTGGAAGCCTCAGGTGTACCCGCTCCGCGCCAGTGCGTCTCGAGGCTCACAGCGTAGTGGTAGCCCATGCTTTTCAGCGCCTTGAATTGCCCGACCCAATCCACAACGCCCGCACCTACTGGAGCCCACTCATACTTGCCGTCCGGCTTCCGCTTTACGTCCTTCGAATGGCAATGCCCGATGCGCTCCTTCGGCAGCAGATCGAAGCCCTTGGGATAAGGCGTATTGTCCGGAAACGTCGCGGCATTTCCCGGGTCCCAGTTGAGCATGAAGTTCTTGTTCGGAATCGCCTTCAGCACCTCGGCTGCCTCTTCGCCCGTTGCCGTATTGCACGACATCTCATTCTCAAGCAGCAGAATAATGTTGCTCTTCTCGCACTTCTCCGCCGCCTGGCGCAGCTTGTCGTTCATGGCCGCGCGATAAGGCTTCTGGTCATCCAGCCGCCAGAAATCGAAGCAGCGGATACGGTCCGTCTTGAATGCCTTCGTCAGCTCTATGCACTTATCCAGCAAGGTATCCTGCGCCTTGAAATTGAAATCCGCCTTGAACTGGTCGCGGTGCTCGCTGCTCTTCGAAATCGGAGCACCCGGCCAGTCCGTCTTGAACAATGGACTGGCAATGTCGGTCACGCGCAGCTTGTACTTGGCGAGAATCTTCTGCGCATCCGCAATCTGCTGCGAGTCCAGATCGGTGATGTTCTTGCCCCACATGCTGCGCAGCTCAATCCAGCTCAGGCCGAAGTCATTTGCGGCAACCGAGCAGGCGTGGTCGAAATCCGGAGAGATCTCGTCATTGATAACCGCAAGGCGAAAAGGACAGCTCTTCATAAGATTTTTCTGTGCAAGCGCGGGAAGCGTTGCGGCTACTCCTGCGGCTCCAAGGCCGGCCAGGAATTCACGACGGGATACGGGCATCGATCAAACCTCCAAAATAATGGTAACGTGTCCACCGATGAATATGCAGTCAGAGATAGCCAGGGCCCATACTGTTTTCCGGTATAGGCCCCGCCGGAAAGTTGGAGTTCGTTAGAAACGAATGGTGCCCGAAAGCTGCAGCGCGCGCCCGCCCCCAGTTCCATTCACGCCGGAGCCGCTGCCGATCGTGCCCGTCACCTGCCCGAACGTCGTGCTGGTGATCGAGCTGCTCGGATTGCTGAATTGCGGCGTATTGCTCAGCTGAAAAGCATCCGCGCGCACTTCCAGGTTCAGGTTCTCCCGGATGCCGAATGTTTTGAACGCTGAAATATTGTCCTGAATGTATCCGGGCCCATAGAACTGATTGCGTCCCGAATTTCCCAGCGTCGTCCCATAGATGATCGGGCACGGCGTTCCCGTGCAGCCCGTAGGCTGGCCGAACACCGTTGGATCGAACCAGTTGTGTCCCGGCCCGATTCCATGCAGCACATGGAACGGCCTGTTCAGGTTCGCGGTCTGCGTTTGTCCCGGCGTGTTGATCGTGCCGCCATTCGCACTCACGGTGAACGGCGTTCCCGACAGGATGGAAATGATGCCCGACAGCTTCCATCCTCCCAGAACATTCGACACTACGCCGCTCTGCAGCCAGCGCTTGCCGCGCCCGAAAGGCAACTCATAGGTAAAGCTCTGCTCAAAATTGAGCCTGCGGTCATAATCTGCCGGAGCATAGTTGCGCCGCTGATCAAGCCAGAAATGCAACCCTCCATCATCAGCATCCTGGTATCCCAGTCCCTTGCCCCACGTAAATGCCGACTGCGACGCAAGGCCATTCGTAAAGCGACGCGTCAGCTTCGTTTGCAGCGACTGGTAATTCGAAGAGTAGCCAAGGAAATAGACATTCGTTGCCGCCGTGCGCCCGAAGGCAATGTTCTCCGGCTCGCCAGCCGCACCCAGTCCAAGCACAGGCGGCAGATTGATGTTCTGTGACGCGCCGATACCTACTCCATGGTTCGCCACATAGCTCAACTCAAATGTGAACTGCCTGGGAAGCGCCTGCTGTACTGCCACATTCCACGACTCCACATATGGGTTCTTGTAGTTCTTCGGAATCACCACATAAGACTGACTCAGCGGAGCAGGTGTAATAATGCCGTTCGAAGGAACATCAATCGGCTTCGGCAAAGGAAATCCGGCCTGGAACGTTGCTGTCTGTCCGTTGTCCAGCACAGCTGGCGTATACGAACTGGCCGCGCCTGTCGGCTGATAGCTGTTGTTCGCGCGCACGGGATAGTTGTACGCGTACGTGTTATCCGCGAAAGGCATGTAGCTGATGCCGAATCCTCCACGGATCACCGTCTTGTCGCTCGCGCGATACGCAAAACCCGTGCGTGGAGCAAAGTAGCGATAGCGTGTCTCCATGCCAAGATTCGACGGATTGCCTCCTACGCCCGCAATCACCAGCGAGTTTGTCGTCGGATCGTAGTTGGAGAAGCCGCCGGATTTTCTTGGCGTCGCCGGCGGATAAAATTCCCAGCGCAGTCCCAGATCCACTGTCAGCTTCGGCGTCACCTGCCACTTATCGCCACCAAAGGCGAAGAACCACCACTGCCTGTATGCGGGGAAATATGTATTCAGGTCGCGGCCGACCTGGCTCGGCACATCGAGCAGCAGGCTTGCGATCTCGTTCGCGATATTCGTCGTCGCGCCGGTTTGTGAAGTCTGATTCTCACTGAAGGTAATCGCGCCGCGCGGGCTGAAGGTCTGGTCCTGCAGCAGATCGTCACGGATGCGCCGCAAATCCGCGCCAAACTTGATCGTGTGGTTGCCGATGATTTTTGTCCAGTGGTTTACGAAATCGATATTTGCTTCGCCGCGCACCCATGGCAAGGAAGGCGAATAACCGATCAGTGGATTGCCACTGAAATCGCCGAGAATAATTCCCACCTGCCCGCTGGTGAACTGGCTGATGTTCACCCCGGGAATGCCGATCGCAGTCGCATCATTCGAGCCGTAATCGCTCGGCTGGGCCGTGCTGCGATAGTGCGCCACTCCAAGACGTGCTTCCGTGAGAAGCGTTGGTGAAAACGCGCGATCATAATTCACGCCCGTGCTGAATGAGTTCTGTGTGCCTGTTCCCTGGACCGATCCCTGCGCCGGACCGCCACCCATGGGTCCGAAGACCGGAGCCTGAAAGATATTCGTGTGTTGATAGCTGTAGCGCCCGCTCAGGTGGTCTTTCTCTGTAAGCTGCGCGTCGATCTTGATGTCGAAGGTATCCACACCTTTGCGATAGGGCAGCACAGCGAAGTAGTTATTCGATGGCGAAGATGTGCTGCCAAGATTAATATTCGGCGCCGGCAGCAAATTGAGCAGAGCCGCCGAAACAGAATTTACCCGGTTTGCAGGAATCTGGTTATTCGGAAATGGCGTGCGCGTCACCGTGCCGTTAGCTGAGACTTGCGTCGTGGCAGGATCATAAACCTGCCCCTGGCCGCTGCTGGTCAAAAGCGGGCTCAGGTCGATGTTGCCGTTTGCATTCGCGGTGTAATACTGCTTGAACGGAATCGTCAGCGTATTCGAATTGGCTTCGTGGTCCGCGGTGTGGAAGTAATCACCGTAGAAGAACAACCTGTTCTTCAAGATCGGCCCGCTGAAGCTGCCGCCGAAATAGTTGTACGCCACATGGCCCACGGTCGACGCGAAGTACGAGCGCGCATCCAGTGCGCTGTTCTGGAAATACTCAATCGCCGAACCGTGAAAAGCATTCGATCCAGACTTCAGGCTCACGTTCGTCACTGCGCCAATCGCGCGGCCCAGCTCCGCCTCAAAGTTGTTGGTCGAGACATCGACCGTCTGAATGGCCTCTGCCGGCGGAATCATGATCTGCAGCAGGCCCGTACGCTCGTCGTCGTCAATGCCTTCAATCTGGTAGCTGTTGCCCATGCGCGGCTGGCCGTTCACTTCTGTCTGCAGCGAGTTCTGCGCATTGAAGAACTGGGAATGCTGGAAGGTCGCAGGGGTCGTTCCCGGCACAAGATTCAGCAACCCTTGAAAATTTCTCCCGACGCCAAGCGGCATATCCTGCACATGCTGCGCCTCAAACTTCGTGCTCACATCAGCGCGGTCTGTCTGCAGTGCTGGAGGAATATCCGTCACCGTGATCGTCTCAGAAGCGCTGCCCGGCTCAAGATCAAGATCGACACGCGTGGTCGTGTTCACAATCACGTCAATCTTCGCGCGTGTCTCTTTCTTGAATCCGGTAGCTTCGACTGTTACGGAATATGCTCCGGGCGGCAGGTCAGGAAATGTATAGTTGCCGCTGGCATTGCTCGTGGTCTCGTGAGTAATTCCTGTCGAGACTTCCTTGATCGTGACATTGGCGCCATTGATGCTGGCTCCGGTTTTGTCGTTCACACTGCCCAGCAGCGTTGCAGAAACTGCCTGAGCCCCAGCCTGGTTCCACCCCGCGAACACCAGAACGACCAAAAATAATACAGACGCAGAAAGACTCTGCTTCTTACCCATCAACTGTCCTCCTCGCACAAAACGCAGAGCACCATGCTTCTCCCCACAATCACGCACGATTCTTTCGTTGCGCAGGAGAAGTCATTTTTTGGTGCAACCGCAAACTAGCTACATGAGGAAATGCTTGTCAAACTTCAGAAGAGACAATGCCTTGATCCAGTTCCATATAGCGGGATATATTGCGTCGCGCGTCTCATAGCTGAGAACATGTCTCCTATAGCGAGACACCTGCGCATCTATTTTGAGACATGCGTGATGCGCATTTGATACACCAATCCTTAAGCCGGACGCGGCCTGAACGTTGACCCATGCGCAAGCAACTCATTCACCTCCTGCTCTCTCTCTTCTTTGCTGGAATTTCGCTGCAGCCTTCCTGTGCCGCAACCGGCTCCGACAATCAGCTACGGTCGCAGCGCATGGCCAACGCCGCCATCGAACGCTGGCCGAAGGGTAGATTCCTGCCCGAAGACCAGCCCTGGAAATGGAATTACGAGCTCGGCGTTCTTCTCGAAGGCATGGACGACGTCTGGTATCACACCGGAGACGCTGCCTACTACAAGTATGTAAAGGAGTCAGTCGATGCGCTCATTGCCGCTGATGGCTCCATTCCTACATACAGCGCTGCTGACAATCAGCTCGACGACCTCGCGCTCGGCCGCACGCTCCTGCTTCTCTACGGCGTAACGCAGGATGTGAAGTACTACAAGGCCGTGACGCTTCTTCGCCAGCAGCTGGCAACGCACCCGCGCACCTCTGACGGAGGTTTCTGGCACAAGCAGCGTTATCCCAACCAGATGTGGCTCGACGGCCTTTACATGGCCGAGCCTTTCTATGCCGAATACGCTGTGACTTTTCACGAGCCGCAGGACTTCGAAGACATCACAAAACAATTTGTGCTGATGGAAGAGCACGCGCGCGATCCAAAGACCGGCCTGCTCTATCACGGATGGAACGAAACCAAACAACAGCTCTGGGCCAATAAGACCACCGGAGCATCTCCAAACTTCTGGGCGCGTGGCATGGGTTGGTACATGATGGCCCTTGTCGATACGCTTCCCTATTACAGTGGCGATGACCCCGGACGCGCAAAGCTGCTCGCAATCCTGCAGCATCTCGCTGTCGCCATCGCAAAATATCAAGACAGGAACTCCGGCCTCTGGTATCAGGTCGTGGACAAAGCCGGAGCCAAGAATAACTATCCTGAGTCCTCAGCATCCTGCATGTTCACCTATGCGCTCGCCAAGGGAGTTCGTCTCGGCTATCTGCAGCCATCCTATCTGTCGAATGCGCAGCGCGGCTATCAGGGAATCCTCAAACAATTCATCAAGACTGATCCCGACGGCAAGTCTGAGCTCACCGGTACAGTCCATGCCATCGGACTCGGCACCGGTTCCGGCAACGACGGCGGCTACGGCTACTACACCAGCCAGGAAGTTGTCAGCAACGATCCCAAAGGTATCGGCGCATTCCTCATGGCAAGCACTGAGATTGAAGCCGCGCAGACCGCACCCCTCGGGCGCGGTAAGACCATCCTGCTCGACGCATGGTTCAACAGCCAGACGCGCCAGAATGCTGCCGGACAAACCGTCCTCTACCACTACAAATGGGACGACTTCAGCAACAGCGGATACTCACTCTTCGGCCACATGCTGCGTGAGTATGGACTGAAGACAGACACGCTTCCGAAAAGTCCAACCGTTGCAGACCTGAGCAAAACCGACATCTATTTCATCGTCTCGCCCGATAGCACCGACTGGAATAAGAACCCGCACTATATGGATGAGGCCGCAGCTTCGCAGGTCGTCGAGTGGGTGAAACAGGGCGGCACTCTCCTCGTCATGCAGAATGATCCAACCCATGCCGACATAGAGCATCTCAACATACTCACTGACAAATTCGGGATGCATTTCAATCACGTGCAGAGAAACGGCGTGCAGGGCGACAAGTACGAGATGGGCAGAATCGACGTCAACGGCGGCGGACCGGTGTTCCATTCCCCGCACACCATCTTCGTGAAGGAAATCTGCACCATCACGGCCAAAGATCCAACCGTAGCCGTATGGCGTGACAAAGGCGACATACTGCTGGCAAAAGCAAAATATGGCAAGGGCGTTGTCATCGGCCTTGTTGATCCATGGCTTTATAACGAATACGCAGATGGAAGAAAACTTCCACCACCGTACGACAATTTCGCGGGCGGCAAGGAGTACATTCGCTGGCTGCTCGAACAGCTTCCGGCGAAACGTTAAATCTTAGCTATCAGGACTCATTCATGAAAATCCAATTGCTTGCTGATCCCGTACGATACCCGCGCATGACAACTGCAGAGCTGCGCGAAACCTTTCTGCTTGACAACCTCTACCAGCCGCGAACCATTCAGCTCGTTTACGTTGATCTCGACCGAGCTGTCGTTGGCATCGCCGCGCCCGAGGCATCACCGATCGAGTTGCCCACCGACAACAGCCTTAAAGCCTCCTACTTCACGGAGCGCCGCGAGCTCGGCGCGCTCAACATCGGCGGCAGCGGAACCATTACTGTTGATGGAAAAGCATTCGAGCTGGAAAACCTCGACTGCCTTTACATCGGCAAAGGAAACCGCGAGATCACCTTTGCCTCGAATGACAAAACAAAACCGGCCATCTTCTATTTACTGAGCTATCCGGCGCACACAAACTTCCCCGCCACGCTCATCAAACAGGCAGACGCCAATCCCACCGAGCTGGGCAGCATGGAAACCTGCAATAAGCGAACCATCTACAAGTACATCCACCTGCAAGGAGCGCGAAGCTGCCAGCTGGTGATGGGCGTGACGCATCTTCATCCCGGCAGCTCATGGAACACGATGCCGCCACACACTCACATGCGCCGCTCGGAAATCTATATGTATTTCAACCTTGCCGATGACGCGCGCGTCTTCCACCTGATGGGCCCTGGTGATGAAACCCGCCACTTCGTCATGAAAAACCGCGAAGTCGTTGTCTCTCCAGGATGGTCGATCCATGCCGGCGCAGGCACCAGCGCCTACAGCTTCTGCTGGGGCATGGGTGGAGAAAATCAGGATTATGCGGACATGGACGCTGTCCCCGTCCAGACTCTGCTCTAAACTGGAGATCTCCATGAAAAAACAATTCCTGCTCTCGTCTGCACTTTTATTACTCGCTGCCACCGCTCACGCACAGCAGAGCGCCAAGGCTGCCGACTACTTCTCAGCTCAGGATGTCAAGCAGCAGCTTGCTGACCTTGCATCCAAGGCCAAACCATCCGGCAGCAGCGGAGCAACCCTCGGTGACTACAGCAGCCACAAGATTCAGCTCTCAGTCAGGACAGCAAGCGGCGGCGCTGAGATTCACGCGCACTACGACGACATCTTCGTCGTCCAGCAGGGCCATGCAACACTCACCACCGGCGGCACCGTCGTCGATTCAAAAACAACTCCGGACGGCGAAACCAAAGGCTCCAGCATCAGCGACGGCCATACGCAGGAAATCTCCGCCGGGGACATCGTGCACGTCCCCGCCGGCACTCCGCATCAATTGAAAATCGCTGATGGCGTGCTCTTCAGCACAATCGTAGTAAAGGTGAAAGAGTAGAAATTAACATGATGGCGTGGGATCAGATACCCACGCCATCACGCGGCTTGTTCTTGCGAACAAAATCCGTATCCTGCTGCGGCTCGGCATCGCACTCAATCGCGATCGTGGTCACCGGATAATCCGGAGCCTTCTCCGGCAGCCCGGTAAACTTCGTCTGGAACTCATCCTGCGTGAACTTCACCTCGGCCCCGGTTTTGAGCAGGCGCGCAGACTTCACCTTCGGCTTCAATCCGCTGATGGCCACATACTCGCCTGGCCAGTAATGCACATGCATATAGAGCGTGTTCCCTGTCCGAGTAAAGCTGGCATAATTAGACCGCCGCATCTGGCATAGATCGGACTTATAAATCGTGTCGCCGTTCGTCTCCATCCAGCGGCCAACTTCGCTCAAAATGCGCACCGACTCTTCCGGGATCGAGCCATCCGGCTTCGGTCCGATGTTCAGCAGGTAATTGCCTCCATCGCGCGCGCACTGAATCAGATTGCGAACAATGGTGCGCGATGACTTCCAGTTATCATCCGCGCGCTGGTAGCCCCAGCTGTCATTCAGCGTCATGCACGACTCCCAAGCGCGGCCATTCGTTTCGGCGACAATCCGCTGCTCCGGAGTGGCAAAGTCCCCCTCGAGCTTGTTGCGGTTGTTCACAATGATCTCCGGCTGCAGTTCGAAGACCATCTTGTTCATCTTTTCCGATTCCCAGCCATTCGCATCGAGCGGCCACGCCACGTCATACCACAGCACGTCGATCTTGCCGTAGTTCGTCAGCAGCTCACGGATCAGTCCATGCGTGTAATCCACAAAGCGCCGCCGCGCAGCTTCATCCGTGGCGCAGTTTGCGCCGTCGGGATGATGCCAGTCCATCAGCGAATAGTAGAAGCCGACATGCATTCCCTCAGCGCGCGCAGCCTCCACATATTCGCGTGCAATGTCGTAGCCTGGCCCCTGCTTCGGAGCGCAGTAGTTGGTCAGTTTCGTATCAAAATTACAAAAGCCTTCATGGTGCTTCGACGTAAGCACCATGTACTTCATCCCCGCCTGCTTCGCCAGCTTCGCCCACGCCCGCGGAGAAGTCTTCGCCGGCTTGAAGATATTCGCATGCTGCTGGTACGGCCCGATGGGCCACGCCTCATCCTCCATCACCCATTCGTGGCGGCCAATCGTGCTGTAAAGGCCAAAGTGAATAAACATGCCGAACTTCGCGGCGTGCCACCACTGCATGCGCTGCGCGCGCGTTGCTTCCTGCTTCTGATCCGTTGCCTGTGTCCCATCCTGCGCCAGCGCGGAGTTGCCGATCGCACTGCTCACGCCAAGTGCGGCCAGCGACGCACCCGTGCCTTTCAGCACATCGCGCCGCGAAATCGAACGGTTCATGTCTTTCCCCTTTAGTTGCTGTAGTGATGGAAAAACGGTGACGTATATCGCGACCGCTTCTTTTCATGAATGCCCAGCGTCCGCGAGATTTCGTTGCAGCAGCGGATCAGCTTCTCAGCAATCCCGGGGACGCTCTGCACAGTAATACGTGAAGCCGGCCCCGAAACGCTCACCGCCGCTACGGGATAGCGATTCTCATCGAAAATCGGCACGCCCACGCAGCGCACACCTACTTCGATCTCCTCATCATCAATCGCAAAGCCGCGCTTCTTCACTCGCTCCAGCGACTTCAGCAGCGCCTCACGCGAGCACAGTGTCTTGTTCGTAAAGCGGATGAACTTGATCCTGCTGATAATCTCTTCCCGCATATCTTCCGGCAGAAAAGCCAGCATCGCCTTCCCCATCGATGTACAGTACACCGGGTTTGAAGTTCCCGTCTTCGACGTCATGCAGACTCTGCGGTTCGGTTCAACCTTATCCAGATACACCACCCGCGTCTTCTGCAGAACGCTCAGGTGCACCGTCTCGCCTACTTCCATCGACAGCCTGCGAAAGAATGGCTGCACCCGCTCACGCAGATCAATCTGCTCCACAGCCCGGTTGCCCAGCTCATAAAGCTTAAGGCCGAGACGGAACCGCCCTTCAGGAGTGCGCTCGATCATCGACGTGCGTTCAAGCACAATCAGCGAGCGGTGCGCTGTGCTCTTGTGCAGCCCCATGCGCGAACAGATTTCCGCAAGGCTTAACGGAACATCGCTTTCGCTCAACATATCCAGCATCGCCACAATGCGATCAATGCTCTGCAACTGATATGGATCAGCATGCTTGCCAATCCCTGTGTCTGACGGCGTAACCACTACCGCATTCATACAGCGCCTCCTTGCTGCTACTTCTCCACCGCATAGTCTTCGCGATAAGGAGTGAACACATCGAGCACTTCTGATTTTTCCAGTGCCTCAGCCTGGTGCTCGACTCCGCCGGGAACAATAAAGCTGTCACCCGCGGCGATTTCAAAGCTCGACACGCCGCCCGCAAAACGCAGCCTTCCGCTGATCACATAAACCAGCTGATCGTGCGGATGGCTGTGCAGCGCGCCTTTCCACCCTTTCTCCATCTGGTGGCGCACCAGCATCAGCTTGGGGTTATAGGTCAGCACCTGCCGCAGCAATCCAGGCTCCGGCGTGCCGGGCGCAATATCTTTTTCGTGAACCACATTGATCTCGCTCATCGCGCCATCCATCCCCCGTCAACCACCAGCACTTCGCCATTGACGTAATCGCTCGCAGGAGAAGAAAGAAACACCGCTGCACCCGCAAGGTCTTCCGGCTCTCCCCAGCGCTGCGCGGGAATGCGTTCCAGTATCTGCCGGTTGCGCGTTTCGTCCTGCTGCAGCGCTGATGTATTTTCCGTCTTGAAATACCCCGGAGCAATCGCATTCACCTGCACGCCGCGCCCGGCCCACTCATTGGCCAGCGCCTTGGTCAGCTGCGCCACACCGCCCTTTGAAGCCGCATACGCAGGAACGCGAATACCGCCTTGAAAGGAAAGCAGCGATGCAATATTGATGATCTTTCCGCTGCCCCGCTGAAGCATCTCTTTTCCCGCAAGCTGCGAGAGCCGGAAAACGCTGCTCAGGTTCACCTGCAGAACCGTGTTCCATGCCTCATACTCAAAATTTTCAGCGGCATTGCGATAGATCATCCCTGCGTTGTTCACCAGAATGTCCGGAGCGCGCATCGCCTCACTGACAAGCGCAAACAGCCTGTCCGCGCCATCAGGCAGGCTCAGGTCAGCGGAAAAACTCTGCGACTCTTTCCCCAGAGATTGAATGTGCTCTGCAGTGGCCTTGGCCGGGCGGCGGTTTCCATGGCAGGCAACCGATGCGCCGGCCTCAGCCAGTGCGACCGCGATCGCTGCGCCTAATCCGCTGGCTGCGCCGGTAACCAAGGCAGTCTTACCATCTAAACGAAAACGATCCAGAATTCCCATTTTTTTTACGAAACGGTTGAAACTGCTGTTTCTTAAACGCTACGCATTCTTTTTCATTAGGGAAACGATTGTCAATTATTTAAAAAGCAGGTAGTTCTCTTTTTGTAGCAACTGTACCGCTTTGCGGTACAGTTGATCAGCCATTCTATCCCCGAGCCTGGCGGATGATTTCGAGATATGCCCGCGCTGCATTCGTCACCAGTTCCGGCTTTCCCTCGGCAATCGCCTTCGCATTCACCAGATCAGCGCCGACTCCCAGCGCGCGCGCGCCGGCTTTGAGAAAATCTGCAGCCGTCTGCTGTGTCACTCCACCTGTAGGAATCAACTGCAGATCAGGAAACGGAGCCAGCAGCGACTTCAGATAACTCGCGCCGCCCACAGCCGAACACGGAAAGATCTTCACGTAGTCTGCTCCCACATGCCACGCCGTAATCACTTCCGTCGGAGTCAGTGAACCGGGAATCGAAACCTTGCCCAGTTCTTTCGTCTTCGCAATTACCTCAGGATGCAGGCTGGGACTCACTACAAACTCAGCACCAGCCTCGACCGTGGCCGCTGCCTGTGCCGCTGTCGTAACAGTGCCTGAGCCAAGCAGCACTTTGCCGCCGTGTTCCTTCTTCAGTTCGCGCAGCAGTTCCACTGCGCCGGGAACAGTCATCGTCACTTCAACCACTGTGACTCCGCCCGCAATCATGGCCTCCACCAGTGCATGGCCTTCGTCTGCCGACTTTGCGCGCAACACCGGTATTAACCCAACCCGTTCTATCTCTGCTTTAATCTCTGCTGACATATTTCTCCCGAATTTGTTTACCGCGCAATCCGCGCCGAGCCGCCCTTCATCACGCGCTCCACTTCCGCAAGCGTAGCCATGCTGGTGTCGCCAGGCGTTGTCATTGCCAGAGCGCCGTGCGCCACGCCGCACCGCACCGCCCAGTCCACAGGCTTGCCCGCAAGAATGCCATAGATCAACCCCGACGCAAATGAATCGCCGCCGCCAACGCGATCCAGAATATCGACCTCGCGCTGCGGCACATGCGCAATCTCGTCTTGGTAAAGCGCAATCGCGCCCCATGCGTTGCGGCTGGCCGTGTGGGCTGTGCGCAGCGTGGTCGCAATCATCTTCAGGTTGGGATACGCCGCGGCAACATCGCGCAGCATCTTCTCGTAGCTGGCAATGGGCAGCTCGTCGAAGTCTTCCGTCACGCCTTCGAGCTCAATCCCCAGCATCGCGGAAAAATCCTCTTCATTGCCCAGCAGAAGATCGACCTTGCGCACCAGGTCGCGGTTCACTTCCTGCGCCTTTGCCTTGCCGCCAATCGCCTTCCACAGCGAGTCGCGATAATTCAGGTCATAGGAAACAATGGTTCCGTGTTTCCTCGCCGCATCCATCGCCTCAGCGGCCACCAGCGGGGTCGTCTCAGAAAGCGCAGCAAAAATTCCGCCCGTATGAAACCAGCGCGACCCGTTCTGCGGCCCGAAGATCGTTTCCCAATCGAAATCGCCTGTCTTCGTCTGCGAGATCGCCGTATTCCCGCGATCCGACGCGCCCACGGCAGCGCGCACGCCATATCCGCGCTCGGTAAAATTGAGCCCGTTGCGCACCGTGCGCCCCACGCCGTCATACTTCACCCAGCGAATCAAAGAAGAGTCGACACCGCCCTGCAGAATGAAATCTTCCACCAGCCGCCCGATGGGATTGTCCGCAAACGCCGTCGACACCGCGGTCTTCAGGCCAAAGCAGCGGCGCAGGCCGCGGGCCACGTTGTATTCGCCGCCGCCCTCCCACGCAGTAAACTGCCTCGCCGTGTGGATCCTTCCTTCACCCGGATCGAGACGCAGCATCACTTCACCCAGGCTTACGCTGTCCCACCGGCAGCTCTCTGTCTTCAGAACAAACGGCTCCATTGCAGTGCTTCCGTGCTCTCGAAAAGCTTCAGTAAACGTCACGACTTTCTCCCTGCTTCCATAGTAGTACCGCTATCCGATACGCTGTGCCTTTATCCGATTCGGAAGAATTGGTAACTGCCGGAACCCATGGCTGTCAATTCCTGCGAGCATCAGACCGCCGGCACAGAGTGGTGCTCATGCACAATCAACCATTCGCCGCCACGTTTCTCAAAGCACATTGTCAATCGAAAGTGCACTTCCTCAACGCCACTCTTCTCTTTGCTCAGGCATCTGCCATGTGCAGTTGCGAACGCCACATCTTTCCCAACAGTGACCTGCACGTCTGAGAAGTCGAATGTCGGAGGATCTGCCATAGAGTGAAAAAACAGGTCCCATGTCTTCCTGTATGCTTCTAGCCCTTCGGAATGAAAGGGTGGCGGCACGTCGAACATCAGTATGTCCGGCGCGTGATACGCCAGCACGCCATCATAATCACGCCGCCGTGCAGCGGCGCTCCAGTCATCGATGATCTGCCGCAAAACCTTTTCGTCTTCTGTATATGAGTTCACAGGACTGATCCTCCAATTTTTCAATCTACTGAACCTGTAACGCAGGCACCACAACAGCCACGATCAGGATGTTTACGCCTTGGAAACAGCCATTCGGTGTCCTTAGCGTTTTAGCGGTAGATTTTTCCATCCAGCATCATCACGCATCCCCTACAATGAATCAGTCGATTTCACTGAAGAAAGGGTTGTTTCATGGGCAGGTATACCCGGCGCAGGTTCATTGCTTCGTCATCCGCAACTCTCGGCACGCTCGCTCTTGCAAAACATCTTGGATTTGCCGCCGCTCCTGCCACGGAACCATCAGGCGACCTGACCTTGTGGTACGACAAGCCTGCAGCACAGTGGGTCGATGCCCTGCCCATTGGGAATGGCCGGCTTGGAGCGATGGTCTTCGGCGGTGGAGAAGATGCAGGCATCAACAAAGAGCTTCTGCAGCTGAATGAGGACACACTCTGGTCAGGCAAGCCGAAGGACGGCAACAATCCTGATGCCAAGAATCACCTGGCCGAAATTCGACGCGCAGTATTGGAGAAGCAGGACTACCACCTTGCCGATCAACTCTGCCATAAGCTGCAGGGGCTTTTCGCGGAGGCCTATCAGCCGCTCGGCAACCTGCGCATCGATTTCAACCATTCAGGATCCGCAGCCGGATACCGCCGCGAACTGGACCTGGACACTGCATGTGCGCGAACCAGCTACAACGTCAATGGCATAAAGTTTGAGCGCGAAGCATTTGTCTCCGCTCCCGATCAGGTCATCGTTCTGCGCGTAACAGCAAACAAGCCCGGCGCAATTTCCTGCACAGTCTCGCTCGACAGCCCGCTTGGAAAATCCGTACAGGCGCTTCGGAACAACAGGTTGCTGCTGACAGGAAAGGCTCCCGGGCATGTCGCCGGAGCAGGACATCCCGGAAGCGAAAAGCCCGTCGTCATGTCCGATGAAATCGGTGAAGGCATGTTTTTTGCAACCGTTCTTCAGGCGCAAGCTGAAGGCGGTACCATCACCGCAGATAAAGACAAGCTCCACATCGCGAAGGCATCTTCATTCACAGTCCTGCTCACTGCGGCTACGGGTTTTCGCGGATATCAGTACGCTCCAGATACACCTCAGAACGAAATATCTGCCAGGGCCGCCCAGCATCTCGATGCCGTCACAACAAAATCATTCGCAGCCCTGCGCAGAAGTCATATCGAAGACCATCAGCGCCTCTTCCGTCGCGTGTCTCTCCATCTCGGCCAGCAGAACACTTCGCAGCCGACCGATCAGCGTTTGAAGAGCTTCGCCACTTCGCCAGACCCGTCTCTGCTTGCGCTTTACTTCCAGTACGGACGATATCTCCTCATCAGCAGCTCGCGTCCAGGCTCTCAACCGGCGAATCTGCAGGGCATCTGGAACTATGAGATCACTCCGCCGTGGAGCAGTAACTGGACATCGAATATCAACGTCCAGATGAATTACTGGCATGCGGAAACCTGCAACCTGAGTGAGTGCGCCGAGCCGCTTTTCAGCTGGATCGACGACCTCAGCAAAACCGGCGCACGCACGGCACAGGAAACCTATGGCCTTCCAGGATGGGTCTCGCATCACAACATCGATCTCTGGCGCGCTTCAAATCCAGTCGGCCAAGGAGTAGGCGCGCCCACATGGGCCAACTGGGGGATGAGCGGACCGTGGCTCGGCGCGCATCTGTACGAGCACCATCTCTTCACTCGCGACCGCGAATTTTTACGCACGCGCGCTTACCCGCTAATGAAAGGCTCGGCGGAATTCTGTCTTGCGTGGCTGATCGAAGACGGCAAAGGCCATCTGACAACCTGCCCGTCGTTTTCCACCGAGAATGACTTCCTCGCCCCCGATGGCAAGCGCGCCATGACCAGCGCCGGCTGCACCATGGACATGGCGTTGATCCGCGAGCTTTTTGCAAACTGCATCGCGGCATCCAAAGAGCTCGGCATCGACAGTGACTTTGCCGCCAGACTCCACGCAGCACGCGAGCGCCTGGTGCCGTATCAGATCGGCAAGCATGGCCAGCTTCAGGAGTGGTCCATCGACTTCGAGGAGAGCACCCCCGGCCAGCGCCACATGTCTCACATGTACCCGCTTTATCCCGGAAGCGAAATCACGCCGCGAAGCACGCCCGAGCTGGCGAAAGCCGCGCGCGTCTCTCTCGAACGCCGCCTGGCCAATGGCGGAGCATACACAGGCTGGAGCCGCGCATGGGCCATCGACTTCTGGGCGCGTCTTGGCGATGGCGATAAGGCGTGGGAATCTCTCTCCATGCTCATGCAGCACAGCACCAATATCAATCTCTTCGATACCCATCCCGCAGAGAAGGGCCCAATCTTCCAGATCGACGGAAACTTCGGGACCACCGCTGCCATCGCAGAAATGCTGGTGCAAAGCCACAATGCATCCATCGATCTGCTGCCCGCATTGCCCACTGCATGGCCCGATGGAGAAGTAAAAGGCCTGCGCGTGCGCGGCGGAGCGGAAATGGATCTGCGCTGGACAGACAGAAAATGTGTCTCGTGTGTCGTTCGCCCCAATGTCGCCGGCGAATACGCTTTCCGCGCTCCGCAAGGACAAAAGATTGCCTCGATCTCAGCAGCGCATGCGCAACAGAAATCAGACGGAAGTGTTTCCGCAAGACTGGAAGCAGGACGCAGCTATCAACTCAACGTTGTATAGCTGCTCTCTTCACACCCTTCGCCATGCGGTCCACCTCAGACCCGGCGAGCAGAAATCCGCCCACTCCAAATACCCAACTCGACGATGGCTTGTAGAACGCAGGCGCTGCGCCCACCTGCTGGATGTTGCCCAGGCGACCATCCGCATAGACGTAGGAAAGCAGTCCCTTCCACGCGCGCTCCACAACCGGTCTGTAAGTCTTGCTGTCCAGGATGCCCTCATTCACGCCATACGCCAGGCCGAAGGCAATCAGCGCAGAGCCGGAGTTCTCCGGCACGCCATAATAATCTGGATCGAGCAGTCCCGAGCGCCACAATCCATCCTTACCCTGAATCGAAGCCAGTTTCGCAGCCATCTCCTTGAACTGCTGCACGTACTTTTCGCGCTCCGGACGGTTCTTCGGATAGTACTCAAGCAACCGCGCGAAACCGCCCATCACCCAGCCATTGCCGCGCGACCAGAACATCTTCTTTCCGTTCTCTTCCGTCTTGTTGAGATACGTCGCATCGCGGAAATACAGGTGCTCTTCCTTGTCGTAGAGCAGCTCCGATGTCTTCCACCACTCGCGGTCGATGTAGTCGAGATATTTCTTGTCCTGCGTGATCACATACATCCTCACCCATACCGGAGGTCCCATGTACAGCGCATCGCACCACCACCACGGAATCCGTCCATGTGAGTCCTTTTCCAAGGGATAGAGCGCATCCAGCTCTTCGCGCGTGTTGGCAATCATCTGTGCATCATGCTTCTGCATGTAGAGCTCGGTATAAGTCTGCCCGATGCTCGAGTCGTCCGCATTCGGCAGATGCGAGCGCAGCTTCCAGTTGAACTTCTCGCCGACGCCTATCATCGCATCGCGGTACTTCATATCGCCCGTAGCCTGCGAAGCAGCCATGAAGCCGGTATAGAGAACGCTCCATGTCCAGTCATTGCCAAAGTCAGGCTGCGTCTTCATCTGCCAGTCGGCAACCTTGCGGATCGCCGCCTCTACGGCTTGTGGCTTGAGCTTCGCCGAAAGGTCCTTCGCCAACGGGCCGGGATTATCGGTGACGTCGCCTTCATGAATCGCAACGCCATCATCAATGCGCTTCTGCTGGTCCGGAGGAATCTGCTGCCGCTGCGCCCACAGCGCAGAGCTCACAGCACAAAAAGAAAACAATAAAACGCAGCCCGCAAAACGTACCTTCATTCCTCTATCTCCACAACGCAGGGATTTGCAAGGAATAAGTCTAATCGCAGGTGCGCACCTCGCTTCCCTCCTAGCGGTACACACATCACAAATTGTCATCCTGAGCGAAGTGGCAGCCACAATAAGGGGTGCCCCAGGTTCGCGGAGCTAACCTGGGGTTGTTCACAAATCATTGGAAGAAAATCACTGCTGCTGTTGCTGCTGCGCCTGAATCAGCAACAAAGGCTCCGCCGGAGGCGGCGGAGGAGCCTGCGCCTTCTCCACCAGCATCGACCAGTCCTCCGGAATCGGCAGCTCCTGGTCGAGCGCCGGAGGAACGCTCGACGCCGTCACATGCACAGCTACATAGAGATTGCTGCTCGCGCGCCCGCGAAAAATCCCCTTCGTCGGAGGAACATCCGCATAATCCCGCCCCAGCGCCGTGCGGATATGCCGGTCACGCGCAATCAGGTAATTCGTCGGATCGAAGCCCACCCATCCCAGGTGCGGCAGAAAAGCCTCCACCCACGCATGCGTTGCGTCCTGGATAGAGCGGTCATGGTCCTGCTGGCGGTGGTGCAGATAGCCGCTGACATACCTGCACGGAATCCCAAGATGCCGCACCAGCGCGATCATGATGTGCGCAAAGTCCTGGCATACGCCCTCGCGCCGACTCAGCGCCTCATCAATCGGCGAATCGACGCGCGTGCTGCGCGGCACATAGTTGAAGTAGTCGAAAAGCTGCCGGTTCAGCTCATGCAGCAGCATCAGCGGATCATCGCGCCGCACTGCTCCGAGTTTCTCCGCCAGTTCGAGCAGAGCGGGCGTGGGCTTTGCGAACTCGCTCGGCAACAGCATCTCCCAATAGTCGCCGTCGGCAATCAGCGCATCCAGTTCCTTCCACGCATCGGGCGCAAGAAATGACGGAATCTCAGCCAGGCCCTCATGCTCCACCAGCGATTCGGCAACCATTACCAACTGCTCATGCAGCCCGGGAATATCGAAGTGATGCACATGGTTTCCCAGATGATCGCGATGCGGAAACACGCGGCAGCGCGGGCTTACCGAAAGCGCAAAGCTCAGGCAGCGCTGATTCGAGTCGCTCCGCGGCTGCATGCGTATCTCGCTGATGCTCTCACTCACCGGATTGCTGTAAACAAACTTGGTAAGGTGCCGCACTGAATAAAACGGCATATGTACTCCTCTTTTGCTACAAAGCCAGCGCTGTCTGCACCGAATACTGGATGTAGACCTCGTAGATCAGCGCATGAATGTGATGACACTCTGCCAGCACTCGCCGCAGGTAGCTTCCCGGACTAGTGGCCAGCACATCGTCAATCTGGTCGTAGCCCAGTGACGTGCACAGCTTGCCTGAAACCCGCATTAACTCACTCGAATTCAGCTGATGGCTCTGTTCCTGGATCACTTCCAGCGACCAGTGCACATGATCCAGCGAATAGCGGATCGAATGCGGAAAGCTTTCATCCAGTATCAGAAATTCGAGCAGCCGCTCATACGTCAGGTCCGTAGTATTGACCTTGCAGTAGGCCTCAAACGCCGTGCAGCTGCGCAGCAGTCCCACCCATTCCACATATTCATAAGAGTCCATCGCCTCGCCCGTCGACCGCGTCACCTCGCGATGGTAAACATCAAGCAGCATGGCCGTAGCAAAGGCACGCTCCAGAAAGCGCCCTACCTGCAGGAACTGCCAGCCCTCACCATGGCTCAGCGTCGTATCGGTCACGCCCTGAAACAGATGCACTCCATCAATCACTACCGGCGCAAATTCGGCAAACTGCAGATCAGAATACAAATCGCTCCGCGCCGACGAGACTTCATGAAACAGCCGGTTCAAACGCTGCCACTGCTCCGCGCTGAGCGCGTCGCGAATCTGCCGCGCATTCTCACGCGCCGCAATAATGCAGCTCATGACTGAAGCCGGAGTCGACGTATCGAAGCAAAGCGCCTGCACCAGCTTGTACGCATCGCCCTTCCACTCTGCATGCGGCGGATTCCCCAATGAAGCCAGCACGCGCAGCCAGCGGCGCTCGGCACTCGTCTGCGATTTATCGAGCATCAAACCGAGATTCACATCGAGCAGGCGCACCGTATGCTCGGCCCGCTCAAGATAGCGGCTCGTCCAGTAAAGGCTGTCAGCAACGCGTGAAAGCATAATGTCCTTTTAGGGAATAGGGAGATAGGGAAGTAGGGAACAGGAAGACTCTACATCAGCAAGCTATTCCCCTATTCCCCTACTTCCCTGCCCTTAACTCAGCACCCACGTATCCTTACTCCCGCCACCCTGCGACGAATTCACCACCAGCGATCCCTTCCGCAAAGCCACGCGTGTCAGCCCGCCGGGCACAATCGTCACCTTGTCGCCAAAAAGAATGTAGGGTCGCAGATCCACGCGGCGTGGCTCTATACATCCGTCTTCCTGCAGACAGGGCGCGGTCGAAAAATCCAGCGTAGGCTGTGCAATATAGTTCCTCGGATTGGCCTCGATCCGCCGCTTGAACTCCTCGCGCTCCTGCGCCGAGCTGTGCGGTCCAATCAGCATCCCGTATCCACCCGACTCGCCCACCGCCTTCACCACCAGCTTGTCGAGATTCGCAATCACATGCTGCCGCTGCTTTGCATCCGCCAGGATGTATGTCTCCACATTGTTCAGCACCGGCTCCTCGCCAAGATAGAAGCGGATAATCGCCGGCACATACGCATACAGAGCCTTGTCGTCCGCCACGCCTGTTCCAAACGCATTGGCCAACGTTACATTCCCCGCGCGATACGCATTGAAGAGCCCCGGCGCACCCAGAATCGAATCCGGACGAAACGACAGCGGATCGATGAAGTCGTCATCCACGCGCCGGTAGATCACGTCCACGCGCTTCAGGCCGCCCGTCGTGCGCATGTACACCACATTGTCGTGGACAACGATATCGCGACCCTCAACCAACTCAATCCCCATCAGGCGCGCCAGATAGGTGTGCTCAAAATAAGCCGAGTTGTACACGCCCGGCGTAAGCAGCACAATCGAAGGCTCAGGCCGCCCTTCCGGAGCAAGCGACCGCAGCGTGCCCAAGAGAGCCTGCGTGTAATTCTCGATCGGACGCACGCCATAGCTGCGGAACAGATGCGGCAGCACGCGCTTCAGCACGCGCCGGTTGTTCAGCATGTAGGACACGCCGCTCGGCACGCGCAGATTGTCTTCGAGCACGACAAACTCGCCGCTTTCAAGGCGCAGCAGATCTGTTCCCGCGACAGCCAGATATACATTGCGCGGAACCTGCAGCCCGCGCATCTGCCGCCGGAACTGCGGGCAGCTGTAAACAATCTCGCGCGGAACCACACCCTGCGCCAGAATCTTGCCCTCGTGATACACATCGTGCAGAAACAGGTTCAGCGCCGTGATGCGCTGCGTCAGGCCGCGCTCAATCACGCTCCAGTCTTCCGCGCTGATCAGCCGCGGCAGCAGGTCATAAGGGAAAATCCGCTCCGTCCCTTCGTCCTGCCCATAGACGGTAAACGTGATGCCCTGCATCAGGAACGAGACATCCGCATACTGCTTGCGCCGCTGCAGTTCCTGCGGCGGCAGCGACGTCAGCACCTTGAGCAGCGCTTCATACTGCGGACGGATCTCTCCATCCGCCGCAAACATCTCGTCATAGGCATGGTTCAGGCGGTATTCGCGCAGCAGCGGATTCTGCGCATGCCCCTGCGGCAGGATCGCGCTCATCGCCCCTCCGCCTTCCCGCACCGCCGGATACACCTGTACGTCTCGTCCCGCATAAACGATTTCAAGCTTCCCTGATTTCCCTGGATCACGCCGAAAAACAAGGCACGACTGCGTAAGATGAATTAGGTTTTAGCATGCATCAGGATTCACATCAAGAATTAAGGGTTCAGGCTCGGATTGGATTTGTTGTCGTTGAGGTAATTGCTTCCCCTCATTCGTGGAGAATCCATCAAACTTCCCCAGGTTAGCTCCGCGAACCTGGGGCACCCTTATCGGTGCGAAAAGCAGGTCCTTCGGCTTCGCCTCAGGATGACATCATTTTTATGTCGCTGTACCCTGAGCGCTGCACGCTGTTTTCTAAGCCCTATTCCCTACTTTCCTATTCCCTATTCCCTATTCCCTATTTCCCTGAAGACTACCAGCTCCCCCGCTCCCCAAACATATCAATCACCCGAGACAGCCGCTCCGCGCCGTTCTCCCAGTTCGTCCACAGCGCGCGCTCCACGCGGTCGGCATCGCCTTCGGTGATCGCGCGGATGATCTCATCGTGCTCGGCAATCGAGTAGTGCAGGTCATGAAGAATTGAGCTTGCATAGAGTCGCCAGTAGCGCTCCGTCTGCGGCTCAATGGCCTTGTGCCAGGTTAGCAGCCTTGGACCCGAGCCGGCATGCACGATCGTGCGATGAAAGTCATGGTCGAGATCGAAAATCCCGCTGGCCTTCGCCGACCGCTCCTTCACAATCTCATTGAGCTGGTCATTAATATTCTTGAGCTGTTGCACAATCTCCGTCCGCTGCGCCTTAGCGAGCGCCGCCACGCGCCGCCCGGCGAGCCCCTCCACGCGGCCAATGATCGAATACAGTTCGCTCACATCTTCCTTCGTCAGCGGAGCGACAATCATCCGCGACTTGCTCACGTTCTTGTGCTCCAACACGTAGCCTTCACGCTGCAGCCAATGCAGCGCCCCGCGTACCGGAGTACGGCTCATCCCCAGCCGCTCCGCCAGGTCGCCCTCCACAATCCATGTCCCAGGAGAAAGTCTTCCATGTACGATCAGTTCGCGAATCTCCTGAAATGCTGTCCTGAGACTCGACCCATGCTCCGCCTTTGGTTTTGCCGCCGGTTTTTTCTTATTGTTCATGTTAGAAACCAATCCTCAGACTAACGGAAGTGCCCAATGAAATGAACACTTCCCCATGTGGGAAAATAAGAAACAGAGAATTTACACGGTTATGCATTGATTAGGCTATACTTAGATTGTATTCATTTTTGTAGACATTATTAGATGCCAGATTCCACCGTACCGCACCGTATCCAGGTCATCGACTCCCACACCGCAGGTGAACCCACCCGTCTTGTACTCTCCGGAGGACCCGACCTTGGCTCTGGTCCGCTCGCCCAGAGACTCGAACGCCTTCGCAATGAGCATGATACCTTCCGATCTGCGGTAGTGAATGAGCCCCGCGGCTCCGATGTCCTCGTCGGCGCACTGCTCTGCGAGCCCGACGACCCTACCTGCGACATCGGCATCATCTTCTTTAATAATGTGGGATACCTCGGCATGTGCGGCCACGGAACTATCGGCGTCATCGTCAGCCTTGCCCATCTCGGAAAAATCCGCCCAGGCACGCACAAAATCGAGACGCCGGTAGGCAACGTCAATGCCACGCTTCATGAATCGGGCCTGATCACCATAGCCAATGTGCCCAGCTATCGCAGCGAAGCCGGTGTCTCTGTCTCCGTCCCCGGTTTCGGACGGATCACCGGCGACATCGCCTGGGGCGGCAACTGGTTCTACCTTGTCGAAAAGCACAGCCTGCCCCTTAACCTCCAGCACGTTGGGGAACTCACCGACTTCACCTGGGCCATCCGCCAGACACTCACTGCCAGCAACATCACCGGCGACAACGGCGCTGAGATCGACCACATTGAACTCTTTGGCCCTCCGTCCAACGGACACGCCGACAGCCGCAACTTCGTTCTCTGCCCCGGCAAGGCGTATGACCGCTCGCCCTGCGGCACCGGAACCAGTGCCAAAATGGCCTGCCTTTATGCCGACGGCAAACTCACGCCCGGCGAAGTCTGGCGGCAGGAAGGCATCCTCAGCACCATCTTTGAAGGCTCCATCGACGTCGAGAATGGACACGTCCTGCCCAGCATCACCGGGTCGGCTTACGTCACCGCGGAATCCTCGCTCATCCTCGACGACAACGATCCCTTCCGCATGGGCATCGTTCCATGAGCCAAACGTACGATGCCGTCGTCATCGGCGCGGGCATCGTCGGCGCAGCCTGCGCCCGTGAGCTGGCCCAGTCTGGAATGCGCACCGCCATAGTGGAAGCTGACTCCATCGGCAGCGGAGCCACCGCCGCAGGCATGGGGCACATCGTCGTCATGGACGACTCGCCTGCGCAACTTGCCCTCACGCAATACTCGCAGTCTCTCTGGAATGACCTCGCGCCCGGGCTGCCCGCAAACGTCGAGTACGACCGCTGCGGCACTCTCTGGATCGCAACCGACGAAGAAGAGATGCAGGAGGTCCGCCGCAAGCGTGAGCTCTACGCAACCGCAAACGTTGCTACTGAAATTCTCGATCAGCAAACGCTTGCCGAAGCAGAGCCAGCACTGCGCCGCCCTCTGGCCGGAGCGCTGCGCGTAGCTTCCGATGCAGTCCTTTATCCTCCCTGCGCCGCCCAGTATCTGACGAATTGCGCACAGCTGCACGGAACCACAATCTATCCCGGACAAACCGCAACCACCGCAGCCCATGGCCGCGTCGTTCTCAGCGATGGCACAACTCTCTCAGCTGCGCACATCATTCACGCTACTGGAGCAGCTGCAACACGCCTGCTTCCCCATCTGCCCATCAGGAAACGCAAAGGGCATCTCGTTATCACCGACCGCTATCCCGGTTTTGTGTACCACCAGCTTGTCGAGCTAGGTTATCTGAAGAGTGCCCACTCCATCGCGACGGATTCCGTAGCCTTCAACGTGCAGCCGCGCCGCACCGGCCAACTGCTTATTGGCTCCTCGCGCCAGTACGATAATGAAAACTCAGAAGTGGATCAGAAGATTCTCAGCGCCATGCTGGCCCGCGCGCTTGATTACATCCCCTCGCTCGGCAATCTCTCTTCCATCCGTGTCTGGACAGGCTTTCGCGCAGCTACGCCGGACAAGCTGCCACTCATCGGCCCTACTGAAGACTCAACCGTCTTTCTCGCCACCGGACACGAAGGCCTCGGCATCACAACGTCACTGGCCACAGCGCACCTGCTCGCCGATCACCTTCTCGGCCGCGATTCAGCGATTCCGCTCACGCCGTACCTGCCGGAACGCTTCGCCCGCGAGGTAGCCCATGCCTGAGCACATCAAGTTAAAGATCAACGGCCACCCGCTCACAGTCGATTCAGGCACCAGCATCGCCGCCGCCATCATGAACGCCGGAGCAGCCTGCCGCACATCCGTTACCGGAGAGCCGCGCGGCCCGCTCTGCGGCATGGGCATCTGCTTTGAATGCCGCGCTCTCGTCAATGGCAAACTGCATCAGCGCACCTGCCAGATGTTGTGCGAATCCGGCATGGAAGTAGAGACGCAATGACGCAGAGCTTTGAAGTTGTCATCATCGGCGGAGGCCCGGCGGGCATTGCCGCCGCTGTCTGTGCCGCCGAATGCGGCACCCGCGTCGCCATCATCGATGACAACCTCACGCTGGGCGGACAGATATGGCGAGGCAGCGATTCTCATTCAAAGAGTGCCACATCCTGGTACAAGCGCCTGGCCAGCACGAATATTGAGCGCATTCACAGCGCGCGCGTCTTCGCCCAGCCCGCTTCCGGCATTCTTCGTGCCGAACAAAACGGCTCGGTCATCGACATTTCGTATCAGCAGCTCATCCTCGCCACCGGAGCGCGCGAGCGCTTTCTTCCCTTTCCCGGCTGGACCCTCCCCAACGTGCTAGGCGCAGGCGCATTGCAGGCGCTCGTCAAGAGCGGCCTTTCTGTTCAGGGCAAGCGCATCGTTGTCGCCGGCAGCGGCCCACTTCTCATCGCCGTCGCTGTGTATCTGCGCGAGCACGGAGCACGAGTCCTCGCCATCTGCGAGCAGGCGCCGTTCTCCCGTCTTCTGAAATTTGCACCTAATCTAGTTACAAATACAGAAAAACTTGCGCAGGCCGTCGCATACAAGATCCGCACGTTCACCGTGCCCTTCCACACCGGCTGCTGGCCCATCTCTGCTCAGGGAGACGGAAAACACTCGTCGGTCACACTGCGCAAAGGCAATCGCACCCGGATACGTACATGGACCATCGACTGCGACTATCTCGCCTGCGGTTTCCATCTCATCCCCAACACAGAGCTCGCGCAGCTGCTCGGATGCAGCATCGCCCAAGGCAGCGTCGTAGTCGACGACTTCCAGCAGACAACCATCCCGAAGCACTACTGCGCCGGCGAGCCCACAGGCATTGGCGGCGTGGAGCTTGCGCTTCTCGAAGGCCAGATCGCCGGATACGCAAGCGCAGGACATCAGGAAAAAGCGCGCTCCCTTTTCGCCGCGCGCACAAAACAGCGCGCCTTCGCCCGCACACTCGAAGAAACCTTTGCTCTCGATCCTGCGCTCAAAGCTCTGCCGCAATCCGACACCATCGTCTGCCGCTGCGAAGACGTCCTCTATCGTTCACTCGAGCCCGAAGCCACATGGCGCGCCGCAAAACTGCACACGCGCTGCGGCATGGGCCCATGCCAGGGACGCATCTGCGGCCCGGCTGCAGAATTTCTTTTTGGCTGGAGCGCGGACTCAGTCCGTCCGCCCATCTTTCCCACAACACTTTCAAGCCTCGGCGCCACGCCCGGGCTATCTCAGGTACAGGAGACACTATGAACTGGTTCGGTGTTATGCCCGCAATGACCACCGCCTTCGACGAACAGCTCAACGTCGATCACGCCTTCATGCAGCAGCATGCCCAGTGGCTGCTCGACAACGGATGCACCGGCATCGTCAATCTTGGCTCGCTCGGCGAAGCCGCCACCCTCACCTTCGACGAGAAGATTGCCATCCTCAAGAACATGGTCGCGACCGCAAACGGCAAGGCCCCCATCGTCTCCGCCATCTCCGCGCTCTCAACCGCCGAAGCTGTCTCGCTCGCCAAAGCCGCCGCCGATGCAGGCTGCTCCGGCCTCATGGTGCTGCCGCCCTACGTCTATCGCGGCGACTGGCGCGAAACCAAAGCGCACATCGCAGCCATCTTCGCAGCGACGCCGCTCTCTTGCATGCTCTACAACAATCCCGTCGCTTATGGGACCGACTTCCTCCCCGAGCAGATCGCCGAGCTCGCCGCCGAACACTCGAACTTCCACGCCGTCAAGGAATCAAGCACCGACGTCCGCCGCGTCACTGCCATCCGCGCCCTCATCGGTGATCGCCTGAAGATCTTCGTCGGCGTCGATGACGCCATCGTCGAAGGCATCGCCGCCGGAGCCACTGGATGGATCGCCGGTCTCGTCAATGCCCTGCCCGCCGAATCCGTGGCCCTCTTCAATCTGGCCTATGAGGGAAAAACAAAAGAGGCCTTCGAGCTCTACCGCTGGTTCCTCCCGCTGCTGCGCATGGACACCGTCCCGAAATTCATCCAGCTCATCAAATTTGCACAGGAAGAGTTGAACGTAGGCAGCGGCCGTGTCCGCCCACCGCGCCTTGAAATTACAGGCGAAGAATTAACCGAAACAAAACAGGCCATCGCAGAAGCCCTGAAGAGTCGCCCTAAAATCAAGGAAGTAGCATTTACGCAATTCGCGGGTGCCCCGGGTTCGCGAAGCTAACCTGGGGTAGTATGCATCGCAATCACAAACGAATAAGGTCAACTCATGCAGGGAACATCCATCTTAGGCTCAAAGCGCGCCCCCCAAACCGGAGAAGCATTCCACGGCATCAACCCATCCACTGGAGAGCAACTCCAGCCCGCCTACTTCTCCGCAACCAAAGAAGAAGTAGACCATGCCGCCAAATTAGCCGAAGCCGCCTTCCCCAGCTACAGCAAGCTCTCGAACAGCAAGCGCGCAGCCTTCCTGCGCAGCATCGCCGACGCCATCCAGAAAATCTCGCCTCAGCTCGTCGAACGCGCGAACCTCGAAACCGCCTTGCCCGCCCCGCGTCTTGAAGGCGAGGTCCTCCGCACCGCCAACCAGCTGCGCCTCTTCGCCGAGGTTGTAGAAGAAGGCTCGTGGGTCAACGCGCGCATCGACACCGCCGACCCCAACCGCAAGCCACTCCCCAAGCCCGACATCCGCTCCATGCTGCACCCGCTCGGCCCTGTCGCCGTTTTCGGAGCCAGCAATTTTCCGCTCGCCTTCTCCGTCGCCGGCGGAGACACCGCCTCTGCCCTTGCCGCCGGAAATCCAGTCATCGTCAAAGCGCATCCCGCACATCCAGGCACCAGCGAGCTAGTCGGCAGCGCCATCCAGGAATGCATCGCGGCTGCCGGACTCCACGAAGGCGTCTTCTCCCTGCTCTTCGACTCCGGAATCGAAGTCGGCACCGCGCTCGTCCAGCACCCGCTTGTCAAAGCCGTCGGATTCACCGGCTCCCTCAAAGCCGGACGCGCGCTCATGGACCTCTGCGCACGCCGCCCTGCTCCTATTCCCTGCTATGCCGAAATGAGCAGCACCAACCCGGTCTTCATCCTCCCCGGAGCGCTCCAGCAACATGAAAAAATCGCCGCCGACCTCACCGCCTCCTACACATTAGGAGCAGGTCAGTTCTGCACCAAGCCCGGCCTCGTCTTTCTGCCTCCGCAGGATGAATCAACCCGCCTCATCGAAGAGCTCGGCAAACGCGCCGCCGCGCTGCCCGCCTTCACCATGCTCACCCCTGGCATCGCCGCACAATACAAGCGCGGACTCACCCAGCGCCTGGAATCCGAAGGCGCGCAGGCTGTCGCGACAGCGGAAGCAACCGCCTCCACACCCGCGGGCACCACAGCTGCGTTATTAGAAGCCGATGCCGAACAGCTCCTCACGAATCCCGAACTAACAGAAGAAATCTTCGGCCCCACAACGCTCATCGTCCGCTACCACAGCCGCGAGCAGATGCTCGAAACCGCGCGCGCCCTCGAAGGCCACCTCACCGCAACGCTGATCGGAACCGAAGAAGACCTCGCTTCGCACCAGGACCTCATCGCCATCCTCGAACGCAAAGCAGGCCGCGTCATCTTCAATGGATACCCCACCGGCGTCGAAGTCTGCCACGCCATGGTCCACGGCGGCCCCTACCCGGCAACCGCAGACGGCCGCTCCACTTCCGTAGGCACGCAGGCCATCTTCCGCTTCGCCCGCCCGGTCAGCTATCAGAACCTGCCCGAAGCCGCCCTCCCTGAAGCCCTGCAAAACCAAAACCCTCTGAGCCTCTTCCGCATGGTCAACGGCAAAATGACGAACAACTCGATCTAATAGAACTACCCCAGGTTAGCTTCTCACCCCGATGCGCGAACCCTTCGACTCCGCTCAGGGCAGGCTCTGGGGCACCCGGAGTCGTGGCTGTCGCGGCTATTGATGCAAGAAGCAGGTCCTTCGCTACAGCCTGCCCTGAGCGAAACCGAAGGGCTCAGGATGACAATTCTTGAGCGAGTTCACAAAAGCAATTACTACCCAGCTACATCCTCAAACTCACAGGTTGACCCCACCCCTAAATCCAGCGTCATACCAAAAGCATCCATTCCCTCACCTGAACCGATAGAATGGAAGGCGGTAGTCCCCCATTGGCCGTGAAAGTAAAATTCGCCCCTCGTTCTGCGTACGACACCTTCCGCAGCAGTCAAGTTCTCAAGATCGCTGCCGCCGCCGTCGGTATCGTTGTCATATTTTTTGTCGCCATCTTTTCCTTCTATTACTTCAAATACAAGCACATCGTGGACGAGCGCCTGGAAAAACCGCTCTTCACCAACACCGCCAAGATCTACGCCGCCCCCCGCGAAGTGCGTCCGGGGCAGAAACTGACTGCCAGCTTCGTCGCGCAGGAGCTGCGCCAGGCCGGATACATCGAGACCGGCACCGGCTCCGCATCTCCCATGGGGACATTTGAGATCAGCGGCACAAACCTCACCGTCCATCCCGGCCCTCAGTCCTACCACGCTCCCGACAGCGCCACCATCACCTTCGGCAGCACGACTGTAACCAAAATTTCTGACTCGAACGGCGACCAGCTCGCCGCCTATGAGCTCGAGCCCCTGCTCATCACCGGCCTGTCCGATTCGAACCGCATCAAGCGCCGCCTCGTCAATTACGACGAGCTGCCGCGCTACATGGTTCCTGCTGTGACAGCCATCGAAGATCATCGTTTCTTCGACCACGGCGGTGTGGACTATATACGTTTACTCGGAGCGCTCCGCAACGACCTCACCCACAGGCACACCTATACCGAAGGTGGCTCTACCCTCACCATGCAGCTCGCGCGCGGCTTCTTCCTCACTCCGGAAAAGCGCCTCCGCCGCAAGCTCATCGAAATGCTCATCACCTTCCAGCTTGAGCACCGCTTCACCAAGCAGCAGATCTTCCAGATGTATGCCAACCAGGTGCCGCTCGGGCAGCAGGGCAGCTTCGCCATCAATGGATTCGGCGAGGCAGCGCAGGCCTACTTCGGCAAAGATGTCCGCCAGCTCAACCTGCAGGAGTGCGCTCTGCTCGCCGGCATGATCCAGAGCCCGAGCCGTCTGAATCCCTATCGCCACGGCACCCGCGCCATGGAGCGCCGCAACCTCGTGCTTGATGCCATGGTCGAAACCGGAGCCATTACCCGCGACGAGGCCGAAGCTGCCAAAGCCACCCCGCTCAAGCTCGCCTCGCAGAACGCCGACAGCAGCGAAGCACCTTACTTCGTCGATCTCGTCCGTGACCAGATCGTCCAGAAACTCGGCGATACCGAATACAACCAGCAGGGCCTTCGTATCTACACTTCGCTCGATCCGCAGCTGCAAGCCGCAGCCAGCGAGGCCGTCAGCGAAGGCATGAAGCACGTCGATGAACTCGTTACCAAGCTACACACACATCGCGCTTCGAAAAACAGCCCGGCCAGCGTCGACCCCAACATCGTCTACCCGCAGGTGGCTCTCGTCGCCCTCAATCCGCACACCGGCCAGGTGCTCGCTCTTGTTGGCGGACGCAACTATGCCGCCAGTCAGCTCGATCATGCTGTCCGTCACCGTCCTACCGGATCGATCTTCAAGCCCTTCGTCTACGCTGCCGCCTTCAACACCAGCCTCTCCGGAGCGCAGCTCACCAGCGCCGACGGCGTCAGCGGCATCTTCACGCCCGTCACCATGCTGAACGACGCGCCGGTGACCTACACCGTCAACGGGCAGGACTACACACCGCATAATTTTCATGACGAAGAATACGGTATGATCACCGCGCGCTTCGCACTGCAGGAGTCGCAGAACGTTGCCACCATCGCCCTCGGGCAGATGGTCGGATTCAATAACGTCGCCGCTCTCGCGCGCGATGCCGGCATCAAATCCGCCCGCGGAACGCCATCGGTCGCCATCGGCACCTATGACGCCACTCCGCTCGACATGGCCGGCGCTTACACCATCTTCGCCAACGGCGGCGTCAAGCTAGATCCCTGGATGCTCGCCTCCGTCCGCAATGCCAATGGCGACGTCGTCAGCGACTATGCGCCCACCAGCAAGCCCATCCTCGACCCGCGCGTCGCCTATCTCACCACCAACATGCTTGAGAACGTCATCAACCACGGCACCGGCCTCGCCGCCCGCGCTTCGGGCTTCTATGCTCCCGCCGCCGGCAAGACTGGAACCTCCAACGATGCATGGTTCGCCGGATACACCTCCAACCTGCTCTGCATCGTATGGATCGGCAACGACGACTACTCTGACATCAAGCTCGAAGGCGCCAAAGCCGCCGCCCCTATCTGGGGGGCATTCATGAAGCGCGCCGTCGCTCTCCCGCAGTACTCCGATACAAAGGAGTTCGACTCGCCCGCCGGAATCACTCTTGTGCAGCTCGACAAGGGCACCAACCTGCTCTCCGACGCCTCCTGCGCCAGCAACACTTACACCGCTGCCTTCCTCGACGGAACGCAGCCCACCGATACCTGCGACCACTCCAACGGCGACCAGCGCAACCTCTTCCAGAAGATCTTCGGCATAGGCGAGAACCAGCAGCCCTCAGGACCAAACGTCGTGCCCGCTCCGGCACAACAGCAACAGCAGCCGGCCAATCGTCCGGGAACGCCTACACCCACTGCCCCGGCCCAGAACGCCCAAAACCAGAACCAACAGCAACCCGAACAGGAACCAAAGAAGAAGCGTGGTTTCTTCAGCAAACTCTTCGGTCTGGGAAAAAAGGACCAGCAGCAACAAAACCAGCAACAACCCCAAAATCCGCAGTAAGGATGTACAGTAAAGTACTGCCATCCTGAGCGAAGTCGAAGGGCTCCTGCGAATCGTTGACCAGCGACGACCATGCCTCGATAGTCACACAAAGGGTGCCTCACCTTTCTTCACTTGATGATCACCCGCTAACTCGGCGATGATTGGCTGGGCTGAGACCCGACTAGAGATGTCGCGCAAACACAGATCCGAAAGCGAAAGTGGACCGACGATGGGAACAGACTTGCTGCGATTCAACGGCACTGTCGAACGCGATCCTGCCATCGATGCGTGGATGAAAAAGCATGAAGGCGAACTGGGAGCCATCGCGCATCACTGGTTTGAGGTAATGCGGAAATGCGGAGACGAAGTCCGCGAAGCCTTGCATGACGGCTGCCCGGTTGCCTGTCTGGGCGATGTGCCCTTCGGCTACGTCAATGTATTTACTTCGCACGTGAACGTAGGATTCTTTCAAGGAGCATCGTTGCCGGATCCAGCCTGTTTGTTGCAAGGCACTGGCAAGTTCATGCGCCATGTAAAGCTGAGACCGGGAATGACCACAGATGCCGCAGCACTCAGCGGGCTCATCGAGACGGCATACTCAGACATAAAGGCGCGCGTAGAAAACGGTTAGCTCAGAAGAAACACTCTGAAAGATCAAGGGCTCAAATAGAAGAGTCAATAACATAGCAGGCCCCCGCGTAAGTCATTGAAAAAATACACCAACTGCTACATAGGCGAGGGGTCAGTAAGGCTGGAGTTTGTCCGGATAGAAAGCGGCGATTTCCTGCGCGTACTGTCCATTGATGACCCGCCGTTTGAGCTTGAGGCTGGGAGTAAGTTCCCCTGTCGCCAGCGACCACTCTTCGGGAACGATCTTGAAGCGCTTGATGGTCTCGAACTGCGCCAGCCCCGCATTCACCTGGTCCACAATTTCCTGGAAGCACTTGACTACTTTGGGCTGCTCCACCAGCTCCCGCCGTGTCGGGGCGCTGATCTCTTCCAGGCGCGCCCACTCCTCGAGTGCCTGGAAATTGGGGGAGATAAGTGCAGCAATGAACTTATGCTTGTCACCGACCACCGCCGCCTGCCCCACCAGCAGATGGGCCTTCAGCTTGTTCTCAATCGGCTGAGGCGCCACCATCTTGCCACCAGAGGTCTTCAGCAGCTCCTTCTTGCGGTCGGTGATATAGAGGAAGCTGTCCTCATCAATGCGCCCAATGTCGCCCGTGCGGAACCAGTGCTCCTCATCAAAGGCCTGCGCCGTCTCGTTCGGCTTGTGCCAGTATCCGGAAAAGACATTCGGGCCGCGCACCAGCAGTTCGCCGTCCTCGGCAATGCGGCATTCGACATTCGGCAGTGGCTTGCCGACCGAGCCAATGCGATACGCCGCCGTTGTATTGATAGCCAGAACAGGGGAGGTCTCCGTCAGTCCATAGCCTTCAAGAATGCGAATGCCCGCATCAGCGAACCATGTTGCTGTGTCCATCCCCAGCGGGGCGCCCCCGGCAATGTAGTAGCGCACTCGTCCACCGAATCCCTGTTGAAGCTTGCTGAAGACCAGCTTGTTCGCAATCTTCCAGCCCATCGATGAAGGAGTCTCACCACGCAGGATCTCTTCGCGATGCTTCTGCCCGGTCTTGATCGCCCAGCCGAAAATCTTCTTCTTCAGGTTCGAGAGCGAAGCCTGACGCTCCGCCTCCTGGCGGACCTTCTCAAACACACGCGGCACCGCCACCAGCACTGTCGGACGGACGCTCTTGAGCGCAGCCGGCAGCCTCTCAAAGCTCGGGCAATAAGCAATCGTCGCCTGCCTCGTGTAGATGGCATAGTCGAGATGCCGAGCTGTAATGTGCGACAGCGGTAGAAACGAAATGCAGGAGTCCTGCGGCGTAATCTCAAATCCGGCCAGCGAGTAGTTCACATTGGACGCAATGTTTCCATGCGTCAGCATTACGCCCTTGGGCTCACCCGTTGTGCCAGAGGTGTAGATCAGCGTCGCCACATCATCCGGCCCGACGTCGTATGCCGCACGGTCAAACGCAGGATCACGCTCCACGCCATGGCTGTCTGCATCCTTTAGCAGCGACGACATCAGCACCGCATCGGGCACGCCTTCATCGTCCATCAGGACAACGCGCTCAACCACCGTCTTATTGCGCACAGCCTCGACCTTCTGATATTGCTGCTTCGTCGAAACGACAGCAATGCGCGCTCCAGAGTCGGCCAGCAGATCGCCGACCTGCTCCGGTATCAACGTGGGGTAGATCGGCACATCGATCGCTCCCATCGCCAGTGCGGCAAAGTCGGCAACCGCCCACTCCCAGCGGTTCTCCGCCAGAATGGCAATGCGGTCACCCTTCTGAATGCCCCAGCTTTTGAATGCTTCCACCAGCAGCCGCACACGCTGGTAAATCTGAATGCCAGTAAAAGGCTGCCAGTTCCCTGCTGCATCCAGGTAGAGTACAGCACGTGGATTGGAACCTGTGGCAGCAAGAAAGAAGATGTTGTTAAGCGTCTTGAGTTGGAGCATGTCGTCTGATCGACTAATCTATCCGACCGGAAGCCCGTTGCCAAGCAGCTGAGCCAAAGCTCATCCTGCATCGGAGCTCTCGATCGACAATCAGGCCTATCTCAGCGATGCACCAGCTCGGGCATCGCTGAGATGGTTTTACTTCGCCGCCCGCGATGAGGGATGAGTGCGCGGCTTGGTCCTGCCGTTGGACCGCTTGCCCGGCGTTTCAATCACGCCGCGCATCCAGAAGTTGCCCTCACCGTCCACTTCAATGCCGTGGACCTCGCGCTCGAATCCAGGAAAGCGCTTGCCGAATTCCTCCAGAGCGAGCAGGAAGCGAATCGTTGGGCTGTTAACGTCTCCCAGACGCTCGCCCGGCATACACATCGGGATTCCCGGCGGATACGGCACCAACATTACAGCCGAGACACGTCCTGGCATCTCGGTAAGGCGCACCTTTTCCGTGCCTTCGCGAATGAGCTTCTGATATGCGCGCGCTGGAGTCATGATCTGCGGAAGGTCTGTATCGAAGGCCTCCTGGAGGAGTCCGGGCAGGTTCAGCTCCTTCATCACTGCATGCATCTCGTCGCTCAATTGCTTCAGGTCCGTAGTGCCGTAGCGTTCCGGATACTTCGCAACCAGCTGAGGCAGCGCATCGCTGAGCGGAGCTTCCTGGTCGTAGAGCCGGCGAAACTCGAACAGCGTCTCGAGCAGGCTTCCCCATTTGCCTTTACTTGTGCCGACCGAGAAGAGCGTCAGGACGGTATAATCGCCAGTCCTGGCGATCTCAACGCGGCGCGCATCAAGAAACGCAGTCAGAATCGCCGCAGGAATGCCCCACTCCGCCATATTGCCCTGCGCATCGATGCCTGGTGTCAGGATCGTAACCTTCGTAGGATCAAGCAGGACGTAATCATTGGCAATATCTTCATCTTTGAAGCCGTGCCAGGCTTCGCCAGGCTTCAGCGTCCAGCACTTCGGCGACTCAGACAACAGGCTGTCCGGCGCATCTTCAAAGCGATAAGTCTCACCCGTCGCCGCATCGCTCACATAGTCCGGCTGGAACATCGCAAAGAACCAGCCGCCGCCTTCTTCAGCCTTGAGCCGATGCGCAACCGAAGCCATCGCCTTGCGGAAGCTGATCGCATCCTGAATCGTCTCCGTCATAAGAGTCGATCCGGCAGGCTCGTCCATCATGGCCGTCGCAACATCAATCGAAGCAATCATGGGATAGAACGGCGACGTTGTGCCGCGCATCATGAATGATTCGTTGAACTGATCGAACTCGAGCGGCGCACGCGGACTCTGCTTCACATGAATCATCGATGCCATAGAGAATGCGGGCAGCATTTTGTGGGTCGACTGCACAGCAAACAGCAGCGGACGGTTCGGCATCTCATCCGGCACATCCATGGCAAAGCGCCCGCGGTAAAGCGGATGGAACTTAGCGTAGGCATACCAGGCTTCATCAAAGTGTACGCGCGGCACGCTCTTCGCCAATTCTTCAACAACAGCGTTCACGTCATAGCAGAAGCCATCGTAAGTCGAATTCGTCACCACTGCGTAGCTTGGATTTTTCGACACTGCGCCGGCAAGGAACGGACTCTTGCTGATATGCTCCTCGATATTTTCCGGGCGAAAGCGCGCCAATGGAACCAGCCCGATCATTCCATAACCATTGCGCGTCGGCTTGAAATAGACAGGCCGCGCGCCAGTAACTGTAAGCGAATGGCAGATGGATTTGTGGCAGTTCAGATCAGCCAGCACCATCTCATCCTGCGCAATCACCCCGTGGCCGACAATCTGGTTCGATGTCGAAGAACCGCCCAGCACATAAAACGTCCAATCTGCGCCGAAGATGCGCGCAGCATTGCGTTCTGATTCCGCCGGTGGACCGATATGATCGAGCCATGAGCCAAGCTGCGCAGTAGAGATGCCGAGATCCGAGCGCAGCAGGTTTTCACCAAAATACTTGTGAAAAGCCATGCCCACCGGGTGCTTCAGAAACGCTACTCCGCCCATGTGCCCCGGGGCGTCCCAGGAATAAGCGCCCTGGTCTGTGTACTTCACCAATTCGCGAAAATATGGCGGCAGCAACTGCTCATGGTAGCGCTCGACTGCGAAATCAACGCGGTTGGCGATAAACGCGGGAGTATCTCCGAAGAGGTGAATATACTCGTGCACCTGCTTCACCACTTCAAGCGGCAACTCACTCACCAGCGTGCGATCAGCAATCAGAAAGATCGGCAGTTTCTTGTTGCGACGACGCACCGCGCGGACAATGCGCAGCGCTGCACGCTCATCAAACTCCTTGTTCTCCGGCAGGTCCCAGTCAAGCAGAATCGCGCTCTGCGATGGATCGGAATTCACCAGCGCAAGCCCATCCTCCGGCGTCGAAGTCCTGGCGACGCGATACCCCTCTTCCTGAATTGCCTGCACCAGCCGTTCCATCGCCTGGTCGGCTACCGAATCAGTCCCGCCTGCTTCGCTCGCAATCAACAGGACCCAGCGGCCTTGTTCCATCCTCAACCTCTCTACTCAATCCGTTACCACTCCACTAGTTCACACTTGAACCTTGAATGGAGCATGAATTTTTTATGTCCGGAACCTGGGGCTGCTTCTCAACCGCATGCGGGGAGCATGCGCGGCTTGTTGCCTGTATAGCCGGGAAATCCCATGAAAATGCCTGCCGGAAACCACCGGCAGGCATCGTACTAAATTATTCTACTTGTCGTCCTGTGCCTGGAACTCAACAATTTTCTTTAATGTTTCGTAAGGAATGGCATTCAGCGGAATGCTGCGTCCATTGATAAAAAGGGTCGGAGTCTCATTCACATTGAGGTCTTGCGCCAGATGAATCGATGCATCCACCGCACCCTTCGTCTCAGCTGATTGAGAGCAAGCAGCCGCCTTCGCCGCATCGACTCCGGCTTTGGTCGTTGCGTCTTTCAATGTCGTGTCCCCAGCCTCTGGAGTCAGGCTGGCCTGGTTTGTGAATACCGTATCCGCAAAAGTAAAGAACGCATCGTTGCCTCCCAGCTTGGCAACGCAAACGCCATAGGCTGCCGCCTTATATGCCTCGGGATGAATCGAGGTCAGTGGCAAATTCTGGAACACGTAATGCGCATTGGGAAAATCAGCGAGCAGCTTCTGTACTATCGGTTGCGCATCTTTGCAGTGCGGGCACTGAAAATCAGCAAACTCGACGAGCAGTAGTTCCTTGGAAGCAGCGCCGTGCGACGGGCCATTGGCGCCGGCCTGAAGCAACTTCCGGTTAGCGTCAAACGGGCGTGTCCCAAACGACATGACCTCGTTCGAGATCAGATGCTGGCCATCAGGCGTTGTAAAAAATTGCAGCGAGCCAATCTGCTGCGGATTCGTCTTCTGCGCTGCCAGTACCGTAATCTTGCTCACTCCCGGAGCAGCCGTCTTCTGAATGGCCTGCACCTGCCATACGCGGTCCGAGTCATATCCCCATAGTTGGCGAAGAAAGGCGTCAACCGTATCTTTGGCAGGCGTCGTCGCAGTAAAGTTCGCCTGATCTACAGGAGGAAACTGCGGCGTACCCGGCACAGGAGCAGTAGGCTTTGGAGCCGCAGGCACTTCTTCCGTGGATCCCGTAGGAGCAGGAGGAGGCGCGGGTGCATTCTGCTGCGCCAGAATTGTCGGCACTGCAACTGTACCGAGAGTCATCGCAAGCACGGTCTTGCGAAGCGAAATACCAAGATGCATCGAAATCCTTTCTGGAGTCACAAAGAAAAGTCTATACCTGAACTTTTACGGCGATAGGAAAACGCCGTCCCGGACCGAAGGCTTTCTTCGTTATCTTCAATACCGGTGCTGCCTGCTGGCGTTTGTATTCGCTGCGCTCTACCATTTTGACGACCTTGCGCACCAGTTCGAGATCAACTTTCTGTCTGGCTGCAATCTCTTCCGGAGTCTCGTAGTTCTCAACATAAGCCTCCAGAATCGGATCGAGCACGCTGTAGGGCGGCAGCGAGTCAGTATCTTTCTGCCCTGGCCGCAACTCGGCCGATGGCGGCTTCTCAAGAATTTCCTGCGGAATGCGCTCGCCATTGCGATTGGCAAAGCGGCACAAGTCATAGACGCGCGTCTTCATCAGGTCGCCGATTACCGCCAGCGCGCCTACCATGTCGCCGTAAAGCGTGCAGTAACCAACCGACATTTCAGACTTGTTCCCCGTCGTCAACACCAGCGCATTGAATTTATTTGAGAGCGCCATCAGCAGAGTGCCACGGGTACGCGACTGAATGTTCTCTTCAGTGATGTCCGGTTGAAGCCCGGAGAAGAGCGGAGCCAGGGCTTTGTTGTATTCAGTAAACAGGCCACTGATGGGAATCTGCTCAAAGCGAATGCCAAGGTTCTCCGCCAGCTTGCAGCTGTCGTCGATAGAGCCTTTCGAGGAATAAGGGCTCGGCATCCCCACACCAAACACATTCTCTTTCCCCAGTGCATCGACAGCAATGGTCGCCACCAGCGCAGAATCAATTCCCCCGCTCAGAGCTATGAGCACTTTGGAAAAGCCGCACTTGCGCACATAATCGCGCGTGCCTAGCACCAGAGCACTATAGACTGCTTCATCCAGATTGTCCGTTTGCCAGTGAATATCTCCCGTTCGCGATTTCAGATTGGCAAAGACCAGATCCTCTTCAAACGACCTGCCCTGCGCGATCAGGTCACCTTCAGCAGAAAGCACCAGGCTTGACCCGTCAAAGATGAGGCTGTCCATACCGCCCACCTGGTTCACCATTACTACCGGCGCGCCGTGATGCCGCGCAATAGCCGCCAGCATCTCGCGGCGCGTCTTGCGCTTTCCTCGCCAGTAGGGCGATGCCGAAATGTTCAGAATAACGTTGCCGCCCTCGCGCATCAATTCTTCCACAGGATCGACAGCATGCAGCCGGTTGTGCCAGAAATTCTTGTCGTTCCATGCATCTTCGCAAACGGTCAACGCGACGCGGTCACCACCCAAATGCACCAGATGCTGCCGCTCAGCCGGAGCAAAATATCGCTGATCGTCAAAAACATCGTAAAAAGGCAGCAGCATCTTCGATTGCACAAAAGCAATCTCACCGTTGCGCAAGAGAGCCGCAGAGTTCATCACCCGTTTCCCTGTTCCTGCAGGAGCAGGTGTCACATATCCAACAATGCTGGCAATATCCAGGTCAGACGTTGCCTCGGCAATTTCCCTGACCGCTTCTTCTGAACGCGCAACGAATGATGGCTTATCAAGAAAATCAGCCGGAGGATATCCGCAGACTGCAAGCTCCGGAAAGAGCACAAGGTTTGCTCCGCCACGCGCAGCCTCACGTGTAAAGTTGAGAATCTTGTCGATGTTTCCGGTGAAATCACCGATCGTAGGATTGATCTGGGCGAGCGCAACCTTCACAGATTTAGTTTAGCAATGTTATTTCTTTACGCGCTGCCAGGTAAGCTGCACTGCGACCACTCCATCACTCGAAAGAATCGGCGGCGTGCGCAGGATCAACGTGTCGTCTTCGAGTTTGTGATAGCGCAGCTGCGCCGTGCCCAGCCAGTTCGGGAAAAGGCTGACCTCGACATGATGTGTCACCGTATTGCCTTCCACTGTGTATGGGCCGGCATAAGCAATGTAATCGCGCTTGCGGCGAGCTTTCTGGGCTTCCGTTTTATCAACGTTGTGCCGCCTGCCTGCAGGGCTGAGATTTCCGCTCATGTAGCCTTCTGCTGAATACAGCAGAAATCCGACAACATTCTCGCCCCAGGGCCTTTCGACTGTGCCGTCTTCGTGCAGAAATGCATAATCCACCAGCTTCCACGTGCCGACAAAATCGCTGGCTGTGGTTGCCTTGCTGCCATTCTTCAGCTCTTGCGTCGCAGACATAAGAGTATTAGGCCTCCGGAAGCACCAGCGCATCGAGGTCGAGGAACTGACGCACAATTTCATCCTGCGACTTCTCCATCTCTTCCATCGTGCCGAAGAAATGCGCTTTCGCCTGATGCAGAAAGAGCACGCGGTCAGCAAGCTTCTTGGCGAAACGCATATCATGCGTCACGACGATGCTTGTGAGATTCAGCTGATGCTTCAGTTTCTGGATCAGGTCGCCCAGCAATCGCGCAATCAGCGGATCAACCATCGTCGTCGGCTCATCATAGAGAATCGCTTCAGGCTGTGCCGCCAGAGCACGTGCGATGGCGACGCATCGCTTCATTCCCGTCGAAAGATCGGACGGTAGAAGGTCTTTCATCTCGGCAACTTCTACCATCTCCAGCAGTCCGTTCACGATCTGCTGAATCTGGTCTTCCGCCAGCTCGCCGCGCTCGCGCAGCGGAAAAGCAACATTCTCACCCACGCTGAGCGAATCAAAAAGAGCGCCGTTCTGAAAAACCATCGTCACTTTGCGCCGAAGAGTCTGCATCTGTGCTTCGCTGTAGCCGCAGATGTTCTCCCCCGCAACAAGAATTTCTCCCGAATCCGGTTTAAGAAAGCCCATGATCTGCTGCAGCGAAACTGACTTGCCGACACCGCTTCGACCCAGAATGCAGAGTGTCTCTCCCGGAAGTACGAAGAAGCTCACGTTATCGAGCACCACGTTATCACCAAAGGCTTTCGAAACCTTCTCAAAGGCGATGTATGGATGCTGTGGTCGCGAGCCGTTCTTCTCCGCGATGACAATCTCAGGAATCTTGCTCAATCCGGATGTCTCCTGCCTTTAGATTACCAATGCCAGATCGGCAGGTGTATTGAGGTTTTGAAACCAGCGATGGACTGGAATATCGGAAGCCCAGTCATCTCGCGCTGCAGCGACAGCTTCAATGTTGAAGACATCGATATTTCCCTTCGCAGCTTTTTCGATGCCGCGCATGACCTTGTAGCCGCCTGCTTCCAAAGCAGCTTTAATCCCAACAAACAGATCACGATGGTACACCGCGCACAAAGGCTCGGGGCGCCCTACCGATATTGGAACTGTAGCCCATGCCCGAGTCACGGAAACACGCTGCCCTAAATAGCGAAGGAACATCGGCGGCAGCAGCGGCAGGTCAACGGCAACAAACAGGCTCCACTCACTCTCGGTGGATACAAGCGCAGCCTCTATGCCGCCAAGCGGCCCACATGCTTCACGCACGTCAGGAACAACAGGCGCATACTGAGCAAGATCAGGACGAGAGCCAACAATATGCGGCTGAAGTCCCGCGCTCTTCAGCAAGGCCACAGCATGCTCCACCAGAGGCCGCCCCTCATACGCAAGCAGCGCCTTGTCGCGCCCCATGCGCGTGCTGCGCCCTCCGGCCAGAACAAATCCGTTCACTTCCCCAACTCTTCAAAGAAAGTAATGATCGATTCAATCCCGCGATAGAAATTCGCAAGATGGAATTTCTCATTCGGCGCATGCAGATTGTCGTCCGGCAGCCCGAAACCCATCATCACAGTAGGAATCTTCAGGTGCCGCTCAAAGTTGCCGACAATCGGAATCGACCCGCCGGAGCGGATAAAGACTGTGTCTTTCTTCCAGACCTGCTCGAGCGCTTTCGTCGCTGCCTGGATATAGGGATTATCCGTGCCCACAACAATGGCATCGCCTGAGTGAATCAGCCGCACCTCCAGCTCAATGCCGGCAGGTTTCAGCGATTCCACAAACGTCTTATATTGCGCAAACGTCTCCTGCGGCGTCATATCCGGCACCAGGCGCATCGAGACTTTCGCCATCGCCTTCGCCGGAATCACTGTCTTCGCACCTGCGCCGGTAAAACCTCCCGGCATTCCGTGAACATCCAGCGTAGGCCGCGCCCAGGTGCGCTCGATCACCGAATATCCCGGCTCTCCTGCCAGCTGCGATGATCCAACTTCCGTCTTGCGGTAATGCTCCTCATCAAACGGCAGGCTCTTCCAAGCTTTCAATTCGTCAGCGCTGAGAGCCTGCACCTTGTCATAAAAACCGGGAATGAGAATGCGCCCGTCTTTGTCTTTCAACTGCGCGATGATCTGCGCGAGCGCCACAAACGGATTCGGCGCAGCTCCGCCATAGATTCCCGAATGCAGGTCGCTCTTCGCGCCGCGCGCTTCTATCTCTGTGTAGATCATGCCACGCAGCCCCACGCACAGTGTCGGCAGTTCCGGAGCAAACAATTCCGTATCGCACACAAGCGCAAAATCAGCCTTCAACTCTTCCGGGTGCTCGCGCACAAACTTCGCAATCGATTCCCCGCCAACTTCCTCCTCGCCTTCGAGAATCACGCGCACATTCAGGAGCAGCTTCCCACCATGCGACGCAAACAGCGCCTCCAGCGCCTTCACCTGCATATACATCTGGCCCTTATCATCTACGGCGCCGCGCGCATAGAGATTGCCATTACGCTCTGTCGGCTCAAACGGAGGCGACAACCACTCATCCAGAGGATCTGGCGGCTGAACATCGTAGTGCCCGTAGCAAAGAACCGTCGGCTTGCCCGCAGCATGAAGCCATTCGGCATAGACCAGCGGATGCCCCTCGCCCTCAATCAGCCGCGCATTTTCCATGCCGATGCGCTTCAGCTCCGCAACCAGAACCTCAGCAGTCTTACGCACATCGCCCTTGTGCTCGGGCAGCGTGGACACAGAAGGTATCCGCAGCAGTGCCTTCAATTCATCGAGAAATCGCGCAGAATTTTCGCTTGCATATTCAACAGCAGTCGGCATCCCATTCTCCCATGTGCATCTGGATCAACAGACGAGTATACGGAAAGCAGTACGCTTCAGCGCGAAGCAGTGATTTCCTTTTCCCGCTTCTTGGCACGCGATGCGCGCACACGCCACACGATGAATAAGACCATCAGCAGCACGAGATGCGCGGTGACAGCTCCAGAAAGATCAATGCCGACATCGAAAGGAGAACTGGTTCGTCCCGGCAGTAGCGACTGGTGCCACTCATCCCACGAGGCCAGTGCAAGCGTAGATACAAGTGCCAGAGGCGCAGCCAGCGCGAACAGCCATCCCTTACCGCGCGATTTCTCCGAAAAAGTAACGCGCCAGCCATTAAAGAATCCCAGACTCACAAGGCCATAGCCGACAAAATGCCCCGTTTTGCGAATCCAGTGATGGATCGCGCCCCACCGCTCCGGAGAAATCGGGCCAAACAGCTTGATCCAGAGGGGCAGGAGCCACCTGCTGGTATTATTGGCAGACATCGTTCCGGTGGATTCAATAAGGATGACCGTCACTCCAATCATCGCCGGAATCCAATGTAGAAAAAGAAAAAGTCGCGATCGCGCCATGCAGAACTCTCTCAATACCTCGGCATGGCCGGATCAATCAGCGTAGCCCATGCATCAATGCCGCCCCTGAGCGACTGCGCCTGCTCAAATCCCTGGCTGCGCAGCCATACGGCTACATTCATCGAGCGCACGCCATGATGACAAATGGCAACGATATGAGTATCCGGATCAAGCTCCTGATTGGCCCGGCCGGGAACATCGCCCATCGGCATCAGCACACTGCCTTCAATGCGCGCCACCGTGTACTCCACGGGCTCGCGAACATCAAGAAGGATAGTCTTTTCCCGCTCTGGCCCGGCAATAATTTCAGATAGCTGTTGCGGAGTGATCTCGTAATCCAGCATATTGCCAGAATACATGGACTCCTATTGCGGCTGTTGTTGCTGCGGAGGGCCACCCGGCAGCGACTGAGGCCCTGAGGATGGCAGAGGCTGGGGATCTGAAGCCGAAGGCGGACCGGGAAGCGGCTGCACCTTCGGCTTGTCTGAATCCTTTGGAAACTGCACCGGGGCCATCGTCGGATGGTTCTTATCATCATCCGTGGGGAGTTTCTCTCCCGGCTTTCGCAGCGATGGCGGCGCCTGCGGCGCAGACTGTTTCGCAGTAGCCGTCGGATCCTCATCTCCCATCTTCACTGCACGCACATTAGGATTCGGCGTCGTGCTCCAGTAATCGCCCATTTCGTTGTCCGCGCGGATGACAGGCGGCTTGCCAACCTCGGCAACCTCCACGCGAATCACACGGTTCCCATTGATGCGCACAAACTCCACCGGCTTCGGAGACTCGCCGTAGATCCACTCCTCAAACGGCATCTGCCCTTCGCGCTCGCGCACTTTCTGCTGCGGCTGGCCCATCGCATAGACCACCATCTCGGTACTCATGCCTACTAGAACATGATGATCGAGGATGGCCTGCTTGAGTTTTGGCGGCAGTGTGTCCGTGTAGGCTTTCACCGGCGACTTCACCCCGAATCCAAGCACCGGAGCAAGCAGCGCTTCCACCTGCTGTCCGCTGACTTCCGGCACAGCATGAGGAAAAATAAGTGTGAGGCGGGAACCAACCGGGGCCTGCCCATTATCCTGCACGACAGGCGTTGTATAGTTCGGGTCTGCTCCGATGGAAACATGCCGCAGCCATTTATGCTTTGGATCAGGACCACCATTGAGCAGAAGAACGATGCGGTCATCCTTTATCTTTACGTCCGTGATGACGCAGCGATCGCCTGGCTTGGCCGATGTACCATGCTCGTTGATCTCGTTGACATAGTCGGAGCCGGTGGGCTGCATATCACCGTTTGCACGAAGAGTGAGCCCTTTGCTGGCCAGGGGCAAAGGCCGCATGGCAAAGCCCTGCTCCGCAGTGAGGGAACGGATCAATTCCTGACGTCCGCGCTCGCTGATAGGCTGAGTTGGCAGAGGAATATTGGTAGGGTGGAAATCCAGATAATGGCCTTCAATTTTCTCCGGGCCGACAGTAAAGACCTGCGTCCAAGAGATTCCCGCTGAAACGAACAGCAATATTGCTCCACCTGTCAGTACGCGCCACAGGCGGCGGGAGTGCATGCCATGTGCTGCGAAACCCTGCATGACGGGCCCCCACAACTCTGGACTACAAGCATGGCGCGATTTGCAGCCGATTGCAAGCCCGGCAGCGCCATACCGTGCAAACTTTGTTTTGAATAGGGAAAATTACAATTCGGTCTTATCTGGCTTATCGACCACAGTTTTTTCGCCGGATTCATCTGCGGGCGCAGATGGCGTAGTTCCGTTCATGGAAGCAGGAGCAATCTGCACCAGACTTGGCACTGCAGGAGCAGCCGCACCCATCGCCGCTTCATGCTGCCGGCGCGCCATTGCGTCAATGTCCATAGGAATGCCGCCCGGCACAATCACCGGCTGCGCGTATTTATGAGCGTAATCCCGCGTGACTTTTATCAGCACAATCATCAACACGGGAAGAACAATGACCGCAACCGCGCTTCCCTCCGGCCCGTAGCCGCCGCCGGTAAACCACACCGGCCCATTGGCATTCGACGAAATAATCGGATTGAACACAGTCATTCCGCTCACCGGAAGGCCGAACAGAATGCCCATGCTCGCATTCCATCCAAAATGGAGCCCCCACGGCAGCCAGAGAGCGCGCGTCCTCAGATACGCGATCGAAAATAGCCATCCCGCTAGAATAGTCACCAGTGTGCTTGCCGCCGTCGCGTTGGTGTTCATCAGATGAATCACGGCAAAGAGCACAGACATGAGCAGCGTCGCAACCGTTGCCCCGGTTGCGTCAATCAGCCGCTGAAAAGGATATCCGCGAAAAGCAATCTCTTCTGCGAGCGCAGAAATTGCCAGCGTCGCCAGGTTCACAAGGAGCAGAAAGAATTGATGGCGGTCCGTCCAGAAAGTCACAACCATACCGCCGATCAGGGCCATTGGAAGAACGCACGCGACCACGCCTCCCCATCCGAATGCCATTCCGACAGCACATTCGCGCGTCCATCCATCGCGTCGCGCCAGGCCCATTAGTTTGAGCGGCTGTTGCTGATGCTGCACGGCATATCCCATGCCCGCATAACCAATCAGCAGTAGAAACAGCAGAATAAGACTGTTGACCAGCAGAAACCAGTCGCCCGAGCTGAGTCCGTTCGCCGCGCGCAGCGCAACCTGCTGCGCAAACACAAAGTAGATGGCCGCTATGGCGAACCAGCTGAAGGAACGGAGGCGGTTGGTTGAACTCATGCGCAAGTACAGCCCTTCTGGTCTACGAAGCCACCCTGATCCCTAGCCCGTCCAGGACTCTGGATACAGAGTAGGCCAACTGGGTCCGATCAGACTTTGAAAGCGCACCGATGCGCCGCAAAATCAGGCGATCATCCAGAGTAAAAAGCTTCATGCGAATTACAGAATCCGCGTGTATTCCAGCGTTCGCTTTATCGACAATGGGAACATCAAGCGGCCAAGGCGCGTTGCCTGAGCTGGTAATCATCGCCAGAATGCTGTGACCGCAGGAAAACTTCGCACTGGAAGACAGAATTACAGCTGGACGGCGCTTTATAGCTTGTTTATCTGTAAAAGGGAAAGGGACCACAACAACATCACCACATTGGTAGTTAGAGGCCTGCATATGCCTCTTCATCAGCGTCGGAGAGCCATTCAGAAGCCAGCGTATCCGAAACAGCAGCCGCAAATTGGCGGTCTAAAGGATGCGCTTTTCGCACGATCACCGATGAATTCACCCGATCGCGTATCTCAAATGCAACTTCATCCCCAGGCCCAATGCCAAGCACCTTCCGGGCCGCCTCAGGAATTGTTGCCTGGCACTTGCTCGTTAACCGGACAACCACTGTATGGGTATGAGCAGGCATCTTCTTCATGGGCAGTAATACCGTAATACCATTCTAACGCCAATCATGAGATATAAAACTGCGCTATATTGCGGAACTTCTCATAGCGGAGCTTCAGCATTTCCTCGCGAGACAAGGCTTTCACTTCATGAAAATGCCACTTCAGTTTTTCTTCGAGCAGCCGCGCTGCGGCTTCCGTATCGGCATGCGCTCCGCCTTCCGGCTCAGGAACAATGTCATCCACACAACCGAATGACTTCACATCTGATGCCGTCAGCTTCAGCGCTTCCGCGGCCTGTGCTCTTTTAGATGCATCGCGCCACATGATCGAAGCGCAGCCCTCGGGAGAGATCACAGAGTAGATCGCATTTTCGAGAATCAGCACCCGATCGGCAACAGCCAGCGCCAGCGCGCCGCCCGATCCACCTTCGCCGGTAATCGTGGCAATAATGGGCACCTGCAGGTGCGACATCTCAAACAGATTGCGAGCAATCGCCTCCGCCTGCCCACGCTCCTCTGCGCCAATCCCCGGATTAGCACCGGCAAGATCTATGAGTGTAAAAACCGGCCGCCCGAACTTCTCGGCAATCTTCATGGCACGGAGTGCCTTGCGGTAACCCTCCGGGTCAGGCGACCCGAATTTCCGCTGGACGCGCTCCTTCACCGTGCGCCCCTTGAGGTTGAAGATCACCATCACCTCTTCGCCCTGGAAGCGCGCCATGCCGCAGGACAAAGCCGGATCGTCGCCATAGGCGCGGTCGCCGTGAATCTCGCTGAACTCGGTAAAGATGGTCTTGATGAAATCCATTGGATACGGCCGCTGCGGATGACGCGCCAGCTCCGTTTTTTCCCACGCTGCAGGAATGGCTTCAGCCACAGCCTGCATCTCCTCTACTTTGCCTGCCTGCTCAGTCATAGACGATGCAAGTCTTACTGTTCGATTGTATGGATGTGATGGCAAAGAGACAAATTGCCTTCAGCAGAAAAACGGGGCGTATGCGAGACCTCATACCTCGAAAGAGATGTCGACAAAATCTGGAGTCCTCGTTCGTGGCTGAACCTCTGTCAGTCGATGGCCTGCACCATCCCCCGCCCCAGCAACTCCTCTGCACGGTCGATAAATGAGCGATCAGCCGCCACGCTTAGCCCGACCGGCTCGATCATCACGCAGAACTCGCCTTGCTGCTCCAGGTTCAACATCAATTTCCCCGGCCCGGGCGACGCAGCAATCATCTGCCGCAACTCATGCAGAGTAGCATCGCTGGCACGCTCCAGAGGTATGCGGATGCGGATATTCTGCGGCAGACGCACCTTCATATCTTCAAGCGCCTGAATGGAAGAAACAGCCAGCTTGGGTGCAGCTTCTTCTTCCGCGCGAAGCTGTCCGCGGACAACCACCGGCACCTCGATCTTCAACACTTCCTTCAGCCGCTCATAGTCTTTTGGAAAGCAGATGAGATCGATCTTGCCTGTCGCATCTTCGAGCGATGCCTGCGCATAAAGCTCGCCTGAGCGTTTGGATTTTGCGACCTTCAGGCCGACAATCATTCCCGCAATCGCAGTTTCATTCTCCGGAGCCTGCCCGCGCCGCCCGTTGCTGGGAGCAGGCTTCATTTCAAGCGCCGTCGCCGTATCGATCACACCGGGAAGGTTGCGCAGCTTCTCTTCATATTTGTCCAGCGGATGTCCGGAAACAAAGAAGCCCAGCACTTCCTTTTCCGACTGAAGACGCTGGTGCTCATCCCAGTCAGGAACATGCGGCAGCTCATCAGCTTTCGATACTGTCGCGGGATGGTCATCAAAAATTCCAAACAGCCCATGTTGCCCGGCTTCGAGATCGCGTTGCGCCTTCTGTGCCCGCTCAATCGCCCTGTCCACCGCCGCCATCAGCTGCGCACGCCGCCCCAGGGAATCCAGAGCGCCGGCCTTGATCAGCGATTCAATCACGCGCTTGTTCATCAGGCGCAGATCGACCTTTTCGCAGAACTCCCAGAAAGAAGCAAATTTCTTGCCTTGCTCCGTAAGCTCCTTGCGCGCAGCAAGAATCGAATCAATAGCGTTTCGTCCGACATTCTTGATAGCCGTCAGCCCGAAGCGGATCGCATTGCCGTGCGGCGTAAAATCGGCATCGCTGAAGCTCACATCCGGCGGCTCGACCGGAATCTCCATTTCGCGGCATTCCTTGATGTACTTGACCACGTTCTCCGGCTTCGAGATTTCCGAAGTCAGCAGCGCCGCCATAAACTCCACCGGATAGTGCGTCTTCAGGTAGGCCGTCTGATATGCGAGCAGAGCATACGCCGCCGAGTGCGACTTGTTGAAGCCATACCCGGCAAACTGCTCCATCAGATCGAAGATCTTCGTGATCTTGTCCTTGGGGAATTTCTTTTCGAGCGCTCCATCCACAAAACGGTCGCGCTGCTTGGCCATCTCCTCAGGGTTCTTTTTGCCCATCGCGCGGCGCAGCAGGTCGGCTTCACCCAGCGAGTAGCCCGCCAGCACGTTGGCAATCTGCATCACCTGTTCCTGGTAGACGATGACGCCCAGCGTCTCCTTCAGAATCGTCCCCAGCTCCGGCAGCTCATACTCGACCTTCCTGCGGCCCCACTTGCGCTCGATGAAGTCATCGATCATGCCGCCCTGGATTGGCCCCGGACGATACAGCGCATTCAGAGCTGTCAGGTCTTCCACCGTCGTTGGCTTGTAACGCCGCAACACATCACGCATTCCGCCCGATTCAAACTGGAAGACACCCGAAGTCAGCGCGCGGTGAAAAACCTTCTCATAGGTATGCTGGTCATCGAGCGGAATCTTCTCGATATCCAGCTTCTCTCCCTTGTTCTTCTCGATCAGCTTCAGGCAGTCATCAATGACCGTCAGCGTGGTCAGCCCAAGAAAGTCCATCTTGAGCAGGCCCATCTTCTCCACCGCCTTCATGTCATAGGCGGTGACAATTTCGTCGTTCTTGCTGCGCGCCACCGGAACAAGATCGGTCAGTGGACGCGGCGCAATCACCACACCGGCCGCATGCACGCCCGCTCCGCGAACCAGACCTTCCAGCTTCTTCGCCGTGTCGATCAGTTCGCGAATCTGCGGATTCGAGTCATACGCCTCCTGCAGAGGCGGCGAATCCTCTAAAGCCTGTTCGATGGTTACGCCAATTGTCGTAGGCACCAGCTTGGCAATGCGGTCCACATCGCCATACGGCATTTCGAGCGCGCGGCCCACGTCCTTGATCGCCGCCTTCGCCGCCATCGTATTGAACGTGATGATCTGTGCTACCTGCTCGCGCCCATATTTGCGCGTGACGTAATCAATCACCTCGCCGCGCCGGTTCATGTCGAAGTCGATGTCGATATCCGGCATCGACACGCGCTCCGGGTTCAGAAAGCGCTCAAAGAGCAACTCATTCTGCAGCGGGTCGATGTTCGTGATCTCCATCACGTAGCCGACCAGTGAACCCGCTGCCGATCCGCGCCCCGGCCCTACAGGAATGCCGTTCTCACGCGCATAGCGGATAAAGTCCCACACAATCAAAAAATAGCCGGGGAACTTCATCTGCTTGATGATTCCGATTTCGCGCTCAAGCCGCGCTTCGTATTCGGAGATCGGATGCCTCAGCAACCCGTGATCCTGCAAATGCCGGATCGATGTTTCAATGCGCTTCTTGTAGCCTTTGCGGCAGACATCCTCAAAGTAGCTGTCAATCGTATGCCCCGCCGGCACCGCAAACTCAGGAAACGGATTGTCCACTTTGCTGAGTTTCAGATTGCAGCGCTCGGCAAACTGCATCGTACGACTCACAACTTCCGGAGCATGCGAGAAAAGCTTCTCCATCTCCGCCGCGGTCTTCACATAGAACTGGTCGGAATCGAACTTGAAGCGCTTGGGATCATGAATCGACGACGCTGTCTGCACGCACAGCAGTATCTCGTGAGCATGCGCGTCATCGTCACAGAGATAGTGGCTGTCGTTCGTTGCTATAAGAGGAATGCCCAGGTCTTTTTCCAGGCGGAACAAGTCAGCATGGATTTTCTTTTCCAGCTCCAGTCCCTGGTCTTGAATTTCGAGAAAGAAGTTTCCCTTGCCAAAAATATCCTGATACTGCCCTGCGACAGCCTTCGCCGCGTCGTACTTCCCTTCCATCAGGTTCTCGCACAGCTCACCCGCCAGGCAGCCCGAAAATCCAACCAGCCCTTCAGAGTGCTCCGCCAGATACTTCTTGCTTACACGCGGCTTGCGATAGAAGCCATAAAGCGAAGCCTCCGAAGTAATCCGCACCAGGTTGCGATAGCCCTCTTCGTTTTCCGCCAGCACCAGCAGATGGTTGTAGTCATCGCCCTGCGGATCGGCGCGGTGGTCTTCCTTCTTGCACACATACAGCTCGCAGCCCAGAATCGGCTTCACGCCGCGCTTCTTCGCCGCCTCAAAGAAATGCACCGCGCCGTAGATATTGCCGTGGTCGGTAATAGCCACCGCGCTCTGGCCTATGTCGGCAACACGATTGACAAGCTTCTCCACATCGCAAGCGCCATCCAGCAGCGAGTAGTCCGTATGCAGATGCAGGTGGGTAAATTCAGCCATGGGTATAGCTTCATTTTAGTTCTGTTGTGTTCGGGAATTCAGGCAAAGCACAGGTGCAAATAAAGGCACGCCTGAGGAAAAGCGGTACAGAAATGATTATTTGCGCAGCAGCTTCCCAATCTCATCCACGGCAAACCGGATACTCCGCGCCGGCTCATCAAATACTTCCCGGCGAAGCAACTGCCTGTCCTCATATCTCGAAAAACTCCCGTCCTCCGGATCGACGACCCAGATCTGCGGAATGCCCATCGCCGCATAATCATCCAGCTTGTGCTTCAGCCGCTTGACGGTATCTTCGGGCGAAAGGATTTCGAAAACAGCAATGGGAGCATGCGTAATAATTTGCTCTTGGGGGTGCGAAGACTCAAGAACTGTCACATCCGGAACCCGGAATCTGGTCGAAGCGACTTGAACCCGAAGTTCAGGGAAAACATCGATGTTCCATTCTTCTTCGTGTTTGAAAAACCATTTCTGAATCGCTGCCTGCCATGCAGCGTGGTCCAGTTCACCCATCGGACGCTCCTCAATCTCCCCGTCCACATACTCAGCATCCGGCTCATAGGAAGACCTGAGATACACCTCAACCGGCACATGTGTCGATGTCGCCATAAAGTCCTCCAACGCTTTTAGGATACCGCCAGGATCTCGTTCTACAAAGAAAACGGCAGGTACACGACCTGCCGTTTTTGACTTAGCGGTGAAATCTTAGCGTATCTTGGTGTTCTTAGCGCCTTGCGGTGGAATTCTCAGTCGTAGTACTCCAACCCAAGATGCGTGATCAAATCCTCGCCCATAACATGCCGCAGCGTATTCTTGAGCTTCATCAGCTGAATAAATAAATCATGTTCCGGATACAGTCCTTCAGCCGTCATCGGTGACTTGAAGTAGAAACTCAGCCACTCCTGAATTCCCAGGTGCTTCAGCTCAGGAGTCCGCTGCGCCAGATCAAGGAACAACACCAGGTCGAGCGCAATTGGTGCTGCAAGAATCGAGTCGCGGCAGAGGAAATCGACTTTGATCTGCATCGGATACCCGAGCCATCCGAAGATATCGATATTGTCCCAACCCTCTTTGTTATCGCCGCGTGGCGGGTAATAGTTGATGCGGACTTTATGGAAGATGTCTTTGTAGAGGTCGGGATAAAGCTCCGGCTGCAGAATGTAATCGAGCACACCGAGCTTCGATTCTTCCTTCGTTTTGAACGACTCCGGATCGTCCAGCACCTCACCGTCGCGGTTGCCGAGAATGTTGGTCGAATACCAGCCAGAAACACCAAGCATGCGCGCCTTGAACGCCGGAGCCAGCACCGTCTTCATGAAGGTCTGCCCGGTCTTGAAGTCCTTGCCGCAGATCGGCGCTCCTGTCTGCTTCGAAAGCTGCAGCATGCACGGCAGGTCAACGGTGAGATTGGGCGCTCCATTGGCAAACGGAACACCTTCCTTCAGCGCCGCATAAGCATAAATCTGAGACGGAGCGATGTTCGGGTCGTTGTCCACCAGGCCCTTCTCAAACGATTCAATCGTGGCGTGCACCGCCGAAGGCTCAAGAAAGATCTCCGTCGACCCGCACCAGAGCACCACCACACGATCCACCGTCGCCTTGAAGGCCTGAATATCAGACCTCAGTTGCTGCGCCAGATCGCACTTGCTCTTGCCCTGCTTCACGTGCGTACCGTGCAGGCGCTTCACATAGTGCTGGTCGAAAACCGCCGGTATCGGCTTGATCGCCTCAAGAAACGGCTTGATGCTCTTCAACTGGTCACGGTCGAGCACCGCGGCATGCTCGGCTGCCTCATACATATCTTCCGGAAAGATGTCCCATCCGGTGAAAACAACATCATTCAGGTCAGCGAGAGGCGCAAAGTCCTTGATGAGCGGTGAACGCCCATCAGTGCGCTTGCCCAGGCGAATCGTGCCCATCTGCGTCAGCGATCCGATAGGCTTGGCCAACCCCTTGCGCACCGCTTCTACGCCGGCAATCAGAGTCGTAGCCACCGACCCCATGCCGACTGTCATAATTCCAAGTTTTCCCTTTGCTGGCTGGACTTTTGATTCCGCAGCGGCTGTTTTCCCGCTTTCTTTCTGCGTAGACATTCCTTGCTTCAACCGTCCTTATTTGATGAATATTTGGGTGGTATCAAACTCTGTAGTGTCTGCTTTTGGTTGCAGATTTGGCAAATGCTGCGGATTCAGTGGTAGAAAGCGCAGCGCGAATGGAACGCCGTACGCAGTAAGCAGTTGTTAGAACTGTGCCCTGCACCCTGAGCGCTGCCTTTCCATCATGCTTCTTCCGGACGAACTCTGTTCTTCCAGTGCGTCCACACAAACCAGACCACCCCCGCCAGCAGCACAATTTCCACTGCCAGATGGAAACGATGGAATGCAGCCTTAAATCGCGGATCCGTCTCCCACGCCTGTCCCAGCTTCATTCCAAAGTAAGCCAGCACATAGCACCACGGCCATGATCCGACGAAGGTGTAGATGTGAAACCGAAGCTGCGGCATCTTGGCAATCCCGGCAGGCAGCGCGATAAACGTGCGCACCACCGGCAGCAGCCGTCCAAGAAAAACGGTGATCCCGCCATAGCGCTGGAAGAAATGCTCCGCCCGGTCAAGGTCATGATGATTCAGCAGCACAAAGCGGCCATATTTCATAATGAAAGGCCTGCCGCCCAGCGCGCCGATCCAATAGGCGATCACCGAGCCAAGATTGCAGCCTATGGCGCCGGCAGTAGCCACCCAGATGAGCTTGAGTTGTCCCGTATGCACCAGGTAACCGGCGAACGGCATGATGATCTCCGACGGCAGCGGGATACACGCAGACTCAATTCCCATAAGGAGTGCAACCCCGATATACCCGGAAGAGGAAATGGTGGCAATGATGAAGGAGGCAAGAACGGCCAGTATTTTTTCGGTCATTCGTGTTCGAGTATACCTGCTTGACGCTAAATCCTTATGAAGCTGTGGATACTCAAGTCGCTGCCACTATGTCGGTATGAATAAAATCATCGCCTTTGAATAACAGAGGTTCATTTTTCGCTTTTGCCAGTGCATAGGCAAAGCAGTCTCCGAAATTCAGTTTTGCTGGATGCCCACTGCCTTTTCCAAAATCCCTGTACGCATCGCGCGCAATTTTCACTTGAGCTTCTGTTACTGGCTCAATCATTAGATCAGCATCCCGAACAAGATCGTCGAACCTGCGGCTGGCTACCGGATCACGGCTCCCATCAATCACTACTGCAGTTTCGAGATAACTGGCAGCAGAAATACGTCGATGAATGGCGTCCGCGACTGCATTGGCAAATATAACCGCGTCTGCTTCATCACGAAGAATAGCAATGAGTGCCGAGGTATCAACGATCATCGCGGCAGACCTTTTTCGTCATAGAGTAAATCACCATGATCCATGGAACGGAAAGGTTCCTTCAGATGAGCTGCGCACTCTTTACCAATACGCAGCAATCTCTCGGACAGGTTTTTTCCCCGCTCATGGCGGATCCGGTCTAGGCGCTCGCGGACTGCCTCCGTAACAGCCTGAGTGATACTTTCCCCAGTCAGTTCGGCTAGTTGATGCGCAAGCTTATGGGCTTCCTGATTTTTGATATTCAAACTCATGGATGAATTCTACCTTTTTATTCTTTAATTCTACCATATAGGGGATACTTTGCTACACTGGACTGTCAGCAAGGAGTTTTAAATGTCCGAAACTGCCACGCTTACTCCCGCAGCAGAAACCCACACGCAACCATCAAAAGACCAGAAGCCAGTTCAGCGCCAGATCGTCAGCTTCACCTTCTTCAAGGTTCTGCCTGAATGGCGACGCTTGCCGGCGGCGGAGCGCGCCGAGCACAAGCGCCTGTTCGCCGAGGTTATCCAGCGCTGGAACCAGCCGGGACGCCTGCTCACGCTGACCTATTCCACTGTAGGCACTCGTGGCGATGTGGACATGGTTCTGTGGCGCATCTGCTATTCGCCCGACGACATCAACCAGATGACGGCCGAACTGCTGGCCACTCCGCTGGGCGGATATCTCACCATCCCAAACAGCTATCTGGCCATGACCAAGCGCTCGCAATATCTCATCGGACACGAGCACGAAGGCCAGGCCGATTCGCGCGGATTCCTCCGCCCTGGCGGACACAAGTACATCTTTATTTATCCCTTCTGGAAGACCCGTGCCTGGTACCTGCTTCCGATGGAAGAGCGCCAGCGCCTGATGAACGAGCACATTCGTGTCGGACACCTCTACCCGCGAGTCAAGCTCAACACCACATATTCGTTCGGCATCGATGACCAGGAGTTCGTCGTAGCCTTCGAGACGAACTTCCCCGAAGACTTCCTCGACCTGGTGCAGCAGCTGCGCGAAACCGAAGCCAGTGCCTACACGCTTAGGGACACGCCGATCTTCACCAGCATCCGCATGACGCCGGAAGAGATGCTTGATCGGCTGGGGTAGGTAATTCGTCAGAAAAATAATTCCGGCGACACCTGAAACCGCTCGCTCAGCCTGCGAATGTGTTCTTTGCTCAGTTCCCGCTTCCCATTCAAGACTTCGGAAATGATGCTGGGCGTGCCAAAAACTTCTACCAGGTCTTTCTGCTTCAAACCATGCTGTTCCATAAGGAATTCCAGAGCGGCAAGCGGCGAGGCTTTGGGCAGCTCGTGATGCTCATCTTCAAATTTCTCAATCAGCAAAGTAAGCAGATCCAACAACTCTCTTTCGGCCTCTGTTAGGACCGCTTCTTTTTCCAGCAACACTTCCGCCTGCCGCAGATAGTATTCGTGCTGCTTCTTCGTATGAATCACGGACGGCAAGACTTTTGTCAGCAGTCGAGCATATTCAGGTTGTGCGAGAGCGCTCATTGCTTCCAGGCTCCTTGTCGTATTCAGCATGTGTCAGAACATGTCTGACCAAAATGACTTGCGACTTGTAGTAGATTTCGATAATCAGCCGATAGCTGTTTCCTTTGATATTAAAGACCGTGTACTTTCCTACCCCGTCAGCAGATGGAAAATGCCTCCGCACGTCCACCAGGCTTTGCCATGCGGCCTTTTTTGCAATTCTGTACCAGATATCGAGAGCATCTGACAGCTCATTATGTTTTGCCGCTGCTTCAACCAGCTTTTTTCTACTTATGATGTGCAAGCCGGATCGTCTCTCTCATGAGATAGCTTAGTTCGCGTTTTGCGAACCTGCAAGATTGCCTTAAATTTCTGCCCATTTGGCGCTTCAGGCATTCTTTGCGGTAAAACATCTTTGTCTATGCCTACAACCAAGACTGCTCCCAAGAAGGCTGTAAAGCGTCCGAACGTGAATGCGGCGATTGCCTCGTCAGCCGCGAAATCCTCGAAGGCCAAGTCCACATTCAATCCCAAACGCGATCTGGCTCCTGAGCGGGTTGCCGAAATCCTCAGGCGGCTTGCTGCGGCTTACCCTAACGCCGAATGCGCTCTCAACCATCGCAATGCGTGGGAGCTGCTGGTGGCGACCATCCTCTCGGCACAATGCACGGATGCGCGCGTCAATATGGCCACACCGGAGTTGTTTCGCCAATTCCCTACTCCAAAAGCCATGGCCGAGGCATCTCTCCCTGCCATCGAAGAGATCATCCGCTCGACTGGCTTTTACCGGAACAAGGCGAAGTCGATTTCAGGGGCGGCGAAGAAGATCACCAGCGATTTTGGCGGGAAGGTTCCCCGAACCATGGCCGAGCTGCTCACTGTTCCAGGGGCTGCGCGCAAGACGGCCAGCGTGGTCCTGGGGGTGGCCTATGGCCTGGCTGAGGGCATTGTGGTGGACACGCATGTTCTGAGGATCTCCCGGCGTTTGCACCTGACCAGGGAGACGGAACCGAAGAAGGTGGAACAGGACCTGATGAAGATCATTCCCAAGGACCACTGGATCGCCTTCTCTCATGAAGTGATCCATCACGGGCGGCAGGTCTGCATCGCCCGCAAACCGAGGTGCCCGGAATGTTTGCTCGAGACGCTCTGCACGTCGGGAGATAAGACGTGGAGCAGTCACCAGGGGGATTCCCCTCCCTGGGGGAGGTGTTAAGTCTTTGAAAACACATTGCTTTTATTTTCAATACAGCAAAGTATTGAAAACAAGCAGGTTCCGTGTAAAGTCCTGATTCCGGGGCAATAAACCCGCCTTTCTCCCCAGACCGGACTTTTTTCTCCCCTTATTTCCAGAATAGCAGTTCCAGACGATAAACACGCCAAATTTATGATGCCTTAAGCCTTTTGTTTTGTGTAGATTGTTGGAATTTACATGCGATGGGGGCTTGACAGGATTTCCACAGCCGCGTGGACCAATCCCTCGACATCATGCGGATCGGCCTCGGCCGCGGGCTCCCATCCATGGGAGCGCAGGATGAACGAAGTGATTGGGCCGATGGAAAGCGCCACTATGCCCTTCGGCGCGGCATGGATGCCGGCACTCTCCATCAGCTGAAAAAAATTTGTGACGGTAGACGAGCTGGTAAAGGTCACGGCATCCGGCAACTGCACATTTGAAAAAACCTGCCGGACCAATGCCGCTGATGTCTCAGGGACCACTGTCCGGTAGGCATCGACCACATCTACGGTGGCGCCCAGCCGCCGGAGCCCGTCCGGAATCACATCGCGGGCCACAGCGGCGCGAACCAGCAGAATACGCGTGGCGGCAACCTTATCCCGCAGAGCCTCCACCAGCGACTCGGCTACATATTCCTTCGGAACCAATGCGACGGGCAAGCCCAGGCTTCTGAGAGCTTCCGCGGTCGCTGAGCCGATGGCGACGCATTGAAGGTGCGAGAGCCTGTCTGCAGGAATCCGCTCGCCCAGAACGCGGACGGTATTCGCGCTGGTCACGATGAGCCACTGATATTTCCGGATATTGCGGAGCGCTTCCTCCAGCGGTTCGTATGATTCGGGAGGGAGAATTTCAATCGCGGGAATCTCAACAACGCGCGCGCCCAGGGCTTCAAGTTGCCGGCTGAGGCGGCTCGCCTGGTGCCGCGCGCGGGTAACGACGATCGTCTTCCCAGCAAGCGGCTGTCCGCTCACAATTGCACGGCCTCCAGAATTTCGCGCGCTCCCTGTTCGAGCAGGCGCTCGGCGACAAGGTGGCCAAGCTGATCGGCGCTCTGTCCGTGCTGGTGCTCCAGCTCGACGCGCAGAAGTGACGAGCCGTCGGGATAGGCAACTGCTCCGGTGACGACGCAGCCCTCAGGAGTCTGTTGGCAGTAAACGCCCACGGGAACATGGCAGCCTCCGCCGAGTGCGCCCAGCGCCGTTCGCTCGACGGTTACGGCAAAGCGCGTCTCCGGATCATCAAGAAAAGCAATTGCATTCTGTGTAGTCTCATCCTCGGCACGTGTTTCGATAGCCAGCGCTCCCTGCCCCGGCGCCGGACAGACGATCAGAGGAGAGAAACGCTCGCGAATCCATTCTGTACGGCCAAGACGCTCAAGGCCCGCTGCGGCGAGCACAATGGCGTCCACAAGGCCCTCGCTGAGCTTACGCAGACGGGTATCGACGTTGCCGCGGAACTCGACCATCTCCACATCCCGGCGCTGCGCGCGAAGCTGCGCCTGCCTGCGCAGGCTGCTGGTGCCGACTCGGGCACCCGATGGCAATGCCGCAAACGATTTGTATTTGTCCGAGACGAAAGCGTCGCGGGGATCTTCGCGCTTCGAAATCGCAGCAATAGCAAGCCCCTCAACTACGCCGGAGGCGTCATCGCCTGGACGGCCAGTCCCTGTAGGAAGGTCTTTCAGGCTGTGCACGGCAAGGTCGATTCTGTTCTCAAGGAGGGCCTCTTCAATCTCCTTGGTGAACATGCCCTTGGTTCCGACCTGATTGAAGGCCACGTTCTGACGGGCGTCGCCGGTGGTGCGGATGATCTCAATCGCAACCCCGTGCCCCTGGCCGCGCAACGCATCGGCAATATGGTTTGCCTGCCATAGCGCAAGCTGCGAGCCGCGCGAGCCGATACGGATCGCAGAACGAATTCCAGACCCGATGCGGATCATTGACGCGCCTTCTCGTCGCATGCGGCAACGGGTTCCGGCTTCTCCTGAACAGGCTTTTCTGCGCGGACAGGCTGGGCCTGCTGTTCCTGCGCCGGAGGCAGATCGAAGACCTCGCGCAGCGCTTCGAGCATGACCGTGTCAGCCTCGAGCGCCGCTGCCTTGAGCGCCTGCATGGGCAGGTGGAGAAATTTGTTCATCAGCCCGCGCGTGAGCGATTCGACCGCGGCCTGCTGTTCCGGCGTGAGCGATTGCAGGCGTGACTGGGCGCGCCGCAGCTCCGCCTGGCGCATCTCTTCAGCCGTGCCCTGCAGCCCAACGATCATCGGCGTCACGTTGAGCGCCTGCGCTTTTCTCTGGAAGCGCAGCACCTCTTCCGAGATGATGGCTTCGGCTCTTTGCGCTTCGCGCGCGCGGTCGGCGAGATGCGATGCGGCCACCGATTGCAGATCGTCAATGTCATAGAGAAAGACGCCATCCACACGATTCATCTCCGGGTCGACGTCGCGAGGCACAGCGATGTCGATGAAGAACATGGGCCGGTTGCGCCGCTTGTGCAGAAAGCGCTGCCCGTGCTCACGCCGGAAAATGTGTTCCTGGGAGCCGGTGGAGGTAATAATGATGTCGGCCTGGTCGGCGGTGGCATGAAGGTCTTCAAAACGAACCGCCCTGCCATCAAACTGATGCGCAAGCCGCAGCGCGCGGTCATGGGTGCGATTGGCGACAAGAAGAGAGTGAGCGCCCTGCTGCATGAGGTGGCGGGCCGCGAGCTCGCTCATCTTGCCTGCGCCTACCAGCAGGACACGCTTGCCATCGAGCGAGCCGAAAATCTTCTTCGCCAGATCGACGGCAACCGACGCGATAGAGACCGATGAGCTGCCGATCTGCGTTTCGCTGCGGACCTTCTTCGCAACGCTGAATGTGGATTGCAGCAGCTTTTCAAGATGCGCCTGCACGGCGCCGACCGAGCGCGCAGCTGTATAGGCCTCTTTTACCTGGCCGAGAATCTGCGGCTCGCCGACAACCATCGAGTCAAGGCTCGAAGCCACGCGGAAGAGATGCCGCACGGCGTCTGTCTCACGATACTCATACACGTGCGGGCGCACTTCGGTTGTATCGATACCCAAGAACTCGCGAAGAAAACTCAGCAGGTCGGGGGTGTTCGCATCGTGGCAGGCCAGCAGCTCCACGCGGTTGCAGGTGGAGACGATCATGGCCTCGTGCACCCCGGGAAAAGCGTGCAGGGCGCGGGTGGCTTCGCTGAGGCGTTCAGGCGAGATAGCAAGCTGTTCGCGCAGCTCCACAGGAGCGGTCTTGTGGTTCACGCCTGTCAGCAGAATCTTCATGGGGCCGTGTACCTGTGCACTGAGCTGAAGAGGTTGGCTGCCCACACGCACAGCATGACGAGGAAGACTGCGCTCGAAAGATAGATAGCCCTGCGGCCGCGCAGGCCCGTAGAGCGCCGCACGAAAAGAATGACGATGTAGAGCGCCCACATCAGGAACGAGAGCACGACCTTGGGATCAAGGAAGTACGTCGGCCCGACGTGCTCCTGCGCGATGAGCGAGCCGATGAACAGGCCGCCGGTCATGCAGTGGAAACCGAGAACGAGCATCTTCTGCGCGATCTGCTCCATGGTGTCGAGCGGGGGCAGCCAATCAAGAAAACCGGGCGACTGCTTGTTCTTGAGACGGCGCTCCTGCACAAGATAAAAGAGGCTCGACAGCAGGCTGAAGATCAGCGCAGCATAGGCCGCAAGCAGCAGCACGATGTGGATCACAATCCAGCCATTGCGAACCAGCGGCGAGGAGAAGGTGTAGCGGTCCGGCCCGATGGCAGGCACCAGCAGCAGCAGGAACGCCAGCGGCAGCGCGAAGACGCCAAACGAAATGGTGCGATAGGCAGCCCAGATAAGCAGAAAGACAGTGACAATGAGCAGCGAGAGCGTCGACTGCACCTCGTTCATGCCGACTGGCATGAGGCGATGGGCCGCGATTAATGTCTCTACTGTGGCAACCAGATGGAAGAGCCACCCGGCAATGGCGAGAGGCAGGCATATCTGCTGCCAGCGCGGACGGTCACCGAAGACCGCCGGCACTGCGGAGACGCTGGCCAGTCCATAAAAGACAGCCGCCACTCTGAGCCATAGCAAAAACATGGGTAATACAACAGTATAAAGCCGCCCATGCAACCAGGCATCGGCATGCGATATGCTGACCTTTCCCGTGTCCGATGTTTCTGCCCAACCTGTTGAAGCCGCGCAGACTCCGCTGATGCGCCAGTATGCGGCGGCCAAGCGCGAGCACCCCGACGCTCTGCTGCTGTTTCGCCTCGGCGATTTCTACGAGCTCTTCTATGAAGATGCGCATATCGCTTCGCGTGAGCTGCAGATCACACTCACTGCGCGCGACAGGGAGAAGTCGCAGCCCATGTGCGGCGTTCCCTATCACGCTGCTGAGGGATATATCGCGCGGCTGCTGCGCAAGGGATATCGGGTGGCCATCTGCGAGCAGATGGAAGACCCCAAGCTCACGAAGAAGATCGTCCGCCGCGAAGTGACGCGCGTGCTGACGCCGGGAACTGCGCTTGATTCTGCGCTTAGCTCTGAGCAGAACAACTTTCTTGCCGCCATACATGTGGAGGACAAGCTGGCGGCGCTGGCGCTCCTCGATCTTTCGACCGGCGATTTCCGCGCTGCTGAATTTACTGGGCCGCAGGCTGCGGCTCTCTGTTTCGATGAGTTGGAGAAGTCGGCGCCGAGCGAAGTGATTCTGCCTGCGGGTAGCCCGGCTGATATTACTGCCGGGCTTGAACGCATCCGGACAAAAAGCCCGGTGGAGGACTGGGTCTTTACGCGCGATTATGCGGTGCCGCTGCTCGAACGCCAGCTGGGCGCGGCGTCGCTTGACGGCTTCGGGCTCTCGCATCATCCGGCGGCGGCCATTGCCGCGGGAGCGATCCTGCACTACGTGCGCCACACGCAGCGCATGGATATTAGCCACATCGACAGCATCCGTTTCTACGAGCGCGCCGAGTACCTGCAGCTCGACCAGGTAACGGTGCGCAACCTGGAGCTGGTCGAGCCCATTTTCAGCGAGGCGGGCCGGGATACGACGCTCTTCCGCACGCTTGACGCCTGCCAGACACCGATGGGTAAGCGGCTGCTGCGGGCTTCGATTCTGCGGCCTCTGCTTGATGAGCAAGCGATTGAACAACGTTACGAAGCTGTCGATCTGCTCAGGCGCGATCTGTTGCAGCGTGAAGAGATTCGCCGGACGCTGGGCGGCATTCTCGATCTCGAACGGCTGCTGGCTCGCATTTCACTCGACAGCGCCGGGCCGCGCGATGTGCTTGCGCTGGCTGCTTCGCTCCAGCACCTGCCGCATCTTGGCAAGATGTTGGGTTCGCTGGATACAGCTCTCTGGAAACTACTGGCCGGGCGGCTTGATCCGCTTGAGGATGTCTGTTCCATCATTCAGCGGACGATTCAGCCGGAGCCGCCGCTGACTCTTGCTGACGGCGGCGTGATTGCTTCCGGAGTTGATGCGGAACTCGATGAGCTGCGCGGGCTCAGCCAGAGCGGACGGCAGTCCATCGCCGCCATTGAAGAGCGCGAACGCGCCCGCACTGGAATTTCTTCGCTCAAGGTGCGCTTCAATTCCGTCTTCGGCTATTACATCGAGATCACCAAAGCCAACCTCGCCAATGTCCCACCCGACTACGAGCGCAAGCAGACGCTCGCGAATGCCGAGCGCTTCACCACTCCGGAGCTTAAGGACTACGAGACGAAGGTGCTCACGGCGCATGAACGGTCGATCGAGATTGAGAAGCGCATCTTCGCCGAACTGCGCCGCAGCGTGCTCGAGCACGCGAGCCGCATCCGCCGGAGCAGTGCCGCTGTTGCCGAGGCTGATCTGCTGGCAAACTTTGCGCATCTGGCGGCGCTGCGCAACTATACGCGGCCAAAGCTCGAACAGGCCGCGATTCTCGAAACTATAGGCGCGCGCCACCCCGTCGTCGAATGCCTGATGGAAGAGGCGGGTGAAGGACGTTTCATTCCGAATGACCTTTATCTCGATGTGGAGGGTCCGGAGATTCTGCTGCTTACCGGGCCGAACATGGGCGGCAAGTCGACATACCTGCGGCAGGCGGCGCTGCTGGTCATCATGGCGCAGATGGGCTGCTTCGCTCCTGTCGAGCGCATGCGCTATGGGCTGGTGGACCGCATTTATACGCGCATCGGCGCCAGCGACAACGTAGCGCGCGGCCGCTCCACCTTCATGGTCGAGATGACGGAGACGGCGACCATCCTGAACACTGCGACCAGCCGCTCGCTCATTCTGCTGGATGAAATGGGACGCGGCACGGCGACCTTCGATGGCCTCTCGCTCGCCTGGGCTACGCTTGAATATCTGCACGCGAAAATCGGCGCGCGCACGCTCTTCGCCACGCATTATCACGAGCTGACTATTCTTGCCGAGCAGCTTCCGCGCCTCAAAAACCTGCGTGTCGCTGTCAAGGAGACGCCGCAAGGCATTGTTTTTCTCCACGCCATCGAGCCCGGGCCGGCGAACAAGAGCTATGGTATCGACGTTGCACGGCTTGCCGGACTGCCGCCTGAGGTCATCCAGCGCGCGCGCCAGGTGTTGAAGCAGCATGAGCGCTCTGAGCGGCACAACGTCGCTGCAGAGACCGATGCCCCGCTGCAGCTGACCATGTTCACTCCGCTCTCGCAGCGTATCCTCGACCGCCTTGGCGAGACTGATATCAATTCCCTCACGCCGCTGCAGGCGCTGAATCTTCTCGAAGAGCTCAGGAACGAGATCAAAGGCGGCAAGGCATGAGCGCAACACTTCGCCACCAGGTGGGAAGGCTGCTGATCGCGGGCCTCGAAGGGCCCGAGCTCACAAACATGGAACGCGCATGGCTGAAGCTGATCCGCCCGAGCGGTGTGATCCTCTTCCGCCGCAATATTGAGGAAGCGGCGCAGACAGCCAATCTTCTTCGCGAGGCGACGAAAGTCATCGCCACGCCGATCTTTCGCTGCGTCGATCTCGAAGGTGGCCTGGTAGACCGGCTGCGCGACCTCATTGCGCCCATGCCCTCTCCGGCTGAGGTCTTTGCCACAGGCAAGCCATCGCGCTTCAAGCAACATGGCCGGCTCATCGCGAAGGAGGCGCGGCTTCTTGGCTTCAATACGGTTTTCGCTCCGGTGCTCGATCTCGCATTGCCGGTATCAAGCAGCGTGATGCGTACCCGCGTTGTGTCCGCAAAACCTGAAGAGGTCGCAGCCTATGCTTCAGCATTTCTTGAAGGCTTCGCCGCTGAAGGCATCACCGGCAGCGGTAAGCACTTTCCTGGACTCGGCGGAGGCACACTTGATTCACATCATGCAACGCCCGTGATCGAGCGCAGCTGGGAGACGATGTGGGCCGAGGATATCGCGCCGTATCGTACGCTTATCAGGCAGCTGCCCATGATCATGGTCTCCCATGCTTCGTATCCGAAAGCCGCGCGTGATCGAAAGCCTGCATCTGTTTCTCCCTTCTGGATTTCCACAGTCCTCCGCAACAAACTCCGATACCAAGGGTTGGTCATATCAGACGACATGGAGATGGGCGGCATCCTGACACGGTATTCGATCGAAGACGCTTCTCGCGAAGCGATTGCGGCGGGTATGGACTTGCTTGAAATCTGCAAGGATCCTGCCCTGGTCGTGCGCGCATATGAAGCATTGCTGTCAGAAGCCGAGGGTTCTCCATCATTTCATCGCCGGGTAAAAGCATCGGCGCACCGCATTGGAGCGGTTCTTGAGAGCCGCTCGTTCCAATCAATGCCCAAGGTGCCATTACCTTCGACGATGGAGAAACTTCGGCAAAACATTATGGCCTTTGACGTGCACTAAGAAATGGCATGTCGGCGAGAGGTATGAAATTGTTTTTGAGAATACAACCAATAAATTTCTTTTAGGCATCAAACAAATTACCAAGACAGGTTTCAAATACAGTTACAATAGAAGTATCAGTTCACGCCGTTCCATTATTCACAGATTGTTCTTACGAGAGCCGAACTCGTAGCTGTTACCATAGAATCACTGATTTTCTTCATTTTGCTGCCTTGCGGAAAACAAGCTAGACAGGAGTTTTGAAGTGTATACCCATTGCTCGGTATACACCCAAAAAGTGATATGCGGCTTTTTTCGCAATATTCCAGAACGCAGAATCGTATCTGATTCTTCAAGTTTTTGGACTTAAATCATAGTTACTCGTCATGATCCTTTTTGAGATCACTGACAGCAGTGAACAGCAAATAGATTCCTTGTTATATGCCGTTGGATTGCTCTGAAACAAGGAGCTTGTGTCTCTCAACCGGAGACGCAAAAGGGAAGAAAAAATCTCCCTGTAACTGAATTTTTTGCACAGCTATTATGGCGACTTCAGAATACATTCGCAGGAATGATCCATCTGAGAAGCAAGCTGGGCGATTGGGGCCGGGTGTTATTTCGGGTCAACAGCATTCCGGGCCAGCCTTTGCTTCTAAGTTGATTGTGGTGCTCGGAGATGTTTTCATCATCACCCTGGCATTCGCATTTGCTCTGTTTCTTAAACTCAGGTACCTGGCTGACGGCCCCTTCAAGTCATTCAACCTGATGGCCACGCCGGTCTATCTGGTACTATTCTCAGGCTTTCTGGTTGCCCTGCTGCTGGTCTGCCGGCGCTACGGGCTATATAACCCAGCGTTTCCATCAAGCGGCGCGCACGAAGTCCGCATGACCATGCAGGCTACGCTTACTGCAGGGCTTCTGCTCTGCGGCGGCCTTTACCTCCTTCACTGGGATGAAACCTCGCGCACGGTCGTGCTCCTGCTTATCTGCACCTCCGGCATCGCCCTCTGCGGTTGGCGCGCGAGCCTGCGGCTGGCCCGCTATCGCAATTACGAAAAGGGCGTGGACACGCGCAATGTGGTTGTGCTCGGCACAAACTATCTCAGCTATGCGCTGGGTGAGCACATCACCAATAACTACCGCCTGGGATGCCGCTTCCTCGGCTACATCGCCCCTCCCGTGACAGAAAAGGACGGCGATGTCACCGTCCGGGAAACGCTGGGCGGCATCGAAAATATCCGCCAGCTGACCCGCATGCACTTCATCGATGAAGTGGTGATCGCCCAGGCCCTCCCCTCCGAACAGGTGATTCTGCTGCTTGAAGAAGCGCGCGACCTCGGCATCGATATCCGCTCCGTCTCCGGGCTCTACGGCGAGCTGGCCGCCAACGCAGCCATCGAATACCTGGGCGTGTATCCGCTCACGCCGCTGCATCGCAGCCGCTCCAAGGTCTTCTCAACCGCCTTCAAGCGCATCTTTGACATCATCTTTTCGCTGGCTATTTTGACCGCGATCTTACCCCTGATGCTGATCATCGCAATTGTGGTGCGCCTTGACAGCGAAGGCCCCACTTTCTATGTGTCCGAGCGCATCGGCAAACGGGGACGCGTTTTTCCCTGCTTCAAGTTCCGCACCATGGTCAAGGACGCGGAAAAGCGCAAGAAGGAATTGGCCGCGCTCAACGAACGTGACGGAATCCTCTTCAAGATGACCAACGACCCGCGTATCACCCGCACGGGCCGCTTCCTGCGCAAGTACAGCCTCGACGAGCTGCCGCAGTTTCTCAACGTTCTGCGCGGAGAAATGAGCATCGTCGGACCGCGCCCGCCTATCGCGAGCGAGGTGGCCAAGTATGAGCTCGAACACTTCCGCCGCCTCGAAGTCATGCCTGGCCTGACCGGTCTCTGGCAGGTGCAGGCACGCCACGATTCATCGTTTGCCAAGTACATCGAGCTGGATACGGCTTACGTCGAAAACTGGAGCTTCTGGCTCGACGTAAAAATCCTCATGCGCACGGCCTTCGTGGTCATCCGCGGCACGGGAACATAGAGCATTCCTCTCCCAGAAAACGAAGCCCGCCTTTTTGGCGGGCTTCGTTTTTGTTAAAGAGCGCAACCTCAGTCATTCGTTGCACTCGGTGAGTGCAACAATTCAGGTCCCCTCTTCCCATTCGCATCAAACGTATGAAATGACGGCAATAGGTCTGGCCCAATTTCGAAACTCGCACGTGGCACATCATGAAAGTTTTTCAGCATAATCGATGCCTTTTTTCCTTCTGTGCTCAACATCAGGCCGGTTGCGTAGGAGCTAATCTTCGGGGAATACATCAGAGTCAGGTTAGCTGAATCAGAATTATCATCCACCGCCATCCCGATTGCATCAGCACCAGGCCGGTCCAAAACAACTGCGGCACGATTTAAAGTATTACCGTCTGTCAGGAATCCCATGCCTCCACGCTCATTTCCAACAGCATCGTAGATCGTCAGCGCATAAGCATTTCCAATTCGATGAAAATTCGGCGGAACTTTTCCGTCGATCTGTGCCGGCATGATCTGTCCAATGGAGACGCGATCGTGGCCATGTTCGTCCAGAAAAAGCAGCGAAGTCGCCGTGGCATCCTGACGCAGGCGATCAGAAACTGATGGAAATGGAGCACCAAGCAGAATCCGGGCACGCCCCTGCGCATCTTCAATGATCAGGCCTTTTGTACGAATCACCCCTTGTGCCTGGGCTGCCTCAACCGATTGTGTCGAATGATGCCACAATGAAATACCCAGACCGATAGCTAGCATGCTGCACAAAACGGTCAAAGCCAAGACTCTGCTTTCGAGGCGTTGCACACGTAGAGCAAGAATCTGATCCGACATTTGTTCCCTCCAACTGACTCAACGTTGCTAAAGTGCACTTGGCTAGCCATTGCAGGTTGAGTTCAGAAGTGACTGGTGTTGCGATGGTTGTGCCCCAGCGCATGACTAATTTCAGCTTGTGTTGTGTCCATAACTGGTCAGGCGCGTCCGGATCCGCACAAACACTGCAAAGCAGCAATAAGCGAAAGCACTTTAGCATAAACTGAACCATGCAAAGAGGAGCAGCCAAATGGGCAAAGTCAAAGTTGCAGCCTTTTCGATTTCTATAGATGGCTTCGGCGCCGGTCTCGCACAGGATCTGCATAATCCGCTGGGAGTTCGCGGGCCGGAACTGCTCGCCTGGTTTCAGAACACGGAAGTTTTCAAGAAGATGACCGGAGAAAGCGGAGGATCAAAAGGCATTGACAATAATTTTGCAGCTCAGTCTTTTGAAAACATCGGCGCCTGGATCATAGGCCGCAACATGTTCGGTCCCGTTCGCGGCCCCTGGAAAGATGATTCCTGGAAAGGCTGGTGGGGCGAAAATCCTCCTTACCATACTTCGGTTTTCGTGCTCACGCATTACGCACGGCCTGCTCTTGTGATGGAGGGCGGCACCACATTCCACTTCGTTACTGACGGACCGGAAGCAGCTCTTGAGAGAGCAAAGGAAGCGGCAAAAGGCAAAGATGTTCGCATCGGCGGGGGAGTTTCCGTGCTGCGCAAATACCTTACCGCGAACCTGATCGATGAAATGCATCTGGCCATTTCGCCGGTCGTCCTTGGCGAGGGCGAACATTTCTTTGCCGGGCTGGATCTCCCCAGACTCGGCTTCGCTCCTTACAAAGCCGCACCCGGAGAAGGCGCGCTTCACGTCATGCTCAGAAGAACGTAGCCCCTGCACGCGTCATTGATTCATGCAGGGACTCGTGCAGGGCTCGCTGAAGCGCTGAATCAGCGCAGACTCCGCTCCATCAAGGACAGCCCGCCAATCTGGCGGGCTGTGTAGTCTGGTCACTCCGGCAAGACATTAGCCTGTCGAAGCGGGCATCGTCCTCAATGAGCAGCGACTTCCGCACCGCTGCCGGCGCCTATCGTATCCAGCTGCTCTACAACTGCAGGAGATAGCTTGAGATCTACCGCCCTCAAATTCTCCCGGAGATGCTGCAGGCTCGATGTACCCGGAATCAGCAGGATGTTCAGACTGCGCTGCAACAGCCAGGCCAGCGCCAGCTGCATCGGCGTGGCTCCAAGAGAAGCCGCTGCCGATTCCAGCACTGAGGACTGCAGAGGAGTGAATCCTCCCAGCGGAAAGAACGGCACATAAGCGATGCCCTGTCCAGCCAACTCCTGAAGAAAGCTTTCATCTTCGCGATGGACCACGTTGTAGAAATTCTGCACGCAGACAACCGGCGCAATCTTCTGCGCCTCCGCAAGCTGTGCAGGAGTCACGTTGCTGAGACCCAGCTCTTTGATCTTCCCTTGTTCCCTGAGTTCGGCGAGGACCGAAAACTCGGCCTCGATCGAACCATCGGCAGGCGCCGCTATTCCGCCTACCCTGAGATTCACAGCATCCAGCGCGTCGACGCCAAGATTGCGCAGGTTGTCATTGACACCGTCAATCAGTTCCTGGCGCGAACGAGCCGGCAGCCAGGAGCTGTCTTCTCCCCGGCGCGCGCCGACTTTGGTCACGATGACCACGCCATCGCGGTACGGATGAAGCGCTTCTTTGATGATCTGGTTGGTTACGTGCGGTCCGTAAAAGTCGCTGGTGTCAATGTGATTCACTCCCGAGTCCAATGCCTCGCGCAGGACAGCGATCGCCTGTTCCCGGTCACGCGGAGGCCCCCATACATGAGGGCCAGCCAGCTGCATTGCTCCGTAGCCCATGCGGTTCACCGTCATATCTGTGCCAGGAAAAGTAAAACTTCCTCCGAAATCACCCTTGATCGTCATTCTTTCTTCCTCCAGTCCTTTTCGCGTTTTTCGCGAACACGTGTTTAGATGAAGAAAGCTTCAGGTCAGGAGTTCGCATTTGCCTCGTCCGTCACAAGTGCTCTTGGAACCGCGTAAATCGCCTGTTCAGGCGCGTTCCACCGCCAGTGTGGAGTCCATTCTCGAAGCCACCATTCAGGTTTTGCTCAGCGTCGGAAAAGAACGGCTGACCACCACCCGAGTGGCGCATCGCGCCGGCGTATCGGTTGGAACTCTCTATCAGTACTTTCCCAACAAGAGCTCGCTTCTCCAGGCCGCTCTCCGGCAACACCTTGAATCGGTTGCGGGAACCCTTGAAAAAACCTGCCGTGAAGAGCGCGGCCGCCCGCTTCTCGAAATGGTGACGAGGATCGTCGACACCTTCCTCGAAGCCAAGATGCAGGACATCAGGACAAGCGTCGCGCTGTACTCCGTTAGCTCCGATGTAGATGGATGGAAAATTGCGCGCGAAGTGGGAGCACGGATCAACCGGATGATCGTGTCCATGCTCGAAACCGCCACGGAGCCGCTCAATAAAGATCCCAGGCTCGTCGCTTCGATGATGCAGGCCGTCATGGCCGGAGTCAGCCGGAGGCTACTCGAATCTCCTTCTCCGGAAAAGCAGTACCCTTCCTACAAAGAAGAACTCGATGTGATGGTGCGTGCTTATCTCAGCGAGTGCTCTCGCAGAGAACCAACGGGAATTTCTCGTGACGCATACTCTTCGATGAGCGCGTTTAGGAAATCGCAGCAGGAACGAGAAGGCCGTCCTTGATGAACATCTGCTTGATGCCGCGCAAAGCCTGGCGCGTGCGCTCTTCATTTTCAATCAGCGAGAAGCGCACATGGCCGTCGCCGAACTCACCAAAGCCGATGCCCGGGCTGACAGCAACCTTTGCATCCCTGAGCAGCTTGGTGGAAAATTCGAGTGAGCCAAGCGAGCGATATGGCTCTGGAATTGGCGCCCAGACAAACATCGTCGCCTTCGGACTGGGCAGATGCCATCCCAGCTTATTCAATCCCTGCACAAGCACATCACGGCGACTGCGATAGTTCTCGCAGATTTCGTGCACACATTCCTGCGGGCCTTCGAGCGCGAGAATTGACGCAACCTGAATGGGCGCAAAGGTTCCATAGTCGCAGTAGCTCTTGATGCGCGCAAGTGCGCTGACAAGCTGCCTGTTCCCTACCATGAAGCCAACACGCCATCCGGGCATGTTGTAGCTCTTTGACAAGGTGAAGAACTCGACGGCAATCTCCTTCGCTCCAGGCACTTCCAGAATCGACGGCGCCTTATATCCATCGAAGCAGATGTCAGCGTAAGCGAGATCGTGCACAAGATAAATGCTGTGCTCTTTGCACAGAGCGACGACGCGCTCAAAGAACTGGAGATCGGCGCACTGCGTCGTGGGGTTCGCAGGAAAATTCAGGATCAGCATCTTCGGCCGCGGATACATCAGCGGGATGCTGCGCTCCAACTGGGCGAGAAATTCATCCGTATCGTGAACAGCAACGCTGTGAATATTCGCACCGGCAATGACTGGCCCGTAAATGTGAATGGGATAGCTCGGGTTAGGCACAACAACCACATCTCCCTGGTCGAGCGTAGCGAGGCAGAGGTGGGCGATTCCCTCCTTCGAGCCGATGGTGACAATGGCCTCGGTTTCAGGATCGAGCGCAACATCATAGCGGCTCTGATACCAGTTGCAGATGGCCTTGCGCAAGCGCGGAATGCCGCGCGAAAGCGAATAGCGGTGCGTCTCCGGCTTGCGCGCCGCCTCGATCATCTTGTCGACGATGTGCTGCGGCGTGGCGCCGTCAGGATTGCCCATGCCGAAGTCGATGATGTCTTCGCCGCGCTGGCGGGCAACATTCTTAAGCTCCGCAGTGATGTTGAAAACGTAGGCAGGCAGTCTTTTGATTCTTGGAAACTCTTCCACGCGGCTAGTCCTTTGAGTCCACTATAGAAGAAGCGCAAGCCGTTGACAGGTTACTTTCATCCACGGGAATCAAAGTTCTATCACTGCCTGTTGGACTTTCACTTCATGCGCCGTTCAAAGCGGCCTGCAGACGATCGCTGTAGCTGCGGCTGACACGTAGCGGAGTTCCATCTTTCAACCGCAGCAGGCAATCGCGATTGGCAAGCGCCTGCATTTCGGCGATGCGGTCGAGGCGAACAATGGTCGAACGATGGATACGGATGAAGGCCTCGGGATCGAGCCGCCGCTCCAGAATATGCAGAGGCTCGCGCAACAGATGCGTTTTGCCGTTAACATGCAGCGCGGCATAATCGCCCTGCGCCTCGATCCATTCCACCTCATTCGCCGTGACAAAAAAGATGCGCCTTCCGTTGCGGATGGCAAAACGCTGCGCATTCCCCGGAGCGCGCCTTGCATGCAGGTCAGACAGCAGAGATTCGAGCCGCTCGCCCAGCGTGTTGTCGCGCTCCATCTGCAGCATGCGCTCCACGCGCTCGACCGCTTCCTTGAAGCGGATATCGTCTATGGGCTTCAGCAGATAGTCGGTCGCATGCACCTGGAAGGCCCTCAGCGCATACTGGTCGAACGCAGTAAGAAAGATGACCGCCGGGCGCTCATCGACGGCGACATTTTCGAGCATCTCGAAGCCATCCATCTCCGGCATCTGCACGTCAAGAAAGACAAGATCGGGCTTCTTGTCCTCAATGGCACGCAGTGCGTCCTCGCCGTTCGCGCATTCTGCCACCACCTGAAACTGCTGATAAGGCTGCAGGCGCGAGACAATTCCTCTCCGCGCCAGCGGCTCGTCATCCACTACCATGACTCGATACGTCATCGCATTCCCTCCTCCGAAACAGTTGTGCCTGCTACTTCCACCGGATTTGCATAGATATGGAACGGAATCCTGATGGTGACCTTGCACATATCATCTTTGCTGAAATCAATACCAAACTGGTGCACGTCGCCATAGAGCTGTTTCAATCGCGTGCAGATATTTGTCAACCCGATGCCATTGGTGAATGACTTGCCGTTATTTGGCGGAATGTCATTCCATACTTCGATCACCAGGCTCCCTTCCTCGCGGCGTGCAATGACAAACAGCCTGCCGCCGCCTCTTCTCTTCCCTATTCCGTGGCGCACAGCATTTTCAACCAGCGGCTGCAGAAGCAGGCGCGGCACAGCGGCATCGAGCAGGCTGGGATCAGTCTGCTCGATCACTGTGAGCCGCTCGCCCAGACGCGTTTTTTCAATTTCCAGATAAAGACTCGTGATATCCAGCTCATCGCGCAACGGAACCTCATAAGCGCCCTCATCATCGAGCGTGGCGCGCAGAAAGTCCGCCAGGCGCGCAATCATGCGGTTGGCCGTTGCCGTGTCGTGCTCATACACCAGCGTGGAGATGGAATTCAGAGTGTTGAAGAGAAAATGCGGATGAATCTGGTATTGAAGCGCCTTAAGCTCTGCCTGACGAACCAGCGATTCCAGATGCAGCAACCGCTCGCGCTCTGCCGACTGCGCGCGGTAGTGCTTAATAGCGAAATAGAGGGCGCACCAGAAGGCCAGAACAAAGGCCGGGCTGAGCGAGTTGGCAAAAATATAAGGCCACTGGAACTTCTCCCACTGCGGCATCAGGTAGTGAGCATCAAGCCACAGCAGAACCGTTCCGCAGACCAGCCCAAACCCATAGCAGGACAAGCCAATTACACGCAGCGCCCGCGGCCACGGCGTCTTTTGCCGCCAAAGCCGGCGGCAGATGGGATGCAGCGGAAAAGTCGCCAGAAAACATAATGTACAGAAGATAAGCCGGTATGCCAGCTCCTGGCGAAGCTCCTTCGACGGCAGATAACTCAGAACCAGAGCAAAAAAATAAATGCCCCAGCCTCCGGCCTGATATTGCCAATAAGACGGGAGCCGCCGCTCTTTCGAAATCTGCACTTCAGGACATGGTAGCGGGAAAGCCCTTTTTTTTGCATGGCTGTATACCGCAAAAAATGCACGATTTAACGATGCCCGTTACAATCGCTCTCAAACGCTATGGAATGGCATTACATCATCGACGCCCACAGCAAGGAACTGGATGAACTGGAACTTCGCTATCATCTCCATCCCTTGCACGTTGAAGACTGCCGGCAACGCCAGGAAAGCACGAAGATCGAAGAGGGTGACAGTTACCTCTTTACCGTGATCAAGTGTGTCGAGATCGCGCAGGACGGCAGCCTCGTCGCGCACGATATTGACCTCTTTCTGGGGCGCGACTACCTCATTACAGTCGTTGAGCCGGATGACAAAGATGCGCAGCAGCACCTGGACCGCCTGCGTATGTCCAACAATCAGCCGCGCGCAGACCAGCTGTATTACCACATCCTCGATGCAATCGCCGACGCCTTTTTCCCTCTGCTTGACAAGTTCAGCGACACCATCGATGAGCTCGAAGATGAGGCCATGCAGTCAGCGACGCCAAAGACGCTTTCCCGTGTCTTCGAAAACAAGCGCATCCTCATCGAACTGCGCCGCATTCTGGTGCATACGCGCGATGTCGCTGCGCATCTCCAGCGCGTTGAGTCGCCTTATATCAAGCGCGATCTGTGGCCCTTCCTGCGCGATCTCTACGACCACATCGCCCGCAATCTCGACCAGGTGGAGATCCTGCGCGACCTCCTGAGCGGCTGCCTCGATGTCTATTTATCGAGCGTGGCCAACCGCACGAACCAGGTCATGAAGGTGCTCACTGTTCTCAGCACCATTGCCCTGCCCGCGCTGGTCATCTCCGGCATTTACGGAATGAACGTGAAGGGCCTGCCGGAATCAGAGGCGAACCACGGCCTTTATATTGTGCTGGGCCTGATGGCGACCTGCACCATCGTGCTGCTGTGGATTCTACGGAAATTCAACTGGTTATGAAAATACAGACCATGGGCTTGTCTTTCTCTGTATTTTGCATCCTGATACAGTGAAAACTGTCTGAACACTTCTGCATGCAGATCATCCAAGCCACGTTTGGGACATTTCATGCTTTTGACCTTGCCAGGGAGCTTTATTCCCGTCATCACCTGAAGCAGATATATTCGACTTATCCCTGGGCGCGCCTGAAGCGCGAAGATCTTCCACGGGCATATGTCAGTACCTTCCCCTGGATACACACACTTCAATTGGGACTAGGACGCTTTCTGCCGCTTCCAAAGAGAATCGATAACGAGATAGCTCTGGCCAATGGAGCGATGTTTGACGACTGGGTTTTGAACAAGCTCAAGCCCTGCGATGCCTATATCGCTCTTACAGGTTCCGGAAAGAAAAGCGGAAAGCGCGCGCAGGAGCTTGGCGCGAAATATATTTGTGACCGCGGCTCATCGCATCTTCGCTATCAGTGCGAAATCATGGCAGACGAGTACCGAAGATGGGGTGTGCTTGACCACGTTCTCGATCCTTCGCGATTCCTTGAGCGGGAAGAAACGGAGTATGAAAATGCAGACGCCATCACAGTGCTCTCAGAATTTGCGCGCAGATCTTTTATCGAATGCGGAGTTCCCGCAGCCAAGCTGCACAAATTTCTTCTTGGAGTACGGCTCGACCGCTTTCATCCCACTGGCGAACCTCCATCGGGTTCTTTCGACATTTTGTTTGCCGGCGCCGTCAGCTTTCGCAAAGGCATACCATACCTGCTGGAGGCATTTCGCCGGCTAAAGCATCCACGCAAGCGTCTCAGGCTGGTGGGATCCGTGACCAGAGAAATTCTGAGTTTTCTAAAAACACAGGACCTGAGTCATGTAGAGATGCTCGGACCGCTTCCACAGCCCGAACTGGCAAAGCAAATGAGCAAAAGCCATGTGCTGGTGCTTCCTTCCGTTGAAGACGGATTTGGCATGGTGATGCCGCAGGCTATGGCATGCGGCTGTCCTGTGATCAGCACAGTGAACACAGGAGGGCCCGACCTCTACAACGATAGAGAAGCAGGTTTTCACGTACCCATCCGTTCACCCGAGGCAATTCTTCAGGCCATGCAGCAGCTGGCAGATGATCCCGGATTACAGCAGAGAATGAGTCACGCGGCACAGGAGCGTACGAAAGCCATTGGCGGCTGGCACGAATATGGCGAAAACTATACTGGTTTTCTGCAACAGCTCTGCGGAATTGCTGATCCGGTCGAACCCTGAATCACTGCCGCCTGGCCGCAAATATAGGAAAACGTCCGCTGACTTTTTGCCACAGCAGAGAACGCACTTCGTCAACACGGAATATCCAATAAGAAAACGCAAGCGTGATTACCGCTGCGAGTACTGCCAGAGAGCCTTGCGTCACGTAGGAGAAATCCGTAATGTGATAAACCGGCCACAGGAAAAGCAGTGCCCCTACTGCCAGCATGACAAACAATTGATATACCGGAGTACGGTCCACTTTCGCCTGCTCGCCAAAGAGTTTTACGTTCAGGTGCAATAGATAAAGCATCTGCACAATTTCCGCTATCAGCCAGGTCAACATATATCCATTAAGCCCCAGCCATATCATCATCGGCACTGCCGCCAGCAGCTGAATGCCATAGGCGACAACCGCCATATAGGAGATATCGCGCACCTGGTTGCTCGAGAACTGAAACTGATATTTGTGATCTTTGATGCCCTGTATCGAGACTGCCAGGCCAAGCAGCAGACAGAAAGCAGGCTGATAGAGATAGCCTTTGTGCAGCCATACCTGGAGCAACAGCGGAGTCGCAAGCATCACGCCGAACGTAATTGGCATGATCATGAGCAGAATAATCCGCTCTGAAAACTCATATAGTTTATGCAGCTTGCGCCAATCCTGCTGGCCGAACATAATGGTGATCTCCTGGCCAAGAGAGCTTGTCAGCAGAACGAGCAACCGTCTGCTCATGGAGTAAATTGTGCGCGTCACGCTGAAAACTACAACCGCTTCAGGGCCAAGCAAACGCTGAATCAGAATTGTCGGCACCTGGAATGCCATTACCATCGCAGAATAAAGCAGCCCATAATGCGCGCATGGTTTCAGCATTGCCACCAGAGATCCCTTCTTCCAATAGCGCAATGAAGGACGGATATCAGGCGCGCGGCGGCTGAAATCTACGATAAGGAAAACGGATATAAGAAGCGTCAGCACAAGCTGAACACCGGCGATAACAGGAAATGGAGCACGCTTGAGCACCAAACCAACCTGCAAAAACATAACCAGAAGATCTTTTAAGTTGGAGAAACTCTGGCTGCGATGCAGCAAGCCAATCACCATGTAACTGTTCACGAAAAAGCCGCTGATCATGTTGGCCATGACCTGACAGCCAAGAATATAGAGTGTCCATTGCGCTTCCTGCTGCGGAATCGTGAGACGCAGCCAGGAATTCAGAGGGACAAAAAATATGGCCAGCAATACAACGCTGATAAACAGAAGCGCCGACAGAAGAATTCTCAATCCGGCCGACTGCACTTCTCGCGCTTCCTGCAGTTCCCCACGGTTGAAATGGATCGTCACCTGCGTATTGGTATAGGTCTGCAATCCATAATTCAGCGTGCCCAGATAGGAAATAGCCGCGCTTAAAGTCAGCCATTGCCCGTAAAGACTCACGCCGTAGGCATGAAGAAAGGCGGGAGGAAGCAGCAGCTGCGTCAGAATAGTAAGTATCTGACTTGAGTTATAGACTGCGAACAGCTTTCCGATACGGCGTAAACTCATAAAACCATGCCTGTGAAAGACACTCTCGCTCCGTCGTTTTGAAATTTACTGCTGACGTCGGTCTAAACGCCGGGCACATCGGAAAGCCGGTCCAGCTTTCCCGAAGGCGACGGCAAATACGGGCTACTGGTATTTTAACGAGGCCTGCTCAATGGCCATGCCGATGCCCTGCTCAGCTTTCAGGATAACTTCCGGCAGGAGACGGTAGCGGAGTGAAAGCAATGTCTTTGCGGAATTCTTGAATTTCGTTCTAATAAAAGCAGAAGAAGTCTCCCCCGCACTCTCCGGATTCTCCATTACCTGTCGGTCCAGTAATGAGCTCAGCTCTGCATCGAGATGTGTTTTGACAAAACTCCGTACCACTTCCGTCGCACTGCGCCACTTATCCTCATTACTATATCCAGCGTTAGAGCCATGGACGCGATAGTAGCCCAGGGGCTTGCGCACAAATTTAGCCTTGCCTCTGACTCCTGCCATCAGAGCCCAATACCAGTCAGTCGCCAGATCGCCTTCGCGAGGGAGAACAGGCGCCTGTAAAAGTATCTCGCGGGAAAAAAGCGTAGTGCTGATGATATACACATTGCCCCGGGTGAAATACCTGTAACCTTCGGGCGGCTGCAAAACATGCTTCGGCTGGGCGATGCCCCTGGCTCGCATGGGAACCAGTCTTTCGTTGCATTCGAGGCTGGCCGCAGAGATCAAGCCGATACCCGCTTCTAACTCCCGGCGCATGGTCTTCACATAGGAAGGCATAAGGGCATCATCGGAAGAGAGAAAGCAGACATAGTCTGTTCTCGCGTTCTCCAGGAGAAAGCGATAGTGCTCTCCGATACTGATCCGGTGCGCCGGCCGGATGATGCGAACACGCGGAATCCCCCGATACTCCGAAACAATTTCAAAGCTTCTGTCCGGAGAATTGTCATCGGATATCAGAAGTTCGTCGGCGGGTACGGTCTGCGCCAGGACTGATTCGATCGTGGTGCGTATGTAGCGCTCAGACTTGTAGCAGGGAATACAAATCGAGATGGTCGCAGACATCCAGCAAGCCTCATGAACAGAATTTCGTTGGACTCGAAGAGCGCGTTCGTCCGCTACATCTTGTAGCGGCCCAGGTCTTCGTCGTTGAGGTTTTCCAGCCAGCGGCGCAGCTCTTCCTGCGTTGCCTGATCGGCGGGGTTGGGAATGACCTTGGCCACGCGCAGCACCTCCTCGTTGACATAGATCGGGCAGTCGGCGCGCAGCGCGAGCGCAAGAGCGTCGGAAGGACGGCAATCGATTGTCACGGTCTCACCCTCCTGGTCGAGCCACAGCACTGCATAGAAGGTATCGTCTTTAAGTTCTGTCACCACAACACGCTGGACATTCGCGTTCAGGCCCTGGACGACATTCTTGAGAAGATCATGCGTCATCGGGCGCGGCGTCGTGGCCTTCTCGACCTCAAGAGCGATGGCATTTGCCTCATAAAGGCCCACCCAGATGGGCAGCACCGTGTCCCCCTGAATGTCTTTGAGAATGACGATGGGCGCATTCGTCGCTGGGTCGACCATCAGGCCCCGGATTTTCATCTCGATTTCCATGTGGCTTCCCCTTTATGCGACGGCTTCGCCTACCAGGCTGTTCGGGAAACTCTTCGTCACCAGCACCGGCAGATAGCTGCCTGTCGCTGGCAGAATAGGCTGGCTGGCAGTGAAGTTCAACGTCTTATTTTGCGATGTTCGTCCGATCACCTGTCCACGTGCCTGATTGTATCCCTCGACCATCACTTCAAGAATCTGCCCTATATGTTTGCCGTAATTCACTCTCTGCGTCTCGCGCTGACGGTCGAGCAAAATCTGAAGGCGTTGTGATTTCACTTCATCGGGAATCGAATCAGGCATCGCCAGCGCCGGAGTATTCGGACGAGGCGAGTACTTGAAAGCAAATACGCCGTCGTACTGGACTTCACCGAGCAGAGTGATGGTCTGCTCGAAATCTTCCGGCATCTCACCCGGAAAACCGATAATGATGTCCGTAGTCATGCTGATGTGGCGTTTCGCTGCCTTGATCCATGAGATGCGTTCGAGATACCACTCGCGCGTATATTCGCGCTGCATCAGTTTCAGCACGTTCGATGAGCCGCTCTGCACCGGCAGGTGCACATGGTCGCAGAGCGACGGCACCGCATCGATCGCCTCTACAATGTCGCGGGTAAAGTCGCGTGGATGCGAAGTAGTAAAGCGCACACGGCGGATACCCGGAATCTCACCAACGGCGGCAAGAAGCTCAGCAAATGATTTCTTCCCTTCCGGATCGCGATACGAATTCACATTCTGCCCGAGCAGCTGGATTTCGGTATATCCGCGATCTGCCATATGCTGCGCTTCAGCCAAAACGGATATGGAAGTCCGGCTGCGCTCCTTGCCCCTCGTGTAGGGAACAACGCAGTAAGCGCAGAACTTGTCGCAGCCTTCAATAATGGTGATGTAGCCGCGATGCGGATTCGAGCGGACAGTGAACTCCGTATCGAAGGTTTCTTCAGTCTTGCGATCATCGAGCCCGGTGATTTTCGTATCGCCAAGTTCCAGCCGCACCAGCATTTCCGGCAGTTTGCGATACGAAGCCGACCCGGCAACCAGCGAAACATAAGGCGCGCGCTCGAAGATACGCTCGCCTTCCTGTTGGGCTACGCATCCGAGCACGCCGAAGCGCTTGCCTTGCGCGGTCAGCTTCTTGTAGTCGTTCAGGCGATTGAAGACCTTCTGCTCCGCTTTGTCGCGGATGGAGCAGGTGTTGTAGAGGATCAGGTCGGCATCCTCTTCTGCTTCCACCTGGCGGTAGCCCTGCTGCACAAGAGTACCGATGACTTTCTCCGAGTCATGCGCATTCATCTGACAGCCAAAGGTTTCAAGATAGAAGGTTTTCGAACACGCCACTGCAGCCGTTGCCTGCGGCGCGCCCAGAATTTGGAAATCCGCCATAACTTCCCTGATTATATCGTTGTCGATAGGCGATATCCTTGCTGCGTCCTTTCTATTATTGACGAATCAAAAACTATGACGACACATCTACAGGTCATGCAGCTCCCCACTCTTGACGAAATCCGTCTGGCGGCCGAAACCGTGCGCACGGTCATGCCGCCTACCCCGCAGTACTCATGGCCGCTGCTGAGCGAGCGCGCCGGAGCTGAAGTATGGGTGAAGCATGAGAACCACTCTCCCGTTGGCGCATTCAAGCTGCGCGGAGCAGTGTTGTATACAGACTGGCTCAGGAAAAACCAGCCGTCCGTCACAGGAGTCATTGCCGCCACACGCGGCAATCACGGGCAAGGCGTAGCGCTTGCCGCAACCCGCGCCGGCCTCAAATCCATCATCGTTGTGCCTCACGGAAACAGCCTCTCGAAAAACCGCGCCATGCGCGCTCTGGGCGCGGAGCTCATCGAACACGGCGAAGACTTCCAGGCATCGCTCGAACATGCCATGTCGCTCGCCGAAGCACAGGGCCTGCACTTCGTTCCTTCCTTCCATCCATTGCTGGTGCATGGAACGGCGACCTATGCCTACGAAATGTTGAGCCAGATTCCTGAGCTCGATGCGATTTACGTCCCGATCGGCCTCGGCTCTTCCATCTGCGGAGTCACCGCCGTCCGCAATGCTCTCGGGCTGAAGACGAAGATCGTCGGCGTGGTTGCCGCAGGCGCTCCCGCTTACGCACTTTCCTTCCGTGAAAAGAAAGCCATCCCGCACGCTGCAAATTCACGCCTCGCCGATGGCCTCTCGTGCCGTGTGCCCGTGCCCGAGGCACTGGAAGTAATCCTTGCGAATGTCGATCACATCGCCGAAGTCAGCGAGCAGGAAATTGCTGCCGCCATGCAGGCGCTTTACGAGGACACGCACAACATCGCCGAAGGCGCAGCCGCAGCAGCGCTCGCAGGCCTGTTCAAAGAGCGCAATGCGCTTGCAGGCAAACGCGTCGGCTTCGTTCTGACCGGAAGCAACGTCGATCGGGACATCTTTCTCGGAGCCCTGCAGCAGGCATGAGTGGGAAAGACCTCATTCCACTTGCGCATGAAGCCTTGAACCGCTGCTTCGGCTGCGGAACAGCCAACAAATCCGGCTTGCGTCTCAAATTCTTCGTGGATGAAAAGCAGCAGATCGTCTGCCAGGTGCGCCTGGCTCGCCGCTTTGAGGGCCCTCCGGGCTATGCGCATGGCGGCATTATCGCCACGCTGCTCGATGAAGCCATGAGCAAGGCCAACCGCCTTCATGACATCACGGCCATGACGCGCGAGATGCAGGTGGAGTATCTCAGGCCTGTGCCTCTGCAGCAGCCGCTCACGCTTACGGCTCAGCGCATGTCGCATGAAGGCCGCAAAAATCATTGCGAAGCCGCCATCGCAAATGCCGCAGGAACAGTACTCGCTCGAGGCAAGGCGCTGTTCATCACCATCGACCGGGCAAAGCTGGCACAATTTGTAAGGTAGTCTATAGCCTTATGTCCAGAAACCGTGACCCGCTCTCCGCCCGCGCCGACCGCCTTGGCATCATCCTTTCTGCGGCCTGCTTCGTCCATTGCATTCTGACGCCAATCGTCCTTTCCTCGGCGGCGGTATGGGCACACTTCCTGCCTTCAGAAGAAAGGTTCCACCGGACATTGGCTGTAGCAGTTGCTGCTCTCGGCGGCTTTGCCATCATCAACGGATACCGCCGCCATCGCCGCGCCCGCGTTCTGTCGCTGATGATCGCCGGCCTTGCACTGATCTTTGCCGGAGCATGGTGGGGAGACCGCCTGCCTTCGCATCTTGCCGAAATCGCCGTCACTATGACCGGAAGCTGCCTGATGATTCTGGCTCATCTCTACAACCACACCTTCTGCAAAAACTGCGCCTGCGCAGACGACTCCTGCAACGCGGAAAACGGTATAAACTAATAGTTCAAAAGAAATTTATCAGCGCGCAAGCAAGAGGGACATCATGGCAGACCTGCATCAGAACAACGGCACACCATCTTCGACCAGTCTTCGCCTCAAGGTAGGCCTGGCCGAGATGCTGAAGGGCGGCGTCATTATGGACGTCATGAACGTCGAGCAGGCCCGCATCGCCGAAGAAGCGGGCGCCGTCTCCGTCATGGCGCTCGAGCGTGTTCCTGCCATGATCCGCGCTGAAGGCGGCGTTGCGCGCATGGCGAATCCCAAGCTCATCAAGGAAATCATGGGCGCCGTCTCCATCCCTGTGATGGCCAAGGCCCGTATAGGCCACTTCGTCGAAGCGCAGGTGCTGCAGGACATCGGCGTCGACTTCATCGACGAGTCCGAAGTCCTCACTCCCGCCGATGAAGCTCACCACATCGATAAGCACGCGTTCACCACGCCGTTCGTCTGCGGCGCGCGCGACCTGGGCGAAGCCTTGCGCCGCATTGCTGAAGGCGCAGCCATGATCCGGACGAAAGGCGAGGCAGGCACCGGGGATGTCGTCCACGCCGTCAAGCACATGCGCCAGATTGTCCGCGAGATGCGCGCGCTCACCGTTCTCTCTGACGACGAGCTTTACGTCGCCGCCAAGGAACATCGCGCCCCTTATGAGCTGGTCCGCATGGTCGCAAAGGCCGGCAAGCTGCCGGTGCCGAATTTCTCAGCCGGCGGCATCGCCACTCCGGCTGACGCAGCGCTGATGATGCAGCTTGGAGCCGAGACTGTCTTCGTCGGCTCGGGAATCTTCATGAAGGAGCGCGCCACTCCGCTTGATGTGGAACATGACACAGCAGAACGCGCCGAAGCCGTCTCCCGCGCCCGCGCCATTGTCATCGCCACAACGCATTACAACGACCCGAAGATTGTCGCCGAAGCCTCCGAGCAGGTCACCGGAACGATGAAGGGACTGGCCGTCTCCATGCTCGAACAGGAGCAGCTGCTGCAAACAAGAGGCTGGTAGCAGAAAGCCTGCACGATGAACATGCATATTGAATTACAGCTTCCGGACGATGTCGGATCTGTTCTACAGGCCCAATATTCCGACCTCTCTCGCGCTGCACTCGAAGCGCTGGCTCTTGAGGGATACCGCACAAGAAGCCTGACGGAAAGCCAGGTGCGGCGGCTGCTGGGATTCGAAACAAGAATGGAAGTCCATGCCTTTCTCAAGGAGCACGGAGTTTCTTTGAACTACTCCATGGATGATCTGGAACAGGATTTAGCAGGGATCAATCAGGATCAAGACAAGCGCACAGCATGATCGTTGTTGCTGATACTTCACCCATCAATTATTTGGTTGTGCTTGGCTACATAGAAGTTCTGTCTCACCTCTATGGGCGCGTGCTGGTTCCTGAAAAAGTTGCGGAAGAGCTTGGGCGCGATAAAGCCTCCGCTGAGGTACGCGCCTGGATAAACCGCCCTCCCCAATGGCTCGAAATCGTTGCATGCCCGACTGAAAACGATCCATCGCTGATTCATCTTGATCCAGGAGAACAGGAAGCCATTGCCTTGTCGCACAAGGTTCATGCAGACTATCTGATCGTTGATGATGCGGCAGCGCGAATCGAAGCATCCCGGCGGAACATCGCTGTAAGAGGCACACTGGGCGTTCTTGCACAAGCCAGCCGGAATAACCTGCTGGACCTGCCTGCTGCACTGGCAGCACTGCAAAAGACTACATTCTTTGCTGGCCCCGAACTCATACAGCGATTGTTAGAGGAAGATGCAAGAAGGAAGAAAACAGGGGAATGAACGCGCAATCAGAAGGACTATCACCTCTTCGTATCGGCGTCCTAGCCATTCAAGGCGACTACGCCGCCCACGCTGAAGCCCTGCGCGAGGCTGGAGCGGAAGCTGTTCTCATCCGCAAGCCCGAGGAGCTCGCAAATATTGACGGCCTCATCATCCCTGGTGGAGAATCAACAACATTTCTGAAGTTCCTCGCGCGTGACGGCTTCCTTGAAGCGCTGCAGTCCTTCGTCAGGCAGAAGCCGACCTTCGGCACCTGCGCCGGATGCATCCTGCTGGCAAAAGAAGTCCGCAACCCATCGCAGGAGAGCTTGGCTGTTCTCGACGCTACCGTCGAGCGCAACTCCTATGGTCGCCAAATCGACAGCTCCATCCACACCGCGGAAACCAGGCTCCCCGGCGGTCCGCTTGAGATGGTCTACATCCGCGCGCCGCGTATCGTAAAAACCGGCCCCGAAGTCGAAATTCTGGCCGAGCGCGACGGCTTCCCTGTCCTCGTGCGCCAGCAGCATCTTCTTGCAGCCACCTTTCATCCCGAGCTTTCTTCGGACCGCCGCGTCCATCAACTCTTCCTCGATCTGGTCAGAGAACAGCAGAAGCAGCACGCCTGAGCGACAATCAAACTATGCACCCGCTCCACGGCCTCCATGCAGCGCTTCTGATCGAAGGCCGCGTGTCGTGGATGCCTCCCGATGGCGCGCTGTACGGCCCAGCCATTGACCGCCTGATGCAGTTCAACCTCGTTGCATTAGGACTGCTGTTTGTGCTCGCGCATATTGTGCTGGTGCTTGCGTTCCTGCGATCGAAGAGGCATCCTCAGCTGGGGCAAAAAGCAGGTCCTTCGACTGCGGTTTCCGCCCAGGATGACAACCTATATTGGAATGCCGCTCGCAGCAGCAAAACCGCGATCTGGAAATTCGAAATCCTTCCCCTGCTCGCTCTCATCGCCCTCTACGCAGGACTGGCGATCGCCGCCCAGCGCCTCTGGGCCGCCATCCGCTTTCAGGGATCATCGCCAACAGCTCTGCAGGTCGAAGTCATCGGAGTCCAGTTCCAGTGGTACTTCCGCTATCCGGGAGCAGACGCCGCCTTCGGCATCACCCGTCCTGAATTAGTCAATGCCCCTGCAGGAAATCCACTGGGCCTCGATCGCACTGACCCGCACAGCAGGGACGACATCGTTTCCAGCATCCTCGTCCTGCCCGCCGGCCGCGAAGTTGATCTCGGCATCCGCTCCATCGACGTGATCCACGGATTCTTCATCCCCGGCATGCGCATCAAGCAGAACGCTGTCCCCGGCATGGAGATGCATATTCACTTCACGCCAGCGGTCGCGGGCGATTACCCCATCCTCTGCTCGCAGGTCTGCGGATCAGGCCACGCACGCATGCAGGCACACCTGCGCGTTGTCTCGGAGGCCGAGTACGAACAATGGCTGGCCGCTCACTCGCGGAAAGGCACAGGATCATGATGCGCTATCGTCCTTTCTCCACCGACCACCGCAGCATTGGCATCAACTATCTTTTGCTCGCTCTGTGCGCGGTGATCACGGGCACGCTGCTGTCGATCTTCATGCGCATTCACATCATCGCGCCCGACCTCAAGCTGCCGGGCTTCGGCGCGGTTCCTCCGGAAGGCTACCTCGCGCTGGTGACCATGCACGGCACGCTCATGGTTTTCTTCGTGCTCACTTCGGCTCCGGTGAATGGCTTCGCCAGCCTCATTCTTCCCGCGCAGATCGGCGCAGAGAGTATGGCCTTGCCGCGCCTGAATGCATTGTCGTTCTGGCTCACTGCATTATCTCTGGCTGTGCTGCTTGCGGCATTCTTCGTTCCTGGCGGAGCACCTATCTCCGGCTGGACACACTATCCGCCGCTCAGCGGGATTGCCTCCGCCGGGCCCGGCCAGGCTACGGGCATGGATCTCTGGCTCGTGAGCATCGGCATCTTTTGCATTGCTTCCCTGCTTCACGCCGTCTGCCAGCTGACGACCGTCGTGACCAGACGTTGCACAGGAATGACGCTGATGCGCATGCCGCTCACCGCATGGTCATGGCTGGTGACGGCGGTGCTGATGCTCTTTGCCTTCAGTGTGCTCATTGCCGCTGTGGTTCTGCTGCTCAGCGACCGCCATTTCGGCACTGGATTCTTCATTCCTACCGGTGAAGTGATCAACGGAGCGCTCTATGACTCTACCCATCCGCACGCCAACGGATCGCCGATGCTCTGGCTGCATCTCTTCTGGTTTTTTGGGCACCCCGAGGTCTACATCGCTGTCCTGCCGGCCATGGGACTTGCTACCAGCCTCATCTCCAACTTCGCGCGCCGCCCGCCTATAAGCTACCGCTTCATGGTGGCCACGACTCTGATGATCGGCCTCTTCGGCCTTATGGTCTGGGGGCATCACATGTTTGTCAGCGGCATGAACCCCTACGCCGGCACCGCCTTTGGACTCATGACCATGGCCATCGCTGTCCCCAGCTCCGGGACAGTTCTGGGATGGCTGGGCACGCTTGTGCTCGGGCGATCGACTCGCGTGCATCCGCTGCCCACCCCGATGCTCTTCACACTAGGCTTTCTCTCCTTCTTCATCGCCGGAGGGCTCACCGGCCCCATCCTTGCCCAGCCTGTGCTTGACGCCTATCTGCACAACACTTATTTCGTGGTCGCGCACTTCCATCTCATCATGGCTATGGCCGGGGTCTTCGCCCTCTTCGCCGCGGTCCACTACTGGTTCCCGCTGATGACAGGCCGCCTCATGAACGAACGCCTGGGCAAGTGGCATTTCTGGCTCTCACTCCTGGGTGCTTATGGAACCTTTTTTCCCATGCACTTCGCCGGACTCGCCGGAATGCCGCGCCACTATGCTCAGCTGACGGGCAGCACTTCTGCTCTGACGTCGCTTGTGCCTTTGCAGACCGGTATCAGCCACTCGGCTTTCTTTCTATCCGGGGCACAGTTGCTTTTCCTCATCAACCTCATCTGGAGCGCGCGCAGCGGTGCTCCCGCGGGAGAAAATCCCTGGCAGGCTACGACGCTCGAATGGGCATCTGACCTATCAGGCGTTCAAGTGCACAACGAGCCCTACAGCTACAGTTTTGATGGAAATTCACTGAGACCTAGAATGCAGTGTGCCGTCAAACAAAAACAGGAGTAAGCTGTAGGCGGAGGTAAATTGCGTCATGCCCGCGACCTTCACCCGTTCCACGACTGATATCGAACGGAAAGACACTGGAATTGGGGGCAAGCCACCGCTCGACCGACGGCCCACTGGCGGCGGCGGAGGCGATGACAACTGGGACAACCATTCCCAGGGACGACGCGGCCCGCGCGAGCTGCTCAACCGCTACCGCCTCGGGCTCTTCTTCGCGCTTGCCGGCGACCTCATGTTCTTCATCGCCCTAGTAAGCGCTTTCTACGTCCGCCAGAGTGCCGGACATTTCGACCCGCGCGACAACTATGTTTCCGACTGGCACCCGCTGGCCGTTCCTCCCATTCTCTGGATCAACACCGCGATCCTGCTCATCAGCAGCGCAACCATCGAGATGGCCCGCCGGCATCTGTTTCATGAAATCGACGTGATGGAAGAGTGGCTCGGTCTCGGCCGCCCCGCCGTCCGCCGCGCAGCTCCCTGGCTCATCGGAACCGCCGTACTCGGCGCGCTTTTTCTTGCCGGGCAGTGGATTGCCTGGCAGCAGCTCGCGTCGCAAGGACAGTTCTTTGCCACCAACCAGAACAGTCATTTCTTCTACCTGATTACTGCCACACACGGCGCCCACCTTGCGCTCGGCATCTTCGCTCTTGCCGGAGCGCTCTGCGCTCTCTTCCTGCTGCGGCGCGTTGAAATGCGCCAGATTGCCGTCGATTGTACCGCCTGGTACTGGCACACCATGGGCGCCTTCTGGATTTTCCTCTTCGTCCTGCTGACCTATTTCCAGTAAGCAAATGCGGGCCCACATCTTGAAACGACATGATGGATAAAAAGCAGTGCTCCGCCTTTCCCTGCTATATGGAATACTCACCAAAGCAGCATGCTCGAATGCCGACAACTCGGCCGCACTCTCCCTCCGCCCGAATCGCGTGTTTTGCTTTCTGACATCAGCTTCACGCTCGACCGTGGAGAGGTGCTTGCCGTCACCGGTCTCAGCGGCTCCGGAAAGAGCACGCTGCTGCGCCTTTTGAACCGGCTCGATGAGCCCACCAGCGGCACAGTCCTGCTGCATGGAACCGACACAAAAATGTTGTCTCCGTGCGAGCTGCGCCGCCGCATCGGAATGGTGATGCAGCGCGCTTATCTTTTTCCGGGAACAGTAGCGGAGAATGTCGCTTACGGCCCAAAGCAGCATCAACAGGCAATTACTCAGGAAGAAATAGAAGGTCTCCTCACCCAGGTTGGCCTTTCCGGATATGAAAGCCGCGATGCGCTCACGCTCTCCGGAGGAGAAGCACAGCGCGTTGCCATCACCCGCGCGCTCGCCAACGAACCTGAGATTCTGCTCCTCGACGAGCCTACCTCAGCACTTGATGAGACAGCGCGCCGCGGCGTCGAGACACTGCTCGAATCACTGGTGCGCCAGCGGCATCTCACCTGCGTCTGGGTCACGCACAGCATGGAGCAGGCGCGAACTATGGCCGACAAGGTGCTCGCTATCGAAGCCGGCCATACGAAAGCCTACGGCTCCGTGCAGGAGGTGCTGCGTGCTTAACTATTTCTTCCATTCTCAACTGGCGCTCGGTATCGCAGAATGCGTCGTGACCGCGTTGCTCGCCCTCGCCGTCATGTTGTTTGCGCGTAAGCGCGCTCCGGGATTGTTAAGCGAATTGCCACTTGCGGAGCTGCGCGGCATCGTACAGATCGTCGCCGTAGGAGCCATTCTTGCGTTCATGCTGCGCGGCCCACAGTGGACATCCGTACTGGTGCTTGCCGCCATGCTGCTCGCAGCTGCCAGCATCGTACGCAAGCGCGCCAAAAAGATTCCCCGCGCCTTTCAGCTTGCGCTCTACTCCATCTGCGCCGGAGCAGGCGCCGTGCTTGCCGTCATGATCGTCTTCGGAGTTATCCCGCTCAGGATTACGATGCTCGTTCCGGTTGGCAGCATGGTCATTGCCAACACCATGAACACACAATCACTCTTTCTTGATCGCCTGCGCGGCGAAATCACAGCACATGTAGGAGAAATCGAATCCGCGCTTGCGCTCGGCGCAGCGTCCGAAACAGCGCTGCTTCCCTACCTGCGCGCGGCCTTTCGCGCCAGCCTCATCCCATCGGTCGACAACATCCGCTCGCTTGGCATCGTCTGGATTCCCGGCATCATGGCCGGAATGGTGCTCTCCGGAGCATCACCGCTCTACGCAGCGCTCTATCAGTTCGTAGTGCTCACGACGATCTTCTCCGCCGCCGCACTCACCTGCTTCGTAAGCAGCCATCTCGTGACGCGTCGAATTTTCTCTGCTCAGGATCAGCTACTGCTGCGGGCGTGAACAAAAATCTATCCAGGTACCTGCCAGCCCACGCCAGCATTCGCCAGCGTGATCTGCCCCGTCGCATTCCCTGAAAGCGCCTTTGCCATATCTGGAAAGGCGCTCTGGAGTTCCGGGGTCTTCGCCCAGACCGGGACTTCTGTCATCGTGTAGTGGTACGTCACTTGTGTCTCAAGAAATCCATTGGCTTTCGCGGGCGGCGTGAAGCTGTCGATGCTGGTGATCTGGCGATGTCCATAGCAGAACCTCGTGCTGGCTCTTTGCCCCGCCGGAGTCAGAGAATAAATATAAACATTGATGCCCGGAGCAGCTTCGCGTTTAAGCATCTGCGCGTTCATCAGCGCGTCCATGCGCGTCTTCTCATCCTTTGCATCGGGGCCGGGGCTGACCTCATAGGGAAAACTCGGTGCGTTCGCAAATAAACAGTCCGTGCGCGTTGCATAGTAGGCATTCAGCGCAGCCTGAAAATTTTCTTTTGTCGGCGCTGTCTTGCTCGACGAGCAACCAGCAGCCAGCATGACAATTCCGCTCAAAACTGCAACTATTTTTATTCTTGTTGTATTTTTCATAGATGCCATCCAACTAAGAAGCCTGAATGACGGAAAAAGAAGTCTCAGCCCATGCAGATTTTTCCAGGGCACGGAACATCCTAAAAATAAACAGGCAGAACGTCCTAGAATCTAAAATTTAGAGAAGATGATGCGATTCAAATCCCCCATGTATTTGCGGCTCTTTGCGCTCTTCGCTGTATTCGCGGCTATGCCGCTGGCAGTAGTGGTTCTTGCTCAGCAGAACCAGCAACAGAAACAACAGCTCATTACCGATGACGACATCCTGCACCACCTGAACTCAGTCATTACCTGGTACAGGAACGTCAAAACACAGGTTGAGCCCGCGGGCCTGCCCACCGACGCGGTCTATCAGGCGAATGCTGAGTCAATTGCGGCAAAAGTAGTCACGGCCGCCTTCAATTCCGCCGAGAAAGCTGCGCCGCTTCTTCCGAATGAAGATACAGGCTCTACTTCATCGACAAGCAGCAGCACCCTGCAGAAGTATCTTACCGACACGCAGGCGCATAATGCTGCCCTGCAGACACAGATCGGCCAGTTGAATGCCCAGATCGCATCCACACCAAAAGCCAAGGTGCAGGCGCTGACCGACCAAAGAGACCGATTGCAGGGCGAACTTGATCTCGGCATGTCTATGGTGAATTCGCTGACGCAGCTCACGCAGACCAGCAACCAGGCCATCACGAATCAGAAAGCAAACAAAAAAGCTCCGCAGCCCGCGCAGAACAATCAACCAGCGCCGAATGGATTTTCCGCCAGCGTAGCGCAGCTCAAAGGCTCCGTTCCGGAAGTGTTCGATGCCAACGCAAAGGCCAAGGCCTCTGCACAGACCGCACAACCTGCGACCTCGACCGGGCTGGTCGGAAAACTTCGCCGCCTCTACGACCAGTCGATGAGTCTGCACGAGATCGATGTCCTTTCGCAGGAAACAACCGACCTGCACAACCTCGTCTACAATCTGCGTGAGCCGCTGCGCAATGCCGTGCGTCAAACCGCACAACAGGGACGCGCGCTGGCAAGCGCCGCCGACAATCCGCAACCTGGAAAGCCCTTGCCCTCCAAGCAGGACTTCGATGCTCTCGCGGCAAAGTTTGACGCGCTCGCTGCCATCGAGATTCCCCTGAGCCAGGAAACCGCCGCCCTTGAAGAAAGCCAGGCAACTCTCTCTGACTGGCGCGCCTCCATCGCCGGCCAATATGGCTCTGTCCTGCGCTCGATTCTCTACACCGTCGTCACCATTCTTGCCGTGCTCGGCGCTCTTCTGCTGATATCAAATCTCTGGAAGAAGATGATCTTCCGCTACGTCACTGACGCCCGGCGCCGGCGACAGTTTCTTCTCGTGCGCCGCTTCGTCGTCGGCTTCGTGATCGGCCTCATCCTGCTCTTCAGCGTCGTTAACGAATTCAGTTCGCTTGCCACCTTCGCCGGATTCATCACTGCCGGCGTCGCTGTCGGCCTGCAGACTATTCTGCTCTCCGTCGCCGCATACTTCTTCCTTATCGGCCGCTACGGCATCCGCGTCGGCGACCGCATCAGCATCGCCGGAGTCACCGGCGACGTCATCGACGTAAGCTTTGTACGCTTCTACCTTCTCGAGCTCGCCGGAGCCGGCGCCGATCTCCAGCCCACGGGCCGCATCGTTGCCTTCTCCAATTCCGTCCTCTTCCAGCCCACCTCGCCTATGTTCCGCCAGGTGCCGGGCACTGCATTTACCTGGCACGAGGTGGCAGTGACGCTCGTGCCCTCGGGAGACTATGACCTTGTCGAAAAGGGCATGCTTGAGGTTGTCAGCAAGACGTACGAGAAATACCAGCAATCTCTTGACCGTCAGCACAATGCCATCGAGCGCCGCTATGAGCTTCCCTTCAACCCGCTAAAGCCCTCAGCTCAACTGCAGCTCACCGGCACCGGGCTCGAGGCTGTGGTGCGTTACCCCGTCAGTCTCCGGCAGGGCGCAGAAGCCGATGATGAGATCACGCGCAGCCTGGTCGCTGTCATCAGCAGAGATGAAAAGTTGAAGGCCTCGGTCAGCGGGCTTCCCGTGATCCGTTCTGTCATACGTGCCAGCTGATATCAAGATGGAAGAGAGCTAAAAAGCTCTCTTCCATCTGCCATTCAGTCTTGCTCATATTGGCCCTTCACCGCTCAGCGCAGCTATTCTGAATATGTATGAGCACCGCAACCCAAATCACGCCTCCCCGCGCGCGTGCCGAGCGCAAGGAAACCACTCTCCACGGCCACACCCTCATTGACGACTACGGCTGGCTGCGCGACAAGGAGAGCCCCGAAACCCTCGCCTACCTCAAGGCAGAAAATGACTACACCTCCGCCATCACGGAGTCGACCGCGGACCTGCAGGAAAAGCTCTACCGCGAGATGCTCAGCCACATCAAGGAGACCGATGTTTCCGTCCCCTTTCAGTATGGCGACTACTGGTACTACACCCGCACCGAAGAGGGCCTGCAGTACCCTATTCACTGTCGCAAGCAGGGTTCACTCGATGCTCCCGAGACCATCATTCTCGACGTCAACAAACTCGCCGAAAGCGAAAGCTTCATGGCTGTCGGCGCCATGAGCGTCTCCGATGACAGCAACCTGCTCGCCTACTCGGTGGACAACAAGGGCTTCCGCCAGTACACCCTCCAGGTCAAAGACCTCCGCACTAACGAAGTGCTTTCTGAACGTGTAGAGCGTGTCGGTTCCGTCGTCTGGGCGGCTGACAATAAGACGCTCTTCTATACCGTCGAAGACGAAGAGCAGAAGCGGCAGCACCAGCTTTACCGCCATGTGCTCGGCACTCCGCATGAGCAGGACCTTCTGGTCTACGAAGAGACTGATGAGCGCTTCAACATCGGAGCAGGCCGCACACGCGACCGCAAGTACATCATCCTTGAGTCATCGAGCCACACCACCAGCGAGGCGCGCTTCCTCTCCGCCGATGCTCCAGGAGGCGAATTTCACCTCATCGCTCCGCGCCGTGACAACATCGAGTACTACGTCGATCACCGCAATGGCCTCTGGTTCATCCGCTCGAATGACACCGGGCGCAATTTCCGCCTTGTAACTGCGCCTGTCGGGAATCCTGCTGTGGAAAACTGGGATGAGCTGCTTCCCCATCACCCTGAAGTCATGCTTGAGGATTTCGATTTATTTGCCGGATTTTATGTAGCTTGCAAGCGCATCAACGGCCTTCAACATTTGCAGGTCTGGCGCTTCCGAGGAGATGGACTTGAGGCCCTGCCTCCGCAGGAAATCGCCTTCCCCGAGCCTGTCTACAGTGCACATCCGCACGTCAATCGCATCTTCGAGACGACGGCATTCCGTTATGCATATCAATCACTGGTCACACCCAGCTCGGTCTATGAATACGATGTGACTATCGGCGAATCGACGCTGCTCAAGCAACTTGAAGTCCCCGGCGGCTTTGACCGTGCGCTTTACTCCTCTGAGCGCATTTTTGCTGCGGCTCCCGATGGAGTGAGGGTGCCGGTTTCCATCGTCTACCGCAAAGATAGATTTGAGCGTGGCAAGAATCCGCTTTATGTCTATGGATATGGGTCTTATGGCTACTCGCTCCCTGTCGGATTCAACAGCAACCGGCTCAGCCTGCTCGACCGCGGCTTCATCATCGCCTATGCACACATTCGTGGAGGCGGCGATTTAGGCAAGCCCTGGCACGATGCCGGACGGCTGATGCAGAAGCGCAACACTTTCACCGATTTCATCGCCACCGTGGAGCACCTTACGGCCAACGGCTATGGCGACCCAAGCCGCATCGCCATTGAAGGGGGCAGCGCCGGCGGATTGCTGATGGGCGCTGTCACTAATCTGCGTCCTGACCTCTTCCGTGCCGTCATCTCCCATGTTCCCTTCGTCGATGTGATGAACACGATGCTCGACGCTTCGCTTCCGCTTACCGTTCCCGAGTACGAGGAATGGGGCAATCCGAATGAGGCGGAGGCCTTTACATACATGCTGAGCTATTCGCCCTATGACAACCTGAAGGCAGGGGCTTATCCGGCAATGCTGGTCAAGACCTCGCTCTACGATAGCCAGGTAATGTATTGGGAGCCAGCGAAGTACGTGGCCAGGCTGCGCACTCTCAAGACAGATGCGAATCCCCTGCTGCTCCACACTAATATGACTGCAGGCCATGGCGGAGCCTCCGGCCGCTACGATTATCTGAAAGAGATCGCGATGGACTATGCATTCATTTTGAAGGAGTTGAACGCAGCCTGATCTGGACGGTGAAAGAAAGTCGTCATGAAGCGATTCGTCGTCTGGGTGGTGCGGATTCTTCTGATCCTGGTGATTGCGGGCGTCTCTGCCTCCGAGTTCTCCCCCTGGCCGGCGGTCTCCATAGTCCGGCTGGTGTTCTGGATTGGAGACCGAACTTCTGAAGCGGCCCTTGAGAAGCACGTTCCGGCGGGAATCATCACTCGGCGCAATATCGCCTATGGCAAGGGGCAGGATGAGATCCTGGACCTCTACTACTCCCAGAACACACGCGACACGCAGCCTGCTATCGTCTGGGTGCACGGCGGAGGATTCGTCGCCGGAAGCAAGGAAGGCGTGGCGAACTACATGAAGGTGCTCGCCGCGCACGGCTTCACGGTGGCTGCGGTGGAGTATTCGAGGGGCCACGGCAGCACTTATCCCAAGCCTGTGGAACAAGTGAATACGGCACTCGGCTTTGTTATCCGCAATGCGGCTGACCTAAGGATCGATCCGGCAACGATCATTCTTGCAGGCGATTCGGCTGGAGCGCAGATTGCCAGTCAGGTGGCGCTCATCACTACAGATCCTGTCTATTCAAGTATGGTCGGGATTTCACCTCAGATCGAGGCGAAGCGGCTAGCCGCGATGCTACTGGTTTCCGGGGTCTATGATCCGCCATCGCTCGATTTCGAGGGCGTCTATGGATGGTTTCTAAGGGCTGTGGCGTGGGAGTATTCAGGGACGAAGAACTTCCGCGCGGATAAGCGGTTCCGGCAAATGTCAGTGACGAACCATGTGACCGAGGCTTTCCCTCCCACATTTATCTCGAGTGGACATGGCGATCCGCTCGCGCCTCAGGCGGTTGCGTTTGCCCATCGGCTGTCCGAGCTTGGCGTCCTGATTGATCCGCTCTTCTTCCCGGCGGACCATCATCCCTCTCTCCGCCATGAATACCAATTCAACCTGGACGGCCCGGATGGGCAGGAGGCGCTCCGCCGGATTCTCTCCTTTCTCGATTCCATTCGCAGCCGCGCTCAGTCTTAGCCGGAGGATACCCTCCCCTGTGTTTGTTTTTTTCAGCGGCTTACGAGGGGTACCGATGCGGTTCTAGCGTTCTGACACATTTGGATTTGACGAATAGGTAATTGCTGCGATCTTCCAGCCGTCACTCGCTTTGATCATCTGCCACGTCTCGCTTCCCTGATTCTCCGGTTTCCCGTCGATGGTGAATACAAAGTTGAAGTACACCGAAGCAATCGTGCCATCCGTGTGGATCTGAACGTTACTGTGTTGAGGATCCAGCGTGGCGTGTGAACTCGAAACAAACTTCGCGAACTCCTGGAAGCTTGAGTGCCGAACCTTCAATACTGCAGGGTTCCTGGCGCGAAGGCGCGCGTATGCTGCGTCAGACAGAACATTGAACCAAGTACTACCTTCGTCAACGAACATCGACGACACACGTGCGCCGTCGTGGGACGCCACAGCCTGATGGAAATTCCCCATCAGTTGCTCAATCTCTGTTGTCGCCTGTGCAGAGGGCGCAGTGCTCTGCGCTTCAGCCGCCTGGTTTACTGAGCTTTGGGCAAAAGACACAGCCGCAGTCCAAAGCAACCATGCATAGAGGGCAAACCGTACTGATTTCATGTCGAGTCTCCTGTCCTGCAGCAACAATGGGAGCGCAACACTTACGCGCTGACTGCCCTGCCAGACTCAACATAGAGGCTTTTTATGCGCGATTGTGAAGTTTGTCTCGAACTGGACTATGGAAACATTGAGCGGGACTTATTGCGATGCGAGCCGGTCAGTCCTGATGACCTTGCTACCAATCACACGCCCCAGATTCTCTGCCGAGTGGACGGCTTCAGGCCGAATGAGAAATCCTATCAGGGAGGTCAGAATGCCTGAAGCACGCAGCGAAGGCACACATGAGCGCGATGGGCTGGTACGGCGCGCCGCGCTTGCCTTTGCTTTCTGGACGGCAGTAGGTCTTGTTTTCGCGGTACCCCTTCTGGGACGAAGTGCAAACGTGGTCAAGACCATAGCCTCGGCTCTCGCGCAGTGGTGGTCATGGGGTCTCTTAGCTCCGGCAATCATTGCAGTGGACCGTGCCCTTCCGTTTTCGGCAAGTCAAGTCGGCAAGCGCTTCGCCACGCACCTGGTTATCGGCCCGATCTTCACTGTCGTCTATGGTTATCTCCTATCCATCATGCACTGCGCGATGGGACTTGAAGGCTGGTCTCGATTGGCTGGGCGATCGGTTCTGGTGGAAGCGGGTCGGGATATTTTCTGGAGCATGCTTGTCTATTGCATGATTGTCGGCACATGGCAGGCATATTCCTACCAGCGCAGATACATCACGGCGGAACTCCGGCTGGAACGATCAGAACGAACAGCGAGTGAAGCGCGCTTGTATGCCCTCAGAACGCAGCTTGATCCTCACTTCCTGTTCAATACCCTTAACGCCGTTTCCTCTCAGGTCGAGCGCGATCCCAAGCTTGCAAGAACAATGATTGAACAGCTTGGTGATCTGCTTCGCCTGTCTCTCGATTCGCACGGGAAGCAGTCCATTCGACTGCGCGACGAGCTCGCATTCACCGACCGGTACCTGGCACTGCAGAAGATCCGCTTCGGAGACAGGCTTCGGATCGAATTTGACGTTGCTGCTGATGCTGCCAACGCATTCGTACCAAGCCTGGTCCTGCAACCGCTTGTCGAAAACGCTATCCGGCATGGGCTGTCTTCCAAGCTGCAGGGCGGCCTATTGCAGGTCTCGGCACACAGGCTCGATGAGCAGCTGGTGCTGCAGGTTGAGGACGACGGAGTCGGGCTTGCTCCCGGCTGGTCGATGGAAGAGGATTCCGGAATCGGCTTGCGCCTGACTCGAGAACGTCTAGCGGCGCGATATCCCGATTCCAGCAGCCGCTTCGAAATCTCGCCCCGCGCTTCCGGGGGAACCGTGGTTTCGATTGCACTGCCGTGGCGAACAACGGAGGAGCCCGGTGAATACTTCGCCAGCTAGTATCCGAGCGTTGATCGTCGACGATGAGGCTCCTGCCCGTCTTCGACTCAAAGACCTCTTCGCAAAGGATGTCGAAGTAAGCGAGATCTATGAGGCAGACAACGGAGAAGAGGCAGTTCGACTGATCCAGGAAGAGAAGCCTGATTTAGTCCTTCTGGACATCCAGATGCCTGGACTGGACGGGCTCGGGGTCGTCGAGGTCGTCGGCTGTGAAATGATGCCGCTCACTGTGTTCGTGACGGCCTTCGATGAACACGCTGTTCACGCTTTTGAAGCGAACGCGTTGGATTACATCCTGAAACCGTTCAGTGATGACCGGATGCAGGTTATGCTATCCCGCGCCAAGCAGCGTCTTCAACAGATGCAAATCCAGGCGTTCGGCCAAAGCCTCATCCGAGCGATGGCGGCTCTTCCGGGAATAGAAGGGTATCAGGATCGAGTGGCCATCAAATCAGACGGGATCACACGCTTCCTGAAGGCAACTCAAATCGATTGGATCGAAGCGGCGGGAGCGTATGTGACCCTGCATGCCGGTGGTAAAGAATTCCTTCACCGGCACTCCTTGTCGTCGATGCTTCTCAAACTTGATCCGCGCCGCTTTGTACGAGTGCATCGTTCGGCCGTTGTCAACATTGAAAGCATTGTGCAGCTGGAACCTCTATCTCACGGTGAATTTGAGGCAACAACGAAACATGGAGGACGACTTCGCGTGAGCAGGACTTATCGATCCTTACTTGAGAGGCGTCTTGGGCTTGAGGGGCGTCCTGGCGAAAATCTGTAAGGCTCAAGACGGCAGACGACGCACTCCAGCACATGAAAAGAGAAGTTCCTTTTGACTCTGTGCGAAACTTTGGATTGTGCGCAAGATTCTGCTCCTGGTCAATCCATTGCTGGCATCCCACGGTTCCCGGGATATCTACCGCATTCTCGGCGTCTTCAAACAAGCCGAAGTTGAGGTTGAGCTCCTCGAAACAGGCGCAGACCGGGCTGCCGGCGGCAAGGCAAAGCGCGCTGCGGAAAAGGGTGTTGACGCTGTGATCGTATGCGGCGGCGATGGAACTGTGTTTGATACGTTACAGGGCCTTGCCGGATCGGATGTTCCTCTTGGCATTCTTCCCCTGGGCACAGGAAATATCCTTGCGCAGAACCTGCGAATTCCGAGCAAACCAGTCGAAGCAGCGCGCTGGCTGCTCGCGGCCTCGCCGCGTTCTGTGCCTTTAGGAAAAATTACCTGCTGCAGACCCGAAGGCAAGCAAAGCTGGTTCTTCGCCATGGCTGCAGGGATGGGCCTGCATGCCGCCATGATGGAAGTGGCGCGACGTCACCAGAAGGACAGAACGGGACGGGCTGCCTATTTCATTGCCGGGCTCAGGGTGCTCTTTTCGTATCCGGTGCAGGCATTTGAATTAGAGATTACGACTGTCGAAGGCAAGGTAATCCAGAGGCTCGTATCAGAACTGGTCGCAGTGCGGGTGGCGGAACTAAACCTCTGGCGCCCAGGAGGCAGTCTGGATTTCCCATTTCTCCGCCTTGCCAGCGTCGAGGGAGAATCGCGATGGCACCTGGCTCAAACTTCTGTCCAGGCGTTGCTGCTGGGTGGAGGCCGCCGTGACCGTCGATTACCCGAATCTGCTCGAGGGCATTACGAGGATGTGCTGCGAGTAGAGTGTAAGCCAATTCCGGGCAGGAAATACAGAGTCCCGATTGCAGTTGAAGCTGATGGAGAGATTCTAGGCGCTTCGTGCGCCACCATTGAAATGGCGAACGTAAATATACAGCTACTGTCTCAGAAAAGCCCGGGTGATGCTGTCGAATGGCGATAGCAGGCCAACACTTTATGAACTGACCTGGCTGCATCGCAAAAATGAGAAGATCAGTAAAGCTTCTCTTTCTTTACAGGCGGGACTCCGGGTTCATGCGAAAATCTATTCTCGCACTCACAATCGCTGCCTTCGGTATCGGAACTTCCGAATACGTAATCATGGGGTTGCTGCCGGATCTAGCCCAATCATTCGACATCAGCATTCCCAAGGCAGGCATCATTGTTTCGGCGTATGCATTGAGCGTGACCTTCGGATCTCCTCTGGTTGCGCTGGCTCTTTCAGGACAGGAGCGCAAGCGGTCGCTTGTTATTCTGATGTGCGTTTTCCTTGTGGGGAACATCGCCTGTGCCCTGTCTCCCAACTTCCCGCTCATGCTCGCCGCGCGTATTCTGACCGCGCTCTGCCATGGAGCCTTCTTCGGCACCGGAAGCATTGTCGCGGCGAATATTGTGCCTAAAGAAAAACGCGCGCAGGCCATTACAACCATGTTCAGCGGCTTGACACTCGCTAATGTGCTCGGCGTTCCGGCAGGCACGGCGATCGGTCATGTTTTTGGATGGCGCTCGACCTTTCTCTCGCTCATACCGATTGGCCTGCTGGCCATGGTCGGCCTCTTTTTCTGGGTACCACGGCAGGAATCCGAGCGGGTACATCTGGAGCATGAATTCCGCACGGTGCTGAACCCGAAGGTGCTTCTCGTACTCGGGCTCTCCACCTTGAGCTCAGTCTCCCTGTTCACAGTATTTACTTACATCGCGCCTATTCTCTCTGCGGTAACACATCTACCTGCGCATGCGACTGCCTGGGTTCTGGTCCTTTTTGGGGCGGGTATTACCATCGGGAACCTGGTTGGAGGGCGATTGAGCGACTGGCGGCAAATGACGACGGTCGTCGGCGGATATCTGCTCGTCGCGCTCATTCTTCTACTAATGCCGCTCATGATGCCTCATGCCGGTGCGATGGCGGCATGCGTCCTGATCTGGGGAATGTTTCACTTCGGAGCCTCTGCTCCGCTCCAGGCCCGCATTGTGGAGAAAGCGCGTCGGGCCCCCAACCTCGCATCCACTCTGAATCAGGGAGCATTCAATCTTGGGAATGCGCTTGGAGCGAGCCTTGGCGGCATTGTTCTGGCGGCGGGATATAGCTATCGCATCCTTCCGCTCCTGGGCGCACTGGTCGCGGCGATTGTCCTTGCCCTGGCTTTCGTGGCAATCCGGCTGGACTCAACACGAATCAGCGACCCTGACTACACTCCTTTACTGTCCAATGCCCCGTGAAACTCTAATACCCTGCTGGAGAAAACCGACTGTCGTGGATTCGGACTTATCATAATCAGGTCATGCCTTATACAGTACCCATGAGACTGTTCTTTGGATTCGCATGTGCAGTGCTGTTGCACAATGCCGGGTTTGCTCAGGATGACCAAAACGAGATACGTTGCCTTAAATCCGTTCATCTGAAGCATCCCATCCGCCTGCAATTTGAGTTCCCCGGTCCAAAGCAAGAGGTTGGCTATGTGACCTATGAACATGGCAGCGGAAAAATTGCTGTCAAGCCCCTGGAAACGAAGGAAATGGAAAAAGTGCCTGAGCGGCCTTCGTTCTACAAGATGAAATTTGAAGAAATAACTCCGGACCATTCCGGCGGCACCTATACTCTCGTTACTCAGGGCGCCATGGTGGAAGATGCCGAATACAAGCGCAAGGATGGGAAGACCTTCCACTTTGAAGATGATACGGCTGCAATGGGAGAAAAAGAATGCACCTGGAACAAGTAAATGTGAGGCAAAATGATCGTTTTGCGGAGCGGTAGTGGAACGCCATGACCACATCGCGATGTTTCTACCTTAGAGAGATCCCAGGCGCTGAATAGAACGCTGCCAGCTGCGAATCACAGAGAGTGGAAGGCATATGCGAATGTTTGCGTATCTTCGATTTGCTGGATGGTGCTGTTGCATTGCCGCCTCAGCCGCGGGCTTATCACCTATCCCCGCTTCAGCATCCTATGCACCCTACAACTTTCAGGTCCAGATTTCCCTGTCGCAAAAAGCTGCTACAAGGCTGCGGAAGCCATCAGAAGGCATCACGATTTCAGCGAGGTATTATGGAGATCCTCTTCAGAGCAAGGAAAAATATGCAGACGAAGTCGGCCAAATTCCACTTGGCACCGAGCTGGTTCAGATACCTGGGAAAGAGGGCTCTATTGAAATTCGTGGAGAGAAAATTCAGAGGAAACGACTGGCGTGGATTCAAGGGCCTGTGTTTGTCAACGTAAATGTCTTTTCAGCACGACACAGTGGTCCGAACAATATCCTGGCCTGCGATTTCTTTGACGGAAAGTTATCGGATGCAAGAGCCCATCCCATAGCCATTCATTGCTCCCTGATCGAAGAGAACGCGCCAACATCGCAAAAGTTTTAGTGAACCCAGAATGTCAATTTGCTGCTGACAGGCCAAGTCACGATCAACAGGTGGCATACGCCTCTCATCCGTATGCATTGCAGTCCCGAGGCCTGAGCCGCGGAACATGGAAGGTCAAGTTCGGCAACTTCTCTCGTAGAGCACCAGTAATCATTACGGAATGGCTGTCAGGAGGCTACTATTGCGACGCCAATACTCCTCAGTCGACCGTCGATTTTATCCAATATCTGCAGCAACACAGGATTGGCCTCGAAGTGGGAGCATGGGACTGGCGTCCAGCCGGCTTTGGCAGCGCTCGCTGGAATTTCCCGATGGTGAGTTTTCGAGTTTCACCGGTTTGACTTGCCATCAGCCAGGTTATGGCCTCGGAAAGGTCGTCGAGAAATGGTACACCACTGGAATTCCCGCTTCCTCGCCTGAGTGACGAGTTGTGCGTCCAATTGCATTGCGCACACTTCCGGATACAAGCCGCCGGAGATCGGCAGCGATTTTGCGCGCTATTGCGCGGGCTTTTTAAGCGGTTCACCTAGCGGCACCGGCTTACCGAAATCGGGGGTGCCATCTGAGTTCCAGGTGAAAGGCTGGATACGCGGCGAGCGATGATTGCCGCAGCCCTGGTTGGGTTTGGGATTGGCGTGATAGATGATCCAGTTCTGCTTGCTGTCGGGAGAAGTGAAAAAACCATTATGTCCTGGGCCAAAGGCGTGAGCCTCAGCGTCCGTACTCAGAAAAGGATGATTGAGCTTTGTCCAGCTTTTGGCGTCGAGCAGGTTTTTGTGAATATCTGCTTCGAGAACTCCGAGAGTGTAGAAGTCTGTCCAGCAGCCGGATGCGGAAAAGACGATGAAGATTTTTCCATCGTGCGTCAGCGCCTCCGGTCCTTCATTCACGTTTACATGCCTGCCCGGCAAGTCACCGTGGGTCTCCCATGGATAGGTTGGTGTTGAGATCAGCGTGCGGGGTGAGTCGATGGTCCAGGGATTGCTCATGTGAGCGATGAACAGATCCTGTTCCCCGTCGGTATCGCCTTTCCAGCCTGACCACACAAGATAGTGCTGACCTTTGAGCTCAAACGTGGTTGCATCGATGGCCCACTTGTCACTCGCATCCTTGACCTGGCCTTTGAGCGTCCACGTGCCTTCGATGGGATCGTCATTGTCGTTCTCGACGACATAGATCCGGTGAGAGGAGTTGTCACCTGCATCGGCGGCAAAGTAGATGTACCACTTGTTGCCCCAGCGATGGAGCTCGGGGGCCCACAAACCTTTCGACCACGGATGCCCTGGCTCCGGTGTCCACACTGCCTTCGTTTCTGCATGCTGAAGGTCGGTGATGTCCGCTGTCTTGCGAAGGGTGAGATTGGCTCCGGTTGAATTCGAATAATAGTAATAGCCCTTCCACTGGACTACCCATGGGTCCGGCCCGGTGTGCAACAGTGGATTGGTAAAGGTGTTGCCCTGAGCCAGGCTATGTGATGCGGCAAGAAGGATTACCGAGGCGAAAATCATCTTCAACATGAATGGTCCTGTACGTAACATCTTCTGTTGTGAAACGTAAAAGCTGATCCAGATTGCCGGCTTGCCCGATATCAGCAAGCAGTTAGTGTAACGCAGCCTGCTGATTGGACGAATCGCATGTTCCGGACCTTCAGGAAATCGTCAATTCTGCTCCGGAAATTCGAAGTGCTCTTGGATGCTACTGCAGTGGACAAGATTTTTATCGTTATTCTCGATAACGTTAGATCAGGAAGTGTTCAAGATTGAAATTTTATTCAATGAGACTTTTGCCTTGTTTGGTGGCTCCGATTTTTGTGGGAGGATTCGCTCTCGCGCAGCAGGCCTCTCCGCCTACTTCACCGGCCAACGAAACCGTGGTGGTTGTTGGAACACCCGAGCCTGTCACTCTGGGGGAATCACCACGCTCTGTTGTGGTGATGGATATGAAACAACATCCACTGGCGTTTGAGACAGTCGAAGATTATTTGCGGACCGATCCGTCCACCTTCATCGAACAGCGTGGAGCGGGTGGAGCGCAGTCGGATATCTCTATCCGCGGAGGGTCATTCGAGCAGACTCTGGTGCTTTTGAATGGTCTCCGCATAGACGATGCACAGACATCACATCACAATCTCGACTTGCCGGTGCCACTCGAAGCGATGCGGAGTGTCGAGGTTCTGCATGGCGCAGGATCGACGTTGTACGGCTCGGATGCGCTCGGGGGTGTGGTGGACTTCCTGACCTCCGAACCGGAGGTCACGAGCTTCAAGCTGCGCGCGGGCACTGGAAGTTTCGGCGAGAATGAGCAATCTTTCATGGGTAGCACAGCCGGACATCACTGGAGCGAGATGATAACCGGAGCCCGCAATTTTTCGACGGGCTTCATGCCTGATCGCGATTACCGCAATGAGAACGCCAGCTCTGAGACACGATGGACGAACCGTATTGGTGTCACGGACATTCTGCTTGCAGGCAGTGACCGCGCTTTTGGCGCGGATCAATTCTACGGGCCATACAATTCGTGGGAACGGACTAAAGGATGGTTTGCCTCCGCGCGGCAGGAGGTGGGCGAGAACACTGAAGCAGCCTTCGGCTATCGCCGGCACACAGACAATTTTGTGCTGCTGCGAAATGATCCCGCTTTCTATGCCAACCAGCACGCTGACGAGAGCTGGCAGGGCGTGGTCAGGCGCAAACAGGGACTCGGAAAATTCGGCGCTCTCTTTTATGGCCTTGAAGCAAATGGCGACAGCATCGACAGCAACAACCTTGGACGGCATGCACGAAATCGCGGGGCTGGATATGCAGATATCGATCTGCATTCTGCGCGGAGATGGAGCCTGTCGGTGGGTCTGCGCGAAGAGATTCTGAGTGGAGGAGCACGTTCTGTTCTGAGTCCCGATCTGACAGGAAGCCTATGGGTGACGCACGCTCTGAAACTACGCGCGGCGGGCGGCTATGGATTCCGATTGCCGACCTACACGGATCTTTACTATAGCGATCCCGCGACGATTGGAAATCCCAATCTAAAGCCTGAGTCGGCCTGGTCAGGTGAAGCAGGAGTGGATTGGTATGCCAGCCGAAAAACGACCGCAACTCTAACGATGTTCTACTCGCGGCAACACGACGCTATTGACTATGTGCGCGCGAATCCAAATGCACCATGGCAGGCCAGCAATCTGGTTGGATTGCGCTTTACCGGAGTCGAAGGGTCGCTGAACTGGCAGCTGACAAGAAACCAGACTGTGACGCTGGGATGGACCGGGATCTCCGGAGCACAGGCGGCGCTGCATGGTTTGCAGTCGGAATATGTCTTCAATTATCCGGTGAACAATGCCAGCCTTGAGTGGAAGGGAGATATCAGGGGCGCTTATCTGCTCCGGACGCGGCTGCAAATCACGCAGCGCTACCAGCAGGATCCGTATCCGGTATGGGATGTACAAGCAGTGCGTGAAAGGGGACGCATTCATCCATATCTGCGCGTGGCGAACCTGAGCAATACCGGATATCAGGAGATTGCAGGGGTGCCCATGCCGGGCCGCAGCTTTGTCGGGGGCATTGAGATTGCACTCGAGAAACTGCGCAGATAACGATCCGGAAAAATCGTTGCGGAGCAGGACCGGAAACGTTGTCAGCTACTCGCGGGGTAGATCCAGCTGCTACTTTGGACGCACTGCGATCAGATCGATTTCGACCAAAGCCCCACGAGTACCAGCGGGCAGAACTACCTGCACCGTGGTGCGTGCGGGCTTGTTCGGCTGGTCTTTGGTTCCAAAGAACTGGGTGTATCCGGCCATCATTCCGGCAAAGTCCATCTTGCCGTCTTTCGCAGGATCGCCTCCGAGGTACACGCGCATCATCACCACATCGTTCAGCGTCAGTTTTTGCGATTCGAGGAGCTTTTGAATGTCCCTGATAATACCAACGGTTTGTGACGCGGTATCGGTGTGTGTCTTCAGGTCCGGGTCGAGCCATCCACTCACATACAGCGTATCTCCGGCCCATACTGCCGCCGAAATTGGAAGGTCGGCATTTGAAGGGTTTTGACTGGCCGGCAGTGGAATTTGTTTTATTTTTTGCGCTGAAGCTGTCAGGGGACTTATCAGTGCGACTGCCGCAAGAAGAAGATGCTTGATCATCATGCGGTCAATGTAGCCTTAGAACAGTCACCCGACAATTTGATAGTTCTCAACGTATTGTTGAGCAGGATTTATGTCTTCTTCCACGAACGGGAGATGGGTTGAGGGCGCTATTGCCTGGACGGCCAGTCCCTAGGCGCGGTCGTAGTGGCGGAAGAAGAGTGACTGGCTGGCTACAGGCTCCGTCTTTGCTTCAAGTGTGGCCATCTGCGTATGGCTCAGTGGAGTGAACTCACGCGCCAGGGCTACGTTCTCTTCAAGCTGCGCTACTGAATCGCAGCCGATGATTACCGTGCTTACCGGATGCGAAAGCGTGTAGTAGAGCGCTTCGCGCATGGTAATGGTGCCCGGCTGTGAAGCAATCACCATGCCTTCCCACATGTGCTTCTGCTTCTCGACTGGCGGAGGCGTCCATGAGGAAAGAATGCGGCCGCGCGCCGGAACCTTCATGCCGATGATGCCCATCTGCTTTTCGACAGCAAGAGGCAGCAGCTGGTCGCGGAAACTGAACTGGTGCGGGTCGGCGGCGTTGAGCGCCATAAGGATAGTGTCGAAGGGATAGCGATGGATGCACTCCATGAGCGCGTCGGGGCGATAGTGGCCGGTGATTCCGAGATGGCGCACGACTTTCTGGTCGCGCATTTCGAGCAGCGCTTCCATGGCTCCGCCTTTGGCAAATACCTCGTTCACATCGGTCATCGTTCCGATGTCGTGCAGCTGCCACAGGTCGAGATGGTCGGTCTGGAGAAGCTTCAGCGATTTCTCGATCATCTGCATGGAGCCGTCGCGGGTGCGCTCCTTGGTCTTGCTAGCCAAGAAAGCCTCTGACCGGCGCGTCTTCATCACCGTGCCGATGTACTGCTCGCTATAGCGCGGCGGCCCGCCGTAGATGGACGAAGTGTCGAGGTAATTGATGCCGAGATCGAGAGCGCGATTGACGATGGCCTGCGATGTTTCAAGATTGTCGGGCCGCTCGAGCGCGGCCTGGCCGCCGAGACTGAAGACTCCGACGCGATATCCGGTCTTTCCCAGGTTCCGCGTGGGCATGGCCTGCTGCGTCGCGGGATTGGATGGCAGGGACGGCAAGGTCCGCGCAGAAGCGATTGTTGATGTTCCTGTTCCGGTAACGAGAGCGGCTGCAACTGCTCCACCAGTTTTTAGAAACTGGCGCCTGTCCTGTTTTGTCTCGCTCATTTTCGGCCCCCTCGCCGTTGAACGCTACCATCTTACAACAGCGGGGAAGCCTTATGTGAATCGTTTTAGCTGCGTTTCACTTTGTTTTGCCGGTCCACTTCTTCCACATTGCGGGATCGGCCAGCATCTTCATATAAACTCCGCCCACAACTGCTCGCGCCTGGAAGCCGACCTGCTTGCCGTCGGCTGTCTCAAACCAGTCGCTCAGGGGAACGCGGGTTGGTGATTCCGTCATGAAGCGGTAGAGCGGATCGATGAGCGCGGTGAAGTCGCTCTGCTTGTCGCTGAGTGTCGCTGTCCACACGATCCAGTCGAGCTTGGTGTAGGTCTTGCGGTTGTCGAGCGGTAGACCGAAGGCGTTCTGGTGCTTGAGGTAGAAGGCCATCTCCTGATCGACGATCTGCGGAGAGAACAGGTGCAGTCCGAGCACGCGATCCCAGACCATGTTGTACTTCTGGCTCCAGGTACCGGTCTGGTCAAAGGCCAGCTTGTAGTGGTCTTCTTCAAAGGCCATGTCCTTCCACTTGGCTGCCATTTGCGTGGCCAGCTTGCGGTAGGCAAGCGCGTCCTTGGGCTTGTTGAGCTGCTGCGCCAGCTGCGCGTAGCTGCCCAGCGCTTCGATGGCCTTGATGGAGAGATTGGTGTTGTGCGGGAGATGCCCGGCAAAGTCGTCGGTGCTGAGCTGGTTCTCCGGATCCAGACCCTTGACCTTGAGGTACTCGGCCCATTTGGTCAGCACCGGCCAATACTTCTGGGCGAAGGCGGCTGAGCCCTGGGCATGCGCCAGCGCGTTGGCGAGGATGATGAGGTTGCCGCTCTCTTCGACCGGCATCTGGTCTTCTTCAGTGCGCTCGCCGCCGCCATAGACCTGTCCGTTGGCCAGCGGATATGTTCCCAGATCATGCGGGGCGAAAGGCCAGCGCCAGCGCGGAAGGCTTGCGTATTCCATCATGGGGGCAAGCTGTGCTTCGAGAAGCTTCGGATTCAGCAGCAGAAAGAAGGGCGATGACGGATAAGTGATATCGACAGTGTCGATGCAGCCGTTGGAGAAATTCTCCTTCGAGAAGAGCATGGGCGAGCCATCTACATCGGCCACCAGCTTGTGCGCGGCGATGGTCTGCCGAAAGGCCAGCGTTGCGAGCTGTGCGTAGTGCGCTCCGCCTTCGCGCTCGAGATCGCCTACCAGCTCGAGGTCGAACTCTGTTCCCTGGCGGCGCAGATCTGCCTCTTCAGATTCGGCCTTTCCGAGCATTTCTGCCGTGGTCATTCCATTGCGCCGCCAGTAAGCGCGCAGGCGGCGGTTCAGGTATTCGATGGAATAGATGTCGTCATAGGCAAGGAGCAGCCGGCGCGAGACGGTGGAGCTGCCCACCTGTCCCAGATCAAAGCGCACAGCGAGCAGCGGCAGTCCGTGGCGCACGGAGCGCGGCATGTCGAGGTCGTCGTTCTTGGGCAGGGTTCCGTCCTGCGCGAACTGATGCCGCGCTTCCCTGCTGCTGGCTACTGTCTCGGCGCCGGGCTGCGGAGGAACTGCGAGGTAGAGCCATCCCCAGTCGATGCGAAGGTTGTCTCCGGACTTGGCGAGCACAGGCTGGGTATTGGTTCCCACGCGCAGGGCCTGCATATCTCCAATGCGCGCGCGCCCCCAGACGACTGTGTCCTCTTCATTGTTTGTTGCCAACTGAGATGAGGCGTCGAAATAGAGCGAGGTTGCGTGTTCCTTGCCGTCGGTCGAGTGAACGTCCCAGCTCACGTAGCTGACCGGGCGCGAGAGCACATCGAGGTTCTGCGGCAGCGCGGGGGTAAAGAATGTCAGCGCGATGTGGATGCCGGCGTCTTCAAAGTCATAGACCGTGCGCGTGGGCCAGATGGCGCGCGACACCTGCTTCAAAGCAGGAATATCACTGTCGCCGCGCTCTTCGCCAATCAGCCGGTAAGTCTTGCCATCGACCCGGACCAGTCCCGATAACTGCTGCGGTGTGCCAGTCCAGTGGCGCGTGGGGCTTGCGGTCAGGTCATCGGAAAAAGACCATACGCTGAAATATGGATCGTGAAGCACGAGCGGCGTTGCGGGTGTGCGAGCGGTGACAGGTTCCTGGGCGGAAGCCACAGTCAGAACGCCAAGGAGAAAAGGAGCAAGAAAGCCAAGCCTTGAAGTCATCATCCCATCTTTGTATTTACAGGAATGCGGGGCCCGTGTAAACGCTCTCATGCTGTGGAACGATGTTATTTCATGTTGTCACCCTGAGCGTTAGCTCAGTGAAGGGTTAATGAAGTACCTGCTTTTCCCCGGCTTACGCAAAGATACGCGGTAAGGCTGGGAAAAAGCAGGTCCTTCGCTGCGCTCAGGATGACAAACTCAAAGATGCTTTAGCTCTTCTCTGCCAGTTGGGCGGCCTGCAGCGTCACGAGGTTACTCAGGTCTGCTTTTTCGAGGCCATGGACGGTCTTGTTGAACTCGTCCACCTTGCTCGACCAGTTCATGGAGCAGAACTTCGGGCCGCACATGGAGCAGAAAGCTGCTTCCTTGTAGTAGTCATCCGGCAGCGTCTCATCGTGCATGGAGCTCGCCGTCTCAGGGTCGAGCGAGAGCGCGAATTGCTTCTCCCAGTCGAAGGTATAGCGTGCGTAGCTGATGGCGTCGTCACGATCCCGCGCTCCGGGACGGTGCCGCGCGATGTCGGCTGCGTGGGCGGCGATCTTGTAGGCGATCATGCCGTCCTTCACATCCTTTTCGTTGGGCAGGCCGAGGTGCTCCTTGGGCGTGACGTAGCAGAGCATCGAGGCGCCGTGCCAGCCGATCATGGCCGCTCCGATGGCGGACGTGATGTGGTCGTAGCCCGGAGCAATGTCGGTCACGAGGGGCCCCAGTGTGTAGAAAGGCGCGCCGTAGCAGTACTCGACTTCCTTGTCGACCTGCTCCTTGATCTTGTCGAGTGGCACGTGACCAGGCCCTTCGATCATGACCTGCACGTCGCTCTCCCAGGCCTTCTTCGTCAGCTCGCCCAGCGTCTTTAATTCGGCGAACTGCGCTTCGTCGGAAGCGTCAGCTACGCAGCCGGGGCGCAGTCCGTCACCAAGAGAGAAGCTGACATCATACTTCGCCATGACCTTCACGATGCGGTCGAAGTGCTCATAGAGAAAGTTCTGCTTGTGGTGGTGCGTCATCCACTGCGCCAAGATCGCGCCTCCGCGGCTCACGATGCCGGTGATGCGCCTGGCGACCATCGGCACATACTGGATGAGCACACCGGCGTGGACGGTGAAGTAATCCACACCCTGCGCAGCCTGCTCTTCGATCACTTCGAGGTAAACGTCAATGTTGAGGTCTTCAAGCTTCTTGACCCGGTTCAGCGCCTCGTAGATGGGAACGGTGCCGATGGGCACGGGCGAGTGGCGCAGGATGGAATCGCGAATCTCAGGAATATTGCCGCCGGTGGAGAGGTCCATCACCGTGTCCGCGCCAAACTGTACGGCCATGTGCAGCTTGCGCAGCTCTTCATCGATGTTTGAAGTCACGGCCGAGTTGCCGATGTTGGCATTGACTTTGCAGCGCGAGGCGACGCCGATCGCCATCGGCTCGAGCTCGGGGTGGTTGATATTCGCAGGGATAATGAGCCGGCCCGCGGCAATCTCATCGCGAATCAGCCCGGCGGAGATGTTCTCGCGTTTGGCAACATATTCCATTTCTTCGGTGATCCTGCCCTGACGCGCAAAGTGCATCTGCGACATATTGGTGTCGCCGGTGCGCGCCGCTTCGGCCTTGCGTTTCACGACCCATTCCGCACGGGGCTTCAGAATCTCGGTTGCCGACTGCGGAACGCTGTTGCCAATGGTGCTCATAATCACCTCTTCAAGTAAGAAAAAAGAGCTCTCTTGCGGTTAGATGTTTGATGAATGCAGGATGAATCCTGAAGGCGATTATAAATTCATCTGCTTCTCTGTGTTTGTGTGATCGAGATCACAAAACGGGCGTACCGGGTTCGCAGTACAATAATTTCCAGTCATGAAGAACAACCAGGGCATGCGCATCGGCATAGCGATTGTCGTCGTTCTCGGCGTGATTATCTATCTCGCGGTCACCGGCGTTCAGGCCAACAAGAGCTACTATGTCACAATCCAGGAGCTGCACAGCCTGGGCGACAAAGCCTATGTGCGCCACCTGCGCGTGGCCGGAAATGTGCAGCCCGGCTCGATCCAGCGCACGGGCTCGAATGCGAAGTTTGTTCTGGTCGAAAACAGCCTGACCCTGCCGGTTGCCTATCAGGGCGAAGAACCTCCGCCGGATACCTTCAAGGACAGCTCGCAGGCACTGGCTATCGGGACATTTGGGCGCGACGGGGTTTTTCACGCTACTCAGCTGCAGGCCAAGTGCGCCTCGAAGTATGCTCCGGCCCAGCCGGGGCAACAGGGCACGGCGCTCAGCGCACAGGGTTCGGCTGCGAGTCCGTCTTCTGCCCAGGCTACACAATAAGGGTATTGTTTTTGAGGGTATTATTTTTCTGCGCCCCGAGCGCTGTACCCTGTACCCTGCCCTGTAAACTGTTCACAACAAATGCCCGTCACCGCCCAGCTGGAAACTGTCTCCAAGCTTTATGGAACCTTTGCCGCCTTGCGCAAGGTTTCGCTCACGCTCGAAGCGGGACGCTGCTATGTACTGCTGGGTGAGAATGGCGCAGGGAAATCGACGCTGCTGCGCGTTCTGGCCGGGCTGCTCCGTCCCAGCTATGGAACTGTGAAAATCTTTGACGCCGCTCCGGAAGCCGTGCGCGACCGCATCGGCTACATGAGCCATGCTCCCATGCTTTATGACGAATACACAGCGCAGGAAAATCTGCGCTACTTCGCCGATCTCTATCGCACGCGCGCCTGCCTCGGCGCTAAAGAGGTTTTGCGCTCGGTAGGCCTTGACCCCGCGCTTACGCGGCCTGTCGGACAGTACTCACAGGGCATGAGACAGCGGACTTCCCTTGCGCGCGTTCTGCTTTCGCAGCCCGATCTGCTGCTGCTTGACGAACCCTTCTCCAACATGGACGTCGTCAGCGCGCACCAGATGCTTGAGCTTCTCAAGAAGATCAAGGCCGAACAGCGCACCATCGTGCTGACCACGCATCAGCGCGAACTGGCTGAACCGCTCGCGGATTTCCTGATTACGCTTACCGCCGGCAGCGTTGCTTCCCAGACAACCACGGTGCACGCATGAAGACGAACGCCGCACGCTATCTCGATTCACTTAACATCCGCTATGAGCTGCGCGACTATGCGCTCGATGACGAAAATTTCTCCGCCATTCTGGTAGCGGAAAAAATCGGGCGGCCGCCGGAGCAGGTCTTTAAAACACTGCTCTGTGTCACCAGCGACAAAGAGCATGTCTTTGCTGTTGTTCCCGGCAATGCCGAGCTCGATTTCAAGAAGCTTGCGCAGGCTGCTGGCGTGCGCAAGGCTGAGATGGTTTCGCTCAAAGAGATTCAGCCACTCACTGGATACATTCGCGGCGGCGTCACTGTCTTCGGAGCTAAGAAGGATTTCCCTGTCTACGTTGACGAAACCATCGAGCTGTTTGATTTGATTTCTGTCTCGGCTGGAACGCGCGGCACGCAGATCATCCTCTCGCCTGCCGATTACATTCGCGCCTCGAGTGCAACCACTGCTCCGCTGACGAAAAAAGGCACGTCATGAGGCAGCCTTACTTCGTCACCCACCTGCTTAAAGACCTGCGTCTGGAATGGCGATCGAAGGACGCGATCAACTCGATGCTCTTCTTCGCGCTGCTGGTGGTGGTGCTCTTCAGTCTTGCTTTTGATCCCACGCGCGAATCATCGCGGCAGATTGCCGGCGGAATTCTCTGCGTGGCGACGATGTTCGCTTCTGTCTCGGCGTTAAACCAGGCATGGGCGCGCGAGCTGCGCCATCAGGTGCTTGACGCACAGCGCATGACGCCTTCTCCGGCAGCATCGCTTTTCCTCGGCAAGGTGCTGGCGAATTTTCTATTTGTAACTGTAGTTGAGCTGATTCTCACGCCAGTCTTCATCATTTTCTACAATCTGCACGCGATTGGAAACGGCTGGCTGCTGGCGCTGGTGCTTCCGCTGGGGACGTGGGCGCTGGTGGTCAATGGAACATTCTTCGCCGCGCTCTCTATACGCACGCGCAACCGCGAGCTATTGCTGCCATTGCTGCTGTTTCCGCTCTTTATTCCTGCATTGCTGGCGATGGTGCTGGCTGCAAGCTACATCCTCACCGGAGAACAGGACCCTGGACTCTGGATTCAGATGCTCGCCGGATACGATGTGATTTATACGACCATTTGCCTGCTGCTGTTTGATGTTGTGCTGCACGCGGAGTAGGGCTGCTCCATGGTATTTATGGGCTATGCTAACGTGTAGAAAAGCAATAGAATTCATAGACCAGCCCAGCAATCTCCGATATGCCCTCAGACGCACTCGATTACATTACCGTAAAAGGCTTCAAGAGCATTGACTCGATAGAAAAGCTGCCTCTCAAGTCGATTAATGTCCTGATCGGGCCGAATGGCGCTGGAAAATCCAACTTTATTGGTGTATTTGCTTTTCTTCATGAGATCCGAGAAGGTCATCTGCGGGATTACGTAGTTAAAGCAGGTGGGGCAGAGAAGGTCCTGCATTTTGGCTCAAAGAACACAAAAAGTATTCACATAAAACTTTCGTTCAAAGACGAAGTAAACCAATATGAGCTAGAGTTAAGCCCCACGCAAGATAACGGCCTATATCCTTCGCTGGAGCGTGCCTATTTTTGGAACCAAAACTACACAGATCCTATCTACCAGCGGCTTTCTCCTCGTGAACAAGGACGAGAAGCTGGCATAAGTGATCCCAAGCTTACTGGAATTAAAGGGTGGGTTCGGAATCGCCTCAGCAGCTGGCGCATCTACCACGTTCACGATACCAGCGCGTCATCTCCGATGCGCAAAACAGCGAGTGTAAACGATAATCGCTTTTTGAAGCCCGATGGCTCGAATCTTGCTGCTTTTCTGTATTACCTGCACCAGCGTCATGAAGCTTCATATAGCCTCATTCAGCGAACAATTCAACGTGTTGCGCCTTTTTTCGATGATTTCAGACTGGCGCCTTTGAATTTAAAGCCGGACGACATTCAACTCGAATGGAAGCATCGGAATTCTGATCAATATTTCGATGTGTCATCATTGTCAGACGGAACTCTACGTTTCATTACACTCGCAACGCTCTTTCTTCAACCAGATGAATGCCTGCCATCTGTAATACTGGTCGATGAACCGGAACTGGGATTGCATCCTTATGCAATCGGCATGCTTGCATCTCTTATTCGCCATGCTTCAACGAAAACGCAAGTAATCATTTCCACACAATCCTCGCTCCTGCTAGATCAATTCAAACCCGAGGACGTGCTCGTCGCTAATAGAGTTGGATCGGGGACTCAGATAACCCGTCTCGACCCGGCACCTTTGTCCGATTGGCTCAAGGAGTACAGTCTTGGGCAACTCTGGGAGAAAAATGAATTCGCAGGAAGACCAATTCCAGATTAGCGATGGCCAGACTCATAGTTCATGTTGAAGGACAAACCGAGGAAACATTCGTCAATGAAGTTCTTCGTGAACACTTGATTGGGCATGGATACGAATCAGTAAAAGCTCGTCTTGTTGGGAATGCGCGGCTACGAAAGAATCGAGGTGGCATTCGATCCTGGGAAGCAGTGAGAAGCGAAATTATTCAGCATCTGAAGCAAGACCGGGGTTGCATTGCAACAACTATGGTTGATTTCTATGGCCTTCCTCAGAGCGGAAATGGAGCATGGCCGGGCCGCGCGGAAGCCAATACCCTGACTGTCAATCGTAAAGCTCCGCACGTCGAACAGGCACTCCTAAGTGATCTGGCTAATGGAATGGGCCAGAATTTCAACCAGAAGCGCTTCTTGCCTTTCGTCATCATGCATGAATTTGAGGGGTTGCTCTTCAGCGATTGCACATCTTTTGCTTTCGCCATTTGCCAACCAGAATTAGAGTCTCAACTGCAGAGCATCCGCAACCAATTTTCCAGCCCTGAAGAAATTAATGACTCACCCATAACAGCGCCTTCAAAACGTATTCAAAGCCTGGTACCTGGATATGACAAAGAACTCTTTGGAGCTCTGGCTGTATTGGAGATTGGCCTTGAACGAATTCGACAAGAATGCTCACACTTTAATAACTGGCTGAACCGCTTAGAATCCCTCGTTGCTTAATTTCTAGCTAGCCTCCTGATAAAGTCCAACCACATTCCCACTCGGATAGCGAGATTGGCACCGAAGGATGCGTGTCCCCATACGGGAAGTACAAAGTACGTTATTTTAAAGATAAGACCCATGTTCTTCCCTACAAATGATCTGCGTATCAAGGCAACGAAGGTCGTCCTTCCCCCGGTTTTTCTTCAGGAAGAGCTTCCGGTAACAGAAACCGCATCGGCAACCGTTTTTCAGGCTCGCACTGAAGTTGCCAATATCCTGAACGGTAAAGACCATCGCCTTGCCGTTGTTGTCGGCCCTTGCTCGATTCATGACCCCAAGGCTGCGCGCGAATATGCAGGACTGCTCAAGAGCGCCATCGCTGAGTTCTCCAAAGAGCTGATGATCGTGATGCGCCTCTACTTTGAGAAGCCGCGCACCACGCTGGGATGGAAGGGCCTCATCAACGATCCGCATCTCGACGAATCGTTCCGCATCAATGACGGACTGCGCATTGCGCGTCACCTGCTGCTCGATCTTGCCGAGATGGGCGTGCCTGCGGGGACCGAGTTTCTCGACATGATCTCGCCGCAGTATGTGGCCGAGCTGGTCAGTTGGGGAGCGATCGGCGCGCGCACCACGGAGAGCCAGGTACATCGCCAGCTTGCTTCCGGGCTCTCCTGCCCTGTGGGATTCAAGAACGGCACATCTGGCAACGTGCAGATCGCGATTGAAGCGATTCTCTCTGCCAGCCATCCGCATACGTTCCTCGGAACTTCCGAGACAGGCCAGTCGGCAATTCTCTTCACCGCCGGCAATCCTGACTGCCACATCATTCTGCGCGGCGGACGCCAGACCACCAACTACGATGCCGCCTCCGTCGCCTCCACGGCTCAACAAATGGAAAAAGCCGGCATCGCGCCTCGCATCATGATCGACTGCAGCCACGCCAACAGCGGCAAGGACCACCGCAAGCAAGGTGCTGTCTGCCGCAATGTTGCCGAACAAATCGCCGCCGGGGACCGCCGCATCATGGGCGTCATGCTTGAAAGCAATCTCGTTGCCGGAGCGCAGCAGCTCATTCCCGGCAAGTCCCTCACCTACGGCCAAAGCATCACCGACGCCTGCATCGACTGGCAGGAAACCCACGGTCTCCTCAAGGACCTGGCTGCCGCAATACAGTCACGCGGATAGTAATGCCTCCGGCGGCGCCTGCGCGGCGGGCGGTCTTTGCCAGACGGGCATACCAGTAAAAGCGAGCGGGGCAAAAAGAACCCCGCTCACTTTTAATGATCGTGTTCCATCTGCAATGTCTGCCGACCAAGGAGATGAACTGGATTGCCATCTAACCGAAGTACAGAACACTTAATGGAGATGGCCAGCAATATCTCGCGACCAGCGGGAGTGACACGGAAGAACCAATACAGTTAACACCCAGCAAGGATGGCGCCAAAGGCGCGTGTGCCCGTGCGGCCAGCACAATTCCGATTAAAGCAGTCCTAGTTTGCTGTATGATGAATCAGAAGGGTTTTTGCCCTCATCTGATGAACGGAAGCACCTGAGAACTTGGCTGCGTTGAGTGATCTGAGAGTCGGTAGATTGGGCGTGGTGGAAACGCTGCAGTTGCCTGATGAGATTCAGCATCACTTGATGCATATGGGGTTTATGCCGGAGGCGCGAGTGAGGGCTGTGCGGCGCGCCCCGACTGGTGATCCGACTGTTTATGCAGTGGATGGGATGGAAGTTGCCTTGCGGCGCGATACGGCCCGTTGGATTACCGTAAGGGAACTTGAGGAATAGCGACGATGAGCAGTTGCTGTACGACGGCCACAGTTGAGATTGAAGCGAAACCGCGGATAGCAGGCAAAATCCACACCGTTGCGCTCATTGGGCCACCGAACTCGGGCAAGTCGACTCTTTTCAATCGCCTGACAGGACTGCGCCAGAAGGTTGCCAACTATCCCGGAGTCACTGTCGAACAGCATTACGGCAAGATGAGCGGCATCGACCGCAGCGACCTCACGCTGATTGATCTGCCTGGAATTTACAGCCTGAATACACATTCAGAAGATGCGCGCGTAGCCGTTGAAGTTCTTCAGGGCAAGATGCCCGGAGCGCCTGCGCCCGATGCTGTTCTGCTTGTCCTTGATTCTCTGCACCTGCAGCGCCAGTTGATGCTGGCCGCGCCGATTCTTTCGCTGGGTCTGCCGACGATGGTACTGCTTAACATGAGCGATCTAATGGAAACGCGCGGCGGCGAAGTGGATACGCTTGCCCTGGCGCGCGAACTGGGCGTCCCTGTTGCCAAGATCAGCGCATCGCGCGGAACCGGGCTCGACACCATCAGGCATTTCCTTGACCAGAGGCGGGAGCAGGTCAAAGCCATTGCCCCAAGGCTTGAATTGCCTGTGATGGGCAATCCCCGCTCTTACCGGCAGTGGGCCACAGGCATCAGCACGCGCACCAAGTACAAGGCTCCGCTCTCTTCTGACTGGACGCGCAAGCTTGATGCAGTGCTGCTGGGACGAATCACCGGACCGCTGTTCTTCATTGCAGTCGTGTTCGCCGTCTTCCAAATGGTGTTTTCCGTTGGCCGTCCGGCAAGCGATACGCTGCAGGAATTGCTGAATACGTCAGGCGATAAGATCGGGCTGCTGCTTGGTCACGGCTGGCTGCAGTCACTGCTGATTGACGGCGTGTGGAAGGGTGTTGCCTCGGTGCTCGTCTTCCTGCCGCAGATTCTGCTGCTCTTTCTTTTTATCGGGATTCTCGAAGACTCCGGCTACCTGGCGCGCGCTGCTCTGATTGCCGACCGGATGATGCGCACCATCGGGCTCAACGGCAAGGCATTCATACCGCTGCTTTCTGCTTATGCCTGTGCTGTGCCGGCCATCATGGCGACACGGACCATTGAGAACAAGCGTGACCGCTTTGCGACGATTCTGGTTACGCCGTTCATGACCTGCTCGGCGCGATTGCCGGTATATCTGCTCATCATTGCCGCGTTCGTTCCTAACAAACCGCTGCTTGGCGGCTTCTTCGGATTGCAGGCTGCCGTGATGATTGGCCTCTATGTGCTTGGATTTCTCGCGGCGCTGTTTACGGCGCGCCTGCTCAAGTCTTCGATTCTGAAAGCATCGTCAGCGCCCTTCATTCTGGAACTGCCGCAATACCGCGTGCCTACCCTTCGTTCGCTCGGGTTGCGATTGCTTGACCGCGGCATGGTCTTCGTGAAGCAGGCAGGCACGGTCATTCTGAGCGTGATGCTGGTGCTCTGGGTGCTGAGCCATATTCCTTTCCATGCTGATCTTGCACAGAGCCTCGTAGGCCGCGTCGGTCAGTTCATTGAGCCCGTCATCAAGCCGCTTGGGTTTAACTGGAAGATCGGCATCGGACTGCTCAGCTCCGTGGTGGCGCGTGAGGTCATTGTCGGCACGCTGGGCAATCTGTACGGCGCTGATCCGGCAACGCAGTCGCTGAATCTGCAGGTGGCTCTGCGGCACGACCTGACGCTCGGCGGAGCGATGGCCCTCGTGGTCTTTTTCGCTTTCGCCATGCAATGCACATCGACGCTCGCTATCGTAAAGCGCGAAACCAACAGCTGGAGATGGCCCGCGCTGCAATTCGCGTACATGAGTGTGCTAGCGTATCTTGGCGCGCTGGCTACCAATCTCCTGGTTTCGCATTTTTTCTAGTAAACTGAGGAAGAGCGGGCAGCGGACTATCTCCGCGCACACCAGGAATCCGAAATATTTCACAACACATGTACAGAGACATCTTCGAGCGAAGATTTCGCCTCTGTCTGATTAGCGGGATTGCACCATGATTTCAGTCAATAACGTCACCATGCGCTACGGGTCGAAGGTCCTCTTTGAGGAAGTGACCACCACTTTCACGCCCGGACGCCGCTATGGTCTCACCGGCCCCAACGGCGCCGGCAAGTCCACATTCATGAAGATCCTCTCCGGCGAACTGGATGCGCAAAAAGGCACGGTCGTTCGTCCCAAGAAACTCGGCATCCTGCGCCAGGACCAGTATGCCTTCGACGCCTACCGCGTCATCGATACGGTCATCATGGGCAACAAGGCGCTGTGGACCGCGATGGAAGAACGCGACGCCATTTATTCCAAGGCAGAGTTGACCGACGAAGACGGCATGCGGCTGGGCGAGCTTGAAGGCATCGTCGGCGAAGAAGACGGCTACACCGCCGAGAGCGATGCCGCGATTCTGCTTCAGGGACTCGATATTTCCGACGATTTGCACGAGCGCAAGATGAGCGAACTACAGGGCGGCCAGAAGGTCCGTGTGCTGCTGGCTCAGGCGCTCTTCGGCAATCCGCAGGCTCTGCTGCTTGACGAGCCTACGAACTACCTTGACCTTGATTCGATCCACTGGCTGCAGGAGTTTCTGCTGAAGTTTGAAGGCACGCTGATCACGATCTCGCACGACCGCCACTTTTTGAACAGCGTCACCACGCACACGGCGGATATCGATTACCAGACCATCATCACCTACACCGGCGGTTACGATGAGATGGTTGTCGCCAAGACTCAGGTGCGCTCGCGCCTCGAAGCGCAGAACGAACAACGCGAGAAAAAGATCGCGCAGTTGAACGAGTTCATCGCGCGCTTTTCCGCCGGAACGCGTTCGAGCCAGGTCACCAGCCGCAAGAAGGAAGTCGAGCGCCTGCAGACGACCGAACTGGCCAGATCGAACATCCAGCGCCCCTACATTCGCTTCGACCAGCTTCGCCCCTCAGGCAAGCACACCATCGAGTTCGAAGGCCTGGGCAAGAGCTACGGCGATCACGTTGTCTTCAATGGATTCGGCGGAGCGGTGATGCGCGGCGAAAAGGTGTGCCTCATTGGACGCAACGGCCAGGGTAAGACGACCATGCTCAGGTCGCTGCTGGCCGGCGTTCCTGACCTTGCCGAAAAAGACTTTACTCTCGATGCAGGCAGCGTGAAGTGGGGACATGAATCGCAGATTGGCTACTTCCCCCAGGACCACGCTGATGTCATCGAGCACGGCAAAACAGTGAACGAATGGCTGCATCAGTTCGATCCGAAGGCAACGACAGAAGATATCCGCGGCATTCTCGGCCAGATGCTCTTTCGCGGTGAAGAAGGCCTCAAGCCAACTGCTGCGCTTTCCGGCGGCGAAGCGGCGCGTCTCATCTTCTGCAAGCTGATGCTGCAGAAGCCAAACATTCTGATTCTTGATGAGCCGACGAACCACCTCGATCTTGAATCGATCAACGCGCTGAACATTGCGCTGCAGCGCTACGAGGGCACGGTGTTGCTGGTCACGCACGATCAGGATCTGATTGAAGAAGTAGGCACACGCATCTGGCATTTCGAGAATGGCGCCATTGACGATTTCAAGGGGCCGTACGAGGAATATACTGCAGCAACTGCTGCCGCAAAGTGACATTGCCGGGGCCGGATAAGTTCCGGCCCTGTTTCCTGATTCCCTACTTGTCTATTCCCTGATTTCGACGTGCTCATACTCAACGCACAAAATATCTCGAAAGCTTTTGGAGCTACTTCCCTCTTCCGCGATGTTTCCTTCACCGTGGAGGACGGCGATCGCATTGGACTGATCGGCCCAAACGGCTCAGGTAAATCGACGCTGCTCAAAATTCTCGCCGGAGAGATCGAGCCTGACTCCGGCGAAGTCTCGGCCCGCAAGCAAACCCGCATGAGCTATGTGGCACAAGACTCGGAGTTCGCGCCGGGAAAGACTGTGCGCTCGATCATCGAGGCAGCATTGGAGCGCGCAGGTGTCCCGCATGAGGAATGGGAAGCACGCATACGTGAGCTGCTGGGCCGCGCCGGCTTCACGGACTTTGAAACCGAAGCGGTTACATTTTCCGGGGGATGGCGCAAACGGCTCGCTATCGTGGAAGCACTGGTACAGAAGCCCGATGTCCTGCTGCTCGACGAGCCTACCAATCATCTTGATCTTGCCGGAATTGAATGGCTCGAAGGTGTTCTTGCCTCAGCGCCATTTGCCTGCGTTGTCATCAGCCATGACCGCTATTTCCTTGAGAATGTGGCCACGCAGATGGCTGAACTGAACCGCGTTTATCCCGGAGGGCTGCTGCGCTTCAGCGGTCATTACAGCGACTTTCTGGAAAAGAAGCAGGAATTTCTTGCTGCACAGGCACGCCGTCAGGAATCTCTCGAAAACCGCGTGCGCATCGAGAAGGAATGGCTGCGCCGCGGTCCCAAGGCGCGCACTACGAAATCGAAGGCGCGCATCGATCGCGCGAACGAGTTGATCGACGAGCTGGCTGACCTCAATACCCGGCGACAGACAAGCACTGCAGGCATTGACTTCAATGCGACAGACCGCCAGACAAAGCGACTGGTCGAGCTTGAGAATCTCACTTATTCCGCTGGAAACCGCAAGCTTTTTGATGGACTGAATTTCATTATCACCGCGGGCATGCGCGTCGGTCTTGTCGGGCCCAATGGCAGCGGGAAGACAACTTTGCTACGCCTGTTGAGCGGCGAACTGGAGCCGGAATCAGGAACGATCAAGCGTGCCAATCTGCTCAAGGTCGTCTACTTTGAGCAGAATCGCGAGATCGATGGTGAACAGACACTGCGCCGTGCACTCGCTCCCGACAGTGATTCGGTTGTCTACCAGGACCGCGTGATCCACGTCGCATCGTGGGCTGCGCGCTTTCTCTTCACCGGAGAGCAGCTGAACCAGCCTGTTTCGCGGCTCTCCGGCGGCGAACGCGCGCGCGTGCTGATTGCCAACCTGATGCTGCAGCCCGCCGATCTGCTTCTGCTCGATGAACCGACGAACGATCTCGACATCGCCACGCTGGAGATTCTCGAAGAAAGCCTGCTTGAATACCCGGGCGCGCTCGTCCTGGTAACACACGACCGCTACATGCTCGATCGCGTCTCGAATATTGTGCTCGGGCTCGATGGCAATGGCGGCGCAGAACGTTTTGCCGATTACTCGCAGTGGGAAGCCTGGATTGACGCGCGCAAACAGGCAAAGGAGCAGGCTGCGCGCCCGGCATCCAAACCATCCGCACCATCTGCTGCTAAGAAAAAACTTTCTTATCTTGAGGCCCGCGAGTGGGCGACCATCGAAGAGCGCATCGCCGCTGCGGAAAAGGAATTGCGGACTAAACAAGCCCTGCTGGAAGACCCTGCAATTGCCGTGAATGCAGCGCGTCTGCAATCAGCGCTGGCGGAAACGGAAAGCGCTAAGTCTGCCCTGGATACGCTCTATGAGCGATGGGCCGAACTCGAAGCCAAGCAAAATTAATATTTTCAGGCTTCGCTTACACTCGCCAGTAATCCCCGCGCCAGCTCTGAATCTTCTTCTTGATTTCCCTGCAGCGCAGATTGTGCGCCAGTGTTTCTTCCACCAGCGCTGGTATTTCCGCATCAGAAGCAAAACGCAGCGCAACCAGTTGCTTCTCCGTCAATTCAGGAATGCGCGCGCGCAACGGTTCCGGCAGCAGTTCATTCAACCGCAATCGCTCTTCCAGACGAATCAACCGGTCCTGTACCTTAATGGGGTTGATCCGGACAAGAAATGCCATCGTCAGAATGTCAATCGAAAGTATGAGCAACCAGATTGCAAGCCAGCCGGGATGCATGACCAGATACACAATCACAACGATCAAGTTCGTAATCAGAACCGGAATTAAAAAGAAGTGAAACGGAAGTTGCCGGCGAACATGGTTTGTGTACGACTGTACTTTGTCCATCAGGTTTTCCATCTTACCGAAAATTTTGAACTGCACACCGCATAAATGCCCTTTTACCTTCGTGCTTCTATCGAATAATTCTTACAAAACCTGTAACCTTCTTTCTGGCTCATGATTCTTATGGGCAGCAGGTCTCCCACTCGTGGTCTTAGGCCTGCAAATCACGGAGGAATGACAACGTATGAAGCACTCAATGAAGACCTTGATGGTTGCCGCGGCAGTCTCCGGCTTGTTAAGCGGAGCAACAACGATGCAAGCATCCGCCGCAACAACCAGCGCCACGTCTGTGGTGAAGGTGGGCAAGGCGTCGTTTGCCAAGGGCGCGCTTGACCAGCAGACCGGCAAGCACTCCTGTAAAGGCAAAAATGATTGCAAAGGCCAGGGCGGCTGCAAAGCTGGCGATAATGGCTGCAAGGGCAAGAACAGTTGCAAAGGCAAGGGTGGCTGCGCAACTGACGGGTCCAAACCGCCAAAGATGTAATTTCCGGAAGGTACCTCCCTCCTGTGCAGCCATCATGGTTCTGCACAGGAGGGATCACACATTAGGAGTAGCGTAGTGCCGGCAAACCGCTTCAACGGATTTACAGATTATGGTGTCGGAATCGGCCTTCGCATTCCGCACTACCAGCACATCCTGAGCAGGAAGCCTGTCGTCGACTGGTTTGAGATTATCTCGGAAAACTACATGGTCGATGGCGGCCGCCCGCTTGAAGTGCTCGACCGGATTCTTGAGCAATACAAAGTTGTGCAGCATGGCGTATCCATGTACTTCGGCTCCGCGAGCGATCCTGATCCGGAACATCTGAAGCGTCTCAAGAACCTCGTGCGACGCACGAAGACTCCATGGCTGAGTGACCATCTCTGTTGGGGATCGGTTGACGGATGCTACACGCATGACCTTTTGCCTATGCCCTATACATGGGAAGCGGTAAAGGTAACGGCCGAGCGCATCAGGAACACGCAGGATTTTCTCGAAGTTCCCGTTGTCGTCGAAAATGTTTCGAGCTATGCCGAGTACCATATCTCGGAGATGACCGAGTGGGAATTCCTGAACGAAGTCGTGGAGCGCGCCGACTGCGGCATTCTGCTGGATGTGAACAACATCTATGTCTCATCGCAGAATCACAGCTTCAATCCTTTTGATTACGTCAACGCCGTGCCTGCGGAGCGCATCGCGCAGATCCATATTGCCGGCCATTCAAAATTTGAGAAGTACATCCTCGACACGCACGATCATCCGGTGCTTGAGCCGGTGTGGCAGCTCTATGCGCGCACCATCGAGCGCGCAGGCCCGACAGCCACGCTGCTCGAATGGGACGACAACATTCCATCTTTCGACGAAGTCCATGCCGAAGCATTAAAGGCCACTCGCTTCCTGGACGCGGCAAAACCAGCCGAACCGGAGCTCGCGGAGGCTGCGCGATGAGCGAACTTCTCGAATTGCAGCGCAGGGTGGCCGCGGCTATCATGCATCCGCTCACGCAGCAGGAGACGATGCCGCGCCGCCGTCGTGATGGCACATCGAACACTGTCGAAGCGGAAACGTTCATCAAGCCGAACGATCGCTTGTCATCTTTCGAGAGGCTTGAGATTTACAACCGCCAGTACTGGTTCCGGCTCTACTCTTCGTTTGAAGAAGACTTCCCCGGCCTAGCCGCAGTTATAGGGCGAAAGAAATTTGACCGGCTGATGCGGGATTATCTGACCGATTGCCCTTCCCACTCTTTCTCTCTGCGTAATCTCGGATCGCAGCTTGAATCGTGGCTGCGCGCGCATCCTGAATATATCGAATCGCGAAAAGAACTTGCGCTCGACATGGTGCGCATCGAGTGGGCACACATTGAAGCTTTCGACTCCGCGACTGAATCGTTGCTCGATGCAGAGGGCCTCACTGCTCTGAATGAAAATTCGGTTTTGCGATTGCAGCCTTATCTCCGCCTTCTTGAGTTGCAGTACCCGGTGGACGACCTCATCATCGAACTGCGCAGCGAAAGCGGCAGCAGCGATTCGAGCAGCAACAACGCCAGCATCGAACGCAAGCAGAGAAAAGTTCGCCGGGTAGCGGCTCTCAAGCCGGAACATATCTGGCTTGCCGTGCACCGCCATGAAAACTCCGTCTACTACAAGCGGCTCGAACGCGAAGATTATCTGATGCTGCAATCGCTATTAGCGGATGAGCCTCTCGGAACTGCTATCGAAAAAGCATTTGCCGCGAGCAGCATGTCAGAGGAAGAGCAGGCCAGATTCATCCAGGAAGCATTTCAGACCTGGGCTTCGCTCGGCTGGTTCACTAAATTCTGAAAGGCACCTCACCACAATGAACGCGCAACCTATTTCTGCGCCTGCTTCCTCGAAAGGCGCACTCCTCTACGCTCGATTCAAAGAGCTCGCATCGCAGTTCCAATCTCCCTTTCTTCTGCTTGTCCGTCTTTACTGGGGATGGCAATTCATGCAGACAGGCTGGGGGAAATTGCACCGCTTGAGCCAGGTGGGCGATTTCTTTGCGAGCCTAGGCATTCCTGCTCCGCATCTGATGGCGCCGGCCATTGCCCTGCTGGAATTTGTCGGCGGCATTCTCCTTATCGCCGGCCTGGCAACCCGCATCACGGGGCTGCTGCTTGCCTGCAATATGTTCACTGCATATGTTACCGCTGACCGTGATGCACTGTGGTCCGTCTTCCGCGATCCGGGCAAGTTTTACGTTGCCGATCCCTTTACCTTCATGTTTGCATCTCTTATAGTGCTTATTTTTGGAGCAGGTTTCTTTTCACTTGACCATCTGCTCTCACGAAGACGGGGATGACAGAGCAGCAAATTGCCGGCAACGCGCAGCAAGAACACGAAGCAGCTCTCATCGCCGCCATTCTCAGCGGGGAACGCGAGAAATTCCACGATCTCATCCGCCCCTACGAGCGGCAGGTATATCTCACCGCGCTCGCTCTCCTGAAAAATGAAACAGAAGCGGAAGATGCGGCGCAGGAAGCCATCCTGCGCGCCTATCGCAAGCTGGCCAGCTTTCGCGGAGATGCAAAGTTCGGCACCTGGCTTATTGCCATTACGCTGAACGAAGCGCGCACCCGCCTGCGTCAGGAGAAACGCGCCCCGCTTGATTCGATTGACAATGAAGAAGGAGATTACACTCCTGCCGCATTGACTGACTGGCGCGAAATTCCGCTAGAATCACTGGAACGCCAGGAGATTCGCGCTCTCATGCAGCAGGCCATCGCCGATCTTCCGGACACCTTTCGCCAGGTCGTGGTGCTGCGCGACGTGGAAGAGATGAGCGTACAGGAAACTGCAGACGCGCTCGGCATCTCCATCGCGCTGGTGAAGGTCCGCCTGCATCGCGCGCGGCTGCTCCTGCAGAAAAAACTTGCGCCCATGCTGCGCATGGCAGTAAAACCAAAACGCAACAAGGCTGGAATTCTCAGGAGGTTGCCATGGTTCTAGACTGCCGTCACGTGTGGGACCACATCTCCGAATATATCGATGGCACACTTGATCCAGCCGTGCGCGCCGATGTGGAACGGCATCTCGCCATCTGCGAAATCTGCTCCGCGGTACTTGATTCCACACGCAACGTGATTATCCTGATGGCCGATGATCGCGTCTTCGAGCTGCCAGTCGATTACAGCAAGCGCCTGCATGCGCGGCTCGATGCTTTTCTGGCTACGGAGTCACCTGAATCGCCCTGAAGGGCACCGTTCACTTCAGCTCAGCGCGAGCAAACACCTCAAGCATCTGCTCTTCTGCCGGAGGCTCAAGAATGTTGTGCACTGCAAAGTTCTCGGCTTGCGGATACTTTGTGCTTCGAATGCGATCCGCAGCTTTCGCAAAGTCATAGGGAGTGCGCCGAAGCTCGATATCCGGCCCCAGCAAAAGCCACCAGGCGCCCGGTTCTCCAAAGGGCATGCCAACGCTGCCGGCATTGATTACGCGCACCCCGCCGACGATCCGGTCAAACTGCATGTGCGTATGTCCGCAGACAACTACAGAGGAATGGATTCCGGCAAAAACCGACAGCAGCCGCTCTTCAGGCGTAAGGCGGGTGAATATCTCTGTGTTGTTCCGCGGCGTCGCATGGCAGAACAAGACGTCGCCTATTCCATCCATCTGCACGCGCAGCGACAGAGGCCAGCCTGCCAGCGAGCGTTCCAGTTCCGGATCGAGTTGCTGCGCCACCCAATGCACTGCTTCGCGCGCCTGCTCCGGAACTGCACTGCTATCGCCTCTTCGTTCCGCAAGTACAGCAGCCTCTCCATTGCCCTGAATAAATTTGACGGGAATCCTGAGGCTCTGCAAATATGCGATTGTCTCACGCGGCATCGGACCGGGAATGACATCGCCTCCGACTACAATGAGGTCGGCCTTCGCCTGATAAATCTCCTCAATAACTGCTTCAAGCGCGGGAAGATTTCCGTGAATGTCGTAGATTGTTGCGATGCGCATCACAGAGCCATCTTAATGCGGATGATGGACCATGCGGTGCGTCCACCACTCCAGGGCAACAAGTACAAGAGTCACGACTGACAGCGCAATCTGGAAGTACTCTGACCGCTTTTGTTTTGCGGTGAGCGGCTGAATACGCCATTGTGCCGCCGGTTTATTGCGCAGGCTGCGCGCACGCCATAGCGCATAAAGGTTGATTGCGGTGCCGATGAGCGCAAACCACATCATCGGGATGCGGACGGCATCCTGATGCCATCCCTTCGCCGGAGCATTCGTGCCGGCGGCTGCAGCCAGTGCGCTCAATCCAATCAATACACGGACGCTGCTGGTTGCAACCACAAAGGTGCAGGCGCTCTGCAGCAGTATGAAGACAAACGATGACCATGCAAGCCAGCGCGAACGGTTTGTATATCCTGATGGTTCGGTCACGGGATTCTGGTTCATTGTATGACACGGTATCGCGGCACAGATTTCAGCAAGTCAAAAGGCCTCCGGCAATACCAGAGGCCCTTGTTACTAACATTCGCAAACTGCTGCTTACGACACCTTGGCAAAGATGATGAGCAGGGTGAAAAGCGCGAGCGACTCGATGAAGGCGAGGCCCAGAACGAGCAGCAGCTGAATGCCGGCGCGTGCTCCGGGATTGCGCGCGAGCGCTTCTGCCGCGGAAGCCGTTGCCTTGCCCTGGCCCAGTCCGCAGAGGCCCGAAGCGATGGCCATGCCGATGCCGGCGCCGATGGGAACGAGGTTGAGCGTGCCGCTGCCGCCCCCTGGGGTTTGTGCAAACGCAGGCGATGCCATGCAGAGCACAGCCAGCGTCATGAAGATGTATTGCAGTTTGCGCATTGTATTTCTCCTTGCTTCCTTAAGAATGTGCCATCAGTGGGTGGTTGAGGCTCACCGTGCTGGCCCCCTCACGCTCACGGCTGCGCTGCCGAAGTGGAAGCAGACTCCGGCTGCGAAACTTTTTCTACCTAATGTTCCTTCGCTGTCGCCTGCGCCAGATAAATCATGGTCAGCAGCATAAAGACATATGACTGAATGAGTGCGACACCGAAGTGCAATCCAAGAAAGATGACCGGAACGCCGATCGGGATCAGCGAGAAAAAGACCAGCGTCAGCAGGTCGCTGGCAAACATGTTCGCGTAGAGACGAACTGTGAGCGACATGATGCGCGCCAGGTGCGAGATGATCTCGATGGGGAACATCAGCCACGCAATCCACCAGATTGGGCCCATGAAGTGCTTGATGTATCCGATGAGTCCCTGCGCGCGGAGTCCCTGCCAGTTGTAGTAAAGGAACGTAGGAATGGCAATGCCGAGAGGCACAACTGTATCCGCCGTAGGCGTCGGAATCCCCGGCAGCAGGCCTAGCAGATTGCAGCCAAGCACAAAGAGCAGGATGGTGGTCACCCACGGAAGGAACTTCTCGTAGTGGTGGCCCATGACGGACTCAGCCTGCCCATCTACGAACTCGTAGATCATCTCCGCCAGGTGCTGAATTTTTCCGGGACGCTCCACGCTCAACGTCACGCGCACCAGAAGGAAGAACAGGATCAGCGCAAGAGCGATAAAAATCTCAAGCGCCAGCGAAAAGTGGATGGGGGCACCGGGGTGCGCAGGATGAATGCCGAGCTTCTCAATCAGCGCCGTCAGCGGGCCACCGAAAAGCTCATTGAGCAGACGTGTGAATGCAATCAGTAAACCGTGCATGATGTTCTATGGGAACTGCGTTGCCTAAGACCTTATCAGACGCAGGGCTTCAATGGTAAGGGCCAGAACCGCGAGCCCCAGACCGCCTACCAGTGCGTAAACCGATCCATGCAAACACTTTAGACTAACATAAAGCAGCGCTCCGGCGACCAGCAGCCGGAGGAAAAACATCCCCACCACACGGCCTGCGCCGGTTGTCTTCTGCTTGTCCAGACGGGCATTGATAAATGCGATCAGCCGCTGCCACTCCCATAGCCCCGTTGCGGAAATCGCCGCACCCACCAGCAATAGCAGGCCTGTCTGCCAACCGTAACGCGCGGCAAGAACCGCGGCCAGCACGAGTCCGAGAACTATGGTTACCTTCAGCGAACGCAGCAAGGCTGCCTTCAGGTCTGCATCGGTGAAATTGAGAAAAGAATTGCTGCTGTCTGTCACTTAATTGTCTTTCCTGCTGCGGCCACAAGCCGGAAGATCTGAATGAATCCCGCAACGGCCCCAAACAGAATGCCCACCAGATAAATCCAATGCTGATGCAGCCATTTATCGAGGCCCGCACCCAGTATCCACCCTATAAACACGGCGGCCGGAAGAACGAAGGCAATCTGCGTCAGGTTCTCCGCGCGCAGCAGCGTATCCATACCGCCGCCATCGTGCTTGCCCTGCTTGCCTTGGGGTGGATTGTTGAAGGCCATAATGCTTTAGAATGCCCGAAGGCTGGACTCGCCGTCCAGGCACGCGCGCTTCGCGCCTCAATTCTGATATACAGATTGACTCGTTATACTAAGACTTACACCATCAAGCAAGAATCACATAGAGGCAATCCTAGTGTTTGAATCCGATTTCGAGCGGAACCTTTTTGCTCTTCGCCGCGAAAAGCTCAACCAGATTTCCGCTCTTGGCCAGCAGACCTATCCCAATCAATACATCAGCACGCACACCATCCCGGAAATCTGGGCGAAATACCGCGAAGCCACAGCCGAAGAACTCGAAGCAAACCGCATCGAAGTTTCCATCGCCGGACGCATCATGGCCATCCGTGGACAGGGCAAGGCCGGATTCGCGCACCTGCAGCAGAATGGCGAGCGCCTGCAGATTTACGTCCGCAAAGACGATGTGGGCGAGGAAACCTTCCTGCTCTATAAGCTGCTCGACCTGGGCGACCACATCGGCGTCACTGGTTATCTCTTCCGCACGCGCACTGGAGAGCTCAGTGTCCATGTAAAGACGATCACCTTCCTCGCCAAGGCCATGCTGGCGCTGCCGGAGAAGTATCACGGTATTTCAGACGTGGAACTGCGCTACCGCCAGCGCTACGTCGATCTCTTTACGGACACGACGCTCAATGAAGGCGGCCCGGATGAGATCAACGTCCGGGAAGTCTTCATCAAGCGCGCAAAGGTGCTCAAGGCGCTGCGCAATTTCTTCGATGCGCGAGGATATGTCGAAGTGGAAACGCCGATGATGCAGCCCATCGCCGGAGGAGCCGCGGCGCGTCCCTTCGTAACGCACCACAATACGCTCGACATGGACCTGTTCCTGCGCATTGCGCCGGAGCTGTATCTGAAGAGGCTCGTCGTTGGCGGGCTCGACCGCGTGTATGAGATCAACCGCAATTTCCGGAATGAAGGCATCTCGACGCAGCACAATCCCGAGTTCACGATGCTTGAGTTCTACCAGGCATATGCGAATTATCACGACCTGATGCAATTGACTGAGGATCTGATCGTTTACGTTGCGCAGGAAGTGAACGGGACTACTATCACACACTTCGCTGGTGTGGAAATTGACCTCGGCAAATGGCGGCGCTTCTCTATGCGCGAAGCCATCATCGAATTCTGGCCTGGCGGGGCCGGAACAAAACCAACAATGGATGCCTTCAGCGATGATGAATCAGTAATTGACCTTATAGACAGGTTGCGCGCGGCGAAGATTCACATTGAATTCAAGCCAGGCGAACCGCGCGGCAAGACCATCGCGACCATCTTTGAAGTCGTGGCCGAAGACCATCTGATTCAGCCGGCGATCATCTACGACTTCCCTCTTGCCGTCTCGCCGCTCTCAAAGCAGAAGCCGGACGAGCCTGACTGGGTTGAGCGCTTCGAGTTCTACATTGGCGGATTCGAACTGGGCAATGCCTTCAGCGAGCTCAACGATCCGGAAGAACAGCGCAAGCGCTTCGAGCAGCAGCTCGCGCAGCGTGAGCATGGCGACGACGAAGCCCACCAGATGGATGAAGACTACGTACGCGCGTTGGCTTATGGTCTTCCGCCCACTGGTGGCGAAGGCATCGGCATCGACCGCCTGACAATGATTCTGACCGGAGCACGCTCGATTCGCGATGTGATTCTTTTCCCGCTGCTGAGGCCGCAGCAGAGTGCGGAGGAATAGCAGCCTATCTATTACCGATGTCATCCTGAGCGCAGCGAAGGATCTGCTTTTTCTGCGTGCAGCTGGATGCTTCGTTTTAACATCCAGCCATGCCAACCAAGAGCGCATCTATTACACCTACATCACGGCCAGCGCAAGCCGCACTCTCTATGTCGGCGTAACCAACAATCTCGAATGCCGAATACAGGAGCACAAGAGCGGGGCTTATGGCAGCTTCACAGCACGATACCGCTGCCATCGCCTTGTATGGTTTGAACGGTACAGCTGGATCGGCCAGGCGATAGCACGCGAAAAGGAAGTCAAGGGCTGGCTCAGGGCTAGAAAAATTGCCCTGATTGAGCAATCAAATCCAACATGGGTCGATCTCAGTAAAGAATGGGGAACCAAGATTATCTATCGTGAAGGGGATGTAAAAGCAGATCCTTCGCTCCGCTCAGGATGACAGCCATCAAAATATCTACTCCCCCAACAACAATCTCTGTACGCTCAGCGCACGTCCTGACTCACCATCGCACTCAATCACTGTAGCTGCCATGCGCGGATCGCCCTTTGCTGCTTCAAACTTCCCCGGCATTCCGGTAAGGAAGCGCTGCAGTACCAGCTCCTTCTCGACGCCGATGATGCTGTCGTAAGGGCCGCTCATGCCGACGTCCGTCTGGTACGCTGTGCCTCCCGGAAGCACGCGGTCATCGGCAGTGGGGACGTGTGTATGCGTGCCCAGCACTGCCGTCACCCGGCCATCGAGATACCAGCCCAGCGCCGCTTTTTCTGAAGTAGCCTCCGCATGAATATCAACGAGAATCACCTTTGCCGCGATCTGTTTTAGCAATGCATCCGTAGTACGAAAGGGATCGTCGCTCTGCGCCATGAAGACGCGGCCCTGCACATTGATGACGGCATATTCCTGCCCGGAAGAAAGCTGTCCTTGATAGAAGCCGTGGCCGGGCGTTCCCGAAACGTAATTTGCTGGACGGATGAGGCGGCGCGGGCGCTCGTCGCTATCCGCAGGAACAGACTGCATGTAGTCGATGATCTCGCGCTTGTCCCACACGTGGTTGCCGGTGGTGATTACGTGCGCACCTAGATCGAACAGCTCATCGGCAATTGCGGGCGTGATGCCGAAGCCGCCAGCGGCGTTCTCTCCGTTGATAATGACGAGATCAATCTGACGTTCTTCGATCACATGGCCGATGTGCTCGTGCACGATGCGGCGCCCCGCGCTTCCGAAGACGTCTCCTACAAAAAGAATGCGCAAAAATGAAAACTCCCTCTACGGAATAAGAATTTTTGATGACAATAAGCAGCGAAATGCAATCCCTTATTGTCGCATGGGTATTTTGATCAATTTCAGATACGCATTCATGGAAAAGCTATGGTAGCGTGGCTCTATGGCCGTCAATACCCGATTCGCAACCGGCGTTCACGCGCTGCTTCTGCTCGCTGCCGAACCGGATGTGCTCCAGACCTCAGAAGACGTAGCACGCAAACTGAATACCAATCCCGTAGTTATCCGCCGTGTCTTCTCTCTCCTGCAGCAGGCCGAACTTGTGGAAAGCGTCAAAGGTCCCAATGGCGGCTCGCGCCTGGCGCGATCTGCCAAGGAAATCTCACTGGCGGATGCCTATCGTGCTCTTAACTCAGGTGGCATATTCCATGCGCCCTCGACCGGCAAACTGAACGCGGCCCTCAACCAGATATTGAAAGACGCACAAAAAGCTCTCGAAAAAGAACTGGCGCAGACCACTCTGAATCAGCTAGTGAAGAAAACCGCGAAAAAAGAAAAGCGCTGAATCAGGAATTCGGCATCTGCGCAATGCTGAGAATGTTTCCGTCAGGGTCTTTGAACCACGCGATCTTTGCGCCTCCCGGCGCCGTCCAGATTCCGTCTTCATCCTGCGGGACGTGAGAATAACGCTCCGGCTTCACTCCTGCAGCCACCAGTGCATACGCGGTTGCGGTTGCATCCTTCACCTGCCAGCCGAGAACGGTATGCGGCTGCGGGCGCACCTCGTTCACCAGTGTCACTCTCAGCATGATGCCGCCAACATCAAACACCAGAGCAAAGCCGTCTTCATGAACCAGGCTTAAGCCAAGAGTGTCGCGATAGAAGGCTCGCGCCTTATCGGCATTGCTGACGCCTACGAACGCCATAATTTTTTCGTTGTTCAGCACAGACCCTCCCCCAAAGATCAGCACAAGTGTAGACCAGAATCCCCCATCCGTCGTAGGCTGAATATCGTTCCCGCAGGCATGCTCATTTTAAGAGCGGGGAGACGACAAAATTCACCTGGAGTAAAAACTTGCGCCGGAAGGCGCGTATCGCCGGACGCGGAGTCCCGACGAAGGCGCGTGCCGCTGGATGCGCAATCCTATGGCCCTGCTCACGCTTCTTTACGCTTGCGTTGTCTTCCTGAGCGCGTTTCTTCTTTTCCTGGTGCAGCCCATTGTCGCCAAGCAGCTTCTCCCTGTGCTTGGCGGATCAGCCGCAGTGTGGACCACCTGCCTCGTCTTCTTCCAGATGGGCCTACTTCTCGGCTACCTCTATGCCGACCGAGTAGCGATGCGCCTCAAGCCCAGGGCGCAGGCCTTCGCGCATGTTCTGCTGCTGGCTGCGGCGCTGGCAACATTGGGGCTGCATATCCGTCCGAATTTGTGGGCGGCAACGTGGCATCCATTTCTTACTGTTTTTCTATTGCTGAGCCTCATTATCGGATTGCCCTATCTCGCGCTCTCGGCAACTACGCCACTGCTGCAGGCGTGGTATTCCGGCAGCTTTCAGGCGGTGCTTCCCTATCGCCTGTTTTCTCTTTCGAACGCGGGATCGCTGCTGGCGCTCGTGATTTATCCAGTGCTGATCGAGCCGTACTTCACGCTGCGGACACAGACGCGCGCGTGGTCGACGGTATTTTTCATCTTTGCCGTGCTTTGCGGCGGCATTGCCTGGAGCGTCCGCACCACGCTGCCCGATCGCGTGGCCCCGGAAGCTAACACAGCCCCTGCTATTTCAAAAGCCCGGCGCGTGCTCTGGATCCTGCTGCCCTGCTGCTCTTCCCTTTTGCTCTGCGCCTTCACCAGCCACCTGAGCCAGAACATCGCAGCTATTCCCCTGCTCTGGATTCTCCCTCTGGCGGCCTACCTGCTCAGCTTTATCCTCGCGTTTCATTCGCCGAGCGCCTATCCGCGCTGGATGATGCTGCGACTTGCAGCCTGTACGCTCGGCGTTCTTGGATATGTCGGCTACAACACGCACACCACGCTGCCGGTGCAGGTGCTGGTACCGCTTTACTGCATTTCGCTGTTTATGCTGTGCTTTTTTCTCCACGGCGAGCTTTACAGATTGCGGCCTACCACAGGCGGAGCTACCGGCTTTTACCTCTTGCTCTCTTTCGGTTCCGCTATGGGAGCGCTCTTTGTCGGCGTCATTGCTCCCCTTATCTTCCGCGCCAACTATGAGCTCATTATTGGCCTCGTGCTCACAACCATCCTGGCCCTTGCCGTTACATGGGATTTCGGCATCATGGCGCGTATTTTCTGGACGGCCGGCATCCTTGCTTTCTTTTGGATTGGCATTGTGCAGGCACGTTCATGGCGTCAGAACACGCTAGTTCAGCTGCGCAGTTTCTACGGAACGCTGCGCGTCACCGAGACGCATTGGCCTCCGCAAGCCGAAGTCACGCGCACGCTGTATCACGGGACCATCCAGCACGGCACGCAGATGTTCGGCAACGGAATGCGCATGGAGCCGGCGTCGTATTATGCGCCGGAATCAGGCATTGGCCTTACCCTGCGTTTGTGCTGCGAAGGCCGTACGAAGCATGTCGGGATTGTCGGCCTGGGCGCGGGAGCATTAGCCGCCTACGGACAGCCGGGAGATACCTTCCGTTTCTATGAGATCGATCCGCTGGTCGAGCGCGTTGCACGCGAGCTATTTACCTACCTGCGGGAAACGCCGGCGAAGACTGACGTTGTCCTTGGTGACGCGCGTTACTCGCTCAACCTCGACCGCAGCGGGTCATTCGATGTGCTGGTACTCGACGCATTTTCCGGTGATGCGGTTCCTGTCCATCTGCTGACGGAACAGGCACTGGTCCTCTATCGCAAGCACCTCACGCCGGATGGCATTCTCGCCTTCCACATCTCGAGCCAGTATCTCGACCTCGAGCCGGTGCTCGCGCGTGAGGCGCAGCAGGCAGGAATGCATGCCATCACCATCCACTCCCCGGCAAGCGATGCGCGTGGCGTCTTCATGTCCGATTGGGTGCTGCTCACCAATAACGAGCATTTTCTGGCGCAGCCTGAAGTCGTCAACGCCTCGCATCCGGCTCTGGCGCGTGACAATGTCCGTCTCTGGACGGACAACTATGTCAGCGTTCTGCCGATCCTGAAGTGGACGCCTCGGAGTCAACCGCCGAATCACTAGGCAGTGTCTGACAAATCATCCATGTGCAGGGCCGGGGCTGGAAGCCCCTGTGTTTCAACTTTATTCACCGGCCTAAAAGGCCGGTGCTTCTACCAGAAACCATGTATTCCGATTCGTCAGACACTGCCCTAATGCGGCATAGGCTTGGCCGGGGGAGCAGGCGGCTGCGGCATCTGCTTTACCGGAGGCTCCTTGATCTGCCGGACTACAGGCTCGCCAAAGGCATGCTCTCCGTCGTTTACCGCAACGATATGGCCTGCATCGTTGTAGGTGATGGCCCACAGCCTGAAGTCCTTCCGCGAGACAGGCTCGGCAAAGCGCACTTCGTGTTCTTTTCCATCTACGGAGATGTGCATCGTCGGCTGCGGCGCCCGGATCATGTGCACATCGCTGCTCGGGTCTTTGGGAATGGGGAAATTCGCTCCTGTCATCTCTGCATAGCAGGCTGAAAGGGTCAGCCACTTACCATCGGGAGCACTGTTCTGGCGGGCAAGATCAGCCGGCACCACCTCGCTGAACAACTGGAAATTCCTGGGGTCCACCCCGGCTGGCTTGAAGCGCGTTGTCCCGTTGCTTAGTACAGGCACAACCCGGATGCGGCCGCCTCCGCGCGGTATCAGCAATGTGAAGAGCGATGTCGCACCCGCAGCATTTGTGCTGCTGTAGCGCAGCACGATGTAATCCGGAGCCATTGGGCAGATGACCTGCTGGTACGTCCAGCCCGGCGTGCCCATGTCGTAGCCGTAGAACTCCGCCTCAGCCAGCATCTCTCGGTGACGCTGATTGAGGATCGCGGCATCCGTGGAATCGACCTGGTCCGACGCGCGATGTTCGAGCGAAAAATATTCAGGCGGCTGCGGAGAGGCAAATGCAGATGGCGGTGGAGTCTGAGAGAAAACCACTGAAGTTGCAGAAAGGAAAAGAGCTGTCAGGGGAAACACGCTCAAGAATTTCTTCATGCGCTTTTACTCTAACATCTTCTCCCAAGGCCGCCCCACCTCTCTGAAAATAACAAAGGCAGCCGACTGGCTGCCTTTGTGCTCTCCTCAAAAGAGGAATTACATTCCGCTCGGGCGGCGGCGGGTGGTAGCAGGCCGCTTCGCCGGCGTCTTCTTTGCCGCCTGTGACTCGCCATCCTTCAGGATGATCATCGGCGGGTTCTGCGTGTATGAATCGAACGTCCCGATGAGCGTTATCTGAGAATTGGGCTGCGGTATATCCTTGAGCGGGGTCTTCATGTTGATGGTAAAGTCCGCTTTCTGCGACTGCTTGGCATCGTCAGAGACCGCGAGCTGTACCGAATCGGCAGTGGCTGTGACCACGGTTCCCGGCACCTCGGCAGTCACACCCTTCAAAACATCCCATACCTTGCCGGCATCTTCTTCCGAGCCATTGGCGAGGATGAACTCCTTGTCAGCCAGCGCCAGCGTCTTCAGGTCAGGCGTGCTGGTCACAGCCTGGTGAGCCAGGTCCTTGGGTGACGGCGGAGGCGGCGCGGGTGTCGGCTTATAAGTATCCGGCGGGAAGAGGTTTGCCTGGGCCAGCTGCTGGACCTGGTCATAGCCGTCCATGCCGCCGTGGTACTTTTTGTACCAGTATTGTGCAGCCTGAGAGATCTGATCCTTGTAAGGCGGCTGCGCAAATTGCGCGGCACGCGTGAGGAACCAGATGCCGTTTACCAGATCCTTGGGATCCTGCTGTACATATGCATTGCCGAGGTTGTAGACAGCGATCAGGCCGGGGCCGGGTGTCTGCGTCTGCGCTACGTCTATGGCCTTCAGTTCGGCGGTGTAAGCGTCGATCGCAGCCTTGTAGTCTTTCTTCGCTACGGCATCTGCGCCAATCGCATCTTCAAAAATCTGCGTGGATGCTGCCTTCAGCTTCTGGTAGTCGGCGTCCGACATGTTCGCAGGCTTGGAAGCACTCAACCCCTGCTGCGCTTTGGCCGCGGCATCGTCCAGCTTCGACTGGTCGCCCTGGGCTGTGCTCTTTTCGAGGTAAACAACGAATGTGAGAGCGCGAAGATTGCTGGGATCGACAGTCAGCAGCCGCTTGGCGGCATCGAGCGTCTTGTTGGCGTCGCCGCTCTGCTGATAAGCAGCCATCAACTGCTCCAGCACATCTGTCTTCACTTTGCTGTTGGGATACTGCTGAAGAAACTGTTCAAGCGCGGCAGCTTTCTGCGCCGGAGCAGACTGGCCTACTGCATTGGTGTAGGCGTTGTACTCGGCTGGATCTGAAATCGTGATCTGGCCTGACTGACCTGCCTGTCCTGACTGCGCACCCTGACTCTGGTCGTCGATCGCAAGCGCGGCGGGCATGTAGCACGCGGCGCCGGTAGTGACGGCCAAAACGGAAGCAAATACGACCTTCTTCATTCAACGCTCCTAGGAAAATTCCCTGAATTATTGCTAATGCGGATTGGAGGGTGCTCCACCTGCATTGAAGCATACCAGTCTTTCGTGACGGAAAAGCTGTTATGTCGATGCGATGTGGTGAATTATAGAAACCCAAAGCTATGAGTGACAAGTAAACGCTTTTCCAAATTCAGTCAATCCGAAAAATTGAGATGCACCCGCGCCGTCCGGCGTTGACTCATCCCGCTATGCAACCTAATGACACCGTAAATGCATCTACGGTGCCCGTAATTTCACAATATTTATAAAACTATAGTGATTTAAGCGCCGCCAGGATGCTTCATCAGGGTAGTTCGCATTCGTAGCCAGGTGGGATAAAGTACTTTCCATGCCAGAACTCACAGGACAATTAGCCATCGTCACCGGGGCAGCGCGCGGCATCGGCGAAGCCATCAGCAAACGCCTCGCCGCCATGGGAGCCACCGTTCTCCTGACCGCCCGCGACACGGCCCAGCTGGACCGCGTCAAGCTCGAAATCCAGGTCAAAGGCGGCATCGCAGAAACGGCACATCTCGACCTGCTCGACGAACCATCCATCGCGCGCCTGGCAACGCTGGTCAAAAGCCGCTATCGCCGCTGCGACATCCTGGTGAATAACGCCGGCATCGGCCTCATGGGCAAGCCTCTCCATGAAACCAGCCCCGCAGAATGGGATGCGCTCATGGGCACGAACCTGCGCGGCCCCTACCTGATGACGCGCGCCTTCGCACCCCTGATGATCGAGACCCGCTCCGGACACATCATCAATATTTCGTCGCTCGCAGGCCACAATCCCCTGCCCAACGGGACAGCCTACTCCGCCTCAAAGTGGGGCCTGAACGGGCTGACCTACTCGCTGGCCGAAGAGCTGCGCCCGCACAACATCCGCGTCTCGGTCGTGGCCCCCGGATCGGTCAACACGCAGTTCGGAGGCGGCATGCGCTCGAACCCCGACAAGAGAATCCAGCCGGACGATGTAGCCCACGTCGTCGCCATGCTGGTCACCCAGGCGCCGCAGTCCTTTGTCAGCGAAGTTTTGATGCGGCCTACGCAGAAGCCGTAAGAAATCAGGGAATTAGAGATTAGGGAATAGCGCAGCTGTACATTGCCCCTGTTCCCTGTCCTCTTTATTCCTGTCTCACTCCGCTCGCAGCGCCTCCATAGGATTCACTGACGCCGCCCGCCGCGCCGGCAGGAAACTTGCCACCAGCGCGCAAAGCCCGAGCAGCACCGCCACAGCGACAAGGGTAGGAGCATCCCACGCCTGCACGCCGAACAGCAGCTTCCGCATCAGCGTTGCTGCGGCGAGCGAGCACACCAGCCCGGCCACAATCCCGATACCGGCGAGTATGCCGGCCTCTCGCAAAATAAGGCAGTACACGGATCCGCGCTGCGCGCCAAGGGCCATCCTGACACCAATTTCGCGCGTCCTCTGGCTTACGGAGTACGCGATCACTCCATAGAGCCCCACCACGCTCAGCAGCAGAGCCAGTGCCGCAAACCCTCCCACCAGCCATGCCGATAAGCGGTGCACATAGGCCGTCAGCATATCGTTGATATGATCCGTCATCGTGATCTCATTTCTTACGCCGACATTGGGATCAAGCTGATGAATCGCAGCAACCAGTGTCGGCAGTATCTTCTCCGGATCCTGCTCCTGAGCTGTACGCACTACCAGGAAAAAATAAGTGCCTGCATTCTGATTGAAAGAGAAATACACGGCCGGCCGGATCTCCTCATCCAATTGGCCTTCGCGAATATCTTCGACCACGCCCACTATTTGCCGCAGCGACATTGGCGAAAGCTCCTGATCGCCAATTGTTTTGCCAATAGGGTCTTCGTTCGGGAAGAACTGCTTTACAAATGCCTGATTGACAATGACGACCGAAGGCTTCGAAGCATCGTCCACATTGGTAAAGAATCGTCCGCGAATCAGCCTGGTTCGCAGCACTTTGAAGTAATCACCGCCGATCTGCCGTACGTTTGCAACAGTGCGTTCTCCATTCCACGGATGCCCCAGCACTCGTACTCCGGACGCAGGACAGTTACAGCTCACCGGGAGACTATCGGTATGTCCAACAGAGACGACTCCAGGTACGGTTGCAAGACGCTCTACCACTCGCCGTGAAAGCGCCACTTGCTGCTGAGCTTTTCCATAACTCGTATCGATCTCCAGAGCGGCTATGTGATCGGGACGGAAGTTCAGATCCACATGGAGCAAACGGTAAGAGCTCTTGCCCAGCAGTCCCGCGCATGCAAGCAGGACCATCGCAATCGCTATTTCCACCGCTACAAGAGTCGAACCGAAACGCTTCCATGTCGTGCCGGCGGCGCTGCGTCCACCTTCGGTAAGATCGCCGCGCAAATCCGATACTGACAGCCGCAGCGCAGGAGTCACAGTAAACACCACAACCGCGATCAGCGAAATGACGCAGGCAAAGAGCACCACATGTGTATGCAGTCCGATTCCCTGCAGATATGGCATTCCGCGGAGCACGCGCTCCGGCATCAGACTGAACATCAACGGAATAAGCACATATGCGGCAGCCAGCGCCAGCACGATGGAAAACGCCACCAGCATGAATCCTTCCGTTACGAACTGCAACACCAGCCGCCCCGTAGATGCGCCCAGCGCTCCTCGCAAAGCCATTTCACGCCTGCGGTTTTCTGCGCGAACCAGCAACAGGCTCGCGACATTCACGCAGGCAATCAGCAGCAGGAGTCCTGCTCCGCTCAGCAGTACCAGCAGAATGGGGCGTATATCGCCGACAATATCGTCGCTGAGCCCTATCACTTGCGCGCTCCACCCCTGGTTGGATTGTGGATATTCCTTTTCCAGCTGCGCCGCAATCGTCTTTGTATCGGCCAGGGCAGCCCGGACAGAGATGCCATCTTTTAAGCGTGCTAATCCTGTATAGTTGCGGCAACCTATGCCTCTTCCGCAGGGATCAGGATCATGGATCGTCACCCAGAGCTCAGCAGCGCGCGGAGGGAAAAAGAAATCACGCGGAAGAACACCAATCACGGTGTAGGACGTATCGTCCAGCGTCACAGATTGACCAATTACGCCCTGTCGCCCACCAAAACGTCTCTGCCATGTGCCATAGGGCAATAAGACCGTTCGCGGCGCTGCAGGAGTATCGTCTGCATCGGTAAAACCGCGGCCCAGCACCGGAGTCACGCCCAGTGAACGAAAGAACCCGCCACTCACACGAGCCGCGCGCAGAGACTCGGTTCCTGCAGGGCTTCTCCGTAGATACGCCGTAGGCACCCATGCCTCAAAAGAACTGAAGACCTTGTTCGCGTTCTTCCAATCCTGATAGTCGTCATAAGAAAGACTGCACCGCAGACAATCACTTGAGCTTTCATAGACGCTCACCAGTCGCGAGGGGTTCTCGTACGGCAGAGGCTGGATCAGTGCCGCATCCACAAACGCAAAGATCGACACGCTGGCTGCAATCCCCAGCGCCAGCACCAGAATCGCCGTCGCAGCAAATCCTGGGTTCTTCTTCAGCTGCCGTAGTGCAAACCGCAAATCCTGCATGACGCTCTCAAACTGAAATCCGACCACCTCATGGCTCCGCTCCTTGAGCCGCAGATCATTCCCGAACTGCCGCCGCGCCGCATGACGGGCTTCTTCCGAAGAAACTCCATCTGTCGCCAGTTCTTCCTCAGCCAGTGTGCGATGAAAAGCCATTTCCTCATCCAGCTCGCGCTGAAACTTTTCACGGCGCAGCAGAATCCCTAATTTCCGAAACCATCTCAACAACACTTCCATCATTCCCTTTCAGCTGTTGTCATCCTTCGTAAAGCGAAGGAGCGCAAGCGTCCGCCTGGACGGCAAGTCCTTACTCAGCCCGCAACGCTTCCACTGGATTGACCGAAGCCGCCCTCTGCGCAGGCCGCAACGTAGCCAGCACTACGGGAACAATCAGCATGGCGATCGCGCCCAGATACACAACTGGATCATTCGGAGTGACGCCATAAAGCTGGCTGCGCAGCAGTCTTGTCAGCAGGAGCGATATGCAAATCCCGGCGCTAAGTCCGATCAACGCAGAGACCATCACACGGCGCACAAACAGCAGAGAAATCTGACTGCGCGTGGCTCCCAGGGCCATGCGCACTCCGATCTCCTGCGTGCGCTGCGCTACTGAATATGCGACGACTCCATAAATCCCCACGCAGGCCAGCGCCAGCGCAATCACAGAAAAGGCCGCGACCAACGCCATGTTCAGCCCCGGCTGCGCTACCGCTTCGCTGAGCATGTCATCCATTGAGCTGATCTTCCCGATTGCCTGCTGCGGATCGACCTGGTGCACCTGTTCCTGCACTGCCTTGATCATTTGCTCCGCAGGCACGTGCGAGCGGACAACAAAATACCGCTGCACCACGCCTCCATCCGCATCTGCCTGCCAGTAGACCTCCGGGCCAACTCCTTTTGCAATGGAGCCGCCGATACCGCGAACATTGGCAATCACTCCGATAATCTCGAAAGGCTTGCCGAGGACAATCAGGTGCCTCCCCAGCGGATTTCCGCCGGGAAGATACTGCTGCGCCAGTTGCTGGTTGATCATGATCCTGCCCGGGTTGCTCTTTATATCTGCTTCGGTGAACGACCGTCCCGCCACAATCGGAATCCCCATGGCGCGGAAATAATCTCCCCCGACGTTCCGGTCTTCCGCATTGATTGCAGGCTTGTCGGGAACGCGCGGCAGCCAGTCCGCGTCGAAGTTACTGCGCAGCCGCCACTCGACAATCGGCGGCGCGTCGGTCTCCCCTGCTGCAATCACTCCGGGCAGCGCCTCAATCCTTTGCTGCACGTTTGTATAAAAGTTCTCAATCTGCGCTTCTTTGCTGTTCCACGGCAGATTGATGGCAAATGTCAGCACGTGGTCAGGTTGAAATCCCAGCGGCGACTTCACCAGCTTCCACAGCGACTCAGCCAGAAGTGACGCGCCAATGAGCAGAACCAGAGAAAGCCCAACCTGAATCGAAATAAATGCGCTGCGGACTTTGTTCCCCGCCGATCCGGCCATGTGCAGTTCGCCGCGCTTGAGACTGGTGTTCAGCTCTATATGTTTGTTCTGGAATACGGGTGCGAATCCAAGCCCAATCCCGGCGGCGACCGAAATAGCGAAGGCCAGCCATGCTGCGGGCCAGTTCATCGTAACTGTGCCGGGTACTCCGAGCCTTCCCGGCAGCTTCGCCGCTACAGCATGCACCAGCGCGAAAGCCGCTCCCAGTCCGATACTGCCTCCGACCAATGCCACCAGCATGCTTTCAGTAAGAAACTGCAGCCGGATGCGTCCTTCCGATGCGCCCAGCGCGCGCCGCAAGGTAACTTCGCGCTCGCGGGAGGCCGCACGGGATAAAAGCAGATTGGCGATATTGATGCAGGCAATCATCAGCAGGAAGCCGGAGGCGATCAGCAACACAATCAGCGCCGGCCGCAGTTCGCCATACAGGTAATCCCGCAGCGATTTCATATCAAACCGCCACATCGCATCTGAGCCGGGATATTCGCGTTGCAGCTGGTCGCCGATGCGCTTCAGATCATCTTCTGCAGCGTTCAGCGAGACGCCGGATTGCAGACGCCCATAAACATTGATGAAATGCGAGCTATCCAGACGGTTCTTGCTCCATTCGGAGGGATCGAAATGCGCAGGTTTCCATAGATCAATCCCACTGGGCATATGAAAACCCTGGGGCATCACACCGACGATCGTTGCTGCCTTCCGGTCAAGCGTCACCTGTCTGCCAATTACACGCGAATCGCCGTCAAACATCTGCTGCCATGCCCCATAGCTCAACACCACCGCGTCTGGCGCTGTGGGCCCATCGTCCTGCTCATTGAACGTGCGCCCCAGCAACGGCTGCACGCCAAGAACCTTCCAGAATTCGGCATTCGCGCCCACAGCTTTCATCGATATGGGCAGATGCGTTCCGGCAATCAATGTCGGATGATCAAAAAAGAAGAACCCGAGACTGTCGAAAGACCAGTTGCGCGCCTTGAGATCAAAAAACCTCTGCACTCCCACCAACCCTGAAGTTGATTGCCCCTGCAGCCTCACATCTTCGACGCGAACGATACGGTTGGCATCGGGATAAGGCAGACTGCGCAGCAGAGTCGAATACACAAGGGTGAAGATCGCCGTCGTCGCGCCAATACCAAGCGCAAGCGTAAGAACTACGGCAAGCACGAACCCGGGCGCCTTGATGAACTGCCGCAGGGCATAGCGGCAATCCTGCAGAACGCTCTCAAACCAGAATCCCGTCACCTCGCGGCTCCGTTCTTTCAACAACAGGTCATTCCCGAATTGCCGATTCGCCGCATGGCGGGCCTCTTCTGGAGGCATCCCGCCGGCGCGCATCTCCTCTTCTGCCTGCGCGCGATGGAATGTCATCTCTTCATCCAGTTCTCTATGGAATTTCTTGCGACTGATAAGCAGTTGCACCTTCCTTAACTGACAAAACAGCCAATTCATACCACCCTCCACGCCTGAGCCTGCTACGTCTCCTGCAAAACCCGTCCGATGGCCGCAATCATTACTTCGAATTGCGACATCTCCGTACCTAATTGCTTCTTCCCTGCCGCAGTCAGCGTGTAATACCGCGCCCTCCGGTTGGTCTCTGTTGTCTTCCACTCCGCCTTCACCCATCCCTGCAGCAGCAGCCGCTGGAGCGCGGGGTAGAGCGAGCCTTCTTCCACCGTCAGCACATCGTCGGAAACGCGCTTGATCGAAGCCGCGATGCCATAGCCGTGCAATGGACCGCGCGTCAGGGTTTTCAGGATCAGCATGTCGAGAGTGCCGGGCAGCAGTTCGGGTTTCTTTGCCATGTCCTCTACCGTAGATAATCTATGGATAGAAAGTCAATGCCCAATTGATTGGATTGCGGCTGCGATCCAAGGTCACGAAAGGCACCAAACCCGGCAACTTCTCACACCTTTTTCACTTGTTCGGCCAGTCAGAACGGGACTACTCTCGAATCATCTGGCAATTCTCCCGGCGACCGTCTTCGCACTGTGTTTCAGCGTCTAAGAACCTGCAAAGAAAGCCTCGTTTTGAGACAATATCTGCAGGCCTGCTCCCATTTGTGGAGTTTAGGACAGCTTATCCACAAGATGTTGGGGTGCCAGTGTTGATTCCGCCCTTTCATAACGCTACAGTTTCATCTGATAGCGACTCTCCGAGGCCCTTAAAGAGGAGTACATCCGCATGCTGAAGCTGAAAAAAATCCAGATCCTGGGCTTTAAGTCCTTTTGCGACCGCACCGAGGTGGCGCTGCCCGGCACCGGCATCGCTGTCGTCGTAGGCCCCAATGGATGCGGTAAGTCCAACATTCTGGACGGTGTAACCTGGGTGCTCGGCGAGCAGAGTGCGAAGAGTCTGCGCGGCGGCAAGATGGAAGACGTCATCTTTGCCGGAACGCGCGACCGCAAGCCACTGGGCATGGCCGAGGTCTCGATCACCCTCATCGATCCCGAAGCCTACAACGGCGGACCGCTGCTCGATGAGCCGGAAGTCGTTGTCGAAAACGAGCTTGATCCCGATTGGGATGAAGAAAAGCTGCGCGCCGAGCGTGCTGCCGAAGTCGAAGAGATCATCGCCGAATCGCAACCCGGCCAGGTCATCGAAGGCGAAGCTCCTCCGCCGCAGCCAGCGGAAGGCCAATCCGAAGGCGCGGCACAGAATAATGTCGTCCTCAAGATTCGCCGCCGCAAGTTCCAGAAGACTCCTCAACAGGGCGAGATCGTTGTTACGCGCCGGCTCTTCCGCACCGGCGACAGCGAGTACCTTTTGAACGGCAAGCTCTGCCGCCTGCGCGATATTCAGGACATCTTCATGGGCACAGGACTCGGCCCCGAGTCCTACGCCATCATCGGGCAGGAGCGCATCGGCCAGCTGCTCAGTTCGAAACCGCATGACCGCCGCGCCATCATTGAAGAGGCTGCCGGCATCACGCGCTTCAAGACCAAGAAGCGCCTAGCCGAGCTCCGCCTCGAGCAGGCTAAGCAGAACCTCGCGCGCGTGAATGATATCTTCGAGGAAGTCACACGTCAGATGGGCTCGCTCAAGCGACAGGCTGCCAAGGCTGAGCGTTATGGCGCACTGCGCGATGAGATGCGCTCGCGTCTGCGCGTCGTGCTCACAAGCAAGATCGCTGCGATGGATTCAGAGCATACGCGCCTTGAAGAGGAGATCGCTTCCCTCTCCCACAAGATCGACGAACACAGTACCGAAGTCGAGACGCTCGACGCCGAGCACACCGCCGGCATTGAGCGCGGCTATGCGCTTGATGCCTCGGCCAAGGAAGCCACCAACCGCGCCAGCCAGAGCGCTGTTGAGCTTGAGCGCGCAACTACGCGCCAAAACGCAAACCAGGAGCGCATCGCCGAACTCGAGACGCGCACCGCATCGAGCACCGCGGAACTGGAACAGGCAAAACAGCAACTCGAAAGCCTCAAAGCCGAGCGCGAATCGAACCGGTCATTTCTTGAAAATGCCGCCAGCGAAGCCGAGAACTTCCGCCAGCAGGCGCAGGCCAAGCACCAGCAGGCGCGTGAGGTTGTCGCTGCCGTCTCTACAGCTGAGCAACGCGCCGAAGCATCGCGCCGTCAGGCCATGCAGTTGCTCCAACAGGTCGGCCAGACGCGCAACCATGCCGCGCAGGCTGAGGAATCACTCGCTGCTCTGGACCGCGATGCACAGCGCCTGGCAACAGAAATGGAGTCCGTCAAGCGCGATCTCGAATCGCTTGGCGCAGAGCGCGGACAGGTCTCCATCAAGTTCGAGTCCGCGACCGAAACGCTCAAGCGTCTCGAATCTGAGATTGCCGGGCTACGCAACGAAATCTCCGCAAAGCGCAATGAAGAGGCAGAAGCCAAAAAGCGCGGCGACCAGCTGCGCGCCGAGCATGCTACGCTTACCGGCCGCCGCAATTCGCTCGAAGGACTCATCCGCGAGCACAGTTATTCGACTGACACAGTACGCAAGCTGCTGCGCGCCAACTCTCTCGGCGGAGGGCTTGCTCCCGTAGGCACGCTTGCTGACTTCCTCGAAGTCACGGGGCAGCACGAGCACGTCGTCGACGAGTTCCTGCGCGATGAACTGAATTACATTGTCGTCAAGAGCTGGGACGCGGCCCACGAAGGCATGCGCCTGCTCAAGTCCGATGTGGATGGCCGCGCAACCTTCCTTGTGCATCCTGAAGATTCGCAGGCCAAGTTCTCCTTCGCCGGAGAAGGCGCCGCCAATCACTACGAACAGCAGCACGGCGTACTACCGCTCAAAAATTGCATCCGCGTACTCGATGGCTTCGGCAAATCGCTCGAAGTGATTCTGCCCAAGCTGCGCAACGGATACGTTACGCCGGACAACGAGACTGCGCGCTCGCTCGCGCTTGAAAATCCCAACGCCTTCTTCCTCGCTCCATCAGGCGAATGCTTCCACAATGTCACTGTTACTGGCGGCAAGCCCAGCGCTGCGGGTCCGCTCGCACTCAAGCGTGACCTGCGTGATGTCCAGCAGAAACTCGAGATCGTAGAAAAAGAGCTGGGACAGGCCGACATTGCCGCCGCCACACTGGCGCACGATCTCGCCGAGCTCACAAAACAACTCGATGCAAAGAGCGAAGCCCGGCACAATGCCGAGCGTGAGAGCGCGAACCAGAGCGCGGCTCTGCGGCAGATGGATTCAGAAAAGCAGCGGCTTGAGCGCCGCCTCGAGGATTGGAACCTGCAGAGTGAGCGCAACAAGGACGCGCGAGGCACCAAGCAGTCTCTCATCGAACAGAAGCGCGAAGAAATTGCGCAGATCGAGGCGCGTCATGCGGAGCACGAAGCGTCCATCGCCGATCTTCAGCAGCAGATGGAAGAGCTGCGCCGGACGCGCGACACCGCGCAGCAGGAAGCCGCGCAGGTCTCAGCCGAACTCGCAGGGCTTGAAGAGCGCCGCCGTGGAGCGGAAGCTGCATTCTCCCGTATCGACCGCCTGCACCGTGATCTCGAACATCGCGTTGCCCAGCTCGAACAGCAGCTCGCCGCATCGGCTGCGGAGCAACTGCAACGCGCGCAGGAAAACGAGCAGCTCGCCGTTCAGCAGCAGGAGCTTTCTCAACTTCGCCAGCAGGCTCTTGAAGAAGTTACGGGACTAGCCGTCCAGGCAGACGCGCTTCGCGCAATGCTTGCTGAAACTGAACGAAAACTCAAAACGCTGCGCACTGAAACCGACGCCCTGCGCGACGCACGCAGCACGCACAGCACCAGTGCTGCCACGCTCACTGCCGATCTCAAACACCTGGAAGAGAGCTGCATCAGCGATCTTGGCGTTGAAGCAGCAGCGCTGCGCGAAGACACGGAGGTCGTCCGCATTGAAGGCGAAGCGCTCTTCACTGAAGACGAGGCATGCCGCGAGCTCAAGCAGAAACTCGAAAACATGGGCCCGGTCAACATGATGGCGCTCGAAGAATACAAGGAGACCGAACAGCGTCATCAGTTCCTCGAAACGCAGCGCAAGGACCTCCTCGATTCGATCGACAACACGCAGGCCACCATCAAGGAAATCGACGAAATCTCACGCACGAAATTTGATGAGGCCTTCGTCCGCATTAATGAAAACTTCAGCGCGACCTTCGGCAGGCTCTTCGGCGGCGGACAGGCCTTCATGCGCCTTACCGACGAAGAAAATGCAGCCGACAGCGGCATCGATATCGTCGCGCAGCCGCCGGGCAAGAAGCTGCAGAACGTGTTCCTTCTTTCCGGCGGAGAGAAAGCTCTCACTGCGCTCTCGCTGCTCATGGGTATCTTCCAATATCAACCGAGCCCCTTCTGCGTGCTCGACGAAGTTGATGCGCCACTCGATGAGACCAATGTCGGCCGCCTTGCCGAGATGCTGGGCAACATGGCCAACGACACACAGTTTGTCATAGTTACGCACTCCAAGCGCATGATGACCTCTGCCGATCTCATCTACGGAGTCACCATGCAGGAGCCGGGCGTATCGAAAGTAGTGAGCGTGCGTCTAGGCGGGCAGGAAAGGCAGCGCGCCACAGCATAATGCCGGATGGGAGTAACAACAAACCATGGAGTTACTCCCTCAATCCTCACTCTTCACTTCAACAACATCCCGAATTTAATTTCGAGTATTCAATTTTCTTTATCCTTCACTTCCCTCTTGACAGTCATCTGTGCATAGTGGCAAGCATCGCGAACGATGCATGAACAGCGCGCGCACTGTGCGTTGACAAACTCTGCTGATGGAAGCAGAATCAATCTTCGAGCCCTTCTTCGAAAGGTATTCCCATTGCCAGTGCTTCTTGAGACCGAGTTCAGTGATCTTGTATTGCATGCACGTGGAAAGGTGCGTGATCTGTACTCGGTGGGCGAGTTCCTCCTGCTGGTGGCAACCGACCGCATCTCTGCATTCGATCATGTGCTCGCTACTGGAATTCCAGGCAAGGGCAAAGTGCTCACGCAGATTTCGCTCTTCTGGTTCGACTTCCTCAAGGACATCGTCCCTAATCACCTCATCACCGCGAACGTCGATGAATATCCGCACGAGCTTGCCGACTTTAAAGGCGAGCTGCGTGGCCGCTCCATGCTGGTGAAGCGCGCGCAGATGTTTCCGGTTGAGTGCGTGGTGCGCGGTTATCTTTCGGGATCGGGCTGGAAGGACTACCAGGCAACCGGCGCTGTCTGCGGCATCGCATTGCCCCAGGACCTGCGCGAATCAGACAAGCTGCCCGAGCCGATTTTCACTCCCGCAACCAAGAGCCTGCACGGCAAGCATGATGAAAATATTTCTTTCGAAGAGATGGTGAAGCTTGTCGGTACGCGCTCGGCAGAAAAATTGCGTGACCTGAGTCTTTCCATCTACCGCAAAGCGTCAGAACATGCAGAGAGCCGCGGGCTCATTCTAGCCGACACCAAGTTTGAGTTTGGAACAACTGCAGAAGGCATCATCCTTGCCGATGAAGTCCTCACGCCGGACTCCTCGCGCTTCTGGCCGCGCGCAGGATACGCACCCGGCGGACCGCAGCCTTCGTTCGACAAGCAGTTTGTCCGCGATTATCTCGAAAGTATTCACTGGAACAAGCAGGCTCCTGCGCCCGCTCTTCCGGATGACGTAGTGAAGAAAACGCAGGAAAAATATTTTCAGGCCTATGAGCTGCTGACGGGAAAACCGCTGGCGCTCTAAACCCCGGGTCAGCTTCACAAACCTGAAGTACCCGAAGTTCGTTGTTGTAAAGGACAAAGATCGCGCATGGCGCCGATAGATTGGGCGATTGCTATCATCCTGATCGTTTCCGTGTTAAGCGCGGCAAAACATGGTTTCTTTGTCGAGGCCTTCTCGCTTGCCGGAGTCGTGCTGGGCATACTCCTCGCAAGCTGGAACTATCAGAAGCTGCTCCCCTGGGTCGAGAGCTGGGTGCACTCACCGGGAGCAGCCGAAGCAATTGCATTTGTCGTCATTGCAGTAGTTGTAATGATTGCTGCCGGGCTTGCTGGCCGCTTCGTACGCTGGTCTGCCCGGTCCATAGGACTTGGCTGGGCCGACCGTTTGATCGGCGCCGCATTCGGTTTCCTGAAAGGCTGTGTACTGGTGACATTGGGCGTGATGGCTATTGCTGCTTTCCTGCCCCATGCCACCTGGATGGAGAACTCACGATTCGCGCCATACTTTCTATCCGTGGCGCATGAGGCATCCATCGTTACTCCAGCCGATCTTAGCCGCCGTATCCGCGACGGAGTGAAACTGATTCGCGACGCGCAGCCGGATTGGCTCAAACCGAACGCAGCAGACAGGCCCTTAGGAACGGAAGAACAACCGGAAAACCATCCGGCATAAAAAAGAAAGAGGGATTTGTGAAACGCGAACTGGAAAATCTTGTGACAGCGATGCACTCGGGCGGCATAACCTACGCCGAAGCCGTGCGCGAATTCAAGCGCCGTTATCTCATCACCGTGCTTGCGCACCACAAGGGAAACCAGTGTAAGGCAGCAAAGGAACTCGGCATGCACCGCAATACTCTCAGCCGCACCCTCGCCGAGCTCGACATCGACTCCACGCAGATCCGCCTGGGACTCAAGCGCCCGCCACGCAGCGAACGCCCCGTCTTCGAGGTGCGTCAAATCGCCCGCTGAACTGCTCGTTCAGCGACACGCGCTTCGCGCCATTCTTGCCCGTGGGAGGAGCGTCAACCTCATGCCGGTCCCGCTGGTCGCTCTCTGTTTTGCTCCGGTCAGGGTTATTCTTCTGCGCTGTCATTTGAGCAATAAAAGCAGACCGTCATCCTGCGCAAAGCGCGTAGTAGAAGGACCTGCAGTTCCTGCATCGGTATCCAACTACACGTGTTTGAGCCCTGCGCGCTGAGCGCTGCCCCCTGTCCTGCATCGCTCCCGTGTTTTATCCTAGAAACAGGAAGTTTCCGAAAAAGGCACCCTGTCGATTGACCACCACCGCTGCCCGCATTCACATCCAGAACGGTTTCCGCTGGGACCAGCAGGACGCCTACCTCTTCGACATTGATGGCACGCTGCTCCGCAGCCGCGACCGCATCCACTACCAATCGTTCTTTGAGAGCGTGCGCACCGTTATGGGCCGCGAGCTCGTGCTCGACGGCGTGATACTGAGCGGGAACACCGACCCCGGCATTCTCTACGATGCCTTTCGTCTGGCCGAGCTTGATCCTGAACACTGGCAGCCGCATCTTGAAGCCGTCTTCGCGCATATGCGCGCCACTGTGGCTGCGCAGCGTGCTCAGATGGATCTGGTCAAGATGCCCGGCGTCGATGAAATCCTCGCCTACCTTGATGACAAAGGCGCAAAGCTTGGCGTGGGCACCGGTAATCTCGAAGCCATCGGCTGGCTCAAGCTTGAAGTGCTGGGCGTGCGCCATTGGTTCACCTTTGGCGGATTCAGCGACCGCTTCGCTGTTCGCTCTGACATGATCGCGCACGCTGCCAGCGAGGCCCGCGCCATTGCCGGAGCCAATGCCTCTGTCTGCGTCGTAGGCGACACGCCTTTCGATATTGCCGCTGCTAAAAAGAACGGCCTGCCCGTCATTGCTGTCGCCACCGGCCACTTTCCTTTTGACGATTTAATGAGCCATCACCCCGAGGTGTGCGTCAGTACTCTAGCAGACTTGCTGAACCAGTCATGATTCGCAGCAGCCAAATTCGATGGGCGCTCTCGGCCGCGCTGGCGCTCTCAGCCGCGACAGGATACGCGCAGTCACCCAACGCGCAGCCTGCTCCTCCGGCGGCAAAGCCCGTTTCGCCGCACGATCAGGCCGAGGCATCCAAGGCATTTCTTGAAGGCGCAAAGGACATCAAAAAAGAAGACCTGCGCAAAGCCGTCAAGAACTTTGAGCGTGCCACGAAGCTTGATCCCGGCAACCGCGACTACTCGACTTCGCTGCTGATTGCCAGGGAGCATCTGCTCACCAGGCTCGTGCAGGATGCGAGCAAAGCGCGTCTTCTCGGACATGATGACCAGGCGCGCACCATGCTGTCAGAGGCTTACACGCTCGATCCACAGAACCCCATCGTCAGCCAGCATATCGATGAGCTCGCGCGCGACCATGAGCCGCACAGTGCGATTCTGATGCCTGCGGTTGAAGAGGCCGGGCCTCCGATCGTGCTCGCTCCGAAGCCCGACAAGCAGAGCTTTCATTTGCACACTTCCGGACAGGAGGTGCTGCGGCAGGTGCTCAACTCCTTCGGCATTACGCCTACGTTCGATTCGTCGGTGCGCAGCCAGCCTGTCCGCTTCGATGCAGACGATGTCAACTTCGCCCAGGCATCCAGCATGCTCAAGCTTGCCACCGGTACTTTCTTCGTTCCGCTCGACCGGGCGCGCGTGCTCATCGCTGATGACACCCGTCAGAACCGCCTCAAGTTCGAGCGGCAGGTCATGGAGACCGTCTATCTTCCCGGCCTTACCAATGAAGAGATGACTGCGATGGGCAACGTGGCGCGCAATGTCTTTGAGATCCAGCAGGCCTCGCCACAGGTTGAGAACCACACGCTCACCATCCGCGGCCCGCAGGAGCGCGTCGACGCGCTCAACCACTCGCTGGTCGAGATGCTCGACGGACGCAGCCAGGTGATGCTCAATCTGCGCCTCTACCAGATCGACCAGAGCCGCATGGTGAACCTGGGCGCGCAGCTTCCGCAACAGACCACGCTCTTCAACGTCCCATCGGAAGTCAACCAGATCATCCAGCAGAACCAGAGCGCCGTCGAGCAGATCATCGCCTCAGGGCTTGCGAATCCGGGTGACACCATTGCCATCGTCGCTATCCTGATTGCCAGCGGCGCCGTCTCCGGGACGGTTTTCAACCAGCCCTTCGCACTCTTCGGCGGCGGCATTACTGAAAGCGGTATCGACCTCAACCAGAGCGCCACACTCAACATGAGCCTTAACTCATCGGAAACGCGCCTGCTCGACCAGGTGCAACTGCGCGTGCAGGACCAGGAAGAGGGTAAGTTCTTAGTGGGCGAGCGTTATCCTATTATTACTTCGACCTACTCGAATCTCGCAGGAAGCTCGCTGAACATTCCTGGTCTCTCCTCGGCTGGGCTTTCGAGCACCCTCCAGAACCTGGGCATCAGCGCTGCCGATCTCACGAGCAGCCAGAACACTACGATTCCGCAGGTGCAGTATCAGGACCTGGGCCTGACGCTTACCGCGACGCCGCACATCCAGCAGAATAAGGACGTGTCGCTCAAGCTCGATTTCAAGATCACCGCCCTCACCGGACAGAGCAACGACGGCAACCCCATCCTCAGCAACCAGGAGTACCAGGGCTTCGTGTCACTGAAGCAGGGAGAGAGCGCACTCGTCGTGAGCAACATGACGAAGCAGCAGAGCGCGAACATCAGCGGCATCCCCGGTCTGAGCGAGCTGCCGGGATTTCAATCGACGACCAACAAGAACACCGATGTCGATACGTCGAGGCTGGTAATCCTCATCACGCCATACATCATGCGGCTGAGCCACACCAAACCCACCGGCCAGATGGTGATGCTGCCTGTGCACTAGTTTCTACTTTTATTGCGCCGGCTTTCCCCACGCTTTCTCCAGGAACTCATACCGCGCGCGCAGCGTATCAGGGCGCGCCTCGGAATTCACTCCCAGATGCATCACCTGCCGCTCCCCCGATGTGTTGTAGGCAGGCCATTGCGGCAGGCCGGAGCCATTGGGATCACCGGTACGGGCAAAATTTGTCCAGTAGTTCTGTATGAGCTCTGACAATTGCCGGTCTTCCGGACGCACAGCCATTCCCTGCCGCGAATCGAGGTTGCCGAAGACATATTCAATGTCGTCGGAGTGAAAGGCCGTGCCCGGCGGATGGAACTTGTCTCCCGGCGATGTCAGCTCAAAGTGATAGCGGTAGACAGGGTGGCCGCCCGTAGCAGTATGAGCTTCAATCCATCTCCAGGTGGAGAAGGCAATGAAGCGGTCGCCGGCAACGTCTTTGGCAGCGCGCAGCGCTTCGTCGTCAGTAGTCGCTTTGTAAGCCGCGAGGAACTGATCGGCTTGCGCGCCAAAATCCTTCTGCGCCATCTGCTGATACTCGGCCATCGTCAGTGTCTTCTGCGGAATTCCTCCCTCATCGGCATTCCATCCGGCAAGCAGTGGAATATGTGCCTGCTTGCCAGCAGCATAGATCGAGGCAACGTCCTCAGGGAGGAAGTAGCCGTCAATATCAGGCCAGAAGCGCGCCGGAGGAGTGTGCCCCGGCCCGGGTGTGACGGCCTTCAGCAGGTCAGCCGCGCTCATCGCCCGGAGATCGCTGAGCTTCGATGTGCCGAATGCGGCCTGAAGCTTTTCAACATCCTGTTTCTCGCGCTGCTCGCGTAATGGGAATGGTTCGCGCTGGCTGAACGCTCCGCCGCTTTCGCCAATGGCTCGCTGGATGATGTCTTTCGATAGAGGCGAAGCCATCTGCGCGCTGACTGAAAACGATCCGGCAGATTCGCCGAAGATAGTGACGTTGTTCGGGTCTCCGCCAAAGGCCTTGATGTTGCGATGCACCCACTGGATCGCTGCTGCCTGGTCGAGCAGTCCATAGTTGCCGGATGCATGCTGCGGCGACTCGGCAGTCAATTCGGGATGAACGAGGAAGCCAAAGATGGTAAGGCGGTAATTCATCGAGACAACAATGACGTTCTTGTGGGCGAGATTCTCGCCGTCCTGGCGTGCTTCCGATGTGCCTCCGGCTGAGAAGCCCCCGCCAAAGATCCACACCATGACAGGAAGCTTTGCATTCTTGTCCTTTGCTAGAGTCCACACATTCAGCGTCAGGCAGTCTTCGCTTTCACCCGGATCGTGGAAGATCATGTCGTTATAGACAGCGGCCTGCATGCAGTGATTGCCAAAGGCAGTCGCTTGCCGAGTGTCATGCCACTTCTCCGCAGGCTGCGGAGCCTTCCAGCGCAGCGGCCCCACCGGCGGCGCAGCATAAGGAATGCCTTTGAAGATGCGCACCTGTCCATCTTTGCTCAGGTATCCCTGCACTTTGCCTTTGTCTGTCTTGACCTTGAGATCGTCAGCGAATGCAACCACGCTTGCCACCGCGATCCACGCAACCACTGCGCCCCGCAGAATTGCCTGCATTTGAAGAAAGCCTTTCTCTTGCTTGTAATTTGTTTACCGGGAAAAGGTATCACGATCGCATCAGACAAGGGGACGTTAGAATAAACAGGTGAGCACATCCACCAGCACACTCGAGGACATTCGCCTGAAGGTTCGCGACCGGGAGCGCATCTCGACCAAGGAAGCGCGCTGGCTCTCGCACAACGCAAGCGACGAGGAACTTCGCGGGCTCGCCTCTGAAGTGCGCAGCCGCTTCCATGCGCCTGCATCCTGCACCTACATGGTGATGCGCATCATCAACTACACCAATGTGTGCGTGGCCCAGTGCGACTATTGCGCCTTCTATCGCCTGCCCGGCGACAAAGAAGGCTATGTGCTGACACAGGAGCAGGTATTCACAAAACTCGATGAGTTGCTCACATTGGGCGGCGATCTTGCGGCCTTCAATGGAGGCTTCAATCCACACCTGCCGCTTGACTACTACTGCGATCTGTTTGCGGCGATTCGTAACCGCTACGGCGACAAACTAGAGTTCTATGCGCTTACCATTGCGGAGTTCATGTATCTCGCCGACCATGCCAAGCTCGACTATGCAGCGGCTGCACAGAGGTTCAAAGATGCAGGCGTGCGCTGGATCACCGGCGGCGGCTCGGAGATTCTTACCGAAGACTTCCGCAGCCGTCACAGCAAGTTCAAATACACGGTCGCTGAATACTTTGAAGCACAACGCGCCATTGTCGATGCCAGCCTGAACACCACGGCCACGATGGTCATTGGCTTCGATGAATCCATTGATGAAAGGCTGGAGCATCTTGAACGCACGCGCCGCTTCCAGGATGAAACGAATGGCCTCAAGAGCTTTCTCTGCTGGACTTACAAGCCTTACTTCACGCAGCTCGGCGGAATTGAAGTGACCACGGCAGAATATCTGCGCCATCTTGCTCTGAGCCGCATTTATCTCGACAATGTGCCGCGCATCCGGACTTCCGTGCTGACGCAGAACGAGCGCGCGCTCGAAGGCCTGCTCTGCGGCGCAGATGATTTTGACCTGCCCATTGAAGATGAAGTCACACAGAAGGCGGGCGCAACGATCAGCCTCAATTTCGACCGGATTCTCGATGTTGCCAAACAGCTTGGGTTTGAGCCTTCTTACCGGAAGGTTGCGATACCGTCCGCCATTTAGTATCCCTACTCGCCGGGAGAGCGCTTCGGAACCGCCAGACCCAGCTCCTTCATGGCAATCTGCAGATCTTTCCACGCCTCTTTTTTCTGTCGCGGATCGCGCAGCAGAAATGCCGGATGGTAGGTGACGATCAGCCGCGAACCGCGCGCCTCGTGCAGTCGCCCCCGCAGCGAGCTGAGAGAGGCCTTGTTGCCCAGCAGATACGTCGCCGCCGTCGAACCAAGAGCCACAATCACATCCGGCCGAATTACCTCAATCTGCCGAAAGAGAAACTGCGAACAGGTGTTTGCCTCTACCGGCTCCGGAGTGCGGTTCTGCGGCGGCCTGCACTTGACGATGTTGGCGATGTACACCTGTTCGCGCTTCAGGCCCATCGCCGTAATCATGTTGTTGAGCAGCTGCCCTGCGCGCCCCACAAACGGACGCCCCTGCATATCTTCATCCGCGCCCGGGCCTTCACCGACAAACAGCAGCCGTGTATTGGGATCGCCTTCTCCAAAGACGATCGTATGCCGTCCGGCAAAGGCCAGCGGACAGCGCTTGCAGTCACCAATGTCTTCGCGAATGACTTGCAGCGACTCTTCGCGCTTCTCTGGAGGGATAACCTCGGATGGGGTTACAAAAAGATCGCTGGCAGAAGGTTTGGGGGATGATTTTCTTGGCATGGGATCATCAGGAACTGCAACTTCAACTGCCGGCACGATGGACTCAGCAGCGACTTCGGCTCCAGCCTCAATCACCGCATCCCCGTACCGATAGAAATCAAAGACACCAAGATCGCGATAATAGCGCACACGAGCTACAACAGCCTGCTGCTGTTCTGGAGTAAGACGTGGCATCGGTTACCGCTCGGCCACAACCGTCTGCGGACGCCGCAGTGTCAACACTTCTTCCAGAATGCGGTCGGCCAGCTCGCGCTTGCTCATCTCCGGAAAATCGATGGCAGTCTGCCGCGTGAGGAACGTAACAGCATTGCGGTCCGAGTCAAAGCCAATGCCCGAGCGCGAAACATCGTTCAGCACAATTGCATCCGCACCCTTGCGCAACAGTTTGTCGCGGCCATGCGCCACAGCGTTCTCAGTCTCCGCTGCGAACCCAATTACAAGCAGGCCATCGTGGCGGCGCTGGACTACCTCTGCGAGAATGTCCTCGGTTGGCTGCAATTCAATTGTTAGCGGGCCTGTACGTTTCAGCTTCTGCTCGGCCTGGATCACCGGCCGGTAATCGGCAACAGCCGCGGCTTTGATGACAATGGTTGCCTCATCGAGCCGTGCAAGAACCGCAGCGCGCATCTCTTCGGTAGTCGTAACCGGAACAACCTCGCAGTTCAATGGAGGACGAAGCGCTGTCGGCGCAGATACCAGGATGACCTTTGCGCCGCGCCTGGCTCCAGCATCGGCCAACGCATAACCCATCTTGCCGCTCGAGCGGTTGCCCAAGAAACGCACAGGATCAAGCGCTTCGCGCGTGCCTCCGGCAGTGATAAGCACAGTCTCTCCGGCCAGATCATTCCGGTGATTCAAAACATCGAGCACCGCCTGCACGATGGCTTCATTCTCTGCCAGACGGCCGCTGCCGATCATGCCGCATGCCAGGTAACCGCTGTCCGGCTGCACGATGCGCACGCCGCGCTCTTCGAGCACAGCAAGGTTCGCCTGCGTCGCCGGATGGTTCCACATATTCACGTTCATTGCCGGAGCGACAATCACCGGAGCCGTGGTTGCCAGATACATCGTAGTCAGGAAATCGTCGGCAATGCCCTGCGCGAACTTTGCCAGGATATTCGCCGTTGCCGGCGCAACCACCAGAGCATCGGTCGTCGTAGCCGCATCGATATGCTCAATAGCCGAATCGAGGTTGCTCTCGTCGGAATCCCCTGCCCAGAGGCTGGTAATCACCTTATGTCCGGTGAGAGAAGCAAACGTCAGCGGCTGGATAAACTGCTGCGCAGCCTCTGTCATCACCACGTGAACGTCCAATGCCTGCCGCTGCAACGCGCGCACAAGCTCCGCGGACTTGTAAGCCGCAACGCCACCCGAGACTCCGACCGTGACCTTCATACAAAAAGATTTTACGCTGGATTCACAATCGGCGCGCCGTCAGAAATAGCCCTGCAGATTGAGGAAAACCGGTACGATCAATGCGGCTTTACGCTGGCTATCTTTTTCGGCTCCGATCACCGGCCAATCCAACAGCAACTAGCGAGAGCACAAATTTTAAAGTCTCATACATCGCACCTGCCACAGGACCCGCATCCTATTTGTTCTATGTGGGATCAGGCATCCTTCCTCACTACTGCTCTTTTTCTTGTTATGCTTGCCGGGTGCTCGGATCATGCCACCACCACATCCACGCAACAGCCATCCGGTACTTTCACTGTTTCACTCGGCGTAGAAACGCCGCTGCTGACTACAGCGCAACGTACGGCTTTCGGCTTCGCTGATGGGCCGCCCGACGGCATCGTTGGCGCTCTACCCACATCGGGTGGGAATTATATGTTCTTCATGCCGGCCAACAGCGCGAAATCGTGCCAGGGAAGCCCGTCCACGCAAGGCACCTACCGGTTCGGCGGAACACTGACCAACATCACCGCCCCTTATGGCTGCACTGTATCCCTTTCAGTTCACGCACCCGAACCGAACGGCTACACATTCGATGCCGACTACGCCGGCGGCGGGCCGGTTCTGAATATCACCAGCGGCTCAAAAACAGCCATCCTGCATGTCTATCACGGCGAATATCATGCAGGTACGTGCAAAAACAATCACACCTGCTTTTACTCGTCGCTGGGCATGGCCATTTCAACTGACAATGGCGCAACGTTCTCCAAGCTTGGAGAGATATTGCAGCCCTACGTCACACGCGACTACGTCCTCGACCAGCCCACGGATCTTGACGTCGGTATGGGGACACTGTTGCTTGCAGATGGGAACGGCAACTTCGTAGCCAATGCGGGCTCCGCCGATCCTTCGACGCTGTATCTCTATGTTTTCTTCGCCGACCTCGACACATCGCTGCCAGCGCCCTGCGACAAAACAACCTGCATGGGTATAGCGCGCGCCAAATTCTCTGACGTCATCACGGCTGCCTTCGCCAACAATACTGCAGCGTTCCCCACGCTGTTCAAGAAGTACTACAACGGCGCGTTCACCGAGCCCGGAACCAGTGGAGATCCCAACGCAGCGCAAAACAGCGGGCACTTCACTCCTGTAGTTGCGTCTGGAGGCAGCTTTCCTTCAGTCATCTACGATACGGCCACCAGACAGTGGGTGCTGGTCTTTGAACAGAGCAATGACTCCATTCACATGCGTCATGGGCCTTCTCTGACCAGCTTGTCTGCCACCGATGATGCCGCAGGGTCTTTCACAAACGCGCCGAATGGCGAGATTTATCCCACGCTCCTTGGTGAGTCGACTAACCCAACCGTCTCGAACGGGAACCCGTATCTGGTCTACGTCAAAGATTCAGTTCCCTGGCCAAGCTGGCCTGACGCAACGCTGATGGAACGTACCGCCCACTTTTCATTGCAATGAAGCGATGACATCTCCACCATCAAATAAATAATTCGATTGGACCTGGTTCGAAATCTCCGGCCCGACCACGAAATTCCTGAGCTAAGGTAACGCTTGACATGAAAATAGGAGTCATCTCCGACACGCACGGCCTGCTGCGCCCCGAGGCCGTCACTGCCCTGCGCGGTGTCGAACACATTCTCCACGCAGGAGATGTGGGCGATGCCACAATCCTCGACCAGCTCGCACAGATCGCCCCGGTAACCGCGATCCGCGGCAACATTGATCGCAGCGGCCCCTGCGCGAAGCTGCCTACAACCGAGCTGGAAGAACTCGCCGGAGCAAGCATCTACATGCTTCACGATGTTCATGAACTTGATCTCGACCCAATTGTCACAGGAATACAGGTGGTTATCAGCGGCCATTCGCATAAGCCGCTGATCGAGTGGAAGAAAGGCGTGCTCTACTTCAATCCCGGAAGCGCCGGCCCGAAACGGTTTTCCCTGCCTGTATCGCTCGGCTTTCTAGAGATCAATAGCGGCAAAATCACCCCATCGTTAAAGCAGCTTGAAAAATAAATAATGTTGTCATCCTGAGCGCAGCGAAGGATCTGCTTTTTGATTGCACCAGCGAAAATCTTTGCAGAAGGAAGAGAAAAAGCAGATCCTTCCCCATTCACTGCGTTCAGGGTCAGGATGACAGCCATGTGGTTAAGGCTTAATCTCGAATCCGTGGGTTTACCACCATGTACAGCAAATCCGTCGCCAGATTTACCAGAACATAGGTCAGTCCAACTGCGAGAATGCAGCCCTGCACCAGCGCGTAGTCGCGATTTGAAATTGCTGATACGGTAAGCCGCCCGATCCCCGGCCAGCTGAAGATTGTCTCTGTCACAATGGCTCCAGCCAACAGTGCGCCGAATTGCAGTCCAACCAACGTCAACACCGGAATCATCGCATTGCGCAAAGCGTGCTTATAGACCACGCTGCGCTCAGGCAGGCCTTTGGCCCGCGCTGTGCGAATGTAGTCCTGCCCCAGTTCTTCGAGCATCGAAGTGCGCACCATGCGGGTAAGGATCGCGGCCAGCGCGCTGCCCATGGTAATCGCAGGAAGAACAAGATGATCCCATCCGCCCGCACCGCTTACCGGCAGCCAGCCTAGTTTGATCGAAACCAGCAGAATCAGGATCGGGCCCAGGGCAAACCCGGGAAAGGAAAGACCCAGCAGGCTGACTACACCCACTGCATTGTCCTGCCACTGCCCGCGCCTCCGCGCTGCGGCAATGCCGGCAGGAATCGAAAGCAGAAGCGCAATGACCAGCGCGGCGGCTGTCAGCTCGAGCGTGTAAGGATAGCGCGTGAGCACAAGATGCGTGACCGTATCATTCAGCCGCACCGAGCGGCCAAAATCGCCATGCATAACGCCGCGCCAATAGCGGACATATTGCTCCCGGACCGGTATATCGAGCCCGTAAGTATGGCGAAGAGCCGCGATGTCCTGTGCGCGCGCTCCTTCGCCCAGCATCTGCTCAACAGGGTCGCCGGGAACAATATGAATCAGCAGAAAAACAAGCGTCACCACCATCCAGACGACAGGGATGGTATAGCCAAGACGAAAGAGCAGGGCCCGGAGAATCCGCATCAGGAATGCGCCTCCTGATGCAGCTGCGTCTCTTTGTTTGGCTCGGGGGGCATATTCTCTACCAGCACTTTGCTGATGCGGTTGCCGCTCATCTCTGCAACTGTAAGCCGGCGACCTTCGAACTCCACCGTCTCGCCGCCCTTGGGAATCCTGCCCAGACGCGTGAGCATAAAGCCGGCAAGAGTCTCGACACCGCCATCACGCGGAAGGCTCCAGTTCATCTGTGTCTCCAGATCGCGCAGGTTTACGCCGCCATCGAACACCACTGCGCCGCTCGCTGATGTCAGCGTCGTCCGCGCCACCACATCGAATTCATCTTCGACTTCGCCCACCAGCTGTTCAATCGCATCCTCTACTGTAACCAGACCGACCGTCGAGCCAAATTCATCCACAACAATGGCAAGGTGCCGGCGTCTCTTCTGGAAATCCTGCAGGAGATCGAGCACCGGCTTGGTCTCCGGAACCACCAGCACCTCGCGCATCACCTGGCGCAGCCGCAGCTCCGTAAACGGTGCATCCGCAAAACGGGTGCGCGCCATCGCACGGAAATGCATGAGCCGCGATATGTCTTTGGAATAAAGCACGCCGACAATATAGTCGTGGCCTCGCGCCGGATCATAAACGGGCACGCGCGAATGCAGCTCTTCTATGATGCGCGCGCTCGCATCCTCCACCAGCATGTCGGCAGGCAATGAGAAGATGCGCTGGCGCGGCGTCATGATTTCCCGCACAGGGATATCATTCGCTTCCACAGCCCGGTGAATGAGCGCTTCCTGATATTCCGGCAGAACGCCCACACGCCGCGCCGCCGTCGCAATTAGCTTCAGCTCTTCCGGCGAATGCACCGCCGACTCACTGGCCATAGGGGCATGGAAGAGCTTGAGGATCACCGACGCCGACCGGTTCAGCAACCGGACCGCCGGCCGGGTGAGACGGATAAAGGCATCCATGGGCCCGGCAACCCCAAGCGCCATCTGGTCCACTCTGCGGAGCGCCAGCGACTTCGGCACCAGCTCCCCCAGCAGCACATCAAAATAGGTGATCAGTGCAAAGGCCACCGGGGCGGCAATCAGATGCGCATAGACGGCTGCATGCGGTACATGAGCAAGCCACTCCTCGAACGCAGCGGCAACCACAGGTTCGCCTACCCAACCAAGGGCCAGGCTGCAAAGCGTCACTCCAAACTGAACTGCCGGAAGGAAATCATCGAGGTTCTGCTGCAGACGGCGTACGATACGGGCGCCGGGACGGCGCTGCGCGATGAGGTGTTCCACCCGGGTTTCGCGTATGCTCACGATCGCGAATTCCGCCGCCACGAAAAATCCGTTGACGAGAATCAGCAGCGCGATCGAAACAAACCGGAAAAGCAGCAAGCCAGACATTTTTCTCTGAGTCTATCAATGGAACTGGGAAGTAGGGAGATAGGGATCCAGGGAAATAGGAAGCCGAGATTGCAAAATAGAGCCTATTTCCCTATTCCCTACCCCCTTTTCTGTCAGCCTTATGGAACCAACGCCTCGCCGCCTGCGTATACCACTTCGGCCAATACCTATTCGGTTAAGGCCAGTCTAAGAAGCGGGAGCCAATCCAGTGACGACGCAGCGTAAACGGAAGAAAAGATGGTGGCTTTGGGCCGGCATCCCGGCTCTGGTTCTGATTGCTCTGGTTGCTGCTGTCGCTGTGGCGCGAGGCAGCGGCACAAAACTTGAGCCCAGCAGGCTCGCCAAGGCCTCCCGCAGCGATATTGCAAAAAGTGTCGTAGCAACCGGAAAAATCCAGCCCATCACTAAAGTCGAGCTCAAGTCAAAAGCCAGCGGCATCGTCGAAAAACTTTTTGTAGATATTAATCAGCACGTCCATAAAGGACAGGTGCTGGCCCAGCTCGATCAACAGGAGATCCTCGCCCAGGTTGCCGCGCAGAAAGCCCAGCTCGGCGCCTCGCAGGCCAACGTCGTCACCTACAAGGCCAATATTGATCAGGACAAAGTCAACGCCGCCGCACCTGATCTGCCGATGTACAAATCTACCTACGACCGTAACGCTGCCATGTCGAAAGACGGCATTGTCTCCCAGCAGGCGCTTGATGACGCGCAGCGTAACTACGTAGCGGCAGCAAACAAGCGCGACTCCTCCGTGGCGCAGATCAGCGTCGACCAGGCCAAGCTGAAACAGGCTGAAGCGCAGGTGCAGCAGGCCCAGGCCGGCCTCGATCAGTTGAATGAGCAGTACAGCTATACCACTCTGGTCGCTCCCATGGATGGCGTCGTTCTCTCGCGCGACGTGGAGATCGGCGATGCCGTCAGCTCCATCCTTGTCCTGGGATCGACCGCGACCCTGGTCATGACGCTGGGCGATACCACGCAGGTCTACGTGCAGGGCAAGGTGGATGAAGCCGACATCGGCAACGTCTATCTTGGACAGCCCGCGCGCATCCGCGTCGAGTCTTTTCCTAGCAAATCCTTCAACGGAAAAGTCACAAAGATTGCACCGCTCGGCGTCGAGAAAGACAACGTCACCACATTTGAAGTCCGCGTCTCCATCGACAATCCCACCGGCGAGCTCAAAGCCAACATGACGGCCAACGCCGAGGTCCTGATCTCCGAGCACAAGAACGCATTGACCGTCCCCGAGCAGGCCATCGCATACGACAACCAGAAGAACGCCTTCGCCTATGTCCCCGATTCGAAACAGAAAGATGGCCAGCGAAAGGTTCCAGTCAAAGTCGGCATCTCCAACGGCAGCAAGACTGAAGTTCTGGACGGATTAAAAGAAGGAGACACCGTCGTTTTGCAGCAGTAAAGTAGAGTTGCATTCAAAACAGGGGCCCTGAAAGAGGAAATACCATGCATATATACAAGGCAATTGCAGCTGCTTCCCTCCTGCTTGCTCCCACTGTTCTGCTGGCAGCGGAAGGCACGTTCGACAAGACTCTTCATGTAAGCGGCCCCGTAACGCTGAGCGTAAACACGGGCTCCGGATACATACATGTCACTCCCGGCTCCGATTCGAGCGTCCACATCATCGGCCATGTGCATGCAGCCAAGTGGAACAGCTGGATCGACAGCGGATCACCCGAACAGCGCGTCCAGGCCATCGTTGCCAGCCCTCCGATTGAGCAGGCAGGAAACATCATCACTGTCGGCAAGCACACGAATTATCGCGACGTCTCTATCGACTATGAAGTGACTACACCGAAAGGCACAGACCTGGCTGCGAATACCGGATCAGGCGATATCCATGTCGCCGACTTGAGCGGCCCGGCAAAACTCAGCACCGGCTCCGGCTCGATTGATGCTTCCGGACTGGGCAGCCGCGTATCCCTCGAAACAGGCTCCGGTGACATTCGCGCCGAAATGCTTTCGGCGAGCAGCGTCAAAGCGGAGACAGGCAGTGGCAGCATCCGGCTGAGGAATGTCCAGGGCGAACTCAATGCGCAAACCGGATCAGGCGATATGGAAGTTCAGGGCCAACCAACCGCGGGTTGGAAGCTTGGAACGGGATCGGGCTCCATTACCATGAATACCGGCAATGCCCGCTTCTCACTTGACGCGCAGACCGGCTCCGGCAGCGTGCATAGCGATCCGCCAATTTCTACTCACGGCAGTTTCGAGAAGCACCACATCACTGGAGACATCAACGGCGGCGGCCCAACCGTTCGCGTAGAAACCGGATCGGGCGATATCCGTATTCGCTGATCCGCAAAAATAAAAGCCCAGCGATGGCCTTATGACGCATCGCTGGGCTTTCGTTTGTTTAAGCGTGCTGCGGTTGCTTGAATGCTTCTTTCGCAGCCTCTTCGAGCTCGGCTTCACTAAGTTTCTTGACGGCTTGCCCGACCGACCATTTATGTCCAAATGGATCCACGACCTGGCCGTAGACATCTCCCCAGAACTGTTCCATCAGAGGCATGACGATCGTGGCTCCAGCCGCTACCGCTGCATCCCACACCTTCTGAGCATCATCGACCTGCAGATGAAGCGTTACCGGAGTGCCGCCCAATGCTTCCGGCGCATTGCTCTTTCCTCCGTTGTATTCCGGAAATTCATCGTTGAGCATGATTGAGGTATTCAATAACTCCAAGCGGGCGTGCATCACACGCTTGCCGTCTGGCGCAAGATGCCGCGCCACTTCAGAGGCGCCAAATGCTTTCTTATAAAAGTCGATGGCGGCAGGAGCATCGCTGACCGTCAAATGTGGAAATAAACCTTCACGCGCTGGTTCCATACTTCTTCCCTCCTAAGCAGCGAAGTATACGCGCTGCAAATGACGCTTCGCGATGTTTGCTCGCCTGTTTTTATGGAATTTTCAGCTACTGGCCGAACGCCTTCTCAAAAAACTTAACGATCCGCTGGCGTGCGTCGAATCCGTGCCAAGGTTCCGTGCTTGGGTTGCCGAAAATCCCCGTAGCCAGCGGCCCATGGTCCTCACGCGGATAGCGCACCAGATCGACAGGCACATTCATCTGCCGCAAGGCGCGGTACATCTCTAAACTTTGGCCGAGCGGGTCCGTAACATCGCTGTCGCCCTGCAAGAGCAGGAATGGCGTCTTCGCATGGCTTACGCCTGCAAGCGGACTCTGCCGCCAGGCATCGCCGTCATGCTCCCACGGCTTGCCATAGAACCAGCGGTCGTACCAGGAACCATTTTCCGTCCCGTACTCGCTGTATTGATCGATCACCGGAGCACCGCTCACGATGGCCTTAAAGCGGTCCGTCTTCCCTTCTACAAAGCCGGCCATTTCACCGCCGTAACTGTATCCCATCAAGGCCAGCTTGCCGGGATCGACCGGATCATGCGCGATGACCGCATCGACGCCGGCCATAATATCGCGATAATCTGCTCCGCCCAGATCGTTCTTATTCGCGGCTGCGAATGCTGGGCCGTAGCCGGTGCTGCCGCGCGGATTCGGGCGCAACACCGCCCAACCATGCCCAAGCAGAAAATAAACCAGCGGAGCATAGCTGTCATTCCATGCGCCCGTAGGACCGCCATGCACATCCACTATGAGCGGCACCTTGCCGTTCTTTGCCTGCGGCGGAAGATAGAGCAGGCCCTCAATCGTGCGCCCTTCGTTCTGCCACTGAACAACCTGCGAGGGTGACTCGTTCCACTTTGCCGGCATAGTGGACGGCGCATTGAGCGTCTTCACTGCATGACCGAGCTTTTCCGCGAAGAACAATGTCTGCGGAGTCGTACTGCTCGTGCCAATCCATACCCACCCGCTGTGACGAGCATTCGTATTCAGATTTGTAACTACATGAGTATCAAATTTTAGGGCTTCCAGCTTATCACCTCCGAAACGACCCACTGACACCTGCGTGCCATTCTGAACGGATTGCAGAACCTTGCCATCCACCGCGATCGGAGCATCGTGGCCGACGGTTCCTGGATAATCACGGCTCAGATTCTTCACTGAGCCATCGGCAAGCATAAGGACATAGAGATCGTGATAGCCCGGAGGCGGATCCTGCTCAGCCTGCGCCAGAAAGTAGATGCTCTTTCCATCCTCTGACCATGAGGCCTGCGCGATAGTCGGAAGCACCTGCTTCACGGCCTCAGGATGAGCGGGATCAGACGGCTTGAGCACCCACGCACTGTTCGCGGGGCCAAGGTCGGAAGCATTGTTCGTTGGCTCCGCAATCGCCAGCAGTTTCTCGCTGTTGCGGCTCCAGACTGCTGATTGCACATTCGGCGCAACCGCCGTTCGCATCAGCTTGTTTGTGCTCGTATCCAGAAGATACAGCCGGGCACTGTGCTCATCGTGATCGACCCACTTCGCATCTGCTTTCTCTGTCTCCTGTTTTTTCTCGCCCGGAGTTTGCGGATCATGGGCGATGATTGCGATCCACTTACCGTCCGGTGAAACTGAAAAGCGCTCTACATCAATTTCAACTGGTTCCTGCTTCTGTGTTGTTTTCGTTGTGCTCGGAGGAACCGCATCTGCCGCCTTCGAGTCATCGACTGTCGGCTCAATCTTCAATTCATACGGATGCGCTTCGCCACCCTCCATCGGCAGCGAAAAAAGCTGGGTGTGCTCTCCGCGTTTGGCTAGAAAAAGAACCGCGCTCCCATCCGGCATCCATACGCCGCTGCGCTCGCCGCGTTTGTCCGACGCAGGTGAATACGTAATCTGGCGCGCTGTGTTCTCCTTGATATCGACCAGCCACAGATGCGTGCGTCCTCCATCTGCAGTGGAATCGGAAACCTGAAGCAGAACGCTGCTTCCATCAGGCGAAAGCTGAGGCTGGCTCAAAGTGCGCGTATGGCGCAGATCTTCATTCGAGGGAAAATTTGTCTGCTGCGCCCCGAGTGCTATGGATGAGATCGCCGCTACTGTGAAGACTGCAAAAATTCGGCGGCTTTCGATTGTCTTTCGCATGCCACTGAGCATATCGTGAATTGCACCTGTCCCCATCACGGCTTTTAGTCACAGTTTTATGAGCACGTCTTCTCAACCCGCGAACACGGCGCAGCCATCTTTATGGACATCGGTGCGCGAAGCCCTGCGCGGCTCGCACCAGGACTACACCACCGGCAACCTGAACCGCGCGATTCTGCTGCTCGCCATCCCCATGGTGCTCGAGATGGTGCTGGAATCGCTCTTCGCTGTAGTGGACACCTTCTGGGTTGGACGCCTGGGCGCGAATGCCGTCGCCACCGTCGGGCTGACCGAATCGTTATTGTCGCTCGTCTTTGCCGTCGGCATCGGTCTCGCCATGTCAACCACTGCGATGGTGGCGCGACGCATTGGAGAAAAAGATCCCGAAGACGCAGCCATCGCCGGCGTCCAGGCCATTTTCCTGGGATTACTGGTCTCTCTCGCCATCGGAATTCCCTGCTACATCTTTGCGCCGCGCCTTCTGGCACTGATGGGCGCTACCCCCGAAATCATCGCCATTGGATCAGGCTATGCGCGCATCGCGCTCGGTGGCTGCGGCGCCATCGTCATGCTTTTTCTGAACAACGCCATCTTTCGCGGTGCCGGCGATGCCGCTATCGCCATGCGGTTGCTCTGGGTATCGAACATCATCAACCTGATCCTCGATCCCTGCCTCATCTTCGGCCTCGGACCATTTCCAAAACTCGGAGTCACCGGCGCAGCCCTGGCCACATTCACCGGGCGCAGCATCGGAGTGCTCTACCAGTTCTATCGCCTGCTCAAAGGCACCGAGCGCATCCGCGTTCTGGCGCGGCACATTCGCATCCATTTCGACGTTCTATGGAAGCTGGTGCGAGTTTCGATTACCGGCATCCTGCAGTTCGCAATCTCTCAGACCAGTTGGATCGCCCTGGTGCGCATCATTTCTTTCTTCGGAGCGAGCGCTCTTGCCGGATACACAGTCGCTATCCGCATCCTCATCTTCATCATTCTGCCGTCGTGGGGATTGAGTAACGCCGCGGCCACGCTTGTCGGCCAGAACCTGGGCGCGAAGCATCCTGACCGCGCGGAAAAATCCGTCTGGCGCACGGGGCTATATAACATGCTCTTCCTTGGGAGCATCGGCGTTGTTCTTATCATTTTTGCGACTCCCATAGTGAGCCTCTTTGTCAGCGATCCCGCCGTCGTGCTCATTGCCGCATCTGCGCTGCGTATCCTCAGCTGCGGCAATATCGCTTACGCCTATGGCATGGTGATGCTGCAGGCCTTCAACGGCGCGGGCGACACTGTGACTCCGATGGTGGTGAACTTCTTCGGCTTCTGGATGCTTCAGATTCCCATGGCGTGGTGGCTGGCCCTGCACACCAGAATTCATGCACAGGGAGTTTTTCTGGCAATTGTCTTCTCCGAGGCCGCGATTGCCCTGGCCGGCATGTTGATTTTCCGCCGTGGGCGCTGGAAGGGACAGCAGATCTAAAAATTGGCCACGATTTTTAGCATCAAATGATGCTAAAATTGATGCAGGAGTTCTGTCATGCGAACCACAGTTGCGCTGGACGATGAGCTGATTGCAAAAGCACAGGAATACACCGGTCTGACAGAAAAAAGCGCGCTGTTGCGTGAGGCGCTCAAGGCATTGCTGGAACGGGAGGCTGCGCGAAGGCTGGCAGAACTGGGCGGCAAAGCTCCAGGCATGGCTTACATCCCGCGCCGGAGAGCGAAGCCGGAATGATTCTGGCGGATACGTCCATTTGGGTAGATCATTTCCGGAAAAGTGACGCCGAGTTATCGCGGCAGCTCCGGCAGAACAACATAGCAATGCATCCGTTCGTGATCTCAGAGCTGTCTCTTGGCAGTTTGCCTGACAGGCGAAATACCCTCACCGCACTGGAACTACTTCCCGAGGTCAAAGTTGCCCGCATGGACGAAGTCCGCAGCATGATTGAAAGCCGTTCCCTTTTCCAGTGTGGCATTGGCTTTGTGGATGCGCATCTGATCGCAGCCACCTTTCTGACACCGAAAACCATTCTCTGGTCGCGCGACAAGCGGTTGCGCGCGGTTGCGGAAAGACTGGGTATTTCCACGAATCTCCCATGATTAAGATCATTCACAAACTGGCGCCATCTCCTGAGCACCTCGCCATTACACTAAAAACCATGGGGATCCCTGCTGATAAGATTCGCCTCATCGTTTTTGACCTCGACGGAACACTGATCGATTCCCGCAAAGACCTCGCTAATTCCATCAACTACATGCTGACGGACTTTCATCGCGAGCCGCTGCCGGAGGAGATCATCGCCGAGTACATCGGCGATGGCGCAGGCATGCTCGTCAGGCGTGCGCTCGGCGATCCGGACGACGAAACTTTGGTCGAAAGCGCGCTCACATCCTTCCTGAACTACTATCGCGAGCACAAACTGGATTACACCTACGTCTACGACGGCGTATTCGAAGCGCTCGAGGCGCTGAAGCCAAACCGGACGCTCGCCGTGCTCACGAACAAGCCCATCATTCCAGCGCAAGCAATTTGCGATGCGCTCGGCCTGAGCCCATACTTTTCCCGCATTTATGGAGGCAACAGCTTCCCCACCAAAAAGCCTGATCCTGAAGGCCTGGCCGCGCTGATCCGCGAGGCCGGAGTATCGCCCAGCGAGACGGCCATGGTCGGCGACTCAAACGTGGACATCCTGACGGCCAGGCGCGCAAAAACCTGGGCTGTCGGCTGCCGTTACGGCCTTTCCTCTCATACGGTGGAATCCATACCATCGGATTGTCTGGTGGATGCCCCAATAGACTGGATTTCTGCTTTTGATGCTGCGAAAATAAAAACATAAAGCTGTTGGCCGGGTAACCTTGCCCAGCGTTGATCGACTTTTTCAGGCTTCTGCCTGGTACGACTACATCAATTGCAAGTCCTAACCTTTTTGAATATTTGATTCAAGGAGACTCCGCCTTGCTGCGCACAGCACTGCTCTCTTTATTCCTGGTTGGCTCCGTCAGCTACGCCTCAGTCGATTCGCCCACGGCTGCCAGCTCCGCGGTTGCCACGTTGACCGGTACGGTTTCTGACACGACCGGAGCTATCATTCCAAGCGCAGAGGTCGACCTGACCGATGCAACCGGCGCCGTCGTGAGCAAGGCAACAACGGACAGTTCAGGCAGTTTCCGCATCCAGCCTCCGCGCCAGGGCGACTACACGCTGACCGTAAGCCTGCAGGGCTTCCAGACAGCGACCCAGCATGTGCACGCGGGCGCCACTGCAGGAACATCGCTGAATATCGCTCTCGCAGTGGCCGCGGCGGTAACCGAAGTCGATGTCAACGCAAATTCCAATGTCGACCTCACAGCTTCAGACGACAACGGCGATACAGCCGTGATGACCTCGGAAGACCTGAAATCCATGCCGGTCTTCGATAACGATTACGTCTCCGCGATGAGCAGTTTCCTTGACTCCGGGCAGGGCATGACCGCCGGAACCGGCCTGATGGTCGATGGCATGGAAGCAAACCGCGCGCTGGTCTCTCCATCAGCGGTACAGGAAGTGCACATCAATGAAGACCCGTATTCAGCACGGTACTACTGGCCGGGTCGCGGACAGCTAGAAATCGTAACCAAGCAGGCGGCCAATGCCTACCACGGAGAACTGAACTTTCTCTTCCGCGATGCCGCACTCAATGCCCAGAACGATTTTGCCCCCAATAAACCACCGGAGCAGCGACGCGTATATGAAGGCAGCGTCACCGGCCCGCTCTGGCACGCAAAGAAGTCGTCCTTCCTGGCATCGTTCAATCGTCAGGAAGAGGACCTCGATGCTGTCGTGAATGCCACGGTTGCGCCCACGCCGGATAATCCAAGCGGCATCTTCAATGAGAACGTTCCGGCTCCTACGCGGAACACAGAGTTCGCGGTGCGCATCGGCCACCAGTTCTCAGACGTGAACTCCGCTTCCCTGCTGTACTCTTTTCAGGACTCAACCAACCGCAACCAGGGCGTCGGTAACCAGACGCTTCCTGAGGCCGGATACAACACTGAATACCGTGAAGACGACGTTGTCCTCCACGACGACTACATCCTCTCGCCCTCCATGCTGAACCAGGCTTCAATCGCCCTGGTGCGCGATTACAATCCCTACTCAAATGCCACAGACGCCCCCAAAGTAGTGGTTGCCGGTAACTTCACCGGAGGCAGTGCCCAGGCAAACCAGGAACGCACGGAATACAGCCTGCGCGCCAACGAGATGGTTTCCTGGACGAAAGGTCCGCATAACCTGAAGTTCGGCTTCGACATGCCCCACCTGAGCCGGCGCGTAATGGAAGACCGCACCGACTCGGCCGGCACCTATACCTACAGCCCGACCTACGCGCAGGATGGAACACTCACAGCGACAGCCATCCAGAATTACCAGGCCGGCGATCCCTCAGGGTTTTCCATCCAGCAGGGCCAGACGCGCTTCGTCTATCACCAGCAGGAAATCGGCGGATACATCCAGGACCAGATCAAGGTAAAGCCATACCTTTCCCTTACGCCGGGACTTCGCTACGACTGGCAGAACTATCTCGGCGGCGATGTGAACAATTTTTCGCCGCGCTTCTCCTTTGCACTGGTCCTCGATCAGAAGCATGAGATGGTGCTTCGCGGCGGCGGCGGCATTTATTACGATCGCACCGGCTCCGGCCCGCTTATGGACCTGGCGCGTTACGAGCATGCCAACCTGCGCCTTCTGCAGCTCTCCTCCAATCAGCAGCCTTTGTGCAATCCCATCGAGAACTGCGCCGACCTCTCCTCATTGCCGCCATCGCTGGTCGAAATCGCACCCGGCACCAAAACGCCATATCAGATTAACTACGGTCTCTCCATCGATCGCAAGGTTGGCGAGAAAGGCGTTATCTCCATCGGCGGACGCATGAACCGCGGCGTCGATCTCTTCCGCTCGGTGGACGTGAATGCTCCCCTGCCGCCGAACTACAGCCTGCGTCCTAACCCAGAGATTTCGCAGCTGCGCCAGATTCAGTCCGCCGGCGTGCAGAATGGCAGTGCGCTCGATATCAACTACCGCGGACGCCTCAACAAGTACTTCACCGGCTTTGCCTGGTATACGTGGAGCCACTACGACAACAACACGAGCGGCATCGGCTGGTTCCCACAGAATCAATATGACCCCAATGATGAGTGGGGCCGCGCCGATTGGGACCAGAGCAACCACTTCGGCTTCTACGGCATGTTCAACCCGGAACATCTGCTGAACCTGGGCGTGGGTATCTTCGCGAACAGCGGCAAGCCCTGGACCATCACTACAGGCACAGATGCATATGGCACTAATCTCTTCAACGCGCGTCCGGAAGACGTTTCACGCAACTCGGAAACCGGCCCGGACTATGCCGATCTCGACCTGCGCTGGGGATACGACTTCAAGCTTCATCCCGGCGAGGCTGACAAGAGCCCCACGCTCGGCCTCTCGGCCTCAGCATTCAACGTGCTGAACCATCCTAACGGCTCTTATGTCGATACGGTGGAAGGCAGCGAGGACTTCGGCGACGTAACCAGCGCCTACCCGCCGCGCCGGATGCAGCTCGCGATGCGCTTCGTGTTCTAAGAAACCAGGGACAGGAGCGGATCAGCCTTCTCCTGTCCCTTCTCTCTCAACTGCGCAAGAAAAGCCTTCTGTACGCGATTCAGCGAGCGTCCGCGAAGAACAGCAGCAACAATCGTGCGCATGGCCTTCTGATCGGCAATGCGCACAAAAGCGCGGTCAGCGCCGGCATCGACAGCCATAGCCGGAACAATCGATACACCCACTCCCGCCGACACCATTCCCAAAAGACTGCTGAACTGGCCGCTCTCGAAGGCAACTCGCGGATTCACCCGCGCGCGATGACAAGCTGAGACAGCAATATCGTGGAAGCAATGGCTGTCGCGCAGCAGCACAAATGGTTCATTGCGCAGGTCGCTGAGTGCAATCTCCTTGCGCTTCGCCAGCGCATGGTCGCGCGGCAGCACGGCATACAGCTGCTCCTTGTGCAGCGAAATAGTCTCGAATTCGCGGTGCCGCAACGGCAGCGACATGATGGCGAGATCGAGCGAAAGATTGCGAAGTCCTTCGACCAGGACAGGTGTCGTCTCTTCTACAATTCTGAGCGTTGCTTCTGGAAATTTGCGGGCAAAGCGGGCCACACGCGCAGGCATGTAGTAAGGCGCAATGGTCGGAATCACTCCAACGGTAATGCTGCCCCTGGTGTCCGTGCGCTTGTCGTCTACCTCGAAGCGCGCGGCCTCCACTTCCTGCAGAATGGCGCGGGCGCGCGGCAGAAATGTCTTGCCTGCATCGGTGAGCTGAACACGGCGGCCCAGGCGATCAAAGAGCCGCGCGCCCAGTTCATCCTCAAGCTTGGACACCTGCTGCGAAAGCGAAGGCTGGGCAACGTGGCAATGCTCTGCGGCGCGGCTGAAACTGCCGGTTTCAGCGATAGCACAGATGTAACGCAGTTGATGAAATTCCATAGGTGTTACCTATAGAGTACATCCAAACCATAATCCTGCGCTCCGCTCTTATTTATTGCCTGCCATCAGTCAGCAGTGCGAGAACCCGCTGCAGCGCAGTGCGATATTGCTGTGCGCGCTCCACCGTCGTGCCGCGCCCAAGGTTTTTTGCCAGCTCATCATCTGAGACGTTCGTTTTATTGGCCCTCTGCTGCACTTCATCCAGCCCCTGCGCATATATTTGCTGGAAGCGCGCCAGCTCCTGCCTGGCGGTCTGCGGCTTGTAGGTGAGTCTGTCCCCGGTCTGCCATGCCTCGATCAGCGGATCAGGCGACCGCATGTAAGGCCATTGCGTATTCAATGTGTCGTATGCTTCGCGCAGACGTGTTTCTGCTCCAGCAAATCCGCTGAGCTGCCCGCGTGCGGCCAGCGATCCCTGCACGCGATGTACATGGATCAAAACGCGCTCGGCGACAGAATAACGAGGTGTGGCAATAACCGTGGTGAGTGTATTGCCGTCATAGTGCCAGCCCGGTTTCTCGCTATGCAGAACAAAAGTGATATTTGCTCCATTCACAGTTACAGATTCCGGAGGCCAGTCTCCCGGAAGGCGGATTTCATAGCTGCGCTGCCGCAGCATTCCCGGGTATGCGCCCCGCACGGGAGCAACCTCGATGGTCATATCGTCGCCGGACTGCTTTGCGCTTATATCTGTCCACGCGCAGATGCCGCGCTTGTAGTCTTCGCCCTTGCTTGAATCCTCGTAAACCGAATAGGACGACTTCTGGTTCTCGGCAAGCGGAAAAATATTCAGGATCAGCGGATCGACCGGCTTCTCTCCCGTGTACTCCATCTCCGGCTGCATGGGAACAATGGCTCCTGCCCGGAGATACACCGGAATCTGGCTGATGGAAAACTTGCGCTCAACCGCAGCTGGCCCGGTGAAATGTTTGCCCGTAGGCCACTCGACCCACTCTCCTTCAGGAATCCAGACATGTTCCCGCGCGAGCTGGGTATCTTTATTCACCGGCGCAGTCACCGGCGCAACAACCATCTGTTGCCCGAAGATATATTCGTCTTTGTTCGAATAGGCTTCGTCAGCTTCCGGCCAGTCATAATAAAGCGGACGCAAAAAAGCGACGCCAGTGTCGTAGGTCCGCCGGCCTTCGGTGTAAAGATACGGCTGCAAAGCATAGCGCAGTTGGAACGTGTTGCGCATGATGCTCGAATACGGCTCTGGATAGGCCCAGATGCGCCGCTCCGATTCAGGATTTTTCGTCGTATGCGTGCGCAGAATCGGACTGAAGGCCCCGAACTGAATCCAGCGCGTATAAATTTCAGGATCGACCGCGCCGGGCATGTGCCCACCGATGTCATGACTCCAGTAGGCATAGCCAACGTTGGCCGCAGTCGCCGTAAACCATGGCTGGAAGGCAAGCGACTCCCAGACAGAGACCGTGTCGCCGGAAAACCCGATCTGATAGCGGTGATTACCCAGCCCGCCCCAGCGATGGAAAAGCAATGGCCGCTTCCTTTCCCGCTGCTGGTCAGTAAAGTGAACATAGTTGAGCCACCACGTCGGGCTCACGCCGGGAGTGCTGGTGTTCATCTCCTGCTGCCAGTCAAGCCACCAGAAATCGATGCCCTGCTTCTCCAGCGGATGATGCAGCAGGTCCATATAGTTCAGCGCGAATTTCTTATTCGTAATGTCGAAGGGCACATATTTGTGCGTAGCTGGATCGATGCCCATGGCACGCGCCATCGCCGGATACGCCTGTTCCCACGGCTGCACGCCCGAAGCAGGATGCAGATTGAGCGTAGCCTTCAACCCTTCCTCATGAATGTGTTTGAGAAATGCATCGGGGTCAGGAAACAGCAGCGGGTTCCACGTGTAGCCGCTCCAGCCCAGATCATGGCCGGACTGGTCCACTTCATGCCGCGCCTGCAGCTGCTCGCGGTTGAGATGCCAGTCCATATCGATGACCAGCACATCGAGAGGAACATTGTTTTCGTGAAATCCGCGAACAAGATCGTCCAGTTCCTGATCGCTGTACGCCCAGTAGCGCGACCACCACGTTCCAAAGGCGAACCGCGGCGGCAGCGGAATACGGCCCGCTACCTGGACGTAGTCATGCAGCGCCTGCTTATAGTCGTGGCCATAGCCGAAGAAATACCAGTCCTGACGATCGCGCGCAGAACGCAGCTCCACCCACGGCCATGGACTGTTCTCGCCCTGCGTGAACTGGAAGTTGTCTGAGTCAAAAAGCGGACGTGTTGAATCGTCCACCAATGTCCAGCCATCGCGCGAAATCAAACCGGGATCGATAGGCTCACGCGTTTTGCCGCCGCGTGCGCCGTCCAGCGTGCGCGTGGTGCCCTGCAGGTTGCCGGTATCAGGCATTCCCGGATGCCACGTGACCTGCCTGCCTTCCAGATTGAAAGTAATGCTGAGATTCTCTGCGGAGAACTTGCCATTGCCCGTATAAGCGAGCTGCAGCGCGCTGGTCTGAATCGTCACCTTGCCATCCTGCTGGCTATGCGTGAATTCAGGAACAGAAAGACGCCGGTTCAGGAAAACAAACGATGGCCGGTCTTCAAATTTTCCGTCAGCAGACCACTCCATGCGGATAAGCTGCGGCGTAAGCACTGTAAATCGCACATTGCCTGCCGTAACAACTGCGCGTGGATCCGCTGTTGCGTTGTAGCGGGCCTCAGGAGCCTGCGCGCTCGCAGTTTTTGCGGCGGAAGCCGCCTTCGGCGCATCTGCAAAAGTGATCTGAATGGAAAAAACAGCAGTAGTCAGGAACAGCGTGCAGGCAAGGACGATTTTCTTCATCTCCGCCTCAGCATATCGTGTGTGCAGTAACCGGTGCCAGCAGCACGCAGCTTCCATTTACCATGAAGGATTGAGGGATCGATGGATTTTCAGCTGGTAAGCGACTACAAACCGCGTGGTGATCAAGGACGCGCTATTGATGAGCTTGTCTCCGGCATTCATGCTGGTGAAAAGCATCAGGTGCTGCTCGGCGTTACCGGGTCGGGCAAGACTTTCACGATGGCGAAGATGATCGAGGAGCTGAACCGTCCCGCGCTCGTGCTCGCGCACAACAAGACGCTCGCGGCGCAGCTCTATCACGAGTTCAAGCAGTTCTTCCCGTCAAATGCCGTTGAGTATTTCGTCTCCTACTACGACTACTACCAGCCGGAAGCCTATATTCCTTCAGGCGATCTCTACATCGAAAAAGAAGCGACCATCAACGAAGAGCTTGATAAGCTGCGGCTCTCCGCCACACGATCGTTGTTTGAGCGGCGCGATGCGGTGATCGTATCGTCTGTCTCCTGCATCTACGGCCTAGGCGACCCGGACGCATATTACGGAATGCTTTTGTTGCTCGAAAAAGGCCAGAAGGTCCGCCGCGAAGACATCACGCGTAAGCTGGTCGAAATTCTCTACGAACGCAACGAAGCCGATTTCCGCCGCGGAACATTTCGCGTGCGCGGCGATGTGATCGAGGTCTTCCCTACTTACGATGAAAATGCGTACCGCATCGAGCTCTTCGGCGATGAGGTCGATTCCCTCGCCCAGATTGATCCGCTCTTCGGAACCGTGAAGCAGAAATACGCGCGGCTGCCGATCTATCCCAAGAGCCACTACGTAGTGCAGCCGCAAAAGAAGCAGCGGGCCATTGATTCCATCCTCGACGAACTGGCCTCGTGGGAGAAAGAACTCGAGTCGCAGGGCCGCCTGGTTGAGTCGCAGCGCGTTCATCAGCGGACGCGCTTCGATCTCGAGATGATCAAGTCCGTCGGCTATTGCCACGGCATCGAGAACTACTCGCGGCATTTCTCCGGACGTCTTCCCGGCGAGCCGCCGCCAACGCTACTCGATTACTTCCCGCGTGACTACCTCATCTTCATCGACGAATCCCACGCGACCGTTCCGCAGCTGCACGGCATGTGGCACGGCGACCGCTCACGCAAGCAGAACCTGGTCGATTATGGATTCCGCCTGCCCTCGGCGATGGACAATCGCCCACTCAGGTTTGAGGAGTTCGAAGCGCGTACTAACCAGCTCGTCTACGTCTCGGCAACTCCCGGACCGTATGAGCTCACTAAATCAGCCGGGGTTGTGGTCGAGCAGATCATCCGGCCAACAGGCCTGGTCGATCCCGAAGTCGAAATACGCCCGGTGCGCGGCCAGATTGACGACTTGCTGGCCGAAATTCGCGATCGCGCCCAGAAGGGCGAGCGCGTCCTGGTGACGACGCTGACCAAGCGCATGGCCGAAGACCTTGCCGGCTACTATGCAGAAGTCGGCGTGCGCTGCCGCTACATGCACTCTGAAATCGAAACGCTGGAACGCGTGCGCCTGCTGCGCGACCTCCGCAAAGGCGAGTACGACGTACTCATCGGCATCAACCTGCTGCGCGAAGGTCTGGATTTGCCGGAGGTCTCGCTTGTCGCCATTCTCGACGCGGACAAAGAGGGCTTCCTGCGCTCCTCAGGCTCCCTGATCCAGACCATAGGGCGCGCCGCGCGTCATGTGAACGGACGCGCGATTCTCTATGCCGACCGCATCACCGACTCTATGCGTCAGGCAATGGACGAGACCACCCGCCGCCGAGACGTGCAGCGTGCTTATAACGAAGAGCACGGCATCACGCCGATGTCAGTAATCCGCGCCGCCGACATGTCGCTCGCGCAAATATTGAAGGCCGACTACGCCGACCTCACCGAAGAAACCGATGAGATACCAGACTTCAAATCACAGGAAGAGCTCGACGTCCACATCCTGAAGCTGGAAAATGAAATGCGAGAGGCGGCAAAGGTCTTTGAGTTCGAGAAGGCTGCAAAACTGCGCGATACAGTGAAAGAATTACGGACAAAGGAGTTCCTTTTCAGCTGACATGAGCAGACATCAGCAGAAAGTCTCACGCAACCGCTTCGAGTTCGAGGAAGCAGGCGAGGTAGCCTACCTCGAGTTCGAAGTGGACGAGCAGAGATGGATGACCCTGTGGCATACCGAAGTGCCGCCAGCGCTGCGCGGGCGTGGAATCGCCGGAATGCTGGCACAGACCGCTTTCGAGTATGCGCAGCAGAACCAGCTCAAGGTTGACGTGATCTGCCCGGCGGCGAAGGGCTATGTCGAGAAGCATCCAGAATTTCGGGAACTGCTGGGAAAATAGACGCCGGCAATCCGCGCCTACTCCTTGAGCGGATACAGCTTGATATCACGAAAAAATACTTCTGCTCCTTCTGACTGAAAGAGAATTTTTCCGCTGGAAGGAAATGCATCGGTTCCTTCATTTACCAGCCTGCCGTTGACATACTGCCATACATGGCCGTTGTGACTTACCAGTTCCAGCAAATTCCATTCGCCATGAGGTTTTTCTACCTCATTTACCGGGTCGCGATATCCCACGACATTCTTCCATGGACCTTTGTTGAATCGGTCGATCTTGACTGCGTTTCCGGGCGGACCGGTGACGCGCTGGCCATCCTTGCCAGTTAATGCTGCGCCGTCGGTAAGCCAGAAATCGCCGGTACATCCTTCATTGATCTGAAACTCCACCGAGCGGGGCCACACTTTCTGCTCGCCTTGTATGTTGTAGAGGATGCCGCTGTCGCGCGCCTGGCCCTCGCGAGGGGCAAATGTTCCCTCACCCCACTTAAACTCAGCTTTCAGATAATAATTTTGGAATTCCTGCCTGGTAATGATGTAGCCAAGCTCTGTGCCGGAGACATGAATGACTCCGTGTTCCACCTGAAAGACGTGATCAGGATCGTTGTTGAGCCCCTTGCTTTTCAGGAAAGTATCGAAGTTGTTCAAATCAGAGCCATCGAAAAGAACGACTGCCGGACCATGCGGCGGGATATCTTTTGTCGCACCAAATGCAGCTCCCGCAGTAGCGATGTAGATGAATGCAAACGCAGCCAGAAGCGGCTCTTTGCCGCATTTCTTTGAAATCACTGTGCTGTTCCTTTCGTGAAAGCAGTCTATCAGCCTCCACCAAAAGGTTGACTCCGCAATTGCCGCCTCTTCCACGCGGGTGCGACAATTAACTGTTCTCACTTACAGCCTTCGAAGATTCCTATGCCCGCATTCGGTAGCTTCGCCCTATTGTTAGCGCTGGCCCTCAGCGGATACAACCTCTTCGCCGGTGCTATTGCGCTGCGGCAGCTGGCAACTGGCGCGCGCGGTCGCATCTCGCCCGAGCGGCTGGCAGAAACAGCACGCCGTGCCGGAATCGGCAGCTTCTTCGCTGTGACCGGCGCTGCCGTTGCACTCGTATGGGCTGCGTTCACTAACGATTTTTCCGTCGCGTATATCCTGCACCACTCGAACCGCGCCCTGCCCGGAGCCTATAAGTTCGCGGCGCTCTGGTCCGGGCAGGAAGGCTCGCTGCTGCTGTGGGCATGGCTGCTGGCCACTTACGGATTCGTTCTGCGCGTCCGCCACAAGGTCGACGTAAAACTCACTGCGTATGCCTCGACGATTCTCGCCGGCGTTCAGATTTTCTTCCTGCTGCTGCTGAATTTCGCTGCGCCTCCGTTCGCGCTCGTGGGCGGGACAGTTCCCGAAGACGGCTTCGGCCTGAATCCTCTCCTGCAATATCCGGAGATGGTAATTCACCCGCCGATGCTTTACCTCGGGTATGTAGGATTCAGCGTGCCCTTCGCATTTGCCTTGGGCGCGCTGATGATGCGCTATCCCGGCGAAAAGTGGATACACATCACGCGCCGCTGGACGATGGTGACCTGGCTTTTTCTGACCTGCGGCATCTTCCTCGGCGCGCACTGGGCCTACTCCGTGCTGGGATGGGGCGGCTACTGGGGCTGGGACCCGGTCGAAAATGCTTCGCTGATGCCCTGGCTGACCGGTACTGCATTTCTGCACTCGGTCATGATGCAGGAAAAGCGCGGCATGATGAAGCACTGGAACGTGTGGCTCATCTTCTCAACCTTCGCGCTCTCAATTCTCGGCACACTGCTCACACGCTCCGGACTGGTGAGTTCTGTCCACGCCTTCGCGCAATCCTCCATCGGCACATGGTTCTGGGCATTCCTAGTAATCGTGCTGGCAGTCTGCCTGTTTACCTATGTCCTGCAGCGCGATCACCTCAAGAGCGAGCACAAACTCGAATCCCTCGTCTCGCGCGAATCAAGTTTTCTCTTCAATAACCTGGTGCTGCTGGCGGCCTGCTTTACAGTGCTGTGGGGCACGCTCTTCCCTGTCATCTCAGAATATGTGCAGGGCAACAAGGTCACCGTCGGCCCTCCCTTCTACAATCGCGTAGCCGTGCCCATCGGACTGTTCCTGCTCTTCCTCACCGGAATTGGCCCGCTGCTCGCATGGCGCAGCTCCTCCTTCAAGAGCATCCGCAAGAATTTCGTTCTTCCTGCCGTCGCCGCACTCGCAACCGCGATTGTGCTGATGGCCTGCGGCGTTCGCCCCTGGCAGGATGCAGGCTCCTTCTACTCGCTCATGGCATGGTCTCTGGCGGCGATGGTCACCACCGCAGTCAGCTCTGAATTTCTGCGCGGGGCAGGCGTCATCTCCCGGCATACGGGGCAGAACCTCTTCGCCTCCATGATCCAGCTCACGCGGCGCAACACGCGGCGCTATGGCGGATACATCATCCACTTTGGCGTGGTCATCATCTTTATTGGTCTCGCAGGTTCGGCCTTCAATCGCAGCGCCGAGCAGGCGCTGAACTACAAGCAGAGTATGACCATGGGGCCATACCGCATTGAGTGCCTCGATTATTCGCAGGACACCAACCCGAACTACGACACCGAGTACGCCATCCTCAATGTTTACCGTGGCGATAAGAAGATCACGCAGCTCGCGCCCGAGCAGCGCTTCTATCAAGCCAGCCAGACAACGCAGACCATGGTCGCCAACCATTCGACGCTTGCCTGGGATCTTTATGTGATCTATGCCGGCAAGGATCCGGACACCGGCCAGCCGATCATCAAGGTCTTCCTGAATCCGCTGGTCGCGTGGATATGGATTGGCGTCGTCATCGTGGTTCTAGGCACATTTGTCGCGCTCACACCGAATATGCAGGCAGCGCTCGTCGCCAGTCGCAGCCGCGTGTCTGCCGCTGCAGAAACTCCGGCGCTGGCCGGTAAAGGTGGGGACTGATGCGCCACCTGACACGAATCTCGCAGATCGGATTCCTCACGCTGCTTCTTGTCTTCACCATGGGTTCGGCAGACACAGCCATGCGTTATAACAATCTCGGCCACAAGATGATGTGCCCCTGCAGCTGTGGTCAGATTCTGATCGAGTGCAACCATCTCGGCTGCCAATATTCTGAAAAAATGCTCGGCGAGCTGCGCTCGGCCATCAGCAAGGGCAACAGCGATTCCGCGATCCTTCAGGCTTTTCAGGAAGAGTACGGACCAACGATCCTCGCCGCCCCCATGCTGACAAGGTTCAACATCATTGCATGGGTTGTGCCTCCCGTGGTTCTGCTGCTCGGCATTGCAGGAACATTCGCTCTCGTGCGCAAGTGGAAGCTGCGTACTGTAGCCATGCCTGCAGCTTCACACGTCGGCGGATTTGACCGCCTTCGCGATCAAATCCGGAAGGAGACGGATCTGTGACCACGATTGCCTGCGCCCTGCTACTCATCGGCATCTTCGTCTATGTCTTCTATCCGGAGCGCAAAGTCGAAGCGCAGATCGAGAAGACGCGGCTCGATTTCCTGCGCGAGCGCAAGGACGTGCTCTACGACAATCTGCGCGACCTGAATTTTGAGTTCCGCGCCGGCAAGTATCCTGAAGAAGATTACACAGCGCAGCGGGCAGCGCTTGAAAACGAGGCCGCAGAGGTTCTGGCCGAGATCGATATACTGGAGCGAACTGGCCATCCAGCGTGAAGCAGCAGTTCGCAGGCCGGTACCGCTCTACAAATAACGATGTCATCCTGAGGCAAAGCCGAAGGATCTGCTTTTACTCCGCAGTGGCAAAAGGCCAAAGCAAACAGCAGATTCTTCGCTACGCTCAGAATGACAGCACTTGCAGAAAGTGATTCATGACCCTTATTCCTCGCATACGTTTCGGCGCAATCGCATTGCTTGCCCTTCTCGCTCCTCTCGGAGCGCTGGCTGCTACTGTAACCGGAACGGTTACCAATAAGACCATCAACAAGCCCTCGGGCGGCGACGATGTCGTGCTGATCGCCTTCGGGCAGGGCATGCAGGAAGCAGGCCGCACCAAAACCGATGGCAAGGGCCACTACTCCATCGACGTGCCGGACAACGGCATGCACCTCATCCGCGTCGACCACCAGAAGGCTGCCTACTTTCAGCCCGTCCAGCCCGGCATGACGACCGTCAATGTGGACGTCTACGATGTCCAGGCCAAAGTTGATGGCGTCAGCACGGAGGCCGACGTGATGCGCGTCGAGACCGATGGCCAGGGCCTCCACGTCATCGAAAACTACTTCGTAAAGAACGACTCCAGCCCACCGCATACGCAGTTCAGCCCGCGGGCTTATGAGATTTACCTGCCGCCCGATGCGAAGATCGAAGGCTCAGCGGCCATGGGCCCGGGAGGAATGCCAGTTTCCTCGTCCCCGGTCCCTACAGGCGATAAAGGCTATTACGCCTTTGTCTTCCCCGTGCGCCCCGGCGAAACACGCTTTCAGGTCAGCTATCACCTGTCTTACAACGGGAGCTTTAATTTCACGCCCAAAGTCTCTCAGCCTACGCAGAATCTTGCCATCATCCTGCCCAAGAGCATGAAGTTTGCCGCAGGCGGCTCCGTTTCTTTTCAGCCGATCAACGATGACGTAAACGCGCAGACCTTCCTCGCGCGTAATGTTTCGCCTTCGCAGGCCATGGCCTTTACTGTCTCCGGAACCGGCTCGATGCCTCGAGACGCACAGGCCCAGGGTAATGGTAATGATCAGGCCGCTGCAGGCCCGGAAGCCGGCCAGCCAAGCGCGAATGACAATCGCCCCGGCGGCGGGCTGGGCAATCCCATCGACACGCCTGATCCGCTCAACAAATACAAGTGGTGGATCCTGAGCGGGCTGGCGCTCGTTCTGGCGATTGCCGCCGCATTTCTGCTGAGCGCCAAACCTGCTGAACCCGCTGCTCCTGGAGCCCCGGCTCCTGCTTCAGTTCCCGGCTCCAGACAGGGGGGACATGGCGACCTGCTGACGGCACTCAAAGAAGAACTCTTCGCGCTCGAAACAGAGCGGCTCGAAGGCAAACTGAGCGAATCAGAGTACACCGAACAGAAAGCGGCTCTTGAGACAGTCTTGCGACGGGCGCTGGCGCGTCAGACAGTCCTGAGCTGATGCACTAAAAGCCGAATAATTTTTCCCGAAGAGCGTCTTCATAATCGCTCTTCGCGGTTTTGGCTTTGTCGCGGGCTTCTTCTTCACGAAAATGAGCGGCTTCCCATTTATCAACTTCGGCTACGGAGTGGTCTCCCGAGGCCAATGCCTCTTCTTCGCGAATAGCGGCAATCCATTCCTCGACTGCGGCTTTGTAGGTGCTTTGTAACTGGTCCAATTCAGTGGTTTCGGTGGTCATCGTGCTCCCCTCGTGAGGCAGCCAGAATAGCCGTGAATTGTGAATAGAAGATTGCAATGGAAAGCGCAGCAGGGGATATTTTCTGGATTGCAGCTGTATTTTGTGCTGCAGATTCCTCCACCACCGCTTGATTTCATTTAGAGTCTAGTCCGGGTGATAAAGGCGCCAAAGGCGCGATTGCCTGGACGGCTAGTCCTCCCGTTACAATCTAATCTCAGGACATTCATGGCGTATCAGGTTTTAGCTCGGAAGTACCGCCCCCAGCGGTTCAGTGATGTTGTAGGGCAGGAGCACGTAACACGCACCCTGCTCAACGCTTTGGAACAGGGCCGCATAGCCCACGGATACATTTTCAGCGGCCATCGCGGCATTGGAAAGACGACCATCGCGCGCATTCTGGCGATGGCCCTCAATTGCCGGACGGCCATCGGCATTCCTGAGCGCCCCACGCCCGAGCCTTGCGGCGTGTGCGATTCCTGCACCGAGATTCGCGCTGGCAACGCCGTGGACGTGATCGAGATCGACGCAGCCACTAACCGTGGCATCGACGAGATCCGTGAGCTGCGCGACGCGGCCCGCTATCGTCCGGCGCGGGACAAGTACAAAATCTACATCCTCGACGAAGCGCACCAGATCACCGACGCCGCCTTCAACGCCCTGCTCAAGACGCTCGAAGAGCCGCCCGAGCATGTCGTCTTCATGATGGCGACCACACAGCCCGAGGACTTCCCGCAAACGATCCGCTCCCGCTGCCAGCACTTCAGCTTTCATGCCGTAAAGTTCGACGACATACTGGGCCAGCTCAAGTCCATCGCAGAGCAGGAAAACATCGCCGCTGATGATGCAGCGCTCGCGCTGCTGGCCGAAGCCGGCGACGGATCCATGCGCGATGCCCTCTCCATCATGGACCAGGCCATTGCCTCAGCTCCTCTCGCCGACGGCAAGCCGAAGCTCGATGCCGAGCAGATTCGCGAGCTGATGGGGACCGTCCCCAACACAGTCTTTGAGCGGCTGCTTGAAGCAGTAAGCGAAAATAACACTACGTCCGTCATCGAAGAGATCAATACACTCCTCAATGCAGGAAACAGCGCGCAGGCCCTAGCCAGGCAGTTTGTCCGTTATTTGCGGAACGTGCTGATGGCCCGCATCGCCGGCGAAAGCTCCGAGTTGCTGCAGATATCCGCCGACGAGCGTGCACGGGCAGCGCGGTCGGCTCTGCTGTTTTCTGAAGAAGACCTGACGCGCTTCCTCCAGGTCATGCTGCGCACCTATGACGAGCTGAATTACCGGCAGGAGCAGCGCTTCCACCTCGAGCTGGGCCTGATCAAGCTGGTCCATCTCCAGCGCCTGCTGCCGATCGAAGATCTGCTGAGCCAGCTGCCGGCGGGCAGCAAGTCTGCCCTTGGCGGCGGAGCTCTGCCCAAGCCCAGCGCTCCTCCAGCAAGAAGCACAACTCCGGCTCCGCCCGCACGCGCTCCCGAGCCGCCCAAGTCCGCAGTTTCTCCTTTCGAGGCAGACCGCAGCCGCAAAATCACAGGCGAAGCGCCCGAAGCCTCAGCTCCGGTAGCAGAGACAATCGCAGCCCCGCGCGCGCTCACACCGCTGGAAGTGACTTCTAGAGCCGTTGAAAGTGCCCCAGCTGTCAAAGCCCCTCCCACGGGCGTCGTGGAAGTCGCAACCGACGCCACGGATGGCGCATTGGCCCTCGCTCCCGAACCGCAACCCATAGCTGCCGGAGCTCAGGCCGACCTGGACCAGATTCGCGAGGCCGTCTGCGCAGCACTTGAAGAGAACGGGCACAACACAGCGGCATCGCTTCTGGGCGATGGCACATGGTCGTTGCAGGGCGATGCAATTCAGGTCGAAGTCGGCGTTAAGAGAATGATGATCGGCCTGACCATGAATACCGAAGCCGAGAAGATCGCCAAGAATGCCCTGCGCGCCGCAGGTTTTTCGCAAAAGCTGGTGGTCGTTCCCGGTGAGAATGGCGTGTCCGGCGCAAGTGCCAGACCACGCGCGGCCGCCAGCGGATCGGTACAGGCAGCAGCCATGGAGCACCCTCTGGTGAAGGAAGCCATGGATCTGTTCAGCGCCGAGGTGCGGAGCGTCCTCGATTTACGGGATAAAAAGTGATTTCTCTCCCCTTGAAACGCAATGTCGCAACCGTCTGTATTCTGGCGACAACAGGTAGTGAGGTTGGTAAATGTTCAATCCCTTGAAGATGCAGGAAATGCTGTCGCAGGCAAAACAAATGCAGGAACAGATGCAGGAGAAGCTTGCCCAGGTCATCGTCGAAGCCTCTTCCGGGGGCGGTGCAGTCACCGTAAAGATGAACGGCCAGAAGCAGGTGCTGAAAATCACGATTGACCCCAGCGCCGTGGCCGGACTCAGCGGCAACGCCGCCGACGTAGAAATGCTCGAAGACCTCATCGCCGCAGCCTTCAACGAAGCCGGCCGCCGCGCCGACGAGGCCATCAAGTCCACGGCCTCTTCCATGCTGGGCGGATTGAACCTCCCTCCCGGATTGCTTTGAATACTTTCCCACGCAGCCTTTATCAGAAAACACAGAGGAACAGCATGAATCCCTATCAAGTGACACGCAGAAGCTTTCTGAAGCAGGCCGGTCTTGCAGGAGCAGGCATTGCCGCCACTCCCCATCTCTTCGCATTTCAGAATTCCGTACCTCCTGCGGGCGACAAGGTCCAGCAGTTCCGCGCCGGCGGAGCTACCACTCCCATCAAAGTGACACAGCTGCGCGATACGCTTTTCCTGCTGCAGGGTGTGGGCGGCAACATGGTGGCGCAGACCGGTCCCGACGGAAAGCTGCTGATAGATGCCAGCGCATCCACGGCTGCTCCTCATGTTGAGGAAGCACTGAAGCAAATCGATGCGCATCCATTGAACCGGCTCATCAACACGCACTGGCATTATGACCACACCGACGGCAACGCCGCGCTCCATGACGACGCAGGCGTATTCATCATCGCGCACGAGCAGACACGCAAGCGCCTTTCAACGCCGCAGCATCTGGCCTTCTTCCAGCTGAACTTCGCGCCCTACCCAGCAAGCGCGCTGCCGCAGCAGACCTTCGCTGAAAAGCAGAAGCTCTCCTTCAATCACGACCAGCTCGACCTCGTCCACATGCCCGCCGCGCATACAGACACGGACATCTACATCCATTTCGCAAACGGCAATGTCATCCATTGCGGCGACATCTTCTTCAACGGCTTCTATCCCTTCTTTGACACGGGTACAGGCGGCACCGCGCGCGGCATGATCCGCGGAGCCGAGATGTGCCTCGCCCTGGCAGATGACAACACGAAGATCGTCCCCGGCCATGGACCTCTCGGAGACAAGGTCGCTCTGCAGAAATATCGCGACATGCTGGCCTCAGTCACCGATCGCATAGAGAAACTGAAGTCCTCCGGGCAGACACTGGAGCAGGCAGTCGCGGCCAGGCCCACAGCAGACTTCGACGCAGCCTGGGGCAAAGGCCTGCTTACGCCCGACCAGTTCGTTGGGCTGATTTACAGCTCAGTGTAGATTTCTAAGGTTTCCCATTGACTCTCCAGTAGCTGGAGACCTTACAACTGACTCGTGTTCAAGATCGGTGAGTTTTCCGCACTTACGCGCATTTCGGTCAAGACGCTCCGGTATTACGACGAGACCGGGCTCCTGAAGCCCGCGCATGTCGACAACTGGACCGGATATCGCTACTACTCGGCCCGGCAATTGCCGCGCCTGCACAGAATCCTGGCGTTGAAGGACCTTGGATTCTCGCTGGAGCAGATCGGCAAAGCGCTCGAAACTGATCTTTCTGTGCAGGAATTGCGCGGCATGGTCATGCTGCGTCGTGCAGAGCAGGAAAGCCGGGTGCGCGAAGAACAGGACCGGCTCACTCGATTGGAGACACTGATTAAATTCATTGAACAGGAGTCAGTCATGAGCGCAGATGTCGTCATCAAGGAAACTTCCCCACAGTGGGTCGTGTCCGTCCGCGAAGTGATCGCTAACTATCCGGCAATCGGTGCCCTCTACCCCAGGGTTGTCAGTCAGGTGGGTAATCCCGCAGAGCTGGGATTGTCCGTAGCCATCTGGCATGATCCCGATTTCAAGGAAAAAGATGTGGATGGCGAGGCGGGCTTTTTCCTGAAGCAGCCTCTCGCCGCGCATGGAACGGCGCAGATGTATCAGCTTCCCGGCGCCACCGTGGCGAGCTATATGCATCATGGATCATTCCAGCGTCTGCCGGAGGCATACCAGAATATTCTGCGCTGGGTGGAAGCGAACCATTACCGCGTGGCTGGAACATTTCGCGAGCTGTATCTTGAGATATCGATGCCCGTAACTCAGGACAATGAAACATATGTGACGGAGATCCAGGTTCCAATAGAAAAGGCATAGTTAAATAAGTATTGGCGACGCAAGGCGCGTGTCCCCGTGCGGGAAACACTGAGGTATTGATTTGTCACGATTTGCAGAACCTATGGCGCAGCTCATCGAGGAGCTGCGCAAACTCCCCGGAATCGGCTCAAAGAATGCGCAACGCCTGGCATTTCACATCCTGCGCTCAGACAACACAGATGCGGAAGCGCTCGCCGACGCCATCCGCAACCTGAAGGCCAAGTTGCAGCTTTGCTCCATCTGCAACAACATTACCGATGTGGATCCGTGCGTGTACTGCTCAAGCCCCACGCGCAATCAGCGGCTGGTATGCGTCGTTGAGGAGCCGACCAACATCGCTACCGTCGAAAAAACGCGCAGCTACAACGGCGTCTATCATGTGCTGCATGGCACGCTCTCTCCGCTGCACGGCGTAGGCCCGGAGCATCTGCGTACAGGCAATCTCCTCTCCCGTGTCCGGAGCGGCGATGTCGATGAAGTCATCCTCGCCACCTCACCCACCGTCGAAGGCGAAGCCACGGCTGGTTATCTGGCGGACATTCTCCACCCCACCCATGTGCGCGTCACCCGCATTGCCACAGGAGTTCCCGCCGGCAGCGATATCGAATACGCCGATGAAGTAACGATGTCCCGCGCACTCGAAGGCCGCCGCGAAGTTTAATTACTTGTTCAGAACAAAAGCTGTCCCGCGTCTTAAGAGAGTCCGCCGCCCACGAAGTGCACAATTTCAAGCTTGTCGCCTGACCGGAGCGCCGCCGACTCCCACGTTGAGCGGGGAACGATTTCGCCGTTCTGCTCAATGGCGACACGATCAATTTTCAGGCCGAGTTGCATGATAAGGTCAGAGATTTTTGCATCGCCAGCAAGCTCAGGGAAATCCTTCTGCTGGCCATTAATAACGAGCTGCATGATTCGAGAGTAGCAGGAGCGTGCCCGAAAAACAGGTTCGTACTCCTTCAACATGCCTTTGTGGACTATGAGATTTGTCATCTTCGATAAGTACATCGCCCTGAAGACAACAGTAGAGGCTTACAGCGCCTTCGGTATTTAGCTACGAGACTTTATTCTCTTGTCTGTATTCGGATAAGAGGTCATCGATTATGCGATGTAGTTTGACGCGAACACCTTGGCTTCCGCGTCGTCGGCCTGTTAGTACGGACAATTGCAGGACAGATTTCCAAAGCGCCCAACCACGGGCCCGAACCCACATGTCGTGAGTCGCGCCGATCGTTGAACGGAAGACATCACGGCTCTCGCCTTCAAAGAATGTCCAGGCGATAACCAAGTCACAAGCTGGATCACCAACTGCACTGCATCCGAAGTCAATCACGGCTTTTAAATGCCCGTTGGCAACCAGCAAATTGCTCGGCGCAAAATCACCATGAATCCAACAGCCAGCTGCGTCGAAGGGAGACATCATAGCAGCTTCCCACACAGCTCTCGCGGTCCCTCCGTCCAGTTCATTCTTCAGTTGCTCTACGCATTCGCGAGTTTCTGAATCGTACACCTGCAGCGAACCGCCTCGAAAAAAGTTGTCTTTGCCTGGAAGAGGACCTGCATCGGTGGAGATTCGTTGCAGCGAAAGCAGAAACTCCGCTAACTCGGCGGCAAAAGACTTTAGATCCGGGACATTTTCAGACGAAGCTACTTCACCATTGATCCAGGTCTCGATGGCCCACGGGAACGGGTAGTCATCGGTGGGTCTTCCAACTGCGACAGGAACTGGAACCTGTACCTTTAGAGAGGCCGCCAGGTACGGAAGCCAGCGATGTTCTTTTTGGACTTGCGGAGCATATCGGTCTGCTGTTGGGAATCTGACTTTCATCTGATCGCCGAGCCGATAAGTGACGTTGTCCCACCCATTCATTTGGACTGACTGCAGGGCAAGATCGCGCCATTGCGGAAATTGCAAATCGATTAACCGGCGGACAAGCGATCGCTTGATGAGCAATCGATCATCTATAGCGTAGCTCATGTGTCATTCTGTGCATCTTGACCATTCTCAATTGATGATAAATCGCCAAGTCACTCATTGATTCGACAATTGCGCCCGGGAAGCTGGCTTGTCGGGACCTGGACTTTGCCTTATTGATTCATCCACGGGCGCGAACTGCTCAACTACGGGTCGCTGTCTGGAAAGAAGCACGTTTGCGGCTTAGCAAGATGCCGCCGATCAGAAAATATATGGCGCCGAACACGGCGTATCCGCCCAGATCCTTGATGTGAAACTTGCCACTCAATCCGCCGAGCACAAAGCCTACGCCTGCGGCTGTAGACTGCGCACCACTCAGAATCATCGCCCACTGACCGCCCAGGCGCTGCCTGCGCAGGATGCCCACTGCAAGTTGAAGTAGCCCGGCGACAAGCGCCCAGCCGCCGAAAATCACTACCGCATATTGGGGATGGGAATATCCGGTAAGCCCGATTCCTACAGCCGTTACTGTTCCCACTATCGCGTTCACATATTGCGTCTTTGTAGAGCCTGATTCTGTAGAGGTTTTCAAGTCATACAGAGTGCAAGCGACGTCCCAAAGAGGGTACAAAATCAGAAGGCTGGCGCCGAGAGTTGGATTCTTCACGGCGGTGCCAATCACAGCAACTGCCCAAATCATCTGAACGATGGTGCGAGTGAAGTAGAGGTTGCGCAGGCTTCGTGCTGCCTGCAAGGTTTGAGTCGTCATGTCGATCTCCTATCTTCTAGTTGGTAGGTAAATTGCGAAAAGAAAACTATGCGAGACATCCAGCCTGGAACTCATCCGTATCTGCTATCTGGTCAGAAGCCGTCGCATTACATTGGCGGTAATCTGCTTGAATAGAATGCTTGAACTGTTTACCCGCGCGGAGATCATCGCACCATGGACTGCGGCCATGAGTAACTCCGCTTCTACCTCTGCGGTTCCCTGGAGCTTGATCAACTTCTGCTTCACACCGTCCTTCAATGTTTTTTCAATCCATTGACGGAGGCAGGTGAAGTGTTTCCCCACCTCGGCCTGAACTTCCTCAGGCAGGCTTGGCAGTTCAGCGCCGAGCAGAGCCGCAATGCAAAACGGCTCCGTCATGCTGCGGATGCAGGCTTCCCAATAGTCGACATACTTCTTCAACCGATCTATGGGGATGGAGACGTGCTCGTCTAATGCGGTATAAGCCTCCTGCATGCGAAGCCTATGTCGCTCCAATACCGCAACGACAAGCGCTGTCTTTGTCGGAAAGTGGTGATGGATGCTCGCTTTCCGAATCTGAATCGCTTCCGCGATGTCGGCATAACTGAAGGCGGAGAATCCTCGTTCCACCAGCAATCGATGGGCTACATCCATGATCCGTTCCGCAGTGTCACCGCTCATACATCCATGAGACTACCTACTAGTAGGTTTGGTTACAAATATTATCTGAACAAATGCCAAAGCCCCCACGCACCCAGGCCCACTAATCCCAGAACCAGATAGCCCAGCACAACAAAGGCAAGTCCGCGCATACATCCAAGCCCGTCGTCAGCAGGCGCAGCGGACCGCTCTGCCCTTGTCTCCTTGGGAAACGGGACGTCGTCGATACTCCGTACAGTTGCCTGCCGTAAAGAACGAAGAGGATGCCCGAGAGTGCTCATAGTATTTCCCTTCCCTCAGGGCACTCTATCGGCATTCCAAGGTTCGCACTTCAGAGAAATGCCAATCCGCGATGGCTTCTGTTTCGTTTTGGTGCAGTGATTCCAGAATGAATTCCGAATCACACAGTGATGGGAATTCAAGGGATCAGAATTTAAGGAAATGCACTCCGTTCCTTGACGACTGTAGCAATCAGAAACTACTCTCAGAAGAGAGGCTTTTCGATGCAAGGCACACACTACTACTGGAACTATCTGCCGCTGCTTCTACAGATTCTGGCCGCGTCGGCTCTGGCAGTCGGCATGGTGTCTGCGTCGTGGCTCATCGGCCGCCGCCGCAACACCAAGGCCAAGCTCGATGCGTATGAGTGTGGCGTTCCAGTGGAAGGCGATGCCCGCGGACGCTTCTCCGTAGGCTTCTACATGGTAGCCATGCTCTTCATCCTCTTCGATGTGGAAGCAGTCTTCATGCTGCCGTGGGCAGTCATCTATCGCGAGCTGCCGCAGATTTCGGGCTCGCGCCTCTTTGGCTTCTGGGAGATGCTGGTATATCTTGGCTTCGTGCTGGTCGGCTTCTTCTATATCTGGAAAAAAGGCATTCTCGACTGGTCTGCGGATAAAGGCGATCTCTAGCCTGTTCGACCGTCGGTTAACGGAACTTTTTCTTTAGCTGCAAAGTAAGGATCGAATGGACTCAGCTGTTCTAGGGAAAGATGCCGTGCTTGCGGCCCTGCCGGAAAACCGCGCGCTCCCTTCACTTCTGGCGTGGAACGCGGAAGCTGTTCTTGACGCCGCATACGACCGCAAGGAACTGACCATCACCATCGCCCGCGACCAGATTCGCGGCGCCTGTCAGGCCGTCAAGCAAGCCGGATACAATTTCCTTGAAGATGTGACCTGCGTCGACTGGTATCCCGGCGAGCCGCGCTTTCAGGTGACTTATCACATCCTGTCTCATTCGCTCAAAGAGCGCGTCCGGCTCATCTCTCCGGTCGAAAGCATGGATCCCACCATCGACAGCATCACTCCCGTCTGGCCTTCAGCCAATTACTACGAGCGCGAGGTGTGGGACCTCTTCGGCATCCGTTTCCACGGACACCCCGAGCTGCGCCGTATCATGATGCCGGAAGAGTGGGACGGCCACCCGCTACGCAAGGACTACCCTGTGGAGGGCTACCGCTGATGCCGAAAGCCCCTGAACTCGCGCAATTCGTCGAAACCACAACGCTGATCAAAGCGCGCCCCGAGGAAGGCTCCAAGGACCGCACCATGGTCCTCAACATGGGCCCGCAGCACCCCTCGACCCACGGCGTCCTCCGCCTCGTAATCGAGATTGACGGCGAGACCGTCCTCAAGGTCGTCCCCGACATTGGTTACCTGCACACCGGCATCGAGAAAACCTGCGAGGCCAAGTTCTACCAGCAGGTGGTTCCGATGACCGACCGCATCGACTATCTCTGTCCGATGACCAACAACCTGACCTACTGCCTGGCGGTCGAAAAACTGCTCCAGCTTGAAATTCCCGACCGCGCGCAGTGGATGCGCGTGCTCCTGAATGAGCTGACGCGCCTCAATTCGCATCTCGTATGGCTGGGCACGCACGCCATGGACATCGGCGCGCTCACCGTCTTCCTTTACTGCTTCCGCGAACGCGAAGAGATACTGCGCATCTTCGAGCACGTCTCCGGCCAGCGCATGATGACCTCCTACTTCCGCGTAGGCGGACTCGCGCTCGAGCCGCCGCTCGATTTCTTTGATCGTGTGCGCAAGCTCATGAAAGTCATGCCGGAGAAGATCGACGAGTACGAGAACCTCCTCACTGGAAATCCGATCTTCTTCAATCGCCTCAAGGGTGTAGGCCATCTGAGCGCCGAAGACGCGATTGCCCTGGGCGTGACCGGACCGCCGCTTCGCGCTTCCGGCGTCGACTGGGACCTGCGGCGCGACATGCCCTATTCGAGCTACGAAAAGTTCCAGTTCAACGTCCCTGTCTCGAATGACTGCGACGTGTGGGCGCGCTATGTAGTTCGCATCCAGGAAATGCGCGAGTCGGTCAAGATCATCAATCAGGCGCTCGCCGGAATGCCCGAAGGACGCATCACCGCCGACGCTCCCAAAGTCGTCCTGCCCGACCGCGAGAAGATGAAGACCCAGATGGAGTCGCTCATCTACCACTTCAAGATTGTGACCGAGGGCTTCACGGTTCCCGCGGGCCAGGTCTACCAGGGCGTCGAATCGCCGCGCGGCGAGATGGGCTATTACGTCGTCAGCGACGGCACAGCCAAACCATACCGCGTGCACATGCGCAATCCGTCGTTCGCAACGCTGCAGGCTCTGCAGACCATGTGCGCAGGCCGCCTGATCGCCGACGTAGTCGCAGTGATCGGCTCCATCGATATCGTGCTGGGGGAGATTGACCGGTGACGGAAGCAGTGTCCGATCAACGGCTTTTCCAGGAGCTTTGGATTTCTTTTGTTTCACTGGTGCGCTCGTATGTAGCAGCGCATGATCTGGGCAGGCCGGTTGGCCATGTATTAGTGGACGAAGGCGCGGAAGGGCGGTTGACAGTCCGCACAGAGAAGAAGATTCTTGCCATTGACTTCGATCCGCTCTCCGGCAAAGGCGAGTGGGGCCTGTATGAGGATGATCCCGGCCCGGAACGGCTGCTCGATAAAGGCGGATTCAATTTCATCGCCGACAGCACTGTGAACTTCAGTGACCGGCGCGGCGCAGTGGAACTCGAGATTGCCGCGGAAGCTTTTACGGCCAAGGTTTTTGACGAAGAATAAGGCGAAGGTAACGCCAAGAGAAGTTTTGAGGGTTTAGATGAGCACTCCTGCAACCATTTTTTCACCGGAACTCGCGGCACGCTTCGACCGCCTGGTGACGCTCTATCCGGTGCGGCGCTCCGCGCTGATTCCCATGCTGCTTTATGCGCAAGATGAGGTCGGATACATCTCCGACGAAGTCGTAGCGGAGATCGCCCGGCGCCTCGGCATCACCGAACTCGATGTGCGCAACGTGCTCAGCTACTACTCCATGCTGCGCACCAAACCCGCAGGCAAGTACAACGTGCAGGTCTGCACCAACATCTCCTGCATGCTGCGCGGCGGATACGAACTCCTCGACCACTGCAAAAAGAAGCTCGGCATCGGCCACAAGGAAGTCACCTCCGACGGCCAGTTCTCTCTCGAAGAAGTCGAATGTATCGGCGCCTGTTGCTGGGCCCCGGCCGTGCAGGTCAACTACGACTTCTATGACGAGCTGACTCCGGAAAAAATGGACCAGGTCATCGAAGACTACAAAGCAGGCCGTGGAAAGGAGACCAGGTAAGCATGCCAAGGCTCGTCTCCCACCCCGATGAAGTCAGAGTCATCTCCCGCCGCTTTGGACAGGGCGCGGAAAACATCGACAAATATCTTGAGCTCGACGGTTACAAGGCCACACAGTTTGCCATTGAAAAAGGCACGGACTGGATCATCGCCGAAATGAAGGCCAGCGGTCTTCGCGGGCGAGGTGGCGCTGGCTTCCCTACCGGAATGAAGTGGTCCTTCGTTCCCAAGCAATCCGAGCGGCCCAAGTATGTCCTTGTCAACGGCGACGAGAGCGAGCCGGGAACCTGCAAGGATCACTTGATCTTTCTCCACGATCCTCATGCAGTCATTGAAGGTACCATCATTGCCGGACTCGCCATCGGCGCCAAGATGGGCTTCATCTACCTGCGCGGCGAGTACCGCTATTTGCTCAAGATCATGGAGAAGGCTGTCGCGGATGCCTACGCCAAAGGCTTTCTCGGCAAGAATATCTTCGGTAAGGGCATCGACTTCGACGTAGTCACCCAGACCGGCGCAGGCGCTTACGAAGTAGGCGAAGAATCGGCGCTCATGGAGTCGCTCGAAGGCAAGCGTGGAGTGCCACGCATCAAGCCGCCCTTCCCCGCCGTCGTCGGACTCTACGGCGGCCCGACGGTCATCAACAACGCTGAGACCATCGCCAGTGTGCCCCATATTCTGCTCATGGGCGGCGAGCCTTATGCCAAGATCGGCTCGGAGCGCAACGGCGGAACGCGCCTCTTCGGAATCAGCGGACACGTCGAGCGCCCCGGTGTTTACGAGCTGCCGATGGGCTACAACCTCAAGAAGGCAATTTACGAAGTCGCCGGAGGTGTTCGCGGTGGGCACGGCCTCAAGGCAGTTGTCCCCGGCGGATCTTCAACCCCGGTCCTGACACCCGAAGAGATCGACGTAGGCCTCGACTTCGACCAGATGGGCAAGGCAGGAACTATGCTCGGCTCGGGCGGTATCGTAGTCATCGACGACCAGACCTGCATCGTCGAATTTGCCCTGCGCACCATCGCTTTCTATCAGCATGAGAGCTGCGGCTGGTGCATCCCCTGCCGCGAAGGCACGGACTGGCTCAAGAAGACCATCGGCCGCGTGCACGCCGGCGGCGGAGTCGACAAGGATCTCGACAACATCCGCTACCTCGCCGAAAACATGCTGGGCCGCACCTTCTGCCCGCTCGGCGACGCAGCAGCCATGCCGACTATTGGATTCATCAAGAAGTACCGTCAGGAGTTTGAAGACCACCTGAACGGCAAGCCCTGCCCATACGCAAAGCACGAAGAGCTAGTGAGTGCGTGAAGTATCGGGACTTTATACGTATGATCGAGAAAGATGGCTGGGTACACGTCAGAACAACAGGTAGCCATAAGCACTTTCATCATCCTGTAAAACCGGGAACAGTAACCGTAGCAGGGCAGGCAAATGATGACATTCCCAAAGGCACTCTCAACAGCATGTTGAAGCAAGCAGGACTGAAGCAGAAATGAAATATTTAGTGATTTACGAAAAATCATCGACAGGCTATGGCGCTTATGTACCAGACCTGCCTGGCTTGGGAGTCGTAGGAAAAACGATGGAAGAAACAAAGCGCCTTATAAGGGAAGGGATTGAAGCGCACATTCACGTAATGCGTGAACACGGGGAAGTAGTTCCGGAGCCATCTTCCGTTGCTGAAGAAGTTGATATCCCTCTTTCCGCTTAACTATAAGCGCTCATGAAGAATAGGCATATAAATGGCTGACGTAACGTTCACAGTCGATGGCAAGAAGCTGACCGCGCCCGCCGGGACGCTGCTGATTGATGCCTGCAAGGCGGCGGGCATTGAAATCCCCGCCTTCTGCTACTACCCCGGGCTCTCGCTGCAGGCGGCCTGCCGCATGTGCGTCGTGCGCATTGAAAAAATGCCCAAGCTGCAGACGGCCTGCACCACTACCGTCGCCGAAGGCATGGTCGTCCAGACCGAGACCGACGAGATCAAGCAGGCGCGCAAAGCGACCATCGAACTGCTCCTCGGCAACCATCCGCTTGACTGCCCCGTATGCGATGCCGGCGGCGAGTGCGAGCTCCAGGACATGACCTTCAAGTACGGCGCTGCCGAATCGAAATACGTCGAGATCAAGCAGCACCGCGAAGAGCAGCAGTGGTCGCCGGTCGTCTTCTTCGACCGTCCGCGCTGCATCCTCTGTTACCGCTGCGTCCGCGTCTGCGGCGAAGGCATGGACGTCTGGGCCCTCGGCATCCAGAACCGCGGCGTCAGCGCCGTCATTGCTCCCAACAGCCAGGATCACCTGAACTGCGAGCAGTGCGGCATGTGCATCGACCTCTGCCCCGTCGGCGCGCTCACTTCCGGCACCTACCGCTACAAGACCCGTCCGTGGGAGATGAACCACGTCGCCACCGTCTGCACGCACTGCGGCGATGGCTGCAAGACCACGCTCGGCGTGCGCCGCGTCAATGACGGCATGGAGATCGTTCGCGGCGACAATCGCGACAAGAGCGGCATCAACGGCGACTTCCTCTGCATCAAGGGCCGCTACGCCTTCGACTTCGCCAACCGCGCCGACCGCCTGACGAAACCGCTCGTCCGCCAGCCCGATGGCAAGTTCGCCGAAGTGAGCTGGGACCACGCCATTGATTTCGCCGCGAAGAAGCTGCATGAGGTCCGCGAGCAGCGCGGCGGCCAGTCGATCGGCGTCATCGGCTCGAACCGCACCACAAACGAAGAATCCTACCTGCTGCAGAAGTTCGCGCGCTCTGTGCTCGGCACAAACAATATTGATCACCACCGCACTGCAGACTATGTTTCCTTCGCCGCGGCGCTCGCCGGCAAGCCCGGCCGCACGGCATCCCTGCGCGATACCGAAAAGGCTCCGGCCATTCTGCTCCTCGGCAACGATCCTACCGAGCAGCATCCGGCGCTCGCATGGAACCTGCGTACCAACGTCCGCCTGAACCGCGCGCGCGTCTACATCGCCAATCACGCTGAGATCAAGCTGCGCCGTCAGGCAAAAGCATTCCTCGAGATTCCGCAGGATGGCTACGCCTCCCTGGTTCAATATCTGGCAGGAAACGACTCGGCTATCGCCGCAAACGAACAGACCGCCGCCTTCCGCGACGCCATCCGCAAGGAAGAGTCGCTCATCATCGTCTTCGGCTCCGAGTACCGCGGACGCGACATTCAGGCCCTTGTAGACTTTGGCCTCACCCTGCCGAACACGAAGTTTGCTCTGCTGGGCGACTATGCCAACTCATGCGGCGCAGCGGACATGGGCCTCCTGCCCGATTACCTGCCGGGCTACGTTCCCGTCACCGGAGCAGCGCACTTCACCGAAGAATACGGCGCGGCTCTGCCCCAGGCCGCAGGCCTCGACCTGCTCCAGATGTTCGACGCCGCGCAGGGTGGCAACCTCGCAGCCCTTTACGTCGTCGGCTCCAACCCAGTCGCGCGTTACGGAGTCGATCCGGCAGCGCTCAAGAACACCTTCCTTGTCGTGCAGGATATGTTCCTGACCGAAACTGCCCAGCTGGCCGACGTGGTCTTCCCGGCTGCCAACCTTTATGAGAAGGCAGGAACCGTCACCAATACTTACGGAGACATTCAGCTGGTCAAGAAGGCTGCCGACAAAGCTGGAGTCCGCGCAGACTTCGAACTGATCGTGCGTCTGGCCGACCGCATGGGAGCTGATCCGAAAAAGCTTGTTCCCTTCGGACGGGGCGTCTTCGCCGATATGGGCCAGTCGCGCGGAGCGCAGTCCGGCGAAGCAGACCGCCACGCAGTATGGCTGGCAGCGAATCATCTTGAACCGAAGCTGAGCCCGTTCGATCCCTTTGCAACTCTCGATGAGATTCAGCGGCTCGTTCCGGCCTACAATATCTCGCGTCTGGAGCTGATTGCCGGCAGCGATCAGCATGAAAAGTCAGAGCTGGTGCAGATTGAACCTGCTCCGCAGCGCCGTGACCTGGTTCTGCCCGCTGAAGACACGCTCTTTACGTCAGGAACGCTGGGCCGTTACAGCGACATGCTGAAGTCGGTTATCGAATCACACACAACGCCAAAGCCGGTAGAAACCGCAGCCGATTAGATATTAGATAGCAAGAACGTTCAAAGTGGTAGGCGAGGGCTTTAGCCCTCGCAGAAAGAGAATTCAGGCGGCTTTAGCCGCTGAGGTTCGGTAGAAGCACCGGGCTTTAGCCCGGTGAACAAAGGCAGAGAACCTATGGGCTTCAGCCCCGGTTCAACGATTCTTGGAAGGCCTGATGGAAGCAAGTATCTGGATTTTTCTGCTGTTAAGCGTGCTGAAGGTCGCCGTGGTCACGGTGATCCTGCTGACAGCAGTCGCATATACGGTATTGCTGGAGCGCAAAGTTGTCGGCCGCATCCAGAACCGCTGGGGACCCAGCCGCGTCGGCCCCTTCGGTATGCTGCAGCCATTGGCGGACGGCCTCAAGCTCTTCCTCAAGGAAGACCTGATGCCGACCAATGTCTATAAGCCGCTCTACATTCTCGCGCCGCTCATTGCCCTCACCTGTGCGCTGATCTCCATTGGTGTTGTTCCCTTCGGCAAAGAAATTTACGTCAAAGGTGTCGACCTCTTCCAGATCGCCGATCTGAATATCGGTCTGCTGGTCATCCTCGGCATCACCTCCATCGGCGTCTACGGTATCGCGCTCTCCGGCTGGTCCTCGAACAGCAAATACTCATTGCTCGGCGCACTGCGCGCCAGCGCCCAGCTCATCAGCTACGAGCTTGCGCTTGGACTCTCCCTCGTCGGCGTCGTTCTCCGCGCCGGTTCGCTGCGCCTGCGCGATATCGTTGATATCCAGGCAACACATGGCCTTCTCTCGTGGAACGTCTTCGGCGGTCTGCAGTTCGTCGCTTTCTTTATTTATCTGATGGCAGCCTACGCGGAAACCAACCGCGCGCCCTTCGATCTTCCTGAAGCGGAAAGCGAGCTCACTGCCGGCTATCACACCGAATACAGCTCGATGAAGTTCGCCATGTTCTTCATGGCTGAATACGCCAACATGATCACTGTAAGTTGCGTGGCCACGCTGCTTTTCTTCGGCGGATGGTCGAGCCCCTTCGGCAATCTCTTCCCCGCGTGGGGCGGACCCGTCGTCCAGGCGCTGCTGCCGGTCTTCTGGTTTGTAGTTAAGGTATTCTTTTTCCTGTTTCTTTACGTTTGGGTGCGCGGCACACTGCCTCGCTTCCGTTATGACCAGCTCATGGGCTTCGGCTGGAAGTTTCTGCTGCCCGTAGCGATTGCCAATATCATTGCGACAAGCCTCTGGCTGGCTTTTCGCGCGTAGTCTGAAAAGGTTTTTAATTAAGTTTTGTAAGGGCACGGCTTTAGCCGTGCCGCAAAGTGCGAATGAAGCGGGGCTTTAGCCCCTGAGGGAACGTAGCGGATTTCGCGTGAAAACTGCGGCAAAATAAAAGGGGCTTGGCCCCGGCATAAAAAAACACATGCATTTAGTTCTTTTTTTCATCTTCGGAGGGCTGTGTGTTGCAGGAGCGCTGAATCTCCTCTTGCAGCGCCATCCCATCAACAGCGCGTTGTCGCTCATCGTGGTCATGACCTCACTCGCCGTGCTGTATCTGCTCCTTGGAGCTGAGTTCCTGGCCGCAGCGCAGGTCATCGTCTACTCCGGCGCCATCATGGTGCTCTTCACTTTCGTCATCATGCTTTTGAATGCCGGCAGCGAAGAGCGCACCCACGGTAGCAAGGCCGCCTACATTGTCGGCTTTCCTGGAGCAGCTGCGATCCTCAGCGTGCTGGCCTACATCTTCATCCAGCAGGGCGGCAATCTCGGCTCAGCGCGACTCGGCGAATACCTGGTCACCACACACGACCTCAGCCGTGTCCTCTTCCGCGATCTGCTCCTGCCATTTGAAGTCACTTCGGTGCTGATCTTGGTAGCTATCCTGGGCGCTGTCGCGCTCGCGAGAAAGGGGAACTAAAGAAAAATGGTCCCGATCTCCTGGTACCTCGTCCTGAGCGCGATTCTCTTCTCCATCGGCGTCGCCGCATTTCTGGTGAAGCGCAACATCATCACCATCTTCATGTCGATCGAGCTGATGCTCAACGCCGTCAACCTGACCTTCGTCGCCTTCGCGCATCAGTGGCGCCACGTCAGCGGACAGATCTTCGTCTTCTTCGTCATGGTCGTGGCCGCAGCCGAAGCCGCAGTCGGCCTCGCCATCATCATCGCCATCTTCCGCACTCGCAGCACCCTTAACGTTGACCAAGTGGATTTGATGAAACTATGACCAGTTCCCTGCATCTCTGGCTGATTCCGCTCGTCCCCTTCGCTGGATTTCTGGTGAACGGTCTGCTAGGCCGCCGCTTCCCCAAAGCATTGGTGACGGCTGTCGCCTGGATTGCCACGCTCATTCCCTTCCTTCAGGTCCTGACCATCGCCGCGGGCTTCAAGTCGCTTGCCCTTCCCTATTCTGAAAACCTCGGCACATGGATAGGAGCCGGAAGCTTCCACGCCGACTTCGCCTTCTCGCTCGACCAGCTCACGCTCCTCATGCTGCTCGTCGTCACTGGCGTCGGCTTCCTCATCCACATCTACTCAGCCGGATACATGGCCGGAGAAGACGGATACTGGCGCTTCTTTGCCTATCTCAACCTCTTCATGTTTTTCATGCTGACGCTGGTGCTCGCCGAAAACTTCCTCCTGATGTTTGTCGGATGGGAAGGCGTCGGCCTCGCGTCCTACCTGCTCATCGGCTACTACTTCACCAAAGATTCCGCCGCCAACGCCGGCAGGAAAGCCTTCGTCGTCAACCGCATCGGCGACTTCGGCTTCCTCATCGCGATGTTCCTTCTCATCGCGCACTTTGGCACGCTGAGCTTCGCTGGAATCTTCTCGCAAATCACTCTGCATCCCGAATGGCAGGGCGGATTCCTCACCGCCATCGCGCTCTTCCTCGTACTCGGAGCGACCGGCAAATCAGCGCAGATCCCGCTCTACGTCTGGCTGCCCGACGCCATGGAAGGCCCGACACCCGTCTCCGCTCTGATTCACGCAGCCACCATGGTTACAGCCGGCGTCTACATGGTCGCGCGCGCGCATGTCATCTTTGACCGCTCGCCTTTCGCGCTCAGCACAGTTGCCGTCATCGGCGCAGCGACCGCGATCTTCGCCGCAACCATCGGACTCGTTCAGACCGACATCAAGCGCGTGCTCGCCTACTCCACCGTCTCGCAGCTCGGATACATGTTCCTGGCCTGTGGCGTCGCGGCATACTCGTCCGGCATCTTCCACCTGCTCACGCACGCCTTCTTCAAAGCGCTGCTCTTCCTCTCCGCCGGCTCCGTTATTCACGCCCTCAGCGGCGAGCAGGACATGCGCGTCATGGGCGGCCTGCGCAAAAAAATTCCCGTCACTTTCTGGACCATGACTGCAGCGGTCTTCGCCATCTCCGGCTTCCCGCCCTTCGCGGGCTTCTTCAGTAAGGACGAGATTCTCTACCAGGCCTTCATCTCGCCTAACAGCCTGGGCAAGCTCCTCTGGTTTATCGGACTCGTCACCGCGGGATTGACATCCTTCTATATGTTCCGCCTGTGGTACCTGACCTTCTTCGGCGAGAGCCGCGCTCAGGAAACCGCTCACGACGATCATGGACACGGCGGCCACGGGCATGGCGTGCACGAGAGCCCCTGGGTCATGCTCGCGCCTCTCGTGATCCTCGCAGTCCTCTCTCTCGTCGGCGGATGGGTCGGCATTCCGGAAGCGCTCGGCGGAAACAACGCCATTGGACACTTTCTCGCTCCGGCCACGCAGCCTGCGACAGAAGCTGCGGAAAGCGGCAGGTCTCTTGAACTCCTGCTGGCTGTCGTTTCCGTAGCCGTCGCCGCCATCGGCTGGTTCTTCGCGCACTTGCTCTACTTCATGAAGCCGGAGCTCCCGAAGCAGCTCGTCGCAAAGCTGCATGGCATCTACTCGCTGCTGCTGAATAAGTATTGGATCGACGAGCTCTACGGAAAGCTCGTGGTAACGCCTCTGCTCTTCCTTTCGCGCTATGCGCTCAAAGGATTGCTCGACACCGGCATCATCACCGGTGGAAGTCTTGCCATCGGCTACTCTGCGCAGGGCATCGGCTCCATCGTGCAGCGCGTCCAGTCAGGCAACATCCGCTCATACGCAGGCTGGCTTGCCATAGGAGCAGCGGCACTGTTGCTGCTGACATATTTTGGATTTGGTATGCACTTCTCATTTAAGTGAAGTGCTGGGTTATAGGAAATACCGGCCTTTTTAGAGGCCGTTGAACAAAGTAATTGTTTTGAAGGGGCACGGCTTCAGCCGTGCCGTAAGGAATATAAAATCAGCGCGGCTTTAGCCGCTGAGGGATTGCCTTGAGGCATTTCTCTTTCAAGGAACGTAATTCGTGCTAAACGATTCCATCTTGTCGCTGATAACGTTCGTGCCCACCGCGGGCGCCTTCGTTGTTGCTTTCCTGCCGCGGCGCGGAAAGGCGATCCAGTGGTTCACACTGCTGGTTACGCTCGCCACCTTCGCGCTCACGCTGCACTTGCCCGCGCATTTTCAATACGGGCAGACGGGCTTCCAGTTCGAGCAGAACGCGCCGTGGATTCAGAGCCCCAGCATCCACTACCACCTCGGCATCGACGGCATCTCCACGTGGCTCGTAGTCCTCGTCGGCTTCCTCGGACCTCTGGCTGTGCTTGCCTCATGGAACGTAATCTCCGTCCGCACCAAGGAATTCTACTTCCTCTTCCTGCTGCAGCAAACAGCGATGATCGGCGTCTTCGTCGCGCTCGACATGTTCCTCTACTACGCCTTCTGGGAACTGTCGCTCGTCCCCATGGCCATCCTTATCGCCATGTTCGGACGCAATCGCGGCCCGCAGGCAGCCATCAAGTTCTTCATCTATACCTTCCTGCCCTCGGCGCTGCTTCTCGTCGCGCTCCTCTGGCTCTACGCCCAGACCGGCACCTTTGACTTTGTCGAGACGCAGAAATACCTCACGCAGAATGCATCGCTCTTCTCGCCGCAGGCCCTGTGGTGGGTTTCGCTCGCCTTCCTCGCAGCCTTTGCTGTAAAGGTCCCCGTCTTCCCGCTGCATGGATGGCTCGCCGACGTCTTCTCGGAAGCGCCAACCGCCATGGCCATGGTCGTCGCCGGCAAGCTCGGACTCTACTCCATCATCCGCTTTAACCTCGGACTCTTCCCTGAACAATCGCGCCAGATCGCGCCTCTGATGATCGCCCTCGCGGTCATCGGCATCATCTACGGAGCCCTCGTCGCTCTCGTTCAGCAGGACATGAAGCGCCTCATCGCCTTCTCCACCGTCGGCCACCTGAGCTTCGTCACGCTCGGCATCTTCTGCTTCACCGTAGTCGGCCTCAACGGAGCAGTCTTTCAGATCCTCAACCACGAGCTCTCCGGAGCCGCCTTCCTCATCCTGCTCGGCATTCTTTACGAGCGCTACGGGACATACGAAATGTCCCACTACGGCGGGCTGGCCGCAAAGTTGCCGCACATGGCCACGCTCTACGTCATCACTTCGCTTTCGCTCGTCGGCCTGCCCATCCTCAACGGATTTGTCGGCGAGTTTCTGATTTTGAGCTCAAGCTACGCCGTGCATCCCGGCTGGACCATCGCCGCCACCACCGGCGTCATTCTCAGCGCCGCCTACATGCTCACCCTCATCCAGAAGGTCTTCTACGGACAGGAATCCACGCTGGTTGCAGGCAAGTCCGCACCGGATGTAGTTGCGCGCGAGTACGTCGCCCTCATCCCGGCAACTATATTGATGCTGGTGCTCGGCGTAGCTTCTTCTTACTGGATTCGCGCCATCAGCACCGCCGTCACCGGATTGGCTGACAATGCCCCGGCCATCTCAAACAGCGTAGCGGAGAAACGATGAACTCAGGTCTCGAACTCGCTCGTATTCTCCCCGAGGTGATTCTCACCATCGCTGGCGTCATCGTGATGCTCGCCGAGCCGCTGCTCGCGAAAAACGCAAGCCGCAAGCCGCTCGGCTGGCTCGCTGTCCTCGGAACGCTGGCCGCTCTCGGCGCCAGCCTCTGGCAACTCCAGTTGCCTCCAGGCACGGCCTATTTCGGTACCGTGCAGACCGATGCCTTCAGCGTCTTCTTCCACATCCTGATCCTGGGCATCGTGCTCGCCACCCTGTTGGTCTCGCTCGACACCATTGACCGCGACTCGGAAAGCGTCGGCGAATTCTTCGCGCTGGTCGCGTTCGGCGCCGTGGGCATGATGCTCATGACCTCTGCCGTCGAGCTGCTGCTGGTCTTTGTCGGACTCGAAATTTCATCGATCTCGACCTACATCATGGCCTGCTTCCGCCGCAAAAGTGCGAAAGGCCCCGAGTCGTCCATCAAGTATTTCCTGCTCGGCTCCTTTGCCACCGCATTCTTCCTCTACGGCATCGCCCTGATCTTCGGAGCCACCGGAACCACGACCATCTCCGACATTGCCAATCTGCTGAGCGCGAGCCAGACGCCCATCCTCGCCACCATCGGGCTGGCCATGATCCTCATCGGCATCGGGTTCAAGGTTTCCGCCGCACCCTTCCAGGTTTGGACGCCGGATGTTTACGAAGGCGCGCCTTCGCCCGTTGTCGGTCTCATGTCGACCGCGCCCAAGGCCGCGGCCTTTGCCGTCCTTCTGCGCATTCTCTACGTCGCCTTCCCGGTGCTGCATAACCACTGGCAGCCGCTCATCTGGTGGATGGCTGTCCTTTCGATGACCATCGGCAATCTGGGCGCTCTCAGACAGCAGAACGTCAAGCGCATGCTGGCCTATTCTTCCATCGCGCACGCCGGATATCTGCTGGTCGCCTTCACCGCCCTCTCGCCGGACGGTATTGCCGCCGCCAGCTTCTACGCCATGACCTACGCCGCGATGAACGTCGGCATCTTCGCCGTCGTCAGTCACGCTGGCGGACTTGGCGACCGCCTCACTCTCATTCAGGACTACCGCGGACTCGCCTACCGCTCGCCGCTGCTCGGGGGCGCACTGGCCTTTTTCCTCATCTCGCTGATAGGCATTCCCTTCACCGGGGGCTTCTTCGGCAAGTTTTACGTCTTTGCCGCTGCCCTGCATTCAGGACTCGTCTGGCTTGCCATCATCGGCCTGGTAAACAGCGGCATCGCCGTCTACTACTACCTGCGGCTTCTGGTTTCGGCATACTCCAAGCCTGTCCATACCGACCTGCTGGACAGCATCCCCCGCCCCACCATGCCGCTGATGCTCGCTCTGATCATCACTGTAGCTGCCACGCTGATTCTCGGCATCGTACCCGGCCACATGCTCGCCCTGGCAAAAGCCGGAGCAAGCACACTGGCCCCTGCAGAGATCTCAACCACGGCGACGAAATAAGGCAGGAGAAAACCTTGTCAAGCCCCTGGCTCCCGGCACTTCAGGTACAGCACATTGATTCAAAATGATTTACATCCATTTGCCGAAGCGCCAGGAATTATCTGTAAATTTGGTAAAATAGAGTCAGGGATAGAAAAGGGCATGAGCTTGAAGCTCATGCCCTTTAACTTTATCAGCATAAGTTATTTAAAATAAAAGATCAGTGTAATCATCAAAAAGATGATGTGTTGAAAACAAAGGATCTCCGTAATGAAGTATCTCCCATAACCCACTGAAAACAAATAATCCCCGTACAAAATCAAACCCAGGGAGGATATCTAGGAAATGTATTGCATCAACCTGCTCATCTTAGCTAATATAGATTAGCAGAATTAGATCCATGATTAAAGCCACAATCTTCGAGGCAAAGACCAACCTTTCCGAGCTGGTAAAGAAGGCGCAGAAGGGAGAGGTCGTGGTCATCACATCCGGCAGAGACAAGACGCCGGTCGCGCGGATCGAGGCCATCCATCCTGCCGCCAAAAAGCGGCTTGGCGCAAGGGAAACACCGGGCTTCACTCTGACCGAGGCATTCTTCGAGCCATTGCCTGAGGAAGAATTGCGTCTCTGGAGTGGAGAAGAAGAGTGAAGGTACTGCTCGATACCCACACTCTCATCTGGGCAGTGCTCTCCCCTCGTTTCCTTAGTAAGGAAGCCGCAAACACAATAGCAGAAGAAGGAAATACTATCCTTGTATCAGCAGCCTCCGCATGGGAGATTGCCACGAAAATACGGCTCGGACGGCTTCCGGGCGCCGAACAGTTCGAGAAAGAGTTCCTCGACATTATGGAGGACGCAGGCTATACCCTTCGCTCGATCAATCCTGAAGACGCTCTGCGTGCGGGCCGTCTTCCAAGTGATCATCGCGACCCATTTGACCGGATGATTGCAGCCCAAGCACTTGCCGATGATATACTCGTAATAAGCACCGACGCTAAGCTGGATTCATTCGGCATTCGGCGTCTCTGGTAAACGAGTACCACTAATCCACCGTAAGATTCAAATCCCGTCGGCTGAAAATCCACGAAGCAGCGGCAAACCATACAACCCCGGCAATCAGGGTCGCCGCACAGTCAAACCAGACCGTCCCCGGCACATTCCGCCCTGAGATCGCGACTTCGAATAAAACGTCCACCAGCCTCCCCGGCCCTGGAAGACCCAGCGTGCCCAGATACGCAACAAGCCCAATGCACGCAACCGAGACAATCGAAGCAATCAGCTGCGGCAGCAACACCGACCAGAAGACACTGACCGCACCCGCCCATACACCTAGAACCAGTTCGAACAGCGCCATCGCCAGCACACCCTGTGAGGAATGGGCAAGCACTGCCCCGCTTAAGAGAAACCCGCTCGCATAGAGCACCAGCGGCAGCCAGGCTGTCATCAGCAGCGCAAAAAGATACAAGGGACGGCTTACCGCCCGAGACAGCACCATAATGATGCGCCGCGTGCGCTGCTCATTGCCCAGCAAAGTGCTTCCGGTAACTGCGACCAGCGCCAGTCCGGCAAAACACTCCTGGTGCAGCATCCAGAGCACGTCATCAGGATCAGGCTTCCCGCCTGCGAGCAGAATTACGGCCATGAGGTAAGGCCAGAGCATGAGCAGCAGAAAGAGCAGACGGTTCTGCCGCAGCAGCCGCTGAGAAATGATCCAGGCCTTTCTCATGCGCCATTACTCCAGGCCACAAACAACTCTTCGAGCGTGCGGCGCAGCGGAGCAACACTGATCAGTTCCCCGCCCGCAGCCCATAGATGCTCGATGAGCTCACGCTGCATCGCCACAGGCACCACAAAACACAGGTTCCCATTGGCCGGATCGCGGCGATACTGCCGGTAACGCTGCAAAGCATCGGCAGGCAGCTCACGCACAACGATCTCCGCATGGCCGCTGTCCTCAAGAAACTGCTCCAGACGTCCATGCCGCAACAGCTTCCCATGGTCGAGAAACGCGATGCGGTCACATATCTGCTCGACCTCAGAAAGCTGGTGAGAGCTGAAGAAGATGCTCCTGCCCTCATCGCGTGCCGCGCGCAGCAGCTCGCGCACTTCCAGAACTCCCGGCGGATCGAGCGCCGAAGTCGGCTCATCGAGAATCAGCAGCTCTGGCTCATTGACCAGCGCCTGCGCCAACCCGAGCCTCTGTTGCATGCCGCGCGAAAACTTGCGCGCATCCTTTCCGGCGGAGCTGAGGCCAACGCGCCCAACCAGCTCAATCGCACGTTCCCGCAGTCGCGGATTTCGCATGCCATTCAGCCTTCCGGCAAGCTCAATGGCGCTGCGCGCACTCTCAGCAAAGTAAGCCGGAACATCGGGCAGATATCCAATGTGCGTACGCGCCGCCGTATCACCGAATGGTTTGCCCAGGATCTGCCCGCCGCCTGAGGTAGGCCGCAGAAACCCGAGCGCAAGATGGATGGCTGTGGTCTTGCCCGCTCCGTTCGGCCCAAGGAACCCGAGAATCTCTCCCGGCTCCACGGCAAGCGAGAGGTGCTCCAGAGCCAGACGGTCGCCAAACTTTTTGGTTGTTCCCTGGAACTCCAGAGTGGCCGCCACAGCGGCATTGTCTCACACAGCGCAGTGGCAGTGCCTCGGACACCCTGTTCGATACACTATGTGCCATGACGATACCGGCACGCACACTCGGCGAACTAAAACTGCAAGTACGCGAGTCGTTAATCACGCGTACGGTACAGCTTCCTATTCAGCAGTTCATTCACACGCAGGGAGTGAGCAGCGCCTTCCTGCTGGCTGCCGCAGTCATAGCGCTGATCTGGGCCAACTCTCCGTGGAGCGCGTCGTACTATCACATCTGGCATATCGAGCTGACGCTGTCAGGCCTGAGGCTGCCCGTGCATGCATGGATCAACGACGCCATGATGGCGCTGTTCTTCTTTCTGGTCGGCATGGAGATCAAGCAGGAGATCGTCCACGGTGAGCTAGCCGACCTTCGCCGCGCTGCGCTACCCATCTGCGGGGGCGCCGGCGGCATGGTTGTTCCAGCATTGATTTACGCAGCCTTCAACTACGGACGAGCCGGAGCGCATGGCTGGGGTGTTCCGATGGCAACTGATATCGCCTTCTCGCTCGGCGTACTTGCGCTCATCAAAGGCATCCCCGCCGAGCTGAAGGTCTTCCTGCTCTCGCTCGCTATCGCCGATGACATCGGCGCCATCGGTGTCATCGCCGTGTTCTACACCGACACGCTGCATCTGAACTACCTAATGATCGCAGCTTTGCTGCTTGCGGTCATTGTGCTCTGCCGCAAACTCGGAATCGGCCGTCAGATCATCTACGCTGCGCTGGGCTTCGGTGTCTGGCTCGCCACGCTTCGTTCCGGAATCCACGCCACCATCGCCGGAGTCATCCTGGGGTTTCTCGTGCCTGTCACATCCAGCGTCTCTCTTGATCAATTCAGCGAACTATGCGGCGAAATGCTGGACAATTTTCGCAAAGCGCGAGCTGAAGGCGATACCTCACTCGCCAACCGCCAACTGGGAGCAATGGAGTATTTGATCGCAAGCACAGAGTCGCCCGCCGACCGCATTACCAGAAAACTGCACGATTGGATCGCATTCGTAGTGCTGCCTCTCTTTGCACTCTCAAATGCGGGTGTGACATTCTCCATCAGTACATGGCTGTCTCTGCTACACAGCCCGCTTGCCTGGGGAGTGTTGTTGGGACTGTTCCTCGGCAAACCACTTGGTATTACGGGAGCATGCTGGCTGGCTGTGAAACTCGGGATCGCTCAGCTTCCGGGCACAGTACACTGGAGTCATATCGCAAGCGTGGGCGTACTCGCGGGAATCGGCTTCACGGTGTCACTTTTCATCAGCGCACTGGCATTCGATGATCCTGCTCAACTCGATGCAGCAAAAACGGCTGTGCTAACTGCCTCATTGTCAGCAGGCATCTGCGGTTACGTACTGCTCAACCGCGTCGCTCTGAAGAAGGCCTAGCCGTCACTTCATTGGAAAATTCAAGCTGCACGCGGGTATGCGGCAAGCCAGCGGTTATGCCCTCTGCCTCGAGCAGGCTCTTTTAATATCTTGTTCTGATTCACGACAAGAACACGATATCCAAACTCACGCAAAATAGAGGTGCATCTCTCCTCTTTGTCAGCGCCATGGACTTCAACGATCAGGCTAGGCCGATATTCCGTCAACGTCTTCGAGGCACCTTCTAAAGCCTTATCTTCTGCGCCTTCGATATCCATTTTGATGAAGTCTGGAACAAACAATTCCTGTGCAGCACGATCTATGGTGATGTAGCCATCGCTGCATTCTGATCCAACATAAGCTTCGACAACCTGAATCGACAATCCCGGGTTTTTCGAAAAGGTTTTCCGCATGTTCTCGGCCTCTCGATGTTCGCACTCGAACGAAACCACACTGGCTCGCGAGATGTTCGCCATCATCAGCGCATCGTACCCGTCTCTTCCGCCCAGATCAAAGCATTTCGAGCCCTGTGACACCATCCGCTTGAAATGAGGCAACAACTCGAATTCATAGAGTCCAAGATATGCTCTAAGGTGGCAGCTGAAATCAATCTCCATCACACATCCCGCTGCAGGGCCGAGTAATAACTTTCGGTGATGCTTGCCACTCGGCAATAACTTCTTGAAGGTTCGGATCATTTTGCTCTCCTGAAGTTATGCTTAGTCAAGTAAGTCAGCTTTGTAGCAGCGTAACATAGATCGGCGCTTACTGTGGCGGAGCATGTCCAATGAACTTATTGACCCACTGGATGAACCATTTCATGTTTGGCGCATCAGTGTGGCCGCCATCGTGTTGGCGCCATGCAAGCTGGCCATCGAGCAGGCCTTGATTGACAGGAGGCATCTTCGCTGTACGATAACGGTCCTCTACTCCAAAGCCTTTGGTGCCGAGCAACGCAAAGACACGGCTGGCATCAACTGCAGCCATAAAACTCCCCTGGTGATCGAGCCACTTGGCGTCTCCTTTAGCGGGGATGCCATAGCTGATAAATGTAAGCCGTGGAGCGCAGAGAGTAATGAGCTCGTTAGAATCAACAGGAATGTCGTCCGGTGTACTGCTGCCAAACGTAGCCTCCGATGCGCCATACTTTAGAAAATTGCCAGCCATCCAGTAGTACTCGCCGCCCGTAAGGCTCTCCACCGCTTCACCGAAGTTACGCCTCAGCAGCGTAGCTCCACCCTTTCCGGAAGAGCCCACCAGTACCATCGCGAAGCGCTGATCAAATGCCATGGTAACCAGCGCCGCCTTTCCATAGCGCGACACTCCTTCAACGCCAACATGCTTGGCATCGACTGCCGGATCGGTTTCAAGATAATCGAGGCCGCGGCCCGCTCCCCAGGCCCAGGCACGCAGAGCGCCCCAGTCTTCGGGCTTTCGCGGCTGGCCCTTGTTCACCAGTCCGATGATGCCGCTGGTGAGGCCGGCCGCGTTGTCAGCTTGAACGCTGGCCGGATCAAAGAGGACAAATCCCCAGCCTGCGGCCACAAGCTGCCAGGTGTTGGGAGGATCACCATCTTCGTTCATCTGTGGGACCTGGAAGGGCGTCGCCTTCACAGGCTGCCACGCAGGATATTGTTCGAAGACATCCTTCAATGAAGGATCCTGCTGGATGAGCAGATTTTTCCACGTACGGTTAATGCGTTCGAACTCCTCGGGCGAAGGCTCGTGGGGGCTGGGAAATCCGGCGCGCGTAAACATCATGAGCACAGGAACAGGCCTGCGGACGTTCGCAGGCGTAACCAGTGTCATATGGATGCGCACATGGATCGCCGTGTAAGACGAATTGTCTACCTCTCCGATGAGATCTTTCGCAATCACCGGGGTTGGGCCGATCATTTCATGATCCACAGCAGTGACGGTCCATTGGACGCCAGGCACATCCGCCGGGACGCGGCCATAAACGTACTTTGAGAACATTTCCACCAGCTCAGGCCGGCGCTTCTTCCACCACATCTCCGGCGTTGTCACCTTCTGGCCATCGTTCATGACAAGTGGATCAGGGACGTTCAGATATGGGTTCGCTTTGGACTCATCGTAGTTGGCATGATTCGGAGCCTTTTCATTTCCGCTTGGACCAGGGCGAAGTGCCTTGATGCCCAATTGATCCATCATGTTCTGGTGGTCTTGTTCAGCGGTAAAAGCATCTGGCGGAACAGGAGGAGAACTCTGAGCCAAGGCTGTTGTTACGACTAAACTACAGAGAAACGCAATGGACCTGGACCAGGAATACACGTGAACGCCTCCGGAACGATAGGCCTAAAATCCCCTCACAAAAGCGATTTATTTCGGGCCTTCATATTAAGACATTTGCTATAAAGTCGGCATGAATTTTAACTTCACATTTGTTTGCGGAATAGAATTTCCTGCTGCATTGGTCAGACCACATAAGCACCTCATCGCTATTTTTGCCATTACAGATATGTGGTTCAATCTAGGACTTAATCAGAAAGAAATTTGCTTGACTGGGTGGCCAAGTCTCGGGATTCAGGATAATCCGTACTTTTCAATACGGTAGATGAGGGTTCGGCGACTGATGTCAAGATATTTTGCCGCGTGCGTTTGATTACCGTTGAAGCGCTCAAGGGCACGCATGATCAGTTCCCGCTCAACGCCCTCGAGGCTGATCCCTTCATCCGGTAGATCGATACGCAATGACGAAGCATTGGGCTGAACGCGGCGAATCTCTTCCGGCAACTCAGCCTCTCCAATGGATGGATGTGGGCTGAGCACAAGCAGGCGCTCAACTACATTCTCGAGCTCACGCACGTTTCCGGGCCAGCGGTACGCGGCAAGATAAGGCATGATGGACGGCGCCAGTTGGACATCTGTAATGCCATGACGTTCTTTTGCTTTTTGGAAAAGGTGCTCTACGAGCTCCGGAATATCTTCTTTCCGCTCCCGCAGCGAAGGCAGATGCAATGGCACCACCGCAAGCCTGTAATACAGATCTTCACGAAATGTGCCATCTTCAATCATAGCCTGCAGGTTGCGGTGCGTAGCGGCGATCACGCGCACACTAACATGCGCTGTTTCGGAGGCCCCGATCTTTGAAATCTCACCCTGCTGCAACACTCGCAACAGTTTTACCTGGGCATCCAAAGGAAGCTCGCCAATCTCATCGAGAAAGAGCGTTCCTTCATCCGCAGCTTCTATTTTTCCTGCTCGCGTAGTGTGTGCGCCGGTAAATGAGCCGCGCGTATAACCGAAGAGCTCCGCTTCCACCAGGTCCTTGGGGATGGCTCCGCAGTTGATGGTGACGAAAGGCTTCGCTTTGCGGCGGCTGTTGTGATGGATGGCGCGGGCCAGCAATTCCTTGCCGGTTCCGGTTTCGCCATGAATGAGCACAGTTGAATCATGCTGGGCAACGCGCGCTGCCTGATCGAGAACACGCAGAAAACTTTTGGAGTGGCCAATGATGCCTTCAAATCCATATCGTTGATCGAGCGCCGAGCGCAGATGGCGCACTTCTTCGAGCAGGTTCTGCCGCTCCATGGCTCGATGAACGACAAGAACCAGTTCTTCGAAGTCCAACGGCTTGGTCACGTAATCGTATGCGCCCAGCTTCATGGCCTGCACTGCGGTTTCGACAGTTCCAAACGCCGTGATGATGATCAGCGTCGGTTGTATATCTTCTGCCGCAACTCGGCGCAGAAGATCGAGGCCGCTTGTGGGCATTCTGAGATCGGTAATCACCAGCTGCGGTCTGATTTCACGCAGCTTGTCATACGCTTCCGCGCCATCGGATGCAAGCGACACCTGATAGCCCGCTTCTTCGAGCTGCATCTTCATGACGCTGCGAAGGCTGCTGTCGTCATCAACCACAAGAATTCGATTAGAGCTCATGGGCGATAGCAACTTCTCCTGGTTTTAATGGACGGCTGAGTGGAAGCTCCAGGCGGAAGGTCATACCTTTATCCGGATTGTTGTTCCCTGTCAGAATGCCTCCGTGCTGCTCGACGATATTGGCAGCGATAGCGAGGCCAAGCCCCGTGCCACTCTCTTTCGTCGTAAAGAAAGGATCGAATATCTTGTCCTGCTGATCGAGAGCAATCCCACTGCCTTCATCACGGATTTCGATACAAAGACTATCCTGCGTATCGAAACAACAAATGTAGACCTGCCCCTTTCCTTCTGTCGCCTGCACTGCATTGAGGATGAGATTTAACAGCACCTGTTTCAGCTGTTCCGCGTCGCACTCCATTGTCTGTGTGGTGCAATGGTCATCAACGACAAGCTCCACATCGTGCAGAATGGCCGAATGGCGCGCGAGGCTGGCAACGGATTCGATCAGGTTGGCGGGATCGACATGTTGATAGCGCGGCAGCCGCGGCCGCGCAAAGTCCAAAAAGTTGGTTAGAAGCTTATTGAGCCTCTGTGACTCTTTTTCAAGAATTCCCAAACATTCATCCGTATTTGCTGCGGAGGCGTGACCTCGCTTCAGGATACCCGCAGCACCAGAAATAGAAGCCAGCGGGTTGCGAATCTCATGCGCGAGGCTGGCTGCAAGCTGTCCGGCCGCGGATAAGCGTTCCGCTTTTTTCATCTGGTCGATCTTCTGGCGCAGCTCGGTATAAACCTGTTCCAGCTCAGCCTTGGTTATTTCCACGCGCTTTCTCTGCACGCGCTCGCGATCGGAAAGAAATCCCGCAATGACACCTGCTGCTCCGAAGATGCTTAACTCGACGACCTGGTCCTGTGCATCCATGGGCCACGAACTCCAGTGGCGCGCGATGCCGGGCGCCTGAATTATGACGCCAAAAAGAAGCGCCCAGAGCGCTCCACGCCAGCCGAAGATCATTCCCGCCATCATGAAGGGAAGAAAGTTTAAATGATGCAGGATGTTATGCCACTCAATGGCATGAGGCGGCGTGAACCACGTAGCAACCGCCAAGAGCAGAATCAGTGCGCCGATATACGCGGCTTTCCAGCGCGCGCTCCGCAGATTTGCCCAGGATGTGGACATTATCTTCTTATTTTCCCATGCGAGGATGGGTGGATGCGCTTCCAGCCACAATGAGACCGCGCCAGCTGTTTCTGAAGCCGAGAACCTGGGCTGCATAGCCGATTCCTTTTGCAATTCTCTATCCAATTGTTCTGGATGAAATGCAGGCATACTTTAGCGCTGGCCATGTGCGCATTCAATTGCACGTTTCTGTACAGCAGAAAGTCGCAGGTGTACCGAATGGGACAGTAGCCGCGCGCATCCGCCATCATTTTCATAGGGTTTTGCTTTGGAACCACGATTGCCTATAAGTCTGCGTGCAATCTCGACTTCTCGCGTTACTCATCATGGTTCTGTCCTGCATTGCCGAGGCCCAACAACCAGCCGGTCCTCCTGCGCAGTTGCCTTCTGCTCCGGAATCGGCAGTAGACTCCTCGCAGCCACTGACTCTTGACGAAGCATTGGCTCTTGCAGAAAAGAACAGCCCGCGGCTCAATGCGGCTGCTGCCAGATCTGCCCGCGCTGCCGCTTCCACGCAAACGGCCAGGTCTTATATCAATCCCCAGGTGGAGTATTTTGCCGGGCACCAGGACTCGCGGCCTATATCCAATCCCGGAGTGCCGGGTCTGTTGCAGCACTATGCAGCCTACCAGACGATAGAGATTCCTTCGGAGCGGAGCGCCAGACAGCGCGTCGCCCAGCTGGGACGCACCAGCAGCGACTTCTCATTGGCAGGCGAACAGCTTTTTGTTGTGGCAAATGTAAAACATGCTTTCTATGACGTGCTCCGTCGTAAAGAAGAGATCGCTCAGGCGCAGGAAAATCTCACCCTGGTAGAAGACCTGCGGCGGCGCGTGGAAATAGAAGTACGAGTCGGCGAAAAGGGCCGGCTGGAACTGACCCGCGCCGAAGCGGAACTCGCGCGCGCGCGATTTATGCTGCGAAGCGCACAGATTCATCTCGCAGATTCCATCGCCGTGCTGCGCGTCGCCATAGCAGCGCCAGCTGATAGAAATCTTGATCCACAAGGAATACTCGATCCCGCCATGCAACTGCAACCGTTGCCTGAATTGCGGGAAGCAGTGTTGCGCAAACATCCTGTGATGGAACAGGTGCGCACAGATGTTCTGGTTGCCGAAGCCGGGCTTCAGGAGCAGAAAGCGCTTCGTATACCCAGGCCTGTGCTCTTCGGCGAATATGAGCGCCAGCCCGATGTAACGTACTGGCGCATCGGTGTGCAAGTTCCGCTGCCGATCTGGGACCGTAAGCGCGGTCCTATCCAGGAAGCCGCAGCTTCTGTTCGCGAATCCACAGCCGCGCGCGACCAGCGGCAGCTCGAGATTATTTCCGCCCTTGAACGTGCCTATGAACAGTACCAGCTCGCAGACCAGCAGGTTACATCGCTGCAGGCCGGATCACTGCATGAAGCAGAAAGCGCCGTTGAAGCCGCACAGGCAGCATACCACTCCGGCGAACGCGGCATTGTGGAAGTGCTCGACGCACAGCGTGTGCTGCAAAGCGTGCGCGGTGACCTGCTGGATGCGCAGTATGCACGCCAGTCTGCATTGATCGATCTCGAAGAACTCGGCGCCATCACGCCTGGAGGAAGACCGTGACGACCACACAATCTGCACTGAGGATGAGGCCGATTCTTCTCTGCATCATTGCTTCAATCATTTTGATTGGCATGTCTGTGATGAACAGCTGCGGCAGATCGAAAGCTTCCGCCGAGAAAACTGCCGCTAAATCTCAAGCTGACCCCACAGAAGTGACGATCGACTCGACGCTTGCTTCGCAGTTAAAGATTGGCGAGCCACAGGTTCACGATGTAGCCAACTCGCTTAAGGTCGCCGCGCGCATTGAAACCGATGCAAGCCGCATCGCGCGCGTGGGTTCACCGGTTGCCGGGCGCATCATCAAACTTCTAGTGCTCGAAGGCCAATATGTGCGCAATGGCTCTGCCCTGGCGACACTTCACAGCACTGATCTATCCGATACGCAGTTCGCTTTCATCAAAGCATTCTCGCAGCAGGCTCTCGCTGAGCAGGCAACAAATCGCGCTGAGCAGCTGGTCAAGGCTGACGTGATCGGCAGTGCTGAGCTGGAGCGCCGCCGCGCAGAACTGCTGCAGGCCAGTACAGAGGCATCAGCTTTTCGTACCCAGTTGCGAGGACTGGGCATGACCGATGCTGCGATCAAGAAGCTCGAAACGACGCGCCAGTTGAATGCCGATTACCCGATTGTCTCTTCGATCTCCGGCACAGTATTGGAACGCAAAGTCACGCTCGGCCAGATTGTACAGCCCGCGGAGATTGCTTTCATGGTCGCCGATCTTTCGAACGTGTGGCTTGTTGCCGATGTGCCTGAAGAGAGCGCCGGAAGACTGCACAGAGGAATGCATGTAGTGGTCAACGTTCCCTCTCTGCCTGACGAGAAAGTAGAAGGCCAGCTCTCTTATGTTTCTCCTGTTGTCGATCCGGCGACGCGCACCATTCCCGTGCGCATGGACCTTGCCAATCCGCGAGGCATCTTTAAACCTGCAATGCTCGCCAACATGACCTTCATCGATCACAGCGAGCGCAGGACAGTCATTCCCTCCACGGCCATTGTGCGGGAAAACAACAAAGATAATGTCTTCGTTGAGCTGAATCCAGGTAAGTACAAGCTCCGCGAAGTAACACTGGACGGCGAGTCTAACGATGATCGCATTCTGGAAAGTGGAATCAACCCCGGCGAGAAAATTGTGCTCGATGGCGCCTTCCACCTCAACAACCAGCGCAAACAGAACGCCATCAAAGGGAGCGAATAGCTCATGCTGCCGAATATCGTACATTCTGCGCTGAAGCATCGGCTCATTCTTGTTGTTGTGGCAGCGATTCTCTGTGCTTTCGGCATTCACGCAGCGCAACAGCTTTCCGTTGATGCCTTTCCTGACGTAACGAACGTTCAAGTACAGATCGCAACCGAGGCGCCAGGAAAATCGCCGGAAGAGGTGGAGCGCTTCATCACCATTCCCGTTGAAATTGCCATGACCGGCCTTCCGGGCATGACCGATATGCGCTCGCTGAACAAACCTGGCCTCTCGCTGATCACACTGGTTTTTGAAGATGGACGCAGCGTGTATCTCGAACGGCAGATGGTTTCAGAACGTCTGAACGAGCTGCGCGACAAGATGCCCGAAGGCGTAACGCCAGTGCTTGGGCCGATCACCAATGCTCTCGGCGAGGTCTACCAATACACATTGGAAACACCGGATGACGGCAAGCGTCCTCTGACCAGAGAAGAACTGATCGAACGCCGGACGGTGCAGGATTGGGTCGTGCGTCCACTGCTGCGCTCCATCCCAGGTGTGGCTGAGATCAATTCTACCGGCGGCTATGTAAAGCAGTATGAAACTCTGGTCGATCCTCAGAAGCTTCGCTATTACAACCTGACGATACAGGATGTGCGCAACGCACTTTCCAACAATAACGCGAACGCCGGCGGAGGCATTCTGCCGCAGCACGCCGAACAATACCTCATCCGCTCCGTGGGGCTGATTCGCGATCTCAACGATATCCGCAACATTGTTGTGAAAGAGAGCGGTGCAACTCCTGTCTATATCCGCGATGTGGCTGAGGTGCGGCTGGGCACAGAAGTCCGCTATGGCGCCATGATCAAGAACGGCTATACCGAAGCTGTGGGCGGCGTTGTGCTGATGACATCGGGCGGTAATGCGAAAGAAATTGTGAGCCACGTCAAGGAGCGTGTCGCCGAGATCAACGCCAAGCACATGATTCCCGGTGGTCTTCGCATCGTTCCCTATTACGACCGTTCGCAGCTTGTCGACGCGGCCATCCATACCGTGACTGAGGTGTTGGGCGAAGGCATCATCCTCGTCATCATCATTCTGTTTTTCTTTCTTGGAGATGTGCGCTCCAGCCTGATTGTGTGCGCAACGCTGATTCTAACGCCGCTGCTTACGTTTCTCGTCATGAATAAGATCGGGCTTTCCGCAAACCTCATGTCGCTGGGCGGCCTTGCAATTGCCATTGGATTGATGGTGGATGGCTCCGTGGTTGTAGTTGAAAATGTGTTCTCGCGGCTAAGTCATGCGCATCATACCGGACACGACCCCAGATCACCCGCTGACAGGCTGAAGCTCACTCTTGCCGCAGTAGCGGAAGTCGCGACTCCGGTCGTCTTCGGCGTAACTATCATTATTATTGTCTTCCTTCCGCTTATGACGCTCGAAGGCATGGAAGGCAAGATGTTTTCTCCTTTGGCTTACACCATCGCCATTGCGCTTGGCATCTCTCTGATTCTTTCGCTCACTCTTTCGCCCGTACTTTCTTTGTATCTACTGAAGGGCGGCTCGGAAGATGACACCTGGCTCGTGCGGCAGATTCGCCGCCCCTACAGCGCGCTCCTGCATTGGGCTCTTTCGCACCGCAAAGTAACTGTCGTGACGGTAGTCTCGCTTTTCATCGTTGCGCTTTGCCTCTTCCCATTCCTGGGCACAGCATTTATTCCCGAAATGCAGGAAGGAACTCTCTCGCCCAACGCAGATCGCGTTCCCAATATCTCACTCGATGAGTCTCTGCGCATGGAAATGGCGATGCAGCGCATCATGCTCAAGGTTCCCGGAGTAGATAACGTGGTCTCGCGTGTTGGCCGCGGCGAATCTCCAGCTGATCCTGCAGGGCCCAATGAAGCCGATGTGCTCGCGTCGTTGACACCCTTTGATAAACGACCACACGGCATGTCACAGGAATCGATTGCGGAGCAGATGCGCAAAGGGCTTGCGGCCCTGCCGGGAATCAATCTGGTGATGTCGCAGCCCATCTCTGACCGCGTGGATGAAATGGTGTCAGGAGTGCGCGCCGATGTCGCTGTCATGCTGTACGGCGATGATCTGGATACTCTCGTCGAAAAAGCACGGCAGATCGCCAGCATCGCCAACACAGTTCAGGGAACGCAAGATACGCGTGTCGACCGCGTAGGAGGCCAGCAGTATCTCAATATCAGCATCGACCGCAGCGCCATCGCGCGTTATGGGCTCAATGCTGCGGATGTAAACGATGTGATCGAAACTGCAATCGCCGGTAAATCATCGACCGAGATTTATGAGGGGGAGCGCCGCTTCCAGGCAGTCGTGCGTCTTCCCCAGAATCTGCGCGACAGCGTCCCTGACATTCGCGAACTGCAGATCAGCTCTCCCGATGGCCCCAAAATCCCTCTCGAGGATTTAGCAAGCATTCGCGTGGTCGAGGGCCCTGCGCTGATCAATCGCAGCATGGGCAAGCGCCGCATTGTTATCGGCGTCAATGTACAAGGTAGAGATCTTGGCGGCTTTGTAGCCGAATTGCAGGACAAGGTTGGAAATCAGGTGCAGTTACCCGCTGGTTACTACATCGAGTGGGGTGGGCAGTTCCATAATATGCAACGTGCGTTGCATCACCTGATGATCATCGTCCCTATCACGATCGGAGGGATATTCTTCCTGCTCTTCATCCTCTTCAAGTCAGTTCGCTTTGCGGCGCTCATCATCACTGTGTTGCCCCTGGCTTCTATCGGAGGAGTCATCGGACTGTTTCTTTCAGGCGAGTATCTTTCCGTTCCTGCTTCTGTTGGATTCATCGCCCTTTGGGGCATCGCTGTGCTGAACGGAGTCGTCCTCGTCTCCTACATCCGCAAGCTCCGTGAAGAAGGGCTTTCCCAACACGAAGCGATTCGCGAAGGCACACGCCTCCGCTTCCGGCCGGTAATGATGACAGCAACGGTTGCAGCACTTGGCCTCGTGCCGTTTCTCTTCGCCAGCGGACCAGGCTCTGAGATTCAGCGACCGCTCGCTATCGTGGTCATTGGAGGATTGCTGAGTTCCACGCTGCTGACGCTGATTCTTGTACCCGTGGTCTATGGCTACTTCTCTGGCGAGAAGATATCAAAGGATTCAGGAAAGGATTTATCGAACGCTGACAAAACTGAGGTAACAGTTACATAAGAGGGGACGAAGTCGTTTCCATCGGGCGTAATTATGACCTGTCAATTCTCAGTGTTACCAATTCCCATCCGCCGACTACGATGTCTTTGGATTCCGGGCTCAGTTTCTCTTCAGCCAGATTACTGCGCCACACTTTAGTCGCTACAGGAGTCGGCCATACCAGCCTGGCCTGTTTTGTCTCGCCCGAAGCGCCAAAGAGACGTACGATCCACGATTCTCCATCGTCGCTCGGCTTAAGCGTAAGCGCGACCACATCCTCCGGTTCAACACGCAGCCATGAATATGGAGCAGGTCTTGATTGAGCGGAACGCATTGCCAGCAACGGCTGAGACAGGCCTATTGCGAAGCGGCTGGCTGCTGCGGCATTGTTTCCCTTGTGGAGTTGTAGCGCGTAACGGAACTCAACGGGGCCTTCCTGGTAAGCACGATAGTTTGTTCCCCAGTGATTGTTCATTACCCAGGAATAGAACGTTTGTGTTTTGTCGATGTGCTTTCGCCAGATATCAGGATTTCTTTGCGAGCCAAGCATTGTGGCGCTGATGGTTCCCACTTCAACAAGAGGAGCATCCAGCGTGGCCCAGGTCACTCCATAATCTCTATTGGAAACGTCGATCCAGCGACCGACCGGCATCCAGTTTTTGCAGGAACCTGGTAGCTGATCTACTTCAGGCTGCATATTGCCCAATGCGGTGTCCATTGACATTTTCCCGTCCGGAACTGCGAAGGGGAAGGCGAACTGAATGCTTTCCTTCGAGCCTCTTTGCGCAAATTCACCTCCCGGGCCGCCTTCTCCGGGATGAGGATTGAGTGGAGCCCGCTGCTTATCTACCAGGTTGAAAAGTTCCAGATGGTTCATCCCTGCGGCAAGGCGCAGACGCCGGACCAGGCTGTTACAACCCGGCGCAGACGATTCAATCCTGACCGACACAATAAGAGGGCCATTCTCCTCGACAGAGATTCTGACTGGCCCACTGCGTTGCAGGTGTCCTGTATCGCTGCCGGAAAGAAATAGAAATTCGTTGATGCTGTTTCCGTTCTGTTTATCTGCCAGGTTCTGAGGATTGCCGTGCAGATTCAGTTCAGTGATGTTTCCAGTGAGCTCATCGACTTTCACATGGACCAGGCCATTTTCGAGGACTCCATCCTTAACGGACGCTGGAACCGCAGGATGATGTGCTTTCCCCGGCGAGATCGTATAGGTAGCGCTTCCGAAGGCAGGCACATTCGTGATCAGCACAGCCAGTTCACCTGTTGAGAACCGCTGCGAAGGCACAGGTCTTCCTGTGTGGTCGGCGACATGGTCGCCAACCGACGACAGATCATGTGCGAGGTAAACGATCTCTGTTCGGTCCCATGATGTCGTATTAAGAATCTCAATGTGAGATGTAGCAGCAGAGGCAGATTGAGCAAGAGCGGCATGCAGGAGATCTCGAGACAGCCTGTCCGCATCTACAGCAAATGCCTGTTTTACTTCCCACTGCTTTTTTGTAAAAGGACTTTCGGAGTCGGATACGCTGCACCAGGCACCCCAGGTATGTTCGGAGTAGAGCAGGATATTTCTCCAGGCGGCGTCATAGGCTGCAGGATCATAGCTTCTGGAACCATTCATTGCGCACAGTGCAGTGGCCTCGCTCAGGCGATCAGCAGCTCCGCGACTGAGCAGCGTCTCCCGTGCCGAAGACCCGGCGCCGTCTTCCCAATACGGAGTCAGATCGCCGCGATATTGCGGTAACTGGCTTCCATAGCGCTTTTCAAATGCCGAGAAGGCTGTCGTCGTCGATGCAATGGCAAAACGCGGCCACTCATATTTCTCGTTCCAGGATCGTACAAACTCGCTTATTTCAGGATCAGGCTCTGCGTTATCTCCATGCCCTGACCAGCGGATGTAGGAAATGCTGTAGGGATAATTCACTTCATCCATTCGATCCTGATACTTTGCTACGAAGTCCGGCCCGAGCTTCATGACATGAGACAACGCATAGCCCGTCCATGGAACCCAGAAGAGAATCTTTTCTTTTCCTGAAGGCGAGACCCACCAGAACGGCTTGTCCTGCCATGCGACCATGAAGCTGCCGATGCGGTCGAAATAATTCGGCGCGGCGGAAAAATATCTGATCCCGGCCTGAGACATTGCCGGCACTGTTCCCCAGGAAAACCCTGGAACATCGCTCATCATCGCGGATTCCACCTTGACGCCACACTGCCTACCGAGAATGGTTCCATAGCGAAAAAGCTGCAACAGCTCTTCAGACCGGCACAGGCCTGTCAGCTCATTTGCGTAAGACCCATTCAGTCCAATCCAGCCCTTTCGAACTGCATCGATGAACTCGGCCTTTGCCTCGTCCGGCTTTCGCTTCATATACAGATCGGCGCCCCACAGCACCTCCAGGTTCCATACGAAACGCGACCCTTCGGGATAGCCTGCAGTCTTTCGGGCGAGCTCGATTCCGCGCACAATATTCTGCATCTGTTTTTCTTCCACATTTGCCTGCAGATCGGTATATCCAAGGTCATGATGCGAATGAGGAAGCACGTAGATCAGCATCTCGCGTACAGGTTTCAGCTCTACGTTCTGTGTCTGCACTGCTCCGTTGATCTCGACGGACACGTTGGCTGACCGCGGCTTCGTGACTGGTTTGAGATAGAGCTCAAAATTGTTGATGCCACTTTGCAAGGTCCGGCGGTCTATCTCAACGCCATCAAGTTTTGTGACAGCTACAGCACCGGCCCCGCCATTTTGAACAGTCATCTGCAGAGGCTGCAAAACCATCCCGTCTCTTCTCGTGATCCCGCGAATGGGCGCCGCCAGTTTGTGCGGCGCCTTGCTGTCCGCTTCACTCGCGGCTTGACTCCATGCTGGTCTGGACCAAAGCACACCGCTGGCAGCCATGGTCAAGCTCTTCAACACATCTCTTCGTTTCATTGATTTCCTTTGAACGGTTCCTGATGGCCTCTAGTGCTCATTGCCTGTTGTGCCGATGCCGGACTCCTGAAAGCCCATGCCGCCGGACGGAATCAGCAACCCGCCGTCAACGACTAAAGATGTACCGGTGATGAAGGACGCCCAGTCGCTCGCTAAGAAAACGATCGCATTGGCCACCTCCTCCGGTGTGCCGATACGGCCAATCGGATGCATTCGCCTGCAGGTCTCCAGAAGTTTTTCCGGTGAGCCTGATAAGTTCGCTGACCAGCGCATCATGGGAGTATCAATCGATCCCGGGCAGACGCAGTTGGCCCGAATGTTCTGCCGGGCATAGTCCAGGGCAATGGACCGCGTCATTCCAAGCAAGGCATGCTTCGCTGCCACATACGCAGCAGAATGCGCTACGGCAGTCAGGCTCTGCACGGAGCCGACGACCACAATCGCACCGCCGCCTGAAGCAATCATCGCCGGAATGCCAAAGCGCGTCAGATAAAAACAGCCCTGTACATGGACGGCGAATGTCTCATTCCACGCTTGCGGGCTGGTATCCACAACATCTCCGTATCGCTGTATGCCCGCATTGCTGACCAATACATGAAGCCCGCCATAGCGCTGCTGGACTGCGTCGATTGCCTCTTTCACGCTTGCTTCGTTGCTCACATCGCAGACAAATGCACTTGCCTTGTGACCGGCCTTCAGAAGCGTATCGACAGTCGCCTGTGCGGCCTCTGCATCCCGGTCGAGGACGCCTACGGAAGCACCCAGTTCACACAGCTTTCGCGCAGTAGCAGCGCCGATCCCCATGGCGCCTCCGGTAACAAGCGCTGTCCTCCCGTCAAATCGAATTGTCATAGCTCATCTTCGCCTCTCGTTTAGGAACTATAGATGCTTCTGACGTTTCACGCGCGAGCGGCGCTGATGACGCCGAGTCTTCCTGCACCAATTTACAGAATTGTTCAGGGTTGGGAGTGCACAATCATCGACCATCGCACGGGCTGCGTTTGCCCCGCCTGTATATTGAATTCAATGCACTCGATTCTCCGCCCATTCCAAAAGCTTTTGCTTGAGTTAGCCTGTGTTGCGTTCCTGGGCTCCTCCGTATATGCAGCTCCCGTGACGGCGCACAAAGTTTCAACACTTCCCGCTCTTGAGCCCCTCGCGATGTCCACAGGCGGGCGAATGCTGGCAACGCCTTCGACCGCTGCAAACAGTTTCGGAGCCAAGGATTTTACATCTCAGTGGCCCGGAAGCTACTTCCGCGCCGCTTTCCAGGGAACTGGTGTATTTTTTCGAGTGGTGAGAGGCGACCAGATCCTTCATATCGTGGTCGATGGGCAACCGGGTGCGCCGCTCGTTAAGCCTGAGGCGGGTGTGTATGCGATCGAAGGGTTGAGCAAGGGTGAGCACCGAATCAGCGTTCTAGTTGCGACAGAAAGCCAGGACACTCCGAACGCATTCGGCGGGTTTGCCATTCCCTCCGGAGAAAAGGCGCTCACTCCTCCGCAGCGACACCGGCAGATAGAATTTATTGGCGACTCACACACAGTCGGCTACGGAAACCTTTCCAACAAGCACGAGTGTACTAAGGACGAAGTCTGGGCCGATACAGACAGCACCAAGGTCTTCGGTCCGCTGACAGCCGATCACTATGGCGCCGATTACCAGATCAATGCGATCTCAGGCCGCGGCGTGGTTCGCAATTACAACGGCTTCAAGGGAGACACGCTGCCGCAGGCGTATCCGTACGTGCTGTTCGATAAAAAGCAGGAGTACAACGACCCCGCCTGGAAACCGCAGGTTTTTGTCATTGCTCTGGGGACCAATGATTTCTCTACACCGCTCAATCCAGGGGAGCACTGGAAGACCAGAGACGAACTGCATACAGACTATGAGGCGACCTACGTGCAGTTCCTCAAAAGGCTGCGTACAAGAAATCCCCACGCCTATATCATCGTGTGGGCCACGGAAAAGGCGAACGGTGAGATAGAGGCAGAGGCGGCAAAGGCTGTCCAACAACTGAAACAGCAGGGAGACGGGCACCTCACGTTTCTTCCCATGAATGGACTGAGCTTCAGCGCGTGCAACTCGCATCCGTCGCTTGCAGACGAAAAGGTCATCTCGGACAAGCTCGTGCAGCTGATCGACGCAGACAAGCATGTCTGGCAGAACCAGTAAGGGCAATGTTTGCTTCGAGATTTACTGGTGTTCGAATCCAGTAGCAACGCCAATGCTATGGATGCCGATCCCGGTGACGGGTAGCAGCCACCAGAGCTTTGAGTGGTGCTTCTTAAGCCAATAACTCACGCCCGCGCTGCAGGCTACGGTCGCGAAGTTGACGCTTAGCTGACCAGCCTGTGACGAGGGCATCAGGGGATTTGTCTCGCGGCAACGATGATCGGCAATGCAGCGCTGCGTGAGCTCCACATCAAAAACCGCCATTCCTAAATGCGCCCCATTCAGCAAAAAAAACTTTGAGTCGGCAACTCGAGGAGTCAGCGGGAGCGTTGCGACCCCTGTTCCTGATGTCGAATGAAAATCAGGCACCGCGCTGCCAGTAGCGTGGTTGTCTGTCAGCATGAGATTCACTTTCGCTGTCTCATCAGAAGGAGACTGCACCGTACCGGCAACCTGCGCTGCACATATCCACCCTTCTGCGGCAATCGCCAACCCCAATACCAGACAATGCACAGCCTTCATTTTTCGACCTCCCTCGTCGTCACAATTGCGACTGAGGAGGTTATCGGCTGAATGCCGGGATCAACTCAGGTAGTGTTGAATGATTTTCCTATCCGGCCCCGTTATGGGAATGAGGAGCCTTCAGACCGGCAGGTCATGGAATCTCTTCTGCAACAGGGAGTCACCCAGTTCCACTCGCTTCAGGACATTCGTGATTGTGGATACTGCCGAGTTTGTCGCGCTCGCATATGGGTTTATCAGCGACTGAAGAGACTCACGAAATTCATGGGAAACAGCCTTTCGAATCCCTGCCAGAATATCGGCCCTGGCGTGACCAACATCGATGACACTTGCCGCCCGTATTCGCCCTGCCTGGCGGATACCGATATTGACTGCCGGGACCTTGAAGGAAGGCGCTTCAATCAATCCACTGGAGGAATTGCCGATAACAGCAACAGTGCGGCATAACACGCTGTGATAGGCTTCAGCGCCGAAGTTGTCGACCATTTCGCCCTTGCCAGGATGCGATTGAATCCACTGCCTGATTTTTGTTGCGATGATACGCCCAGCTGTATCGGCGTTGGGCATGGTAAAGATGGCAGGAAAATCGGCGCGCTCAAGCGCTGCCAGAAGCTCGTCGATCTGCCACTCCACCTGCTCATATTCGAGCGTAACCGGATGAAATGTTACAAGAAGAAATGGCCGCCTCACATCAACGCCAAAACGGCTTTGCAATTCTTTGGGAGAAAGCTGCGGCGCGGTCAAAATATTATCGAGCACGGGTTCGCCTGATACAAAAACACGGTCCGGATTTTCTCCCAGCTGAATGACGCGGCGGGCGTACTCTTCAGTAGTAGCGAAATGGAGGTGGCTTAATTTGGTGATGCTGTGGCGCAGCGCATCGTCGATAGCGCCTTGCGTCAACTCACCTCCGCTGAGATGGGCCACTGGAATTTTGAAGGGCTGCGCAGCCAGAGTCGCGGCAAGCATTTCATAGCGGTCTCCGAGCACAACCAAAATATCCGGCTTGTACTTGCTGAAAGCCTGCCCAAATCCGATCAGTCCCAGGCCCGTAGACTTTGCGATCGCCTCGGGAGTATCGGAGGAGAGTAGCATCTCGATGCGTTCTGCTATCTCGATGCCATCGTTTTCAACAGACCGGACCGTCAGCCCAAACTCAGGAGAGAGATGCATGCCGGAGACATACAGCCTGGGCGATATTTCCGGATCGGCCTGAAAGGCCTTCAACAGCGGGCGATAGCCGCTATAGTCTGCGCGCGATGTAGTGACGACTCCGATGGTTCTCAATTGCATGCCCTCAGTCTAGTCATTTGCCCAGATATGGCCATGGAGCATCTGATATGCGGCAGAGCTGTTCGAACCGTTCCAAATCAGCCACGTAAACCAGATAAGTATATTGATATGTCTCTCCGCCGAAACTGCGTTTGAAATCCTCCAGCGAATCGCCCGGAGTCAATCCGCCGCCAAGATGCAGCAGCCTGCATCCATGCTTTCTTGCCCACCTGGCGCCTTCCACAACGAGCAACGTCCCCGCGCCGTGCTCCATGCCGATCTCATTCGCACACGCGAGGTGGTAATGAGCATAGTCGCTCCCTGCAAGAAAAATACTCGCTCCGGCAAGCTGATCGCCCAACCATGCAAAAGCAATGCCAAGATGGCTGCCCAGCGCAGCCAGGCGAGAAAAGTAGGAAGATGAAAATCTGTAAAACTCATTGGCACGACGATCTTCAATCGCCTGTTCATACAATGCAGAGAAGCGATGAAGGCCCGATTCGGCATCGCTGTCTCCTCCGCTTGTCCAGGTGACGCGCAATGTACGTTGTGCGAGGCCCAGATCGGAACGCCTGCCCTTGCGCATGCTGGATGGCCGGTCCCGCTCTTCATCCCATTTTTCGAGGTCGATGGCTGTAGTCAATCCCCGGGACCGTATCCTGAGTTTTGGTTCTTCTGCTTTAAACCACTCGTCCTGCCGCATCAGCGGATGCAATCGAAGGACGCAGCAAACCAAATCACGCGTTGAACACCATGTTTGCAGGTCATCAAAAAAGGCGCTGAGATCGCAGGCGTCGATCGATTGCCCATTGGAAACACGCAGCAAGCCTCCATAGCCATAGGGAGAACTCGCATCACTCCAATCGATCCTGGAATTGATCCCGGAGTTGTTCACTTCAGCCGACATATTGCGCACAAGAAGCGGAGCGAGAAACCTGCAATGGTCAGATCCAACAACGATGGCCACCGGCTCGGAGCGCTCTATCTCTGCACTTGCCAGGGCATATGCAGGCAGGTAATAAACATCGGGTTCAGAGGAGTTTGAAACAAGCCCGTGCCATCGCTCAGCATCTGCAGGGTTCGCTGCAACCAGCATCTCAAGTGCGGTTTTCGGCATATTTTAAATTTCCCGGACAATTCCAAACCTCATCTTCAGAATCAGGAAGTCTGCATCACAAGGATGAGTTACTGCCGGCCCCGGGCTTGCTGCATGTAATTACAAATTGTTCTACCAGATGTTGTTCGCCGTCCAGTGTCTTGGCGATTCGTTCTACCTCGATATTGCAGAAATCGCAGAAAAGCTCCGGCACTCTGGCGCGATTGAGGAAGAGACAAAAACCTGCGCCGGCAAGCGGGCCTTCACGAAGATTCACAAATCCGTCGGGTTCAATCATCTCTCCCTGGCCGTATCCCCACGTCCGGTCAGTGAAGAAAGACGATAGAAACGGCGCACCGGGTTTAAGGACGCGGAGCACTTCATGCAGCGCACGTTGAATACTGGTCCAGGGATTGGTATAGAGACTTACATTCTCGATTACTCCATCGAAACTGCTGTCCGGCCAAGGCAACACCGCAAAATCGCCTGCCTGCAGGTCAGCCGTGAGGCCTTCCTCATGCAATCGGCGCGTGGCTGTTTGAATTGCAGTCGGTGAGCCGTCGATACCTGCTACTGAAAAACCTTCGCGGGCCATGAACCATATATTCGCACCTGGGCCGCAACCAATTTCCAGCAACCGAATCCTGCTGCGATTCGGGACACGGTAAAAGTTACGCGCCACAAAGCGAATCACGTGCTCCGGCGGGTACTTTCCCCATTCCCTGCTCTGGAAAATCTGCTCCCAGACCGGGTCCCATGTAGTTTCGTTGGTTTTTGTCGACATACTGGTTTCCAGGATTTATATAGGACTGGATTGCGGTAGCGGAACGGTGATCTGAACCAGGCCGTGGATCGCAGGAGTGATTTTTTTCAGGCGCATGTTGGCCGATGGAATTCCCGTCCTGGCAAAAGATTTTTCGCAATCCTGCGTAGAAGGACCACGCATGTTTCCCTCCATGTAAGCCAATCCGGGACAGCGCGTACATGTGCCAACGTGGTCGCATCCTGAGCAGACCGGCAAATCACGAGCGGTGATGGAACGGACTTCATTGAGTTGCGTGGAATCGCGCCAGATATCAATGAATTTCTGCCGGCGCACATTGCCGCTGGGCAAAGGAAACTGCACGCAGGGAAACAGATCTCCGTAGGGCGAGACATAGCACGCGGTATGGCCTGCGCTGCACGGAACTTGCTTCAGATCATCATCATCTACCGCAGGTGGAGGCGCGCAGAACTCGTCGATATCACTTTCAACCAGATCGGGTTTACGAAACGCATCGTGCAATTGAGGTATGTCTAAGCCCAGCCGGAGAACATCCCGGTTTCCATCCATCATCGGCGTGATTGTCGGATCGATGGTGCACTCTGCGCCCAGCTCCACAGCCAGCGCTTTCACTCCCGCATAGTCGCTGAGGTTCTGCATCATCAGAACATTAGCGATGATCACCTTTACCCCGTGGGCCCGCAGCAGCTTTATCCCGGCGATGGACCGCTTCAGCGATCCCGGAAGCAGAGTGATGGCGTCATGCACCTCCGGGCGATGAGAGTAGATGCTGACCTGCACTTCCTGCACTGCCAGATCACGCAGGCGCTGCGCTTCTTCTTCCCGGACCATGAAGGCGTTGGTCTTGACCTTCACGCAGAACATCAAGGAACGCGCGTACTCGACGATCTCGAAGAAGTCTCTGCGCATGAAAACTTCGCCGCCGCTCAGCGTAAGAAAGAACACGCCGGCTTCAGCCAACTGATCGAGCAAACCGCGGATTTCGCCGGTCGTCATCTCGCCGTGATCGTCATGGTCGAGATAGCAATGGATACAGCGCTCATTACAGCGATAGGTAACGTCGAGCTGCACGCTGATCGGAACTCCGCGGTCCATCGCGCGCTGTCCGAGCTCCTGCATCAGGCTCATCATTTGCCTCCGTGTATGGCCTTCTCGGGACTGATCGGTTCGCCGGACACAGCCAGTATGCCGTGGCTGGACAAATTGTTCACAAAGCTTTCGGCGTCCTTCAAGGCTTCTGCCAGATCGATTTCGAATTCCGCACAAATTTTCTGTTCGACAATCTCTGCCAGAGGTGTCTTTCCATCGGCTGACTGCCAGATCAGCGTCGCCACCGGATTGAGCGTAAACAAAGTCGAGTCTTTGGCGGACATAATCATCATCTCGCCGTCCAACGAGCGCGCAGCCACAGCCGCCGATCTGGCAATGTAAACAAGACTCATGCAATCAGCTCCCATACATGTTTGTCCGGAAAGAAGGTCAGCCGGTACACAGGCACAGCGCTCACCAGCTTGCAGGCTGATTCAAAAACCAGGTTCACCAGCTCCTGGTCATGAGCAAAGAAGAGCACATTTTCCAGCAACAGGCGAACAGCCTCGCCTTCCTTCACCCGTTCGATGACATTCTCCGGTCCTTTTTGCAGAAGATACAGGGCCGCGAGGGGAGCCTGGACGTTCTCTCCCACTTTGGCCAATTCACCAGCGAATGGCGTGCCATATGCAACGTAACCATGCCCGTCGCACCGAATGTAGGAAATCTCGTCGGTGAGCAATGTCACGTCCGAAGGCGCCAGGCGGGAAATGGTTGTCTTTCCCGCTTCAGAGACACCTGCGAACGCGAATGCCCTGCCGTTGCGAACAGCGCTGGCCGCATGCAATAACAGACCGCCTTCACGAGCCAGAACCAGGCTGTGGATGATCCGCAGCGCTGCATCGATTGCGTATGGATTTGCTGATTGCACGATCCGTCCGCGATGTGATGCCGGTTCCCACTCTGCGTACAGGTCGCCGCGCTCGATGGTCCATTGACCTGAATTGAACCGCACGGCAATATCCTCTTCGCTGATGACCCTTCCTGGCACCGCCAGTTCAACATCAAATTCGAAGACCGGGCGCGCCTCAGGATTGAGAAAACCGGAATAACGCTCCTCGAGCATACGCAGAAAATCCGGGCTTTCACTGCGAACCTGAACCGGCATGCCACCGATCTCGATGATGATTTCCTGCCCTGCTGGAGCGGTTAGTTCGGGCATGAAACTCCTTGCAGGCGGAGGCCCAGACGCAGCGTCATGCGCATGCAGAAATCCGATCTTCGCAGAACCGCCGAACTGACACGCTGCCATGGGGACTGGACGGGATCGATGCAGCGGCCGTTGCGCATGAGAGCGACAACCTGTCCGATAATATCGGGTTCCCGAACAGGAGGGTCGGCGTTGGGCAATGTGTCTCCCTGCGTCGTCAGGAAATCGCCGTGAATGTTGATAATTCGATGGGCCACCAGATTTCCGTCTCTTCGCAACAAAATGACTTGCCCTGTCTTCAATGCGCTTATTGGGCGGCGGCGGACTGTAATCATATCTCCCGGCCAGATCGACGGCAGCATACTCGCCCCTGTGACTCTGAGACGGGCTTCCCCGAAGCTTCCGACTACATCGGCCACCAGCTCACAGCCTGACGTCGAGCGATCCATACTGGGCAATCACGAAACCTTCGGGGCAGACTGACACTGTCCCTCGGAGCCAGCCAGCTTGCCGCAAGTCAGCGCCCGGGTCTCGAAGACGCGTTCAAAGCGGAAATCAGGCCTCTGGTAAAGCTTCTTCCGGGGCTGCTCAGTGAATTCGTCTGTCTTTTCCTGTTCGCTCATGTTGGCCTCATTGCAGCGCTGATTGTGACACCTGCACTCCTGTACCGGCCTGCAGATTCCCGAAATATATCTCCGCCGCTCCAGGCAAGCTTGAAGAGTTATCGATGATAAATCCGCTGATGCCGTTTGCACCCAGCGTGCCACCGATGTTTGATGCAGCCATAGGGGCGGTGGGAAACGTAGTAGAGGAACCGGTAGGGAGAGAAAAGCTCATTACGCATGCCGTGCCACCACAGCCCGAGGGCGCTCCATGGTTCTTCACGCCCACGAAAAGGTAGTCAATGTTCGAAGTGGAGTTGAAGAACTCGGTGAGTGGTGTGCAGTCATGGCTCGTACCTGTATTGCCGGATGCCACCAACTGGAAGGAGTTGCCATCGTTCGCACTGCTCATGGTGCCGTTTGTGATGGCAACCCGCCAGAGCGCCGGGGTCGCAGCTCCCGTGAGGTTTCCGCAGAAATACATGAACCCCGTGCCGCCGGTACTCGAGAGGTATTTGTTATCGAACGCTCCGTCGAACGCATCTGTTCCGGAGGCTCCCATGGTGGCAGTTACAGGAGTGGTTGAGACAAACGGGTTGCTGCTTGTGCTGCTGGATGCGGTAGACGAAACGCTAAGCTGTGCCACAGCCAGGTTGCTGCCCGTGGTAGTTACTGGCACAAATACCTTCTCCAGAGTGCCGTCCAGAATGGGCGCATCCATAACGGTACTACCCACGGTCGCTGCCTTGCTGGCGAAGTTGTAGCCTCCGATTCCCGAGAGCCCTGAGTATCCGCCATACGATGACGGATCTCCGTAAAGCTTACCGTTGTTACCCCCGATTATCATGAGTCCACTGCCATACGTTCCACCGGGGCAGGTAGGAGCGGGAGAACTGCTGCCGGTGGTAGCGCAACCATCGACAACCGGACTGGCAAGCACGGGAGCACTACCGCAGCTAGAACTAAAAGAACCTGTACAGGCAGGCCAGTAGCCCGAGATAACGACTTCCGCCGGGGTGCCACCGAATCTGCCAAAAACGCTGGTGATCTTGTGCAGATTGCCATTGTCGTCCCCAAAGTATGCAATATCGTTGGTGTAATCGACAAAAGGCGAAGAACGCGTGATCGGGCCGTTAGTGCTGCCGTTCAGACTTATCGTTACCTTTGTATCCACTGCGCTGTTATTCGTTCCCGGAACCGCAGGCGACGTTGGAGTCCCGTTGCCCGCACCCCCACTCTTGTCGAGAGTGAGCACGTGAAAGATCGATGCGCCGCTGGTCCTGCTCTCGATGAAGGCCACCTTGGTGCCATCCAGTGAAAGGACAGGCGAAGTCTGGACGCTACCCGTGCCGACGTTATAAGCAAAAAACACGGTGGGAGTTGTCCCTGAGCAGGTCCCGGTGTATAGATTCCTAACACCGACAATATTGGCAGCGGTACTAGCGGCGCCAGCGACTGGAAATACAACAAAGTCATTGGTGCAATCCGGCGCGAAGAGAGGATTAAATGTGAACTTTGCCGGATGCATATCAGCCGCGACACTTGCAGTAGCGCCTGATGGTCCAAGCGCTACTGCCCAGTCCGCGTGGAGCGGAGATTCTTCATGCTTCTCTCCGCCTCCGCCATGACCCCGGTCTTTATCTCTTTCCCGCCCTGCCTGCAGAATCCGCGCGAAGACGGACGACCCCTGCAATTGGGATATTCCGTTTTCCTCCAGCCATGCTCCTGCGTACCGCCTGACCCACTGCATGCGATAGCGGGGATCGCTGACAATGCGCCGCCATTCAGCTTCCCTGCCGTTCCGGCGCGCGTCATCGAGAGTACCGGGGTTGGAGAAGATCACATGCCTGGTGCTCCAGTCCTCCACCACTCCCTGACTCAGGTATTCCATTTCGCTTCGACTTACGCCCTTAACTTTCTGCGGGACTGCTTGACTCTGGATGTTCTGCTGCGGGACGGCCTGATTTTGCTGTTGCTGCACACTACTCTGGATATGAACATCATTCTGCACTTGAATGCTGTCATTCCGCTCCTGAACGGCACGGCTCCGCACTTGAATGTTGTTCTCGATTTGCGCGGATGCAGGCAATGCCAGAGACGACGCCAACAGGAGAGCCGCAGCTGCAACACGAAAGCCAGTCAAACGACCATTGGCCTGCCTCATTGGAAATTCCTCCCAATTGAGCTATCCGAATCAAGTGCAATAAACTGAACTGATCTGAGGCTTAAAGCAAACCACTTCTGACTGAATCTTCTGCCGGCACAAGTCTACTCTAAAATCATTCAGGAAGTCTTCATGCTATGGGCGCATTGGCCCTGGGTATCGGATATTTTGCCACAGGCGAGCGCCCGGGTTTCGAAGACGCGTTCGAAGCGAAACGCAGGCTTCTGATAGGGCTTCTTCCCGGGCGCCTGTGATTCTGGTCGAGCCGAAATTCCATCCATTTGTTCCGGTTTACTCATTCTGACCTCATTGCAGGGCCGTCTGTGAGATCTGCACTCCCGTGCCGGGCCCGTAATTTATAAAATATATTTGATTTCCCCCTGCGATTGAGGAGTTATCCACGATTATGCCCGAGGTGCCGTTCGTAGTTATGCCCAGGGGGTCGTTGGGGCCGTTCGCTGCGAATGCCTGCGTGGGAAAAGTATTCGGCGGAGCTGCTACGGGCAGACTGAAGCTGACTACACACTGGACGAAGTGGCACTCGGCAGTTCCGGAAGGAGCGGTTCCCCCAAAATCTGTCGTCGAGAATCCTGCACCCGCCATAGTCAGGAAAAGGTAGTCTATGCGCTGGCTGCGGTTGAAGTACTCGGTAAGCGTCGAGCAACTCTGCGCGGGACCGGTGTTGCCGGTAATCACCAGTTGGAAGAAACTGCTGTCGGCCGTAGCGCTCATTACACTGTTTTGGACTAGAACGCGCCTCAACGCCGGTGTCGCAGCGCTATCGAGATTTCCGCAGAAGTACCAATAGCCCGTCCCTGATATGTTGTACTGATTATCTCCTGCGCCGCTACTCAAACGCGTCCCGCTCGTTCCCATGTCAGCATGCACCACAGAACCTAAAGAAGTATCAAACTGAGTCAAGGTTGCCCTGCCTCCTAAGGCGCCACCCACAAACAACTTTTGCCGGGTGACGTCGAGAATGGGAGTACCCTGGACGCCGCTTGTAGCGTCGGTTGTCGCTGTCCCAACGGTGATGCTGGGAACATCGCAGGGGGCGCCGGTTGCGGCGATTAAGCAGTAGACGTTTCCGTCGCTGGAGCCGATGAAGAGATGCTGGCTCACATCATCGAAGACCGGATCGGTAAACCCTGATGCACCAGCGCCAACTAATGCCGGCCATCCGCCGGTAGCGACCTCAGTCGGTGTTCCATTAAAGACGCCTGTGATTTTGTGCACCCTGCCGGAGTCGTCGCCAATGTAGGCAGTGTCATTGGTGTAGTCGACGAAAGGCGATGAATTCGAATCCGTGGCACTGTTGCTCAGGGTTATATTGACATCGACAGCATTGTTATTGAAAGGGTTGCCGCTGCTGCCGCAGCTTGTGGTTGGCGTCCCATTCACGGTGCCAGGGCACGCCGGCGTGCTCCAGACCGTTCCGTTGTTCCCGGTTGTGCCGATGGTGACCACATGAAATATCGTGCTGTTGCTAAGGCTTTCAACTAATACCATCTTGGTGCCATCAAGCGAGAGCACTGGCGATGACGCCAAAGTACCGTTGCCTATCCAATAAGCAAACCTGGTATTCGGCACTGTCCCTGTACAGGTTCCGTTGTACAGGTTGTTGACGCCGATCACGTTTGCCTGATTACTGGCGCCTGCAAAACCGATGCCGTAGACAACAAAATCGTTCGCGCAGTCGGGGGCGGCGATCGGCGCAAACGTGTACTTCGCCGGAAACCTATCGAATAGACCAACAAAGCCGCCGCCACGAAGGCTCACTGCCCAGTCTGCATGGAGGGGACTTGCCTGATGCCTTGCCGCCGGCCCGAGAATCGGTGGCTGGCTGAATGGCGGTCCGGAACCTAAGCTCCTCCCTGCAGAATTGCGACTAATTTGCTGCATTTTATAGCGAGGATCATTGACGATGCGCAGCCATTCTTCGTGTCTGCCATGCAGGATGGCATCCTGTTCAGTGCCGGGGTCGGAAAATATGACGTGAGACGTGCTCCAATCGTTGACAATACCGACTGTAGGCTTTTGCTGCATCATGCCAGGCTGATCCTCTAAGGATTGCTGACTGCAGCCGGATGTCATCAAGGCCGCCAGCAAGATTGTCACGACACCGGTGGTATTTCCCACTACATCGTTGAACAGCTTCATCTGACTGTCCCTCCGATAGAACGATCGGATTAGCCATAAAAAGCTAAACGATTCTGCTATGTGGCCGAACGAATCGCCGTCGAATCTTTCTCGCCCGTGAGTTTACCTCGAAATGGTTTGATGCGGCAACGCCGGTTTAAATTTGACAGGAAGTTGAATCTTTCGGAATCGGTGTCTTTCCACCCAACCCCGACGCCAAGGCATTTACGGTGCGCGCTTCCACTAAACGATACAATTGTGGCCAGCCATGCAGAATCCGAGTTTCGCTCGGCGTGAGACGAATCTTGTAGTGCGAGCCACGCGAGCGTTCCTGTCCGGCGGAGACCATGGCGATCTTCAGGACGCGTTGGCACAGCCCTTTGACTGGACAGCGGCCGAGCGAAGCGCAAAGTATCACTCATTAATGCCAGTATTTGCCTACTCTTTGAAAGAGTATGGAGGAAGCCTGGTTGCGGCGGAGACGCGGGAACGGTTTCAGCAGCAATTACGCCTCACAGCAAGGAAAAACATGGCCTGGCTGATGGAATGGCACCGGATATTGCTGGCATTCGAAGCGGAAGGGATTCCCGTTATTTCGCTGAAAGGTCCAGGATTTGCCCTGCAGGCTTATCAAAATATTGCTCTCCGGGAGTTCGCCGATCTGGATCTGTTGATCGAGCAAAAGAACGTGTCACAAGCACGCCATGTTTTGTTCCAAGACGGTTATCAGCTCCGGTTTCTGCAGGCTGGCAACGGCGATTCGATGCTGTTTCGCTCGGGAAACTGTCAGCTGGAATTTTTTAATGCCGAGCGCGGCACCGTTATCGACCTGCATTGGAGCGCACTGCACGAGATGTTTTCGTTTCAACTGCCCGCTGAACAGCTTTTCCGGACAGCGCAAGTTAAGCATCACGAAGGAATATCGTTTTTGTCGCTCTCGCCGGAATTCCTTCTGCTTTATCTTTGCGCACACGGAACCAAGCATTGCTGGTTCCATCTGCGGTGGCTCTGCGACGTTGCCAGCCATGTACAGACAGCGGAAGAGCTGGACTGGAACCTATGCATTCGTTGCGCCGATCAGGCAAATTGCGCCCTGGTGCTGAGACACAGCCTGCTTCTTGCAGAGGAGGTGTTGAAACTGGAACTGCCGGAACATGTCAAAAAATATTGTGACGATGAAAAAGCCCGAGCGCTTGCGGATACGGCATCTTCGTTTCTGTTTAGCGAGGGGAACAATCCCGGCTATGGTACTGCGTTACGCTATTATCTGGCCTTCTCAAAAGGATGGCGCGCTTACGCCCACCTTGTGCTTAAGCGTGTATTTACGCCTGAGGAACAAGAGTGGCAAGCAGTACGATTGCCGCGTCCCCTGCATTTTCTTTATTACGCTGTCAGGCCCGCGCGGTTCATGTTTGAGCAACTGTCCAGAGCCACTCTCCGGTCGCGTTAAGGTGTTGTGGGCGTAGCCGCGGCTGGTGATGTCCCGAAACCGCCCGCTACACCCACGCCGATAAGAGCTCCTCCAACACCTAGAAAAATGAGGATGGCAAGCCCCTCTTTCGTCAACCAGTATGCGCCCTCGTCACACCTGCGACTCCGCTCGCTTATATCGAGAACATGCAGGGGCTCAGGGCCATTTGCAGTGGGAGATTTTGCAGTCATCCCTTTCACCTTGATGGTCTTTCCGACATAACGATCAAGATCGTTTCCATGCAACTGATATTGGACGTTGTTCTTTGAACCCGTGATCAAATAGTTCGCGTCGAGATCTCCGCAGATCGTCAGATTTACCTGCTGGGTCTGCTGCTGCTGAGGCTGTTGTTGGGTTGGTTGCTGTTGTGTTTGCGCTTCCTGGCGCATGGCAAGGCTCAGTGGTTTCCCTGGCAATACCCTGGCGACAAGATCGCCGGATGGGGTCCGCACATCCACGTTTCCATCCTGGGCCGCGACTTCCATATATGCTTCATCCTTCACGCCGACAATGGCCACGGCGTTCAGGGTTGCGCCGGAAATTCGCAATCCGTCAGCCAGCACCGGATGCTTATCGACCCGGTTTTGCATCATCACGCCCTGCTGCAGAACGGAATTGTCCTTGTAAACAGTCATAGTCGCGCCGGGCTTTATTACCGCGCTCGAACCGTCTGCAAACTGGATATTGGAACTCCGGTCTCCTGTCGCGATGCGACTGCCTGAAAAAATTGCCGCGGTACCTGGAACCTCAGCCCCATTTACCTGAACTTTTCCGGTCGTCATCACCAGACCGATGTTTGAAGTGGCAGCAGTCGCCACACTGATCAGGCAACTACACGTCAGCAGCGAAATTGCGGCTTGCAGTCGCGCGATCATTAGAAGTCCTCCACAATGGCAACCAGGATTCTAACCAAACGCCAAGTAATGCAGACTTCCGGAAATAAATAACCTAGACCTTACTAAAGTACTCAGAAGCACTATAGCGCCTAAGTGAAATCTTGTCGATTCCCATGCTTTGATGCAATCCACCTCAATTTCACCGCGCCACACGCCGTAAGAGGAAAAATGCGCTGTACCCGGAAAGGCAGTATTGACCAAATCCCGCGGGATTCCTACTATTGGTGCTGCCAGTCTATGTACTGCTCCAAGTGTGGGTTCGTAATTTTTTCATAACTTGCGCGTAATCCAATCCCAGGCAAGCAGGAGCGGATTCGCTAGCGAACCTGTCAGTAATACCGGAGCGAAGTTTGTAGTTTCACCGCAAAGCGAATCATACGGCAGGAGTGAAAACTCCTCAGGAGGGCCGGTGAAGCCACTTCAGGTGTTCAAGGCAGTGCCCGACCGGGCGCGCAATCCGCGCTCCTACCCAATTCCAAGCTGGCTTCTACACGGATACGTTCGCGTGCTTCTTGATGGCCTCACGGCTGCAATTGCCATGGTCATCGCATACGCGCTCAGGCTTGATTTTCATATCCCGCCAAAGATGCAGCACAGTATGTGGACATGGCTTTGCGTTGTGGCTGTGCTGCGGCCCATCTTTTTACATATCAGCCGCGATGGCTACAAAGCGACCTGGCGTTTCTTTGATGTACGGGACTGCATAACCCTGGCTCTTCGCTCATTGCCGGTAACTATTCTTCTTCTCGTGGTGCGCTGGAGCGTGCCAGGTGTTCCCATAGTTCCCTACAGCGTTCTGATTCTCGAGTTCAGTACCTTTCTCATTCTTGCCTCCGCTCTGCGCATAACACGGCGACTCATCCACGAGTCTGTTTATCGTCTGCCGGAGCGACCACGGGCGCTCATTGTCGGATGCGAAACGACGCTGGCTACAGCGGTACATCACTTTCACGCGTGCAAAGAAGCTCAGGTGATAGGACTGGTGAGCGAAGATGAGCGCCTGGTAGGAGTGCATATCGCAGGCCTGCCTGTTCTTGGCCCTCCTCAGGCTTTAGCCGGCCTTTTAGTAAGTCACCAGATTGAAGTGGTCGTTCTCTCAGGAGCGAATCTGAAATGTGCCGCGCAAGTGATTCGCGACGCGAGCAGCCTGGACATTCAGGTTCGCATATTGCCATCGAGCAGCGATCTGATGGACGGGCGAGTTAAGGTGAACCGGCCTGTCCCGATTGATCAGCTGACTCGAAGCAACACCGAGGTGCCGACTGAAGCACATCCGGCAGTGGCTCTCTGCTTCAATCGAAAGACAGTCCTTATTACGGGTGCGGGCGGTTCCATCGGGTCTGAGATTACGCGGCAGGTTTCAGCCCTGAATGCCGACCAGATTGTGATTCTTGATTACGACGAGAATTCGATTTTCGAACTGATGAACGAAATAGGAGGTCTCAACGGACGCGAGATGGTTCCCGCAGTGGGGAATATTCGCGACCGAGAAATGGTTCATAAGACATTCGAGTTATATCGTCCGCAAATTGTCCTTCACGCTGCTGCTTACAAACATGTTCCTGTGATGGAAGCAAATTGCTGCGAAGCTATCCTGAACAATATCGGCGGAACACGCACGCTCGCAGATACTGCTATCGAATTCGGATGTGAGCGCCTGGTCATGATTTCCACTGACAAAGCTGTGAATCCCTCGAGCATCATGGGAGCTACCAAGCGGGCAGCGGAGTTATTGATTCAACAGCGCGCCGATGAGACTCGCAGTAAGGACAACTCGACTCATTTTGCCTGCGTGCGCTTCGGCAATGTCCTGGGCAGCCGGGGCAGCGTTGTCCCTATCTTCCTTCGCCAGATTGCTGCTGGCGGTCCGGTCACGATTACGCATGAGGAGATGACTCGCTACTTCATGACGATCCCGCAGGCAGTGCGCCTGGTTCTGCAGGCGGCCACGATTGCATCACAGGGAGATATCTATCTGCTTGATATGGGCGATCCCGTCAAGATCATCGATTTTGCCAAGGACATTATTCGTCTCGCCGGCCTGACTCCTGGAAAAGACATCGACATCAAGGTCATAGGCAGGAGGCCGGGAGAGAAACTTCACGAAAAGTTATGGCGGGAAGATGCGCTGGTAACAACGACGCCATTTCGCGATGTATTTCAGGTAAAAGCGACCGCCGCTCCTTCCGGATTCCACCTGTTGCTGGAAGAGCTGGAATCGGCGGCCCGTGAGCGCCAACCAGACAATACGATTCAAGAGTTGCTATGCAGACTTCCTATTGATTACTGCCCAGAGTCGGTGGAAGCGACTCCTATGGCCATTGCCAATTAGCGGGCCTGATAGTCAATCTAGTTTGACCGCAGATATTTTTACGTACACAAAGAGGGATTGCTTGTGGCAAGGGTCGAAGCGACAACGCTGAAGCCGAAGAGTAATTGGAAAATTGACACTGATGTACACAGTTTGCAGATCTTCTGCTGGGTCGCGCTGATCGCTATTGCCATTGTGAGGGCATGGTTCACGCGCTATGCGTTTGATGGAGATTCTGTCTCTTATATGGACATCGGAAGGCTGATTGCCGAGGGACATGCAACGGCTGCTGTTCACTCATATTGGTCGCCTGGTTATCCCGTTTGCCTCTCATTTTTATGGTTATTCCATCCAAGTGTTTATTGGGAATGCCCTCTTGTCCATTTCGTCAATGTTCTGATCTTTGTGAGCACTCTGGCAAGCTTCCAGCTGTTCTGGAGTGAAGCGCGCATTTGGCATGAGAGATATGCAAGCGATTCCGGCGCGGCAATACCTGAATATGCATTTTGGGGGCTCGGGTATTCGATATTTGCCGTTGCCATTCTGAATGTGATTAGCGTGACACTGGTCCACCCCGACATGCTGGTGGCAACCTTCTGCTGTCTGGCCGGATGGAGCGCACTTCGATTCCGGCGCGCTCCGAGCGTCGGCCATGCTCTGATGCTGGGTTTAATTCTTGCATTGGGGTATTACGTGAAAGCGCCATTTTTTCCATTAGGATTCGTATTTATTCTGTGTGCAAGTCTTGTGTGGCCTGTATCGCGGCGAAGGATCCTTTTGGGTGGAACAGCGCTTGCTGTATTTCTTCTGGTCTGTATGCCCTTCATAGCAGCTCTCACACGAGCAAAGCACCACTTTACCTTTGGCGAGTCAGCTCGCCTGAGTCAGGCTTTCTATATTAATGGCGTAGAACACTATGTACATTGGCAGGGAGGACCTCCAGGCTCCGGAATGCCCGTCCACCCCACGCGCAAGCTCAATAATTTCCCTGCGATTTTCGAATTCGCAGCCAAAGATATGGGAACGTATCCACCCTGGTTCGATCCGACTTACTGGTATGAGGGAATCACTCCGCACTTCAACTGGAAACTTCAGTGGAAGATTTTTGTAGCGAACCTGATTGGAGAATTTGAGATTGTTGCAGACGCAGGGATGGGGTTGCTTTGCGGCATGATCCTGCTGGCTTTGTTAGCTAATTATCGAGCTGACTGGACGAAAAGATTTTTGCGTTTCTGGTTTGTATGGATATCGGGTGCTTTTGCCTTCCTGATGTTTGCGCTTGTCCACGTTGAGTCCCGCTTTCTCGGAGGGTGGTTGATTTTGCTTTTCGCGGGCGTTATATGCGCCTGTTCGCTGCCTGCAAACTTCAACACAGGCCGGACTGCTGGTTCCATTGCTGTTGCAGTGCTGGCCACTGCGGCAGTGGCATTGGCGTCGCAGACATTCCAGGAGGCATTGAGCACTGATTATGATCATGCCGCCAGCAGAAGTCGCAGCAATGTATTGATTGCGAATTTCCTGCTCAAGAATGGTCTGCATGAGAATGATCGGGTTGCGGTAATTGGTGATGGACTTGCAGCATATTGGGCGCACCTTGCCCGGTTACAGGTAGTAGCCGAGATTCCTGCCAACATCCAGTGGTATCGAGTGCACCCTGCGCTTGATTTCTGGGCATCTGGACCAGGACAACAAGAAAATTCTCTGCGCATTCTTGCACAAACCGGGGCTGATGCAGTAATTGCCGATCCGCGAGGCTTTGCAGTTCCCGGACAGGAGCCGTCTATTGTCCCCTCTCCGTGGAGGAAAATTGATGGTACCGAGGCCTATGTCTATTTCTTTCACCCCCGGGCGGTAACGTAAGCTGGCAGCGAACCAATGCCTGAGTATCACCTGGAAGCAAAAATACATCAGAGTGCCCGCCGGAGATTGAAAATGATAACGAATGCGCGTTCTTATCCTGGCGTACTCAGCAATGGTCATTCTTTGACACAAAGATGGTTCGGCTGCTCCAGGCTTATTTTGTTTCTTTATTCGTGCTTCTGTCTGGCGTTGGCAATTGCTGGGTATTTACGTCCGCTGCCGACTTTTGACAGGTATTTTTATGCAGGCGCGATCGCGTCGTTTCGCTATACCGATCCAATAACCGTTCACCGCGTCGCGCGAGCTGAATTCGATGCCCAGCCATCTCCTTTTCAGTTTCAAAGCGTGTCCGCCGAACCGTATTTCGCTGATGTGCATGACAACCCTTACCATTTTGAGCAGCAACTAGGGTTCTATCGAGTAAAGCTGGCATATGTGGCGGCGGGATATCTACTCTGGCGCACGGGCCTGCCCATCCTCGTTGGGCTTCGCCTGATATCGGCGTGCAGTTTCTTTGCCATGGGCCTGACATTGCTTGCCTGGACCCATGAAGCTGTCTTGTCTGCATTGTTGTTACTGACGCCATCGGTATTGAATATGGGGCGGATGGTCACAGTCGATCCTCTCTCAACGAGCGTAGTGCTTCTTGCCCTGTTTTTACTGGCTAAGGACAAGAACCTGCCTGCTGCCGGCCTGCTGATGGGGAGTGTCTTTCTGAGATTCGACAATGTCGTCCTGGCACTCATCCTGCTGGCCTGGATGGCCTGGAGGCAGCGGATTCTCCTCAGCCTTAGTGCCTCATTCGGAGTATTTGCTGTTGCAGCTGCAGTTTTGGCCAACCACATCGCAGGCTATTACGGATGGCGTGTCCTTATGCAGCACTCGTTTATCAAGCCGGAGATTGAGCCAGTCACTCACCCGGTCCTGATCAGCTTTGACGGCTATTTACACGCAATCGCAGCATTGCGGGTGATGCCTTACACTTTTATGACTGTGTGGATTCTGGTCGCAGCAGCGACATGGAAGAGACTTACTTCAGAATCGATTTTTCGCGACTTGCTGCCACTGGCAGGTGTATGCATCCTTGCAAAGCTGGCGATATATCCGAATATCGAAGACAGGTATTTTGTGTGGGCATATCTGCTGGCGGGTGTCGCCTTGATTCAGGCAGCACAGTCGCCTAGGCAGGCATAAATGGCTTGGAGCGCTCCTCTGATTGCTCTGAATCCTTCTGCTGGCTGCGCGATTTATCCTTCATCCGCAGAAAGAATTCCTCGAATGTAATGCGGGACAGCCAGGCTAGGATTGTCGCAATTATGAGTGTCAAGAGCAGCCTCAGTAGGCATTTCCCGAAGCTATGCCCCACAGATAAAACAGGCTGGAATTTCGCAGATACATCATTGTACAGATTGAAGATCAGCGCGTGAATCAGATACAAGCCGTAACTGATAAATCCGTAAAAAGAGAGAATTTTCGAGTTGATGATTTTCTTATGCACTCCTGTCCCCAGCCATAAGGCGGCAGAAAGAAATCCCAATGCGCCGTAGTTCACGGCTGTGGCTCTTAGACTGATGGCTATGAATGGTGGAACAACCATGTTGGCGGCCAGAGCAGCTACTGCAACAAGAATGCTCAGACCTGCCAGATTCAGCAGATTCCTCCGCGAAGCAAGTCCAGAGCGCACAAATACAGCAAGCAGCGCGCCGAGCGCCAGACCATCGGCCGAGAGCCAGGTATAAGGGCCCCACCATAGTCCGCCCCGGGCCACAGCGAATGCCCTCAGAAATGGTTCGCATATACAGATGGAAGCAGCCAGGATCGCAAGGCCGCGCTGCTTCAACACTCGGGCAGCGGAGGGCCATACGAGATAAAAGTGCTCTTCCACCGCCAGCGTCCAGAAAGACGCATAGTCTCTCGGCACTCCCAGCAATGGAGTAACGTTGGCGAGATAGATTAAGCTCAAGCCCGCAAAGGACCACGATGTATGGCGACTGACGAAACCCGCCTTGCTCAATAAAACAAGCATGGCTATCAAGAGGTAATATGCAGGCAATATTCGCAGCGCACGGCGATAGTAAAACCGCGAGTAATATTGTGGTTGACTCGCGCTATCTAGAAGAATGCCAGTTATCAGAAAACCGGAGAGGACAAAGAAGAGGTTTACTCCCATCCATCCCAGGCTTACGACTGATACAAACAGGTGTTCCCAGGCGGGGGTGCCGGGATTGGCAGGGGAAAAATCTTCAAAAGCATGAAAGATGAATACCATCAGTATGGCGATTCCACGCACGGCATCCAGTTCCGGCATTACTTTCCGCAGGATGCGCTCTTTAGCCTTGGGCATGCTGAGTTGGGCAGTGCGTCTGGGAATCATGATTCGTTGCGAAGGCTCATCATACTCTCTGACGTAGCGAGCTAGGAGAAGATGAGAATTGCGTTGCTGATGCCTACGTTAGAAATCGGCGGAGTCGAACGGGTATTCGCCAATCTCGCCAATGGGCTACGCAACTGTGGGGCTGAGGTCGATCTCGTCGTTGGCCGGGCAGGTGGGAACATGGGCAGACTCATCGAAAAGGGTATCCATGTGTGCGATCTGGAATCCAACAGGATGTTGAGCAGCGTGCCCAAACTGGCGAAGTATATCCGGGACCGGGAGCCCGGAGCTATCATCTCTGCCATGACCCACAGCACAGCAGCCGCTGTGGCCGCGCGAACGATGGCTCGTAAAAAAACCAGAATCGTTGCGACCGAGCACAATACCATGTCGAAGATAGTCTCAAACACGGCAGGGATGAAATATCGCTTGATGCCTCTGTGGGGCCGCTGGACTCTCGGCCTGGCAGACCACATTGTCGCCGTCTCAGCTGGTGTTGCAAACGATTTAGCAATGCAGACCGGCATTCCCCGCGAAAGATTCCAAGTGATTTTTAACCCGGTCATTACGGACTCACTTTATGAATCTGCGGCAGAACCAGTGGATCATCCATGGTTCCAGCCTGGAGAGCCGCCTGTGATCCTGGCAGTTGGCCGCCTGGACAAGCAGAAGGATTTCCCCATGCTGATCCGGGCATTCCATCTGCTCAGAAACCACTGCCCTGCTCGCCTGATGATTTTAGGCGAGGGGCCGGACAGATACCGGATCGAGCGATCCGTCGGCGAATTGAATCTCACCCAGGATGTCGCCCTTCCCGGTTTTGAGCAGAATCCATATCGATTCATGAGACGCTCCGCGGCGTTTGCCTGTTCATCTCAGTGGGAAGGCTTCGGTGTTGTATTGGTGGAAGCTCTTGCCCTGGATTTACCTGTTGTCTCAACAAACTGCACGCATGGCCCTGCAGAAATACTTTGTGATGGCAGGTTCGGCACGCTCGTGCCTGTCGGTGACCCAGAGGCCATGGCTCAAGGACTGCTCAAGGCCCTGGATAATCCAATGCGAAATGATACTTCCGCGCATCTGCAGCAGTTCACGGTGCGCAATGTCGCTCTGAGTTATTTATCGCTTCTCAACTAAGAGAATTCTGATGAGCCATATACTTCACGCAGAACGGGAATGGGCATGATGCAGAATCCCGGCGGATTTGTCATCAGCCTTGATTTTGAATTGCACTGGGGCGTCAGGGACCATCGCACCGTTGACCAGTATCGTGAAAACCTGCTCGGAGCTCGCCAGGCCGTTCCTGCCATCCTTAAACTTTTTGAGCGATATGGAATCCACGCTACATGGGCCACGGTAGGATTTCTGTTTTTCAAGAGTCTTGACGCCCTTCAAGCCGCATTGCCTGATGAGCGGCCCCAGTATCAGGATGTCCGGTTGGACCCTTATGCGGCGATGTCCGAGGTGGGCGGAAATGAAGATGAAGACCCGTTTCACTTTGCTCCAAGTCTGATCCAGAAAATACTCTCGCACGAAGGGCAGGAGATTGGCACGCATACCCTGTCTCACTTTTATGTGTCAGCTCCGGGGCCAACATTGGAATCATTCCGGGCCGACCTCAGGAGCGCAAAGTCAGCCGCTGGTCAATACGGCGTAGCGCTAAAGAGTATTGTTTTTCCACGCAACCAGATATCGCGACAACACTTGCGTGTCTGTGCTGAAGAGGGCCTGATTGCATATCGCGGTACGGAAGCTTACCCATGGATCGAAAATGGAAACGGATTACGCAGCAGGGCCCTGCGATTCACCGATTCCTATCTGAAGCTAAGCAGCGATGGATGCACAGCGCCATGCATCGATTCGGAATATCCGATCGTAAGTGTGCCCGGATCCAGGTTTCTGCGGCCATGGAGCTCGGCGTTGAGCAAATTTGAAGATATCCGGCTCAAACGAATCTTCTCATCCATGGATACGGCTGCGAAAAGTGGCAGGACGTTCCATCTATGGTGGCACCCGCATAATTTTGGAATCCACTTAGAGGAGAACATGGCTGTTCTCGCCAACATTGCTGAACATTTCACAAAGCTGAATCGCGAGACAGGCTGGCCGTCTTTAACCATGGCCGAGGTTGCAGAGAATGTTTTGCGCATGGAGAAATCACATTGTGTGGCATAGTCCTGCTTATTGATGACAGCGACCTCTCACGAATTATCTATCACGCACTGGCAGCTGAATTCAGCATTGAAGCCGTTATCCGAGAAGAAAAAGTTGCCAGAACGACCTTTCTTAAAAAGCGTTTGAAAAAACTCGGCTGGCGCACCTTATCCGGCCAGATCATTTTTACGAAGTGCGTTGTCCCTCTGCTGCAGGAAGAAACAGCCGGACGCAGAGCCGAGATACTGCAGCACTATGGCATGAATGACTCTCTGATACCGCGGGACTGCGTGGTCGACGTCCCCTCGGTCAATGACAATCAAACGATTATCCTTTTGCAGAAGCTCGCCTCATCCATTATGGTCGTAAATGGAACACGCATCTTGTCAGAACGAACTCTGGCTGCAACTGATGGAGTATTCCTGAATACTCACGTTGGCATTACGCCTCTTTATCGTGGCGTCCATGGAGGATATTGGGCGCTCGCCTCTCATGATCCAGAACATTTCGGAGTAACAATCCACAAGATTGATGCAGGGATCGATACTGGGGAGATCATCGCGCAGGCATTCGTTCAGCCATCTACAAATGACAATTTTTCTACTTATCCATTGTTACAGATCGCAGCTGCGATTCCCTTGCTGAAGCAAGCTATACGTGATGCAAGCAATGGCAGTCTGCAAAGTATTCCTGCACCTGTTGGAAAATCAGTGCTATGGTCACACCCTACAGCCTTCCAGTATCTGAAGCACAGAGTCAGGCATGGCATCAGGTGACAAAAGCTAAGATTCGGTAGTGACGGGTTGCATGGAAGCTGAGTGTGATGTTCTGACCCTTCTGAATATTCTCACAACGCTCGCTGCTCCTCCGCCAATTAACAATGCATACATTGGCATAATGGGGACCTTGAAACGCGAATATGCTTCTGCGCCTGCCGAAATCATCAGAAAATAGACGACGCTCAAAACAAGGAGATAGCAGAGATTACGATCACGCCGGTACCAGTACCAGCATCCAACGATCGCCAGGCATGCCTCAGGGACTGTAAACAACAGCACAAGATATTCGGCCATACGAGGGCTGATATAACTGAGTCTGGTCATCGCCTCTGCACCGCCGCCAAAAACAATATAAGCAAGCGACACCAGGGCAGAGCGAAAATAACCGAACAGGTTATCTGCAATGATCTTCTTACCTTTGCGGGAAGCGTATGCCGCCTGTTGAGGCTCAGTCACATCCAGGCATTTGCGTTTATACAGATTTTCCATTTCGCCGCATGCCTGATCGATCATTTGCTGTCTGATGCGAATGGCATTTGCCAGATAACTCCCGGGCTGTTGTATAGCCAATGCACCTGAAGCCCGGTAATACAGGATATCTTCCGCTCCAATCGTACTCAGGCCGAAGTAGTTACCTTCAACATAGTTGCGAGTGGCCCAGAGTACAGGGAAAAGTGAAAATATGATCACGAATACCAGGATGAAACGCCATGCCTTTTGTCTGAATGCGAGATAAAGGCAAATTGAAAGTGGAACAAAATACAAAGCGCAAACTGGACGGACGAGCGTAGCGCTGCCACCGAAAAATCCGGCCGCAACGCTCATCATCACATTGCCAGATGGGTTTGTCATCGCACGATACACTGCCCATGCAGTGAAAGCTATCAATACTGTTGATGTGATTTCAGTCAACAGTAAATTCGCGATGAGGATGGTTGCTATATCCAGAGACAAGACTGCTGCAGCAACCAACGCGACCAGGCGGCTGCCTGTAATTCGCAGCGCAATCGCAGCCACGAGGACAACAAGCAATATACATAGAGCATGCTGTACGAAAACCAGATATTCCACCCTTAATGGGGTGATTCGGAAGATCGCGAGCAAAAACGGATAGCCTGGCGTTCGATGCAGCTCTGGCTGATGTAAACCATTTACAAATCCCTGCCCATGCAGAAGGTTGTCGGCCGGTATCAGATAAGAAGGAGTATCGGCACCATAATACTCATGGTCTGAAGCCAGGTAGGCAACATGCGTGAACAAAGCTAGAGCCAGTACAATCCAGAAGATCGATGATCCAATGAACCTGCCTGGGGACATATCTAAAATGGCTCCAGCCTAATGTCGTCTATCCAGAATTTCCCTTGTATACTCGTCTCCCCAGGATGGCGCAGTACAGCGAACATCAGCAGTTTCGCGTCTGGCCCGGTTTGCAGTACTGTTTCGATGCGGTGCCAGGCAGTAGTCCCGGTAGTTTCTTCCGTCGAGCCATAGATATCGTTGCTGTAGCCATCCAGAATGGCGAGCATCGGACCGTTTGCAGTTTCAAGATCCTCACTTTTCACCCATGCTGAAAGACGGTATCTCCTGTTGGGTTGCGCAGCAATATATTGGGAAATACCGGAATCGCCATTGCTCCCCTGATAGGCTAACCTGACTGCGCGATCTCCGCTATGAACTTCAGCTTGGTCTAGAGTTACAGTAATATCCGGTCTGGAAGCGTAGCGCCAACCAAATCCGGAGTTAAGTATCTCCTGAGAAAACGAGCCATTCATAATCAGATTGCCTTGCCGCAAATATGCCTGGAGGTCTTTTGATCGCGATGAAAGCTGCTGCCAGGCTTCCCATGCCTGAGACACATTATGGGCTTGAATCTGGCTGTCTATGTAAAAGAGTGCCTGGTGATAGTCCATACCGCTATTCAATCCAATGAGAGCCGACCAGACCTGATGCGCTGCTTCGGCCTCGCCTGCCGACAGCAGCAATTTAATAAAAGCGAGGTAAACTGCCGGATTTGGCGGCAGCATCCCCTGGATGTCGCCCATGTCGTGCAGCGATTGCCAGCAGATGTTCAGCGTCGGCTCAGCGAGAGAAGGATCCTCGCGCAGAACAATGGCGAACTGCTTCAGGGCTTCCGATGTGTTGCCCTCTGCAAGGAAGAAATTAGCGACATTCCATATTGTGTCGGGAGTTGTTGGATCGACAGCAAGGGCCTTGTGAATCGCGACATCCGTCGACTGTTTATCGCCGGCTGAATAATATGCCTGCGCGAGATCCAGCCAAATAGATGAGTCATACGGATTCAGCTCTGAAGCTTTCTTGCACGCATCCATCGCTTGTCCGGGTTTCTGGGAAGCAAAGATCATGCTGCGGCATAGCAAATCATGATACGTAGCGTTTCCTGGCGCAAGAGCAACAGCTTTTGCAATTGAGGATTGGTCCGAACGCTCAGAGAGCCGATATGCTCGATATGCTGTGACTACAAACCACGCATAGATCGCGCAAGCTGCGGTACAGAAAACGAACATAAGTTCTCGTTGTGGCCAACCTTGCTTTGAGCCTTGATTTGATGTCCAAGCCATGCAAATTTCTTTGGCTCCTGGCTAGGAAGACCTGGTTGTCGTCTGGTCCCGCTCGTGGTTCATATTCTCGCCGGTCTCCGGAGAGCCGTTGGACGCTGTTTTTTGACCATTGGCATCATTTTCGGTGTAGTTGCGATAACGCGCACCATAGTGGTATTGGTAATAATCCGGTGAGGCTAAATCGGCAGCATTCACCACAATGCCGAGCAGGCCGGCATTGACACTCTGGAGAAGATCGCGAGTTCGACGAACATGAGCCACTGTAGTCTGCCCCGAACGAACAATTAGAATCACCGCATCTGTCTGGACGGACAGAAGAACAGGATCAGTAACTGAGATAACAGGCGGCGAATCCACGATGACATGGTCATAATCTTCGCCCCATTTTTGTATTAAGTCCTGCATCAGAGAGGAACTTAATAACTCTGAAGGATGCGGAGGTATCGGACCCGCAGGGATTGCAAACAGATTAGGCTGCATTGTGGTCTGGATTGCATCGCCGACGTTCGCACCGCCTGTAAGAATATTCGACAGCCCTGCCTGATTTTTCAGGCCAAGCACCCGATGAATACTTGGACGACGCATATCCGCATCAACCAGAAGAATTCGTTTACCTTGTTGGGCCAGAACAATGGAGATATTGAGGCAGGTCATAGTCTTCCCATCCTGAGGAACTGAGCTCGTGACAAGGATGGAACGCGGCGGACGGGAAGCACTTGAAAGCAGAATCGACGTACGCAGCGCGCGATAAGCTTCAGCAATTTCCGACTGAGGCTCCAGGTAGCTGATCAGTGGACGTGAACCTGCATTGTTGTTAAGAGACTTTTTAAGCAGATGTGCCCTCGTCACGCCTGTTGGTACTCGTTGAAATACCGCCTGCAAAGGAATCACTCCCAGAGTTGGCAATCCAGATACGCTTTCCGCCTGTTCCGGTGTTCGCACCGTGGTGTCAAGCGCCTCCAAGCCAAAAGCCATTGCAATGCCACCAGCGAGACCAATGAGAAACGCGAATTCAAGGTTTCTCGGAATATTTGGCCTGGCAGGATGTAACGGTACACGCGCCCTGTCCACCACACGAATATTGCTGGAATCCAGGCCCGCAGCCAGACTGGCCTCTTTGAGTTGCTGCAGCAGTCCATCGTAGAGTTGCCTGTTTGAATCCGCTTCCTGCTTAAGGACCTTATATTCGATTGCGTTCTCGCTCAACTGGTCAGCGATGCCTGTTTGCTCGGTGAGGGCAGTCTGCAGCATCCGCTCGCGGCCTACTGCTGCCTGGTAATCATTCTTGATCCGCGACACGCTACTCTGGACCTGCTGCTGATAGCTACGATCAATCTGATCAAGCTGGTTCTTGATTTCGCCAACTCGTGGATAGCCCGGACCGAACTGAGTGGAAAGCAGCGCATACTGGCTTTCGAGATCTGTTTGCCGTTGGCGCAGAGCGATGAGTATAGGGTCCTGGAGAACAGCGCTCAACGTTTCTGGATTACCCGTTGTTGCAATCTGATAGAGCGATTCTTTTTGAATGCGATCTCCCTGCGCTGCTGTCAGTTCTTTGTTCAATTCATCCAGTTTTTCAGTCGTAAGATTCTGCTTGTCATCCGTGCCAACGATGTTGTGTTCTTTCTGATACTGGACCAGCTTAGCCTGGGAAGATTCCATTTTGACCTGCAGATCAGCCAGCTGCTTCGACAACCAGTCCGCAGCCTGGATCGTGCTGTCATAGCGCGATTTCACATTCTGCTCGATGAACGTGGTCGCGATACCATTTGCGATATCCGCTGCGAGATCCGGATTAGAGTTGGAGTATCGGATTTCAACAAGAGATGTACCGGGCACCTGCTGTACCCGTAAGCTGCCCTGCAATCTATGAATAAGTTGTTCCTGACGTATGCCTTCCGCTCTTGGCGATTCTGAAACAGCGATGCCGCCGCTGGTCTGCACACGGGCTGTACCGGCAAAATCAGGACGCGTATCCAAACTCAGGCGATGAACAACCAATTCCGCCATAGTGTCCGATTGCAAAATTTTGACTTTCGTATCGATGTCCCGCTGTTGATCATCGGTAGCCTGCGTCGTATTGTTGTCCTTCATGGTGAGCGGGCTGGATATCTGGGGAGAGATCAGAATCCTGGTCACTGCGTCGTAAATTGGCGTGGTGCGTATGCTAATCAAGGCCGCCATAGTAACGATGACAATGACGCATACGATCACAGTCCATTTGCGCTTGACCAGCATTCGCCCGTAATCACTGAGCGAGCGGTCCCGGACTGGCAGTCCGTACATCTCCTCGAGATTCACAACTCTGGGTGAATCTCGACGTCCGGGTTCGGAAGATTTCGGGGGTAATCTTCCTGCTTCCATTCTGCTAACCTCACGCTTTTCCAAATAAGCTACTGGATTCCGATTGGCTGCGCCTGCTTGTCACGATCGCTGTTAAAGCGAAGAAGAAGGCGGCATTCGCTGGAATCTGGAGATTGAAATCCACAAATCCGTGGACCAGAAGACCGATACAACCTAGAAAGGCAGCGAATGCCAAACTGGCTCGCATGCTGCTTTGCCGATGCCTGAGATTTCGAATGCCTTCGCGGAATAGCAACGTAAGAAAAGCCGCGGCACAGCCAAAGCCAACAACGCCTGTTTCGATGAGGACCTGAACAAAATCGTTGTGTGCCTCATTTACCCACAAATTTGTAAAAAAACTTCGGAACGAGGGATATGCGACAGAGAAAGTTCCGAGACCCCATCCCAGTAGCGGGCGCTCACGCAACATCCTCATACCGTCTTTTACGATTGCAATGCGCCCTGTTGCTCCCGCATCGGTAATCGGGTTAAGCAGACGCGCAAGCCTCTCCACGAGTCCCGGAGGACGCAGCCAGATAAGCCAGACAACAAGTGCAATGCACAAACCACTGAGCAGCAGGATATCCCGATATGCAAGGCGGCCGTGCCCCAATAAGACCAGAGAAAGAATCGCTAACTCCACGGAAAAAGTGATCATGCCCCCAAGGGATTGGGATAAGAAAATTGTGCTGCTTGTAACAACCGCGGCAAAGAGAAAAAATACCCGGCTTGCTCTTCCGGCTCGCGAGGAGATCGCAAATATGATTGGAAATGGAACGAGCATTTCCATTAAACCGGCGTAGTGAGCATGATTCACATACGGTCCGTATATCCATCCGCCGTGCCGATTTGTTACAACCCAATAAATCTTTCCATTTGACGTAAACTGCTGGACAATCGCGAAGAGCGCGAGAAGGAATCCATACCCTACGCAAAAATATCCGAAGATAGAAAGCCAGTGCTGCTTCTGTAACACTTGAGATACAAGAAAGAACAGTCCTGCATAACTGGCCCATAACAGCCCCTTAGTCCACGTTGCATACCAGTATGCAGTCAGGTGAAAAACAATCTGGACTAAGACAACAGCGGCAAAAAGCGTCATAGGTATGAACAGCGGATTCGGAATGACATGGAAACCGCCATTGGCTACTTCTCTCGCAGCCCACACCAGAATCAACGCTGATACCGAAACTTCCATGACGCAGATGCTCCATGGCTGAACGGTGCCGAAGGCCAACGGGCCAAATCCCAGGAGCGCGCAAATTCCTGCCACCAGAACGACATTCAGCATTCGGCTAATCGGGCTTGCCGGCGCAGAGATCGGGGCGGTCTTCCCAGGCCTGGGATTGGTTTGTAGCAAGGTCAGGATTTCACTCCTTGAACGCCGCTAAATTGTACCGAGACTGGAGTGTACCGCCGCAGCCCGGCGATTGTCATTTTCGAATGATTTCAGCCTGTTCCATTACCAGCACCGATTCATACATCTGTATGTAGCCGTCAACGGTTTTTTCAATGCTGAACTGGCGTGCCCGCTGTCGGCTCGCCCGGGACATTTCGCGCCGTCGTTCAGGTGAGCTGATTAAAGCAGTCAGATGCCGGGCCAAGGTTTTGTCGTCTCCTGCGGGAAAGAGAATCCCTGCATCCGCAACCAGCTGCGCGAGACCGGGAATATCACTCGCCACCACAGGCAGACCTGCCGCCATTGCCTCACATGCGGCGATGCCAAAACCGTCAGCATGAGCGGAGTGAACATAGATATCGGATGCCTTCAAGACAGTAGCCACATCGGGTCGCCAGCCGAGAAACGTAACACGATTTCTGACTCCAAGAATCCGGGCCTTCTCTTCCATCTGGTGGCGTAAAGGACCATCGCCTACAAAAAGAATGTGGGCATCTCGCACAGCAGTTAGAGCTCGCAGGATCGTGGCATGATCTTTCTCCGCCACGAACCTTCCTACAAATACGAGCCGTACAATACCATCTGGCACACCTTCAACTATGGCTGGGTGAGCATTCTCGAATGCGACAAGTGGAATTCCATTCGGAATTACTACAACTTTCTCCTCAATGCGTGGGCACCACGAGACGAGATTCTTTGCAGTGGCCTCGCTGTTACAGGCAATGCGCTTGTAATGCGGATACATCCACCGGTCGATGGGCCGCCACCACCATCGACGGCGCGCATTCCAGGTGCTGTGTTCGGTAGCGACCAGAGGTATATGCCCCCCCAATCTGTTTGCTGCAAGAACTGCCCAGAGCAGCGCGGGAAAGAGATGCACATGGACAATGTCGTATCCGCTCATGAGTCTGGACAAGGCGAAAATCTGTCGCGGCGAATACAAGCTGCGCACACCTGTAAAACGCAGATCAACCTGCTGCTCCTGCAATAAATGTTCGAGAGGGCTGGGCCTGCGAATCAATGCAAGTACATCGCACCTCACACCTCGCGTCTGAAACTGAGGAGCCATGGCCGTCAGCATAACTTCAGCCCCGCCCTGATTCAGAGAGTCGATGATCTGGAGGACGCGCATATCGTTACCTTGATGAAGTCCTGGTCATGAATTGACCAAAAATACATGATCATTCACGCACATGCTAGACTTGGAGCGATTGAACACACTGTCAGACACTGGGTCGAGGACAAATGGATGTTCCTGTTACAAGAACCATTTATGACCGGATCAGTGTAGCCCCTCCGCGAAATATTGCCCGATATCTGCAAGTCATCAGATTGATCCTGATTCTTTCGATTGTCTCGTTTCCTTTCTGGCTGACTGCGCTTTTTTTTACCAGCGCTCAGGATCACTCCATCATCTCGTCTCTCATCTGTATCCCGATCCTGGCCATTGCCGGCACGATAGCAATCGTGCATTCTACGCAGAATGACCCTTATTTGCGGCGTCTGTTGTCGGCTGGCCTTATAGCGCATATGGCCGCTGCCAGCGTATTTCTCTGGGTAGGGCTTTTTATCTACGGCGGAGTTGTGGATGCATTCCACTATTGGACAGTGGGCTGGCAGATCGCGCAGGATTTTCAAATCATCGGTTGGGCTGCATTTCAAGCTCCTTATTGGAGCACAAATCTGATCTATAACATATGCGGACTTGCCGTGCTATTGATCGGTGGCGATGCCATGCCAACCATCTTTATTGCATTTGCGCTCGTGCCTCTTGCAGGTGGATATCTGTTCTATCGCGCGTTCACCATTGCCTTTCCAACTGGCGACCGATGGCTCTTTGGGCTTCTCGTCGTTTTATCACCGTCTCTTTTATTCTGGTCGAGCTTTGTGGGGAAAGATGCGCTCATCCAATATTTCATTGCTTTAACATGCTATGGATTTGCCAGGTTGACGCAACATCCCAGTCCTAAAAGTACTCTTATTTGTGTTGCCGGGCTTGCCGGTGTTCTTCTGGTGCGAGCGCACGTGGCATCCATGCTCGCAATGGCTATCACATTTCCTTATATTGCAGCCAAGTCGAGAAGTGCCAGCGCCAAGGCAGCAAAAATAGTACTTATCCCAATTCTGGCGGGCTGCACGTACTTTCTCATTAAACAGGCAAGCAGTTTTATTGATTTCCAGACCGACAGTTCAGCAAGCATCTTCCAGCAAGCAGATATGGTCACCAGAAATAGCCAGATTGGTGGATCCGCATTTAATGAAAAAACTTCATTACCGCTTCGCATTGCTGAGTCCCCTTTCCTGCTGATTCGACCGTTCCCATGGGAGATGCGTAGCTGGATTACCATTCCGCCTGCTCTGGAATCGGTGGGATGGCTACTACTCTGCTGGTATCGGCGGCGGGAAATCTGGGCGACGCTGCGGCACTGGCGGGACCCATATGTGTCCTTCCTTTTAATGTATTCAGCCGTCTTCGCAATCACCTTTGGAGGATCGATCAGTAACTTTGGAATCCTCTTGCGCCAGCGCATCATGATGACACCGTTGGTGCTCATGCTGATCTGTGCGAAGCAGAAAACCACAGTTCCAGGCGTTCCTCGCATTGCGGGAAGGAATGTAAGGCCAACGCACACTGCCGGCATTCCACAACCAGACCACATTCCAACCGGAGCCTAAGCCCAGGAGCGAAGCGACTATGTGCGGCATCGGCGGTTCTCTTGATCTGGGCTGTACAAAATCGGCTGAAGCATTAGAACGCATCTCAATGCGGATGGCGAATACTCTGCGGCATAGGGGACCGGATGACGCTGGAGTCTGGGTAGATGCGGAAGCAGGCATAGCGCTCGGCATGAGGCGGCTTTCGATTCTTGACCGTTCTGCTGCAGGACATCAGCCTATGGAATCGCGCAGCGGGCGCTATATTCTCGTCTTCAATGGCGAGATATACAACTACGATGACCTGCGGAACGAACTGTCGGCTTATGTATTTCGCGGAACCTCCGACACTGAAATCATGCTCGCAGCCTTCGAGAAATGGGGCGTGGAGCAGTCCGTAATCCGCTTCAACGGAATGTTCGCTTTCGCCTTATGGGACCGCGACGAAAGAAGCCTGACTCTCGGGCGCGATCGCTTCGGCGAGAAACCGCTCTACTACTCCAGAATCGGCACACAATTGATCTTTGGCTCCGAGTTGAAAACTCTGAAGGCACATCCTGACTTTTCTGATGAAGTAAACTCACAGGCTGTCGCGCTCTTTCTCCGACGCAGCTGTATCCCCGCGCCGTATTCGGTCTACAGGAATACCAGCAAGCTGCCTCCTGCGACTTTATTGAAAGTCTCTGCTGCTGATTTTGCATCGATTCCACGCACATATTGGTCGCTGCAGGAAGTCATCAACCGGAGTGATTCAAATTCTTTCCGGGGAAACGAACAGGAAGCAGTAGAGGAACTGGATTGCTTATTGCATGATTCTGTACGCATTCGCATGCGCTCGGACGTCCCTCTCGGAGCCTTTCTCTCAGGAGGTATCGACTCATCTACAGTTGTGTCGCTGATGCAAGCCCAGAGCAGGTCACGAGTCAGGACATTCTCGATCGGAAATCATGACAAGGAGCTTAACGAAGCAAGGGAAGCTTCTGAAGTGGCACGCCATTTGGGAACGGAACACACTGAACTCCACGTGTCTCCCAAAGAGGCGATGGCTGTCATCCCCTCGCTGCCGCAAATCTACGACGAGCCATTCGCAGACAGCTCACAGATTCCGATGATCCTGGTTTCCCGATTGGCTCGCGAACATGTAACTGTGAGCCTCTCAGGCGATGGCGGCGACGAGCTCTTCGGCGGATACACACGGCACATCTGGAGTGATACTGTCAGTCGCCGCCTGTATCGCTGGCCGCTCTTTCTGCGCAAAATAGGAGCTAGGAGCATCAGGACAGTGTCGCCCGATAACTGGGACTCTCTCTTTCGCGCCTTAACGCCTGCAACTCCAGCCCAGTGGCAACAGCGAATGCCCGGATACAAGCTCCATAAGCTGGCATCGCTGCTGGAAAGCCGGGATGTCCATGCGCTGTACGAAAACATGGCTTCGCATTGGCTGGATATTGATGCAATTTTTCCGGAGACCGCATCCCCGGCATTCGCAAGCCATCCCGACCTTGACTATGCTGCCGAAAAGATGATGTTTACGGATGCAGTCAGCTATTTGCCGGACGATATTCTGGTGAAACTGGACCGGGCTACGATGACTGTCGGTCTTGAGGGACGCGTTCCACTGTTAGATCATCGGGTAGCAGAATTCGCATGGAAATTGCCTCTGCACATGCGGATTCGCCAGCGGCAGGGCAAGTGGATTCTTCGCCAGGTGCTTTACCGTTATGTGCCGCGCGAAATAGTAGACCGCCCGAAATCGGGCTTTGGCATACCGCTGGCAATCTGGCTGCGCGGACCTCTTCGGGACTGGGCCGAATCGCTTCTGAATGAAAACCGCCTTCGCCAGGATGGATATTTCAACACCGCGCCAGTTCAGAAAATATGGCGCGAGCATCTCTCCGGAAAAGGCAGCTGGGAATATCATCTGTGGGACGTGCTCATGTTTCAGGCCTGGCTCGATGAAACCCGCCGCGAAACAAACAATCAACATACTTATCCTCATAACATTGTCACTGCGGCCATAGGAAACGCATGAGCAGCGATCGCATCAGCGTTCTCCATGCAGTGACCGACTCCATAAGCACAGTTCTGATGCGTGGACAGCTGGCCTATCTGAAGGCGAACGGCTTCGAGACTTCCCTCCTGTCCAGCCCCGGCGAGAAGCTGGAGCAGGTTGGCGCACAGGAGGGCTGCTCAGTATTTGGCGTTGCTATGACGAGGGAGATATCACCTATATCGGATTTAAAATCCCTCTTCGGAATATGGCGGCTTCTCCGTCAGCTCCATCCTGTGATTTGCAACTCTGGCACTCCTAAAGCGGGACTATTAGTTGGACTCGCTGCCTGGCTCGCGCGTGTGCCTTGCCGTGTGTATACGCTTCGCGGCTTGCGCCTCGAAACTGCAAGCGGTATCAGACGAATGATCCTGATGACCGCAGAAAAAGTAGCATGCTTCTGTGCGCATCGCGTCGTTTGTGTAAGCCCCAGTCTGCGTGAGCGCGCGGTTGCTCTGGGCATCGTTGCGCGGTCAAAAACAGTGCTGCTTGGCACAGGGAGCAGCAATGGGGTGGACCCCAGCCGATTTGAGCCAGCTTCGGAAAGTACGGCGTCATCGATGGACTTGCGTCGAAGCTTAGGCATGCGCCCTGACCAGCCAGTCATCGGCTTCGTAGGCAGATTGACCAGGGACAAAGGGCTTCCTGAGCTGGTCACAGCGTTTCAATCCATGCGCAGGAAATTGCCGGAGGCCGTTCTGCTGCTGATTGGCGACTACGAACACGGAGATCCAGTCCCCGATAACATTAGAAACGTGATCGAATCGGAACCATCGATTCATCATGTAGCGTTCACTTCTCAGGTCGAGCGGTATTATCACGTGATGAATGTGTTTGCTCTGCCTACTCATCGCGAAGGCTTCCCGAATACAGTTCTCGAAGCACAGGCCGCAGGGCTTCCCGTCATTACAACTGTAGCTACCGGAGCCATAGATGCGATTGAGGACGGTAAGACTGGATTACTGACTCCTGTCGGCGACGCTGATACATTGGCTGCGGCAATGTTATTGCTCCTCTCAGATCCCGGCAAAATTCAGTCCATGGGACGAGCAGGCCGCGAGCGCGTCCTGCAGAAGTTCAGAAGTGAGACCGTGTGGGACGCATTAGCTGCAATGTATCGCACCATGCTTCAGGAGCGCGGCTATTCCCTTCCATCTCATTCCCGCGTCGAGGTCGCGCGATGCGCTCACAGCCAATAGAATCGGCCTGCAAGCGCCTGTTTGATCTCGCAGTCGCATCCATTGGGCTGGTAGTCTTTGCTCCGCTGATGGCAGCCGTGGCCCTGGCAATCCGTTTGACTATGGGTAAGCCAATACTTTTCCGCCAGGCAAGGCCAGGACAATTTGAGCAGCCCTTCATACTCTTCAAATTTCGAACTATGATTGAATCCCAGTCTCCTGAGATCGATCCGTCGACTGACGCTGCGCGTCTGACCAAGGTGGGTGGCGTGCTGCGGCGCTTCAGCCTCGATGAGCTCCCTCAGCTATGGAATGTATTGAAAGGCGAAATGAGCCTCGTAGGCCCGCGCCCGCTGCTGATGGAATATCTCGCTCGTTACTCGCCTGAGCAGTCGAAGCGGCACCTCATGAAGCCGGGCATCACCGGACTGGCACAGGTAAAGGGCCGCAACACCATTACCTGGGAAGATAAGTTTGCCTGGGACATATGGTATGTTGACCACTGGAATTTCTTGCTTGATCTTCGCATCGTTTTGTCCACGGTGGGAATTGTCATCCGGCGGGAAGGCATCCATCAGAAAGGCCACGCGACTATGGAAAAGTTTGGAGCAGAGCGGAGGTGAAAGCACCTGGCGAAGGCAGCGTGATCATTTATGGCGCAAGCGGGCATGGAAAGGTCGTCGCCGACATTCTGCGCGCCTGCGGTACGGGAATCGAGGGCTTCGTCGACGATGATCCCTCGAAATGCAAGTCGTTCTATGACGCTACCATCTTAGGCGATGCAAAGTGGCTTGCTGAAGAAGCTGCACGTCGACCGGTGGCAGTTGCACTCGGCATTGGCGACAATTTTGCCCGTCGCGATGTTGCAGGGCGCTGCGCCATTCTCGGTATTACCCTGTTCACCGCTGTTCATCCATCAGCAACTGTTTCAGCTTCAGCGAAGATATCTCCGGGTGTTGTCATCATGCCACATGTTGCTGTGAATGCCGACTCCGTCATCGAAGTGGGGACGATCATCAACTCCGGTGCGATTGTCGAACATGATTGCGTTATCGGGAGTTTCGCACATCTCTCACCGCGGGTTGCAATTGGCGGAAATGTGCTGATAGGCGATCTCTCATGGCTCGGCATCGGATCAACGGCTATTCCCGGCATCAAAATCGGCACAGGCGCGATCATCGGTGCTGGCGCCACCGTTATCCGTGACATAGATGACTGGGTGGTGGCAGCAGGTACTCCTGCGCGCGTTTTGAAACAATTGGTGCAGCGAATTTAGCGGATGAACATTTCCACCCAAAACCAGCTTGCAATCGAAGGCGGACGCCCAATGCGTGAACGTCCATTCGCTCCTTGGCCTTCTTATTCGCAGGAAGAAATCGCAGCAGTTGAGAAAGTCCTCGGCTCAGGAAAGGTCAACTACTGGACAGGAGACGAGGGCAGAAAATTTGAAAGCGAGTTTGCTGCCTTTATCGGCTGCAGACATGCTGTTGCGCTGGCTAACGGCACCCTTGCGCTGGAGCTTGCACTCGAAGTACTCGGGATCGGTCCGGGGGATGAGGTCATCGTTCCCAGTCGCACATTTATTGCGTCTGCCAGTTGTGTCGTAATGCGGGGAGCGCGGCCCGTGGTAGCCGACATCGATCGGAATTCGCAAACAATTACGGCAGATACAATCCGGCCTGTTCTCACTCCGCGCACTCGCGCCATCATTGCGGTACATCTCGCGGGGTGGCCATGCGATATGGATCCGATTCTCGATCTCGCTCGCGAACATCAGTTAAAAGTCGTCGAAGATTGTGCACAGGCGCATGGAGCGACTTACAAAGGGCACCCCGTCGGATCCATGGGCGATGTCAATGCGTTCTCATTCTGCCAAGACAAGATCATGACCACTGGCGGCGAAGGCGGCATGCTGACGACAAACAACACTGCCCTTTGGGAACGCGCGTGGGCGTTCAAGGATCACGGAAAAAGCTACGAGACTGTTTATAAAAAACATCATCCGCCCGGATACCAATGGCTGCATGAGAGCTTCGGCACGAACTGGCGGCTTACCGAGATGCAGAGCGCTATCGGTCGCGTGCAGTTGCAGAAACTTCCTCAAACTGTTCAGGCAAGGCAAAGATTCGCAGGTATGCTGTCTGAGCGCTTCTCCCGAATTCCCGCTTTACGCGTGACCAGACCGCCCGACGGCATCTTTCATTCTTACTACAAGTATTACGTGTTCTTATATCCGGAGCGCCTTCGGAAAAACTGGAACAAGCAGCGCATCGCCGATGCTATCAACGCGGAAGGCGTGCCGTGCTTCAGCGGCAGCTGCAGCGAAATCTATCTGGAGAAGGCCTTTACTGCAGAGCTTAGGCCGCCGCAGAGACTGCCGGTTGCAAGAGAACTGGATGAAACCGGGCTGATGCTTCTCGTTCATCCCACGCTTAGTGACGCGGACATGGAGGACACTGCCAATGCGGTAGAAAAAGTCCTTGCGCACGCGGTCCGGTAAGCAAAATAGAAATCCCTTAATGATAGATGCCGTAGTAGGCCACGCCCGAAGCCAGAGCGACGGCGATATCGGCTGTTCGGGAAGCTGCCTGCTTGGCCCTGCTCGATGGAATAAAGAGGATATCGTTTGACTGCATGGGTATATCTGGAGATTTTGAGACAAGAATCTTGTCGAGAGGAATTGGAATCTCCTGCTCGCCTCCAGCCTCACGCCTGACAATCCTGGCTTTCCCAGGCTTCGCAAACTTCGCGAGCCCATGGGCCATGGCAACCGCCTTCATCACGGTGTATTGACCCTTTTCATCCATCAGGAACCCGCTGGGAGCAAGCACTTCACCGACAACGTAGATGACTCCCGCCTTGGAGACAATGATTGTGTCTCCTTGTTGCACAGGAACATTTGCATCGAGTGATTTGACGGGATCGCTGGTAAGATACACGGTTTGCGGGTTCGTGCCGTCCTTATGAGTAATGATTACGGCTTGCCCTGCACTTGCCGACGCGCCTCCGGCTTCCGCCAGGATGTCGAAAAGTTTCCCTGACCCCACGATCGGATAGATTCCAGGTCTGCCCACTTCGCCCATCAAGACAATTCCATTGGAATAGCTTGTGATAACAATGCTTATGTGAGGAGATTTGAGCACAGCTTTTTTCAAATAGGCTTGTTCAATCACTGCCTGCGCATCTTCCACATGCATCCCTGCAACATGCACATAGCCGATAAGTGGCATGTAGATGTCACCTGCGCGATTTACCGCTGACTTCTGCGACAGGTCCGGCGCGCCGAAAATGGAAACATCCAGCACGTCTCCGGGCGAGATGAAATATTGCGATTGATCGGCGGCAGGCACAGCCGTAATTGTCGTCGACGCCGCCGGATTTGCAGGCACGGTCTGAGACTGGGAAGGCACTGCACCATTCGAAGGATTGACCTGAGTATTTGTATTGTTTGTCGTCTGCGCTGGACTCTGAATAAAAGCGAATATCAGGGCAGTAGTCAGGACGATCCGCAAACTAAACCGCGGAATCTTGATCAATGACATGTTTTTATAACGAGTCGCCCGGGTAACGCAGATCAATCCTTCCCCCAATCCAAGCGAGTCCACTATACCGCATTACCGGGCAACAGTATCAAGCTTCGATAACCTGTCGAACAGAGCATCCGAAGCCAAAGGCACCCGGGGATACAGGGTAGAAACACGGCTTTCAACATACAACTCAACACCTGCTGGATCAAGAATCAATTCCTTAAAAATACAAACGGCTGCCTGGGCAGGGACGAGCCATGGAAGATGGCGTGTCGTCAGGTGCGCCTCATTGCGGGATACGAACTCCCAGTCAGCATATTCCGGATAATGCTCGTGGTGCTGGTAAAAATAGGTCTGCTTATTCAGGTCGACGCCGCATAGAACAACGCGCTTATAGCCCATCAGCATAGCAAGAGCCATCATCGCGATTACAGAACCGCCATACTTGAATAGCCATGACACTTTTGCATGCGGAGTAAAGGCTCCAATCGAGTCCAAATATCGTATG